>NZ_JAGTPM010000004.1:0-489521 GCF_021147865.1 Pseudomonas sp. CDFA 610
ACGTTTACCTACGACTGCGAAAACCGTCTCGTCAAAGCCGAAACGCTGGTGAACAGCCAGCTTCATAGCACCGGCACGTACCAGTACGACAGCCTGGGGCGACGGGTTGCCAAACAGTCCGAAGTAAACGGCCAGACCCAGCACAAACGCTTCCTCTGGCAAGGCCTGCGGATGCTGCGTGAAGAACAGCCGGGACAGAGCAGCCTGTACATCTACGAGCCCGGCAGCTATGCGCCGCTGGCCCGTGTCGATCAGCGTGAAGGTGAACCCGAAAACACGCTTTACTACTTCCACACCGACCAGATCGGCACGCCACTGGAGATGACCGACACCGACGGCCAGATCGTCTGGCAGGCGACGTACAAGGCGTGGGGTTCGATCGAAGCGCTGACCGTGAACGAGGTCGAGCAGAACCTGCGTTTTCAGGGGCAGTACTTTGATGAGGAGACGGGGCTTCACTACAACACGTTCCGGTATTACGATCCGGAGGTGGGGCGGTTTGTTACGCAGGATCCGATTGGGTTTCTCGGAGGGCTTAATCTTTACTCATACGTTCCTGCTCCCACATTATGGATTGATCCTCTTGGATGGCTTCCTTGGGAGAAAGGAGGTTTTGATAGTTGGTTCAATAATGCTTCTGTTGCTGACGTTCTCAAAAATAAGACTGCAGTGGGAGACGCGCTAAGAAGGCCAGGAGGTAAGCATGAAATGTTTCCAGTTTCAATAGCTGCGAAGGCAAAAGAGCTAGGTTTTTCGGCTCAAGAACTTAGAGAACTGACTGTGCCAACCAAAGATGTTACTTTTGTCGGCGTTACTGATGCGCTCGGCAATCCCGTACCTGACGGATCACACCATAATAGCAGCGCAGGTAGAAACTTTCACAATAAGCTAATAAGAGATTTGGCTAAGACTCAGACAAAGGCTCAGGCGTTGAGTGTAATTGATGCCCATCATCGTGCTCATATGAAATTAGGGAGTTGCTAATGGATACTTACGATATTGAAAGGTATGAAAAAGTTCATATTTGGATCGGTACAAACTTTGAGCCAGAACCGGATTATCAGAAATATTTTGAGCTAGATTATGATGCTGAATTAGATGAGCCAAGCTATAAAGTGTGTGGGTTTTGTAAGGATATAGGGATAAGGTGGTATGATGAGGATTTCATTGGAATCATCCCCAGAGCTGAAAAGGAAATAAGCTTAAATGAGCTTCTTAAAGAGGCTCCTATTGATTCTAATAGTTTAGAAAATGTAAAGGCGGAATGTGCTAATTTAGGTATTTCCAAAGCAAATGCAATATTTTGGTACTCTGACGGCGGTATTGCTGTTTCTCGGCCATATAAGGCTAGCTATAATGGCTTAAAATATGTGGGTCTGTTTGAAGGGAATTGACTTTCTGTATGCTTTTTTAATGTGGAGACTATAAGTGCCTCGAAATAGTGATTGATTTTCAATTGTTTCTTTGAGGTACTTATATATTGCTTCTATTTGCTAGCTATTGAGTGGCTTTTGCATTTTTAAAATTTCGTATTAAATAATTTCTGTCAGGTTGGGTTTTGATTTGTCAGATCTCAATTTTTAGAATGTATTTTTCAGGTCTGTTTCGAGTAAAATTTTTCTGTTCTCGCTACGACTCCGCAGCCAACCGCTTGAACTTTAACACCAGCCGTTTCGACCACGTGACGGACAACCGCCTCAAGCAATGGCGCGATCAGGTATACAGCTACGACGCCTGGGGCAACCTGACCGAGAAAAGCAATGGTCTAGCGAAATGGCAGACGTTTACCTACGACTGTGAAAACCGTCTCGTCAAAGCCGAAACGCTGGTAAACAGCAAGCTCGAAAGTACCGGCACGTACCAGTAAGACAGCCTGGGGCGAAGGGTTAGCAAGACCTCAATAACGGACGGCAAAACCGAACACAAACGCATCCTCTGGCAAGGCCTGCGGATGCTGCGCGAAGAACGGCTGGGACAGAGCAGCCTGTACATCTACGAGCCCGGCAGCTATGCGCCGCTGGCGCGTGTCGATCAGCGTGAAGGTGAAGCCGAAAACACGCTTTACTACTTCCACACCGACCAGATCGGCACGTCACTGGAGATGACCGACACCGACGGCCAGATCGTCTGGCAGGCGACGTACAAGGCGTGGGGAAGCATCGAAGCGCTGACCGTGAACGAGGTCGAGCAGAACAACTGGGCGTTACCGCCGAAAGCCGCTGCAAATCATCGAAGACGCGATGGGCCACTTCCTGCATTTCCTTCGCATCGAGCAAGACACGCTGGCCGACATTAGCGCCACCAGACGCTAGCCCTTCACCATCGAACTGCATGACACCGACCACATAACCGGCTTTACGCTGCTTCATGGCAGCCAGCTTTCGCTTGGGTACGATGGATGTGCCTGGCTGCTCCAGGAAACCGACCCGCTATGTCGGACCATCACCTACCTTCATGAATTTATTGCCACACGCCCCGCAAGTCGCTGGATAAACTTCAAGTTCTTCGCGAGCTCGTTCCTCCCCATCAAGGAAGACCAAAATTGGGCAAACAATCCCGCAACAAACCAGGTCCCCTCGACCCAAAGCTGATGTATTTCTACACCCCGTACACCTTCCGCGCGCGCTATTTTCCGGTGTTCATGTTTTCCATGTTCATGTGCATTTTTTCGCTCGCCATCACGACAAGCATTGTCACGCAGGCCTGGTTTGCTCATGACCGCGATGCGTCCATGGATACCTTCAAGCTCATGATGGGCACCAGTGTGATCATGTCAGCCGGGGGCATTTTGCTGGCAAGAGGGCGGCTGTGGGGGATGTGGGTGTTGGTGACCTTGCTGGCGATTTGTATGGCTACGGCGCTGGTGACTTGGGCTATGCCTGATCGGCGTGTCGATGTGATCAGCTCGATGCTGGGTATGCTTTTTCCGTTGCTTGGCTTTTTATCACTGAACAGCAGGCGTCACCGGGAGATGCGTGAGCAGTTTCTGTTCAATCGTGCGCAGCGCAAGGTGCTACGTGAGGAGTACAAACTCAGGGATGCGCGCAAGCGTCACATCGAGAGTCGAAGGGCCATGCTGCGCAAAAGGAAGGAGAGCCGTCGATAGCCGGATGCGTTTTCGACAGGCAACAAAAAACCCGCCGAAGCGGGTTTTCCCAAGACCATCCCGACTTCCTGTCGGACGCCTCCGAGGCGATGGCCGATCATCCTTGATCCTGGTGAGCTCCCTGCTCACCACTTGTTGGATCCAATATTACGGCTCTTGTTGTTGGACAAAAATAGCCAACTACCCCTAGGGCGTGTAAGCCTTTGGCTATACGAGGCCGTTGCAGCCCTGTTCCTGCATCAACATGCCGTGGGAATGTGACAAGTGATGCGTAGGAGCAGCAGGGCGTACATATTTCGATCAGTCGTCCATGACGCGGCACAAATCGCAGGCAATAAAAAACCCGCCGAAGCGGGTTTGTACCAAGACCATTCCAACTCCCTGTCGGCTGCCTTCCCGGCGATGGTCGATCGTCCCTGATCCTGGCGAACTCCTTGTTCACCAGTTGTTGGATCCAATCTTACGACTGTCCCGTCAGGTCAAAAAGAGCCAAATGACTCAATTGCGTGTAAGCCTTTCGCTATACCTGCGTGGGATTTAGTCGAAGGTCGGGTGATGCAGTCCTGCCTGCGCGAGCTATAACTGAGCACAGCAGCATCACGAAATCACCGGCCCGCTTGGGTCCAGAGCTAATAATTCGCCAGGGTGTGTCTATGTCGATCTTCCATCAGGGGCTGTCCAAAGGCCCGGCCAACCACATGGCGCTTACGCCGCTGAGTTTTCTTGAGCGTACTGCCGCGACTTACCCGGATTATCCGGCAGTCATTCATGGCGCGATTCGGCGTGACTGGGCGCAGACGTATCGCCGCTGTCGCCAGCTCGCTTCAGGATTGAGCCAGTTGGGTGTGCAAAGCGGCGATACGGTTGCGGTGATGCTGCCCAATATTCCGGCAATGCTTGAGGTGCATTTTGGTGTGCCGATGCTGGGTGCGGTGCTCAATACGCTGAACGTGCGCCTGGATGCATCGGCCATTGCTTTCATGCTCGGGCATGGCGAAGCCAAGGTGTTGATTGCCGACCGGGAGTTTCATGTTGTGGTGCATGCGGCACTGGCCATGCTGGAGCATCCGCCGCTGTTGATTGATGTGGACGACCCTGAATACGGGGAAGGGCGGGCGCTCAGCGAGCTGGACTATGACGCATTGCTCGCTGCGGGCGATCCTGAGTTTGAGTGGCAATGGCCCGAGGACGAATGGGCGCCGATTTCCTTGAATTACACTTCCGGTACGACCGGCGACCCCAAGGGTGTGGTCTATCACCACCGCGGCGCGTTTCTGAATGCCATCGGCAATCAGATGGCGTGGGGCATGGGACTGCACCCGGTCTACCTATGGACGCTGCCGATGTTTCACTGCAATGGCTGGTGTTATCCGTGGACGATCACTGCGCAGGCCGGTACGCACGTGTTCCTGAGGCGGGTCGATCCGCAGAAAATCATCACGCTGATCAGCGAGCACAAGGTCAGCCATCTGTGCGGCGCACCCATTGTGCTCAATGCGCTGGCCAATCTGCCCAATGCTGCAGACGTCTCGTTCGGGCACGCGGTCAATGCGATGACCGCCGGTGCTGCGCCGCCTGCCCGGGTCATTGCGTCGGTCGAGGCGATGGGCATCTGTATTACCCATGCCTACGGTCTGACAGAGACCTACGGTCCGGTCACCGTCTGCGCCTGGAAAGCGGAGTGGGACGAGTTGCCGCCTGACGAGCGTGCGTCGTTGAAGGCACGTCAGGGCGTGCGTTATCCGACGCTCGAGGGCGTCATGGTTGCCGACCCGCACACCCATCAGCCGGTGCCGAAGGACGGCCAGACCCTCGGCGAGATCTACATGCGTGGCAACACGGTCATGAAAGGCTATCTGGGCAACCCGGCGGCGACAGACAAGGTCTTCGAGGGCGGCTGGTTTCATTCCGGCGACCTGGCCGTCTGGCATGCCGACGGCTATCTGGAGATCCGTGACCGCAGCAAGGACATCATCATTTCCGGCGGCGAGAATATTTCGACCATTGAAGTCGAGGGCGTGCTGTATCGCCATCCTGCCGTGCTCGAGGCCGCTGTGGTGGCCAGGCCCGACGAGAAGTGGGGCGAGACACCCTGTGCCTTCGTCACCCTCAAGACTGGCTGTGACGAGGTGACGGGGGAACAGATCATGCGTTTTTGCCGCGAGCACCTGGCAGGTTTCAAGGTGCCGAAAACCGTGGTGTTCACGCCGCTGCCGAAAACCTCGACCGGCAAGATCCAGAAATTTCTGCTGCGGGACTGGGCAAAAACCGGCCAGACCGATCAGGGCGTAAAGGTCGCCGCTGCTTCGCAATAACGCTGCTCGGCGTTTCTGCTTTCCTGATCGCGGTCCCGGCTGGCGCGCTTGGTCCAGTCCCGGCATTCTTCGCGGAAATTGACCTGAGCGGATCTGCGGCACTCGCGCCGTTCCACCGAGCGGGCGAGGAAGTTCTCGCACACGCTGTCGCCGTCGATGGTGTTGTCGTAGACACGCCATTGCGCGCGATAGCGGTCACGGCCGTCCCATTCGCGTATGGACACCGTCGCCACCTTGTAAGGACGTGACTGACGGGCGGCGGGGCGAGCGGCATCGGCCTTGAAATCAGCCATGTACGTTGCGGACACCATGCCTTTGGCGGGCTCGGTGTGAACGGGGCGTGGTACCTGGCCAAAGCGACAGTTCAACACGCTTTCGTCGATGACATTGCCGTTCTTCAGGCAGTTGTCCAGCGGTTGCACCGGGGCGTTTTGTGCAGCCGTGTTTGCAGGAGCCGGTGTCGGCACCACGTAAGTTTCCTGGCGCAGGGAAGCAGAAGGCGTGCTCGCAGGCAGTGCGGGCTCGGGGACAGGCTCAGGGGTTTGCGTCTCAACGGCAGGCTGCACGATGACAGGCGCAATGATTTTGGGCTTGCGCAGTTGCGAAACAATCATGCCGCCGAGGCAGCCCGCCACGATCAGACCTGCCAGCCACAGACCGTAAGGGCGTGGCTTGCGGGAACGCGGCGTTGATCGTCGGGCCGGATGCGAACCCAACACCACATCGACCTGGCCGGGCACCAGACGCTGGATGCGGATAATGCCGTCATCGTCAGGCTGCTGCTGTTTGGAATTCATCCCTGCTCCTTGAGTCATCCATGGTGCGCTGCCAGGTCTTGTCGCCATGCAGTGGGCGCGAAACTTCAAGTGTATCGGCGTACTACGGCATTTCTGAAATGGTTTAGGGGTGTATTCACGATGCCCGACAGGCTAAGGTCGAGTCCGATTTGATTCACTAGGAAAGTATTGCCAATGCACGAGCGTCTTGAGCAGGTTTTCGGTTATTCGCAGTTTCGTCCGGGGCAGGAGGCTGCGATCAGCGCCGTGCTCGCCGGGCGCTCTGCCGCCGCGATTTTTCCGACCGGCTCAGGCAAGTCGCTATGTTACCAGTTGCCCGCTTTGATGTTGCCGCACCTCACACTGGTGGTTTCGCCGTTGCTGGCGTTGATTCAGGACCAGCTGGCGTTCCTGCAGCGTCATGGTACTTCGGCGGCAAGTATCGATTCGGCGCAGAGCCGGGAAGATGTCGCACAGGTCATGGCGCGGGCGCGGTCCGGCGAGCTGAAGATTTTGATGATCTCCGTGGAACGCCTGAAAAACGAGCGTTTCCGGCAGTTCATTGCTCAAGTGCCGATTTCGCTGCTGGTGGTGGACGAGGCGCACTGCATTTCCGAATGGGGTCACAACTTCCGGCCCGACTACCTGAAACTGCCCGACTACCAGCGTGAATTCAACATCCCGCAAGCCTTGCTGCTGACCGCCACGGCCACGCCGCAGGTGATCACCGACATGCAGGACAAGTTCGCCATCGCCCCCCAGGACGTGGTGACCACCGGCTTCTATCGTCCCAATCTGCACCTGTGGGTCGAGCCGGTTGCCGGGCGCGACAAGCGTCGGCGGCTGGTCGAGTGGCTGAGCGAGCGAGGCGGGCAGCCGACCATTGTCTATGTCACCTTGCAGAAGACCGCTGAGTTCATCGCCGCGCATCTGCAGCAGAACGGACTTCCCGCCAGTGCCTATCACGCCGGTCTGCCGAACGATAAACGTGAGTCGATCCAGAAACAGTTCATGAATGGTCACCTGAACTGCATCGTGGCCACCATCGCCTTCGGTATGGGCATCGACAAGAGTGACATCCGCAACGTGGTGCATTTCGATCTGCCCAAGTCCATCGAGAACTACAGCCAGGAAATCGGCCGGGCAGGGCGTGACGGTGCTGCGTCCGTCTGTCTGGTGCTGGCCAACCGCGACAGCCTCAACGTGCTGGAAAACTTTGTCTATGGCGATACGCCGGAGCGCGAGGGGATTGCGTGCGTGCTGAACGACCTGCTCGCCGCGCGTGGTGACGGACAGTGGGAGTTTCTGCTGAATCCGCTGGCCGATCTCAGCAACATCCGCCAACTCCCGCTCAAGACCCTGCTGGTGCAGCTGGAACTGCGTGGGATCATCGCGCCGCGTTACGCATACTTTGCCGAGTACCGTTTCAAATTTCTGATCGAGCCGGTTGAGTTGATGGCGCGTTTCGAGGGCGAGCGACGTCAGTTCGTCGAAGCCGTGATCGAGACCTCAAGCCGGGCGCGAACCTGGGCGACGGTGGACTTCGATGCGCTGTATCAACGATACGGTGCCGAGCGTGGGCGAGTGGTCACGGCGCTGGATTATTTTCAGGAGAAGGGCTGGATCGAACTGGAAAGCAAGCAGATGACCGAGGTCTACAGCCTGCTGCGCAGCGATTTTGATCCCGAAGCGCTGAGTGACGAGTTGCACACGTACTTCAGCGAGCATGAGGCGACCGAGGTCGCCCGGATTCATACCATGCTGGAGGTATTTGCCAGTGATCAGTGCCTGACCCACCGCCTGGCCCGGTACTTTGGCGATCACAATGCGCCTGAGCGCTGCGGACATTGTTCGGTATGTCACGGCCAGGTCGCCCACCTGCCAGAGCCGCCTGCGCTGCCGCCGCTTGAGTCAAAGGATTTTCAACCGTTGTGCGGCGACTTCATCCGCAAACACCATGACTACAGCGGCCAGCTACCCAGCACCGAGTGCCTGACGCGTTTCCTGTGCGGTATCAGCGTGCCGCTGTTCACCAGACTCAAGGCGCGGGCGACCGCAGGATTTGCTGAGCTTGAGGATTATCCCTATGCGCAGGTCAGGGCGTGGGTGCAGGGCCGGCTGGATTCATCAAACTGATATGCCTGACGAGAAGCTGCTTGCCTGTGATGGAGTCTGGCGCGGTCTGCCAGCCCAAACGCAAACCGGCCGCTCGAGAGCGGCCGGTCATTCATGCGTTTTGAAGATCAACGATCACGGTAGTAGTGACCATGATTATTCTTGCGATGACCGCGATATTTCTTGCCGTGGCCACGACGATCACCACGATAACCACGTTCATCTTTAAGGCTTTCGTTGCCCATGTAGTTACCCAGCGCCGCGCCTGCACCGCCGCCGGCAGCCGAGCCAACCAGACTGCCTGTGTTGCCGCCCACGCTGCGGCCGATCACGTTACCGCCTGCCGCACCCAGACCGCCGCCAATGGCGGCTTCTGTACGGTTATGGCGATTTGCACCCACTGCACCGCCCGCTGCGCCGCCGACGCCTGCGCCAATCGCTGAACCGGTGCTACCGCCGAGTTGCTGACCGACGACTGAACCGAGTACCCCACCCAATGCTCCGCCTACGCCTGCTGTCACGTTATCGCCTGCAGAGGCGAAACCGGTGCTCAGGGTAAGAGACAACAACAGTATCGAGGAATACTTCATGTAGGGAATCTCATAGGGATGACGGCGCGATATTCGTGTCAAGTGAAGAATGTAGCAATGCAAATCCGACGAGTAACACGAATGCAACACAAACAGCTAAGTTATTGTTTTGACTTAGGAACTTAAACCTGAAAATGCAGTCTTAGGCTACTTGTGACAGGCCCGTTTCCAGTGGAGCGGGCCTTTTTTGTGGGCGTCAGATAATCCGCGCCGACTCCGCCGAGCGCTCGAGACGGATCGCCACGAACTTCGACGTCGGCGTGCTGCTGCCTTCGCCGACGCTTTCCAGTGGCACCAGTGGGTTGACCTCTGGATAGTAGGCCGCAGCCTGGCCGGCCGGGATGTCGAACGGCAGCAGAGTGAAGCCCTTGACGCGGCGTTCACGGTTGTCGCCCCAGATGGAGATCAGGTCGGCTTTCTGGCCCGGCTGGAAGCCCAGACGAATGATGTCGGCCTCATTGACGAACAGCACGTCACGCTGGCCTTTAACGCCGCGATAGCGGTCGTCCAGGCCATAGATCGTGGTGTTGTACTGATCGTGCGAGCGCATGGACTGCATGATCAGGTCCGGCACCTCTCCAGTCGAACTGATGCCTTCATGCAACAGGGTGCCCGGCAACTTGTTGGGTTTGAAGTTGGCGCGGGTCGATGGGGTGTTCCAGCGACGTGCACCCGCCGCGTTGCCCAGATAGAAGCCGCCCGGGTTCTTGATGCGCTCGTTGAAATCCTTGAAGCCCGGAATGGTGTCGGCAATCAGGTCGCGAATGCGGCTGTAGTCTTCGACCAGCCACAGCCAGTCGACAGGCTTCTTGCCCAGCGTGGCATTGGCGATACCGGCCAGAATCGCAGGCTCGGAGCGCATCTGCGACGACGATGGCTGCAATTGACCGTTCGAGGCGTGAACCATGCTGAACGAGTCTTCCACCGTGACCGCTTGCGGACCGTTGGCCTGAATGTCGATGTCGGTGCGGCCGAAGCACGGCAGGATCAGCGCGTCCTTACCGTGGAACAGGTGGCTGCGGTTGAGCTTGGTGCTGATCTGAACCGTCAGGTCGCAGTTGCTGAGTGCTTCTGCGGTGCGATGGCTGTCAGGTGTGGCCTGGGCAAAGTTGCCGCCCAGTGCGATGAACACCTTGGAACGGCCTTCGGCCATGGCATGAATGGCTTCGACCACGTTGTGGCCGTTCTCGCGGGGCACCTTGAACTGGAAGCGTTTTTCCAGCGCATCGAGCAGGAACACCGGTGGGCGCTCGTTGATACCCATGGTGCGGTCGCCCTGCACGTTGCTGTGGCCGCGAACCGGACACAGGCCAGCGCCCGGCTTGCCGATGTTGCCGCGCAGCATCATCAGGTTGGCGATTTCCTGAATGGTCGCCACCGAGTGACGATGCTGAGTGATCCCCATCGCCCAGCACATGATGACGTTCTTGCCCAGGGCATACATACGGGCCGACTGTTCGATGTCGGCAAGCGTCAGACCCGACTGCTCGACCAGTTCGTCCCACGAGGTGTCATCGATAGCGGCCAGGTAATCCAGTACGCCTTCAGTGTGTTCGTTGAGGAATGCGTGGTCGAACACCGATGGCGCGTCGGCAGCCTGCGCCTCACGCTCCCATTGCAGCAGAAACTTGGCCATGCCGCGCAGCAACGCCATGTCGCCACCCAGGGCCGGGCGGAAGTAGGCGGTGTTGGTCGGGCGGTCGCCGTTGGTAAGCATTTCCACCGGATGCTGCGGATGCTGGAAGCGCTCCAGACCGCGCTCCTTGAGCGGGTTCACGCAAACCACTTGCGCACCACGCTTCACCGCTTCACGCAGCGGTTCCAGCATGCGCGGGTGGTTGGTGCCGGGGTTCTGGCCGAGTACGAAAATGGCGTCCGCGTGTTCGAAGTCATCGAAAGTGACGGTGCCTTTACCGACGCCCACGCTCTGCGACAACGCAACGCCGCTGGCTTCGTGGCACATGTTCGAGCAATCGGGGAAGTTGTTGGTGCCGTAGGCGCGCACGAACAGCTGATACAGGTACGCCGCCTCGTTGCTGGCGCGGCCCGAGGTATAGAACTCGGCCATGTTCGGGCTGGGCAGGTTGTTCAGGTGCTTGGCGATCAGCGCGAAGGCCGCGTCCCAGGCGATCGGCTTGTAACGGTCGGTTTCGGCGTCGTAGACCATTGGGTCGGTCAGGCGACCCTGATACTCAAGCCAGTAATCACTCTGCTCCAGCAGCGCCGTGACGCTGTGGCGGGCAAAGAAGGCCGGGTCCACACGACGCTTGGTGGCCTCCCAGTTGACCGCCTTGGCACCGTTCTCGCAAAACTTGACCATGCCGCTTTCCGGCGAATCGCCCCACGCGCAGCCCGGGCAGTCAAAGCCGCCGTTCTGGTTGGTCTTGAGCATCATGCGCAGGTTTTTCAGCGCGTTGTCGCTGCCCAGCCAGGCCTGCGTCACGCTGATCAGTGCGCCCCAGCCGCCTGCCGCACCTTTGTATGGCTTATAACGGGGGGTAGGTGTCTTGTCGGCTTGGTGATGAGTGCTCACGCTTGAATCTCCATCGCAGGGCTATAGACCCGCGGCGCACTGTGCTGCGGCAGGTGGATTAAATTGAGGTTGTGCCGGCGCGCCCATTGCAGGGCCAGACCGGTGGGCGACGACAGGCTGACCAGTGTCTGGATGCCTGCGCGCAGTACTTTCTGGATCAACTCCAGGCTGCATCGGCTGGTCACGATGGCAACGCCACCCGCCAGCGGGATGTCCTGGCGGACCAGCGCGCCGATCAGCTTGTCCAGCGCGTTATGACGACCGATGTCTTCACGGCCCAGCAGCAATTGGCCGTTGCCATCCATGTAAATGGCGGCATGCACCGCACCGCAGTGCCGTCCCAGCGGTTGAAATTCGCCGATGCGCTGACGCAGGCCTTCCAGCCATTGGATTGGTGGCAGCGGCGCACCGGGAAGTACGTTCAGCTCAGGCAGCGCCTGTTCGACCGCCTCGACACCACACAAGCCGCAGCCACTGGTGCCGGCCAGTTGGCGGCGTTGTTGTTTCATTTCCCAGAAGGCACGGCTGGCGATTTCAACTTCGGCCTGCATCGCAGAACCGCAACCGCTGAGTTTGAAGTCGTAGATTTCATCGCGAGAGGCAATGATTCCGCTGCCCAGACTGAAACCGACGATGAAATCTTCAAGGTCGGTCGGGCTGACCAGCATGACGGCCTGGCTGATGCCGTTGTAAGCGATGGCCAGCGCTACTTCTTCAGCAAGCTCGGTGCGTGCGCCGTCCTGACCTTCGAGGGTCGCGTAACTGTAGGACTGGCTGGCTTCGGGGGCGGGCGCGAAAGCAGACGCGGTGCCGACCGTGCGCTTGGCTTGCATGGGCAGAGATACCGGCAGATTGACACCTGTAAGACTAGGCGTGTTGTCCGGTATCGTCTAATCGCTAGTTCCAATGCGCTGATAGATGACGTCGATCAATGTCTTATCGAGGGATTTCTGCCACCAGCGCAAAGCACGCTTCGGCCAGCGCCGAACGAGGTGCACTGCGGCGCATGATCAGCCCCAGCTGGGCCAAGGTGCGGGCATCGGCAATCGGATGCATGGCCAGATGCTCGGTCAGCGTTTCCAGACCGCCGTCCAGCGGCATGATGGCGCAGCAGAAACCGCCATGTACGGCCTGTAATAACTGATGAACGGCATCGGTCTGCAACAGGGGTTGAGGCTGAAGACCCCGGCTGTGGAAGTTGTGATCGATGGATTGGCGAAAGTGCATGCCGCTGGTGAGCGTGCCCAACGGCAGCTCGACCAGATCCGCCCAGCTCAATGGCTCATCGCCAAAGGTGAAGTGGCGTCGGTCGTAGAGCAGGCCCATTTTGGTGTCGTCCAGCGCCAGCGAGTCAAAACGGTCGTTGTCCAGCCGCTCCAGGTACGAAACGCCCAGGTCGATACGATTGCTCGCCAGTTGTTCCAGCACCTGCTCGGAGCTGAGCGAAGACAGTTCGAAACGCAGGTTCGGGTGCATCTGATGCAGCCGCTGCAGCAGCGGCAGGGGGTCGAAGCTCGACAACGGCACCACGCCCAGGCGCAACGTACCGACCAGATGACCCCGACAGGCAGCCGCTTCGGCCTGCAGACCGTCATACGCCGCGAGGACCGTGCGTGCCCATGCCAGCACACGCTCGCCCGGCGCGGTAAAACCTTCAAAACGCTGACCGCGATTGACCAGCGGCAAGCCAAGCTCCTCTTCCAGATTGCGCAGACGCATCGACAGCGTGGGCTGAGTGATATTGCAGCGCGCAGCCGCTTGCCCGAAATGGCGGGTTTCGTCGAGGGCGATCAGGAATTTGAGTTGCTTGATGTCCATATTCACTCCGGTGGGCAATCCAGGTGGTCGATTCTACGCGCTCAGGCTGAACGATGGTCAGCCAACGTTGGTCGGAACTCTGCAGGCCACGGTTTATAAGGGCTATGGTTGATGGTGCATATCTGACAACTCAACTGAGGAGAACCGGATTATGAGCATTTGGAGTTTTGTGAAAGAGGCGGGCGAGAAGATCCTTGATGCGATCACGCCCGGCAATGCCAACGCAGATGAGGTCCTGAAGGATCATATTTCCAGAGTCGGATTGGGCAACCCCAATATTCAGACAGAAGTTGATGGCACAACAGTGGTCGTGAAGGGCGAAGTGGCCAGTCAGGAAGAGAAGGAAAAAATCCTGGTGACACTGGGCAATATCAGCGGCGTTGAAAAAGTGGATGACCAGATGACCGTTGCAGCGGGCAGCGCGACCGCTGCGAGTGCCGAGTCCAGATTCTATGAGGTCAAGAAAGGCGACACGCTCAGTGCGATTTCAAAGCAGATGTATGGCGATCCGAACAAATATCAGAAAATCTTCGACGCCAATAAGCCCATGCTCAAGGATGTGAACAAGATTTACCCGGGGCAGACGTTGCGGATTCCTGAGTAAGTGGCGTCTCGGGCAAATGACTGCTCTCTGCTCTCTGCGCTCCGCGCTCATCGTGATACACACCTCTTGCTGCAACCAACGGACTGTGGGAAGCGGCTTGCCGGCGAGGCTTTTTTGAAGCGATGTCTCGGTGACTGATCTGACGCCATCGCCGGCAAGCCACCCACGGGTATGCATTCAGTCAGGAACGTTTGTTTTGGTTTTGCGCGTCTTCCGGACGTCAGCCGTCCCTCACAATCCCTTGATCAACGCCCGATAATCCTCGACGGCCGCAAACTCTTCAGTGTCCTTCGGGGCTTTCTGGCTGTTGGGCTGGCTGACGGCAAGCAAATGTGCGACACCGAAGCGACCGGCGCTACGCAGAATCGGCAGGGTGTCGTCGATGAACAGGCTGCGGGCCGGGTCAAAGGCGGTGTCGGCGTGCAGCGCATCCCAGAACTGCTGGTTTTCTTTGGGAAAGCCATAGTCATGTGAACTGATCAAACGCTCGAAGTAGGGCGCCAGTTCAATCCGCTCCATCTTCAAGGACAGCGAATCGCGATGGGCATTGGTGATCATGATCACCCGCTTGCCTGCCTGTTTGATCGCGGCCAGAAAGGTCTCTGCATCCGGGCGCAGCGCAATCATGTGGGCGATTTCCCGCTTCAGGTCGCGTACTGACAGCTTCAGCTCGGCGCTCCAGAAATCCAGGCAATACCAGTTGAGCGTGCCTGCGTTGCGCTCGAACAACGGTTTCAATTCCAGCCAGGCCATGGCGAAACTGATGCCGTGCAGTTCGGCATAACGCTGCGGCAGGTGTTGCAACCAGAAATGGTCGTCGTAATGCAGATCGAGCAAGGTGCCGTCCATATCCAGCAGGACGGTATCAATTTCGCTCCAGGGCATGGAAAGCATGGTTGCCTCTTGGGAGTGGGTTTTGATGAGTCATCATATCCGACACAAACATTCGGAAAAGCCGCGTTATAGTACCCCGTCCATGTGAAGGAGCCTGTCATGCGTCAGAAACCAACCGTTCTTGCCCGCGCCATTGTCGCCAGCAGTCGTCTGTTCCGCGTGGAAGAACTGCAGTTGCGCTTTGCCAACGGTGTCGAACGCACCTATGAGCGTCTGGTTGGCAGAGGGCCTGGCTATGGCGCAGTGATGATCGTGGCGATGCTCGATGCCGACCACGCTATCCTCATCGAAGAGTATTGCGGCGGCACCGACGAGTACGAGCTGTCGTTGCCCAAAGGCCTTGTCGAGCCAGGCGAAGATATCCTCGCCGCGGCCAACCGTGAACTCAAGGAAGAGGCCGGTTTCGGCGCGCGCCAACTGGAGCACCTGACCGAGCTGTCGCTTTCGCCCGGCTACATGAACCAGAAAATCCAGGTCGTGCTGGCGACCGATCTTTACGAAGAGCGGCTGGAAGGTGACGAGCCTGAGCCGATCCGTGTGGACAAGATCAATCTCAGGGAGCTGGCGAGTCTGGCCCAGAACGCACAGTTCAGCGAAGGACGTGCCTTGGCTGCGTTGTACCTCACCCGTGACCTGCTGACCCAACGTGGACTGTTCCAACCATGACCGACTCGCTCGACAACCTGCCGCACCCGCTGCTCGCTCCTGTCATCGACCTTGCGCGCCAGGCGGGCGAGGCCATTCTGCCGTTCTGGCGCGCGAACGTCAGCGTGACCTCCAAGGCCGATGATTCGCCCGTCACGGCAGCCGATCTGGCGGCTCATCAGGTGCTGGTCGAAGGCCTTCTGGCGCTGGATCCGGCGATCCATGTGCTGTCCGAGGAAGATGCCGACATCCCGCTCAGCGAGCGTGCGACCTGGGAGCGCTGGTGGCTGGTCGATCCGCTGGACGGCACCAAGGAGTTCATTTCCGGCAGCGAGGAGTTCACCGTCAACGTTGCCCTGATCGAGCGCGGTCGCGTGGTGTTTGGCGTGGTGTCCATGCCGACCAATGACCGCTGCTATTTCGGTGGCGCAGAACTGGGCGCGTGGCGCAGTGACTCCCCCGGCCATTGCGAGCCGATCCAGGTGCGTCACGAATTGCAGGCCGGGCAAGCATTCACAGTGGTCGCCAGCCGCAGGCACTCCAGCCCCGAGCAGGAACACTTGCTGGCGGGACTGGCAGCCGGATTGGGACCGCTGCAACTGACCAACATCGGCAGCTCGTTGAAATTCTGCCTGCTGGCCGAAGGCGCTGCCGACTGCTACCCGCGCCTGGCCCCGACCTCGCAGTGGGACACGGCTGCGGCGCAGGGTGTTCTGGAAGGCGCGGGCGGCGAGGTTCTTCAGCTCGACGGCCAGCGTTTCACCTATCCCGCCCGCGAGTCGCTGCTGAACCCGTTTTTCCTGGCGCTGCCCGCCAAAGCCGAATGGCGCGAGAAACTGCTGGTGCTGGCGCAGTCTTGAGCTGATTGCTGCATGCCACGTGGAGCGATGGGCATGATCAGGGTCAATGTCCGTTCCTCACGCTCTGCGTGGGAATGCCTTTCAGGGCGCTCCGCGTTCGCTTACCGGTGCAGCACAAACTGCCCGGTAAACCTGACGGCCGGTTCATCGCTGCCCTGTGCATGAATGCGGGTCGGCAGCTCCAGACGTGCGCGGCCGCGACGCTGGTAGGTCGTGATGAACCTGTCCCACTGCGCCACATCAGGCGTATCGCACACGGCAATCGCATCTTCGCGAACCGGCAGCGGATAGCTGATCTGTCCGTCCTGAATCACGATGTGCCCGTCGTCAATCCCTGCTTCACGCAGGCGCAGGTGAAGCCAGCCCCATCCGGCCAGGACCGCGCCGCAATACAGGCTGCCGCCGAACAGCGTGCTCTTGTGGTTGACGTTGGGCGCCAGCGGCAGATGCAGGCGCAGCCGATGGTTTTGCCAGTCGATGACGCGGATACCCATCTCGCGAGTCAGCGGAATGTCGTGGTGCAACACCTGTTCCAGCGCCGCTGCTGCGTTGCCGGACAAAGGCGCCTGTGGCTCAATCGGTTTCATCGGACGCTCCGCTGCTGTCGCCGAAACTCAGACCGTGCTTGCGCAGCTTGTCATGCAGGGTCTTGCGCGGCACACCGAGCGCTTCGGCCAGGCTGCGCACCGAGCTGTGCGGGCGGGCCAGTTCGGCAGCAATCAGCGCACGTTCGAAACTTTCCACCTGCTCACTCAAGCCGCCACTGACGGGTGGTGCATCCGGCATCGCATTGCCTTCCAGTTCCAGTTCAAGCCCCAGTGCGAAGCGTTCCGCGGCGTTTTGCAGTTCCCGAACATTACCTGGCCAACTGTGACGCAGCAGCAGAGCGCGTTGGCCCGGCTTGAGTTCCTGCTTGGGAATACCGTGACGCGTGCTGGCTGCATCGGCGTAGTGCTCGAACAACATCAGCGCGTCTTCGCCCCGCTCGCGCAATGGCGGAATGCGCAGCGAGGCGACGTTCAGACGGTAATACAGGTCGGCCCGAAAACGCCCCTGATCCGCTGCCTGACGCAGGTCTTCCTTGGTGGCGGCGATGATGCGGATATCCAGCGGGATTTGCTGATTGCTGCCCATGCGTTCGACCACGCGCTCCTGCAGCAGGCGCAGCAGCTTGACTTGAACGTCCAGGCTCATGCTTTCGATTTCATCGAGAAACAGCGTGCCGCCATTGGCAAATTCGAACTTGCCGATGCGGCGTTTCTGCGCGCCCGTAAAAGCCCCCGGCTCGTGGCCGAACAACTCGCTTTCCACCACCGACTCGGCCAGCGCTCCTGCGTTGATCGCCACGAACGGACCGTTCCGACGGTTGGACAGGTCGTGCAGCGCCCGCGCTACTACTTCCTTGCCCGCGCCGGTTTCGCCCAGAATCAGCACGTCTGCGCGGGTACCTGCCAGCGCGCCGATCTGTTCGCGCAGACGCAGCATGGGTGCCGACTGCCCCACCAGACGCGTGCTCAGTTGTTGGCGATCACTCAGAGCCAGACGCAGGCTGCGGTTATCCAGCACCAGTCGGCGCAAGGCCAGGGCGCGGCGCACGCTGTCGAGCATGGCATCGCTGGCGAACGGCTTTTCCAGAAAGTCGTACGCCCCGGCGCGCATGGCTTTGACGGCCAGCGGTACATCGCCGTGCCCGGTAATCAGCAGCACCGGCAGGTCCGGGTCCTGTTCATGCAGTTGCACCAGCAGTTCCAGCCCGTCCATGCCCTGCATACGGATGTCGCTGACCACCACGCCCGGCCAGTCGCGACCGATGCGCTCTGCCAGCCCGTCCGCTTCGGACAGTGACAGAACGTTCAGGCCCGCCAGATCCAGGGTCTGGCGCAGCGCCTGACGCAGGTGGGAGTCATCGTCGATCAGCACCACCTGAATCTGGCTGTCGATGGCTGTGTCCGAACTCATGCAGATAGGTCCTCTGGCGGTTGAAGGTTGGCGCCGGAAGCGCCGGCACGCAGGCGCAGGGTCAACAGCGCGCCGCCGCTCGAGTGATTGGCGAACAGCAATTCGCCATCCAGCGCACGCATCAGGGTGTCACAGATCGCCAGACCCAGCCCAAGGCCCTGAGTGCGGGTCTTGGTGGTGAAGAATGGCTCGCGCGCTCGTGCCAGGGCCTCCTGGGAAAACCCCGGTCCGTTGTCGCGAATGTACACATTGACGCCTTCGCAGGTCTGCTCGGCACTGATCCACAGTTTGCGCGGCGGCCCCTTTTCAGTGAGCGCATCCAGTGCGTTGGCCAGCAGGTTGCCGAGCACTTGGCGCAGTCGGGTTTCGCCAGCCTGTACCCACAGTGTCGCGTCGGGCACGTCACGGATCAACTCGACTTCCATGGCGCGCCGACGTTTGGTCAGCAACGCCAGCGCGTCGTCCAGCGCCGGTTGCAGCGCCACGCTTTCCGGTGCGTGCCGGTCGCGTCGGGCAAAGGCCCGCAGGTGGGCGATGATCGATGCCATGCGCCCGGTCAACTCGCTGATCAGCTTCAGGTTGCCGCGTGCCTCTTCAGTGCGCTCATGATCGAGCAGCACTTCAGCGTTTTCCGCATAGCTGCGAATGGCGGCCAGCGGTTGGTTGAGTTCATGGCTGATGCTGGCCGACATGGTACCCAATGCCGACAGCTTGCCGGTCTGCACCAGTTCGTCCTGGGCGCGTACCAGCTCCTGTTGCGCCTGCTCGCGCTCCAGCACTTCCTGACGCAGCCGGCTGTTCAGGCCTTCAAGGTCGCTGGTGCGTTCGATCACGCGCATTTCCAGCTCGCGTCGGGCCTTGGCCTCGAAGGCAATGCGGTCCAGATAATGGCGGCGGCGCTGCATCATCAGGCCCAGCAACAGCATCAGGACCAGCAACGCCGCCCCGCCAATCGCCTGCACGGTGCGTACAGGGCGGTCGACCAAAGCGCGGGGCGCAAGGATATTCACGTTCCAGCCGGTTTCGGTGATTGCCTGACTTTGGGTCAGCCATGCGTGATCATCGATGTTGAGCGGACGCGGGTCGCGAGTGGGGTAGGGCTGGATTGCAACGATGGCTTTCTTTTCGTCATCGGTCAGGTCACGTGTTGCCCGGAAGCGCCATTCCGGGTTGGAAGTCAGGATCACCACGCCGTTCTGGTCGGTCAGCAACAGTTGCTCGGGCGTCTTGCCCCAAAGTGTTTCGGTGTGGTCCAGATCGACCTTGACCACCAGCACACCGATCACCCGTTCGCCATCGTGCACGGGACCGGCGAAGAAGTAACCGCGCTTGACCGACGTTGTGCCCAGGCCGAAGAACCGGCCCGTTCTGCCGGCCAGTGCGTCGGTGAAGTAAGGACGAAACGAGAAGTTGCGACCGACGAAGCTGTCGCGCTGATCCGAATTGGATGCCGCCAGCGTGAGGCCCTTTGCGTCCATCAGGTACATGACATCCGCACCGGTCTGTTGCGAGATGTCCCTGAGCAGGCGGTTGGCGTTGCCCTGCGCAGTGCTGTCGCCGGGCGTTGTCAGAACAGCGCGCAACGCGGGCAGGTCGCCGAGGATCTGCGGCAAAGTCTCGTAGCGGTGCAGCGTGCCGAGCAGGTTGGCGACGTACAGGTCCAGTGTCTGACGGTTCTGATTGGCCAGCTCGTTGCGGTAATAACGCTCGGCAAGGTGCTCCAGTGGCCACAACAACGGTGCCAGACAGAGGGCCAGCAGGGCGAGGCTGCGCCAGCGAGGGCGGGGAGGCAGGGCAGAGGTCATGGTCATTGGCAATCGCCGAGTGGTTGGCGGTGCCTGCAGCGGCTATCGCGAGCGACGCCGCTGACGTCGAAAGAGGTTCAACCCCTGGCAGCGACTGCGGCGCCTCGCGATGATGTCCCTGCGGGCAATGGAAAACCCGGTCGATCCTGACGTGGGCATCAAAAACCTATTATGCCCGGCACAACCGCGTCAGGCACCCGGACAAACCGCCGCTGCCAGAGCGGTCAGGCGAACAGTTCGGCTTCTTTGAGGCTTTTGCCCTGTTGATCTTTTGCCGACAACTGCGGTGCTGCGTCGAGTTGCCAGTCGATGGCCAGGTCTGGATCGTTCCAGGAGATGCAACGCTCTGCCGACGGCGTGTAGTAATCGGTGGTCTTGTACAGAAACTCTGCGTAGTCGCTCAGTACCACGAAGCCGTGTGCGAAGCCTTCGGGCACCCACAGCTGGCGTGCGTTCTCGGCAGACAGCTCAACGGCTACCCATTGACCGAAGGTCGGCGAGCTGCGACGGATATCCACTGCAACGTCGAGAACCTTGCCCACCGTCACGCGCACCAGTTTCCCCTGTGCATTGTCGATCTGGTAGTGCAGACCGCGCAGCACGCCTTTCTGCGAGCGGGAGTGATTGTCCTGCACGAACTGCCTGTCCAGACCGGTGGCTTCGCTGAACGCCTTGGCATTGAAGCTTTCGTAGAAAAAGCCGCGCTCGTCGCCGAATACCTTGGGTTCCAGAATCAGGACATCGGGCAGCTTTGTTGCAATTACATTCACGTGGTTTCCCCTGCGATCTTGAATAAATACTGACCGTAACCGGTTTTGCCGAAGTAGTCGGCACGCCTGAGCAAATGGTCACGGTCGATCCATTCGTTCTGATAGGCGATTTCCTCAAGGCAGGCAACTTTCAGGCCCTGTCGGTGTTCGATGGTCTGTACGTAGGCCGAGGCGTCGAGAAGACTATCATGAGTGCCTGTGTCGAGCCACGCGAAGCCGCGGCCGAAGCGCTCTACACGCAGGTCGCCGCGTTGCAGGTAGGCGTTGTTCACGTCGGTGATTTCCAGCTCGCCGCGGGGTGACGGCTTGACGCCTCTGGCGATCCGGATCACTTCGTTGTCGTAAAAATACAGCCCGGTCACGGCATAGCTGGATTTGGGCGCCTTGGGTTTCTCTTCGATGGACAGCGCACGGCCAGTCTCGTCGAAGTCGATCACGCCGAAGCGTTCCGGGTCCTTGACCCAGTAACCGAATACCGTCGCGCCGCTCGTGCGGGCCGCCGCCTGCTGCAACTGCACGCTGAAATGCTGACCATGGAAAATGTTGTCGCCCAGGATCAGGCACACTGAATCGTCGCCGATGAACTCCTCGCCAATCAGAAAGGCTTGCGCCAGCCCGTCCGGTTTCGGCTGCTCGGCGTAATTGAATTGCACACCGAACTGGCTGCCATCCCCCAACAGCTTGCGGTACTGCGGCAAATCCTCCGGCGTGGAGATGATCAGAATTTCCCGGATGCCGGCCAGCATCAGCACCGACAGCGGGTAATAGATCATGGGTTTGTCGTATATCGGCAGCAACTGCTTGGACAGGCCAAGCGTGATGGGGTGCAGGCGGGTGCCGGAGCCCCCGGCCAGAACGATGCCTTTGGTCATGCAATCAGGTCCTTGTGGTCAGTGAAGCCCAGTCGTTCTCCTTGATAACTGCCATCCTGAACCCTGCGGCACCAGTCCAGGTTATCGAGATACCATTGCACGGTCTTGCGCAGCCCGGACTCGAAGGTCTCTTCGGGTGTCCAGCCCAGCTCCCGTTCGATCTTGCCGGCGTCTATCGCATAGCGCAGGTCGTGACCCGGACGATCGGCCACATAGGTGATCAGCTCGCTGTACTGCTGCACGCCCGCCGGTTTCTGCGGGGCCAGCTCATCCAGCAATGTGCAGATGCCGCGCACCACATCAATGTTCTTCTGCTCGTTATGCCCGCCGATGTTGTAGGTCTCTGCGACTACGCCGTCGGTGACCACCTTGAGCAGCGCACGAGCGTGGTCTTCCACGTAGAGCCAGTCACGCACCTGCAAGCCGTTGCCGTAGACCGGCAGTGGCTTGCCCGCGAGGGCGTTGAGGATCACCAACGGGATCAGCTTCTCGGGAAAGTGAAACGGCCCGTAATTGTTCGAGCAGTTGGTGAGCACCACCGGCAACCCGTAAGTGCGATGCCAGGCACGGACCAGATGGTCGGACGCCGCCTTGCTGGCTGAATACGGCGAGCTGGGCGCGTAGGGTGTGGTCTCGGTGAACAGGTCATCGACGCCATGCAGGTCGCCATACACTTCGTCGGTAGAAATGTGGTGAAAACGAAACGCCTGACGCTCGGCCTCGGGCAATTTCAGCCAATAGGCGCGTGTGGCTTCCAGCAGGCTGTAGGTGCCCACGATGTTGGTCTGAATGAACGCTGCAGGACCGTCGATGGAGCGGTCGACATGGGATTCAGCCGCCAGGTGCATGATCGCCTGTGGCTCGAACCGTGACAGCAAGGCGCCGACGGCGGCCTGATCGCAGATGTCGGCCTGCACGAACTCATAACGCGTGTCGGTTGCAATCGATTGCAGCGACTCAAGGTTTCCCGCGTAGGTCAACTTGTCGAGGTTCAGCACCTCGTTTTCGGTGTTCTGTATCAGGTGTCGAATCAATGCAGAGCCGATAAAGCCTGCGCCTCCGGTAACGAGTATTCGCATGAACTGACCTTCAAAGTGTGTTTGACGTAATGCAGCATAGCGTTTGATAACGACCCACAGCATCAGCCAAGACATCGCGCGCGGGGCATGAAATAAATTGATTCGTGTTCCGTGGAGCGACAGTAAACCGACGTCGCGTTTTTATGCCTGAACGTGATTGGGTGCCTCGAGCCGATGCCCTTATAGTTGCCCCACCGAAAATAAAGCGCTCTGCCGTTCCAGCGAATAAAAACAGAGGTCCACATGCCGCTCGCCACGCTTATCCGTCGTTCCAGCCTGCCTTGTCCCGAGGTGAGTGCCGAACAGGCCCTGCAACTGCTCCGGCAGCACTATGGGCTGAGTGGCACGCTGAAAACGCTGGGCAGCCAGCAGGACCGCAATTTTCTGCTGGAGACCGAAAAGCGGCGCTACGTGCTGAAAATCTGCCACGGTGCCTACTCGGTCAAAGAGCTGGACGCCCAGCACAGTGCGCTTCAGCACCTGGCGGGGCACAGTGGCCTGAACGTGCCGGGCGTGATTCGTGCCAATGACACCGAACAACTGCTATCCCTCGAGATCGATGGTCAGCCGGTGCATATGCGCCTTCTGGAGTTCATCGACGGGCAGTCGCTGGGGTATGTCGCGCATCTGGGGCGTGACGTCGTGGTCGGGCTCGGCGAGCTGTGTGCGAAGGTCGACCGGGCACTGGCCGACTTCGAGCATCCGGGCCTCGAGCGCATTCTGCAATGGGACCCGCGCCATGCGTATGCGCTGATCAAGCACCTGTTGCCGGTGATCGAAAACGCCGACGCCCGCGCCTGTCTGATAGAAGCAGGCGAGCAGGCGCATCGACGGCTGCTCCCGCTGATCCCGGCATTGCCGGTGCAGGCCGTGCATCTGGATATCACGGAACACAACGTGGTCTGGCTGCGCGATGCTCAGCGGCAATGGCAGTTGCAAGGGTTGATCGATTTCGGCGATCTGCTGACCACCTGGCGAGTGGCGGATCTGTCGGTCACCTGCGCAGCGTTGCTGTACCACGCCGAAGGCGATCCGCTGTATATCCTGCCGGCCATTCAGGCTTACCACGGCATCAACCCGCTCAAGACCGAAGAGTTACAGGCGCTGTGGCCCTTGATCGTCGCCCGCTCCGCGGTGCTGGTGCTCAGCAGCGAGCAGCAGGCCAGCGTCGAGCCGGGCAATGCGTATATACAGGCCAACCTTGAAGGTGAATGGAACATCTTCGACGTCGCGACTTCAGTGCCAATGGCTCTGATGGAAGCGGCGATTCTGCAGACGGTGGGGCTGGCCTCGGCGTCTGTCGAACAACCCGCGTATGCGCCGTTGCTGCCAACCCTGGCGGGCGTGCAGCCTGCGCTGGTCGATCTGGGTGTACTCAGCGAGCACTTCGTTGCGGGTAACTGGGAGCAGAGTGGTATCGATGAATGCCTGCTCAGTGAAGCCGCGGAGCACACCGGTCTGGCCGCCAGCCGTTTTGGTGAGTACCGACTGTCGCGCACCTTGCCCGACAGCGTCCGTGAGCCTGACACCTTTGCCCTGCACGTCGAGCTTCATGTGCCGGCCGACACGCCGCTGCATGCACCTTTCGCCGGTGCGCTCCGATTGATGGCCGATGGCGCTGTGATGCTTGCAGGCGAGGGTGTGAGCCTGAGGCTCTGGGGCGTGATGCCCGAACTTCCGTCGCAGGGTCCGGTGGGCGCGGGCGATCTGATTGGCCGCGGCGCAGGCTCGCTGCTGCTGCAATTGTGTACCGCGTCAGACCTCAGTCCTCCGTTGTTCACCACGCCATCATGGGCCGGTGCCTGGCGCACGTTCTGCCCGTCGCCCGCTGCGCTGCTGGGTTTCGATTGCGACGCACCGGCGCTGGAAGATCCTGCGCATTTGCTGGCGCGACGTGACGCCAGTTTCGCCCGCTCGCAAAAGCACTATTACCAGGCTCCGCCGCAGATCGAGCGCGGCTGGCGCAACCACCTGATCGACATGCAGGGCCGCTCCTATCTGGACATGCTCAACAACGTGGCCGTGCTGGGCCATGGTCATCCGCGCATGGCTTACGAGGCGAGCCGCCAGTGGTCGCTGCTCAACACCAATTCGCGCTTTCATTATGCAGCCATCGCCGAATTCTCCGAGCGCCTGCTCAAGTTGGCACCGGACGGCATGGACCGTGTATTTCTGGTCAATAGCGGCACCGAAGCCAATGACCTGGCGATTCGTCTGGCATGGGCCTACAGCGGCGGACGCGACATGCTCAGCGTGCTGGAGGCCTATCACGGCTGGTCGGTGGCGACCGATGCGATTTCCACCTCGATTGCCGACAATCCGCAGGCGCTCAGCACCCGACCGGACTGGGTGCATCCGGTGACTGCACCCAACGTCTATCGCGGGCCGTATCGCGGTCCCCATAGCGCGCCGGAGTACGTGCGCAGCGTCGACCAGGTGCTGGAAAAGCTGGCCGGGCAGCAGCGTCAGGTGGCGGGTTTCATCTGCGAGCCGGTGTATGGCAACGCAGGCGGGATTTCCCTGCCGCCGGGTTATCTGCAGCAGGTCTATCAAAAGATTCGCGCTGCGGGCGGCGTCTGCATCGCTGACGAAGTGCAGGTGGGTTACGGGCGCCTGGGCCATTACTTCTGGGGCTTCGAAGAGCAGGGCGTGGTCCCGGACATCATCAGCATGGCCAAGGGCATGGGCAACGGCCATCCGCTGGGTGCCGTCATCACCCGCCGCGATATCGCCGAAGCGCTGGAAGCGCAGGGTTACTTCTTTTCCTCGTCAGGTGGCAGCCCGGTCAGTTGCCGGATCGGTATGGCCGTGCTGGATGTGATGGAAGAAGAACAGCTCCGGGACAACGCCCGAGTCATCGGCGACCACTTCAAGGCGCGTCTGCAGGCGCTCGCCGATCATCATCCGCTGGTGGGCGCAGTGCACGGCATGGGGTTTTATCTGGGCGTCGAATTCGTCCGTGACCGCCAGACCCTCGAACCTGCCACCGAAGAAACCGCTCAACTCTGCGAACGCCTGCGCGAGCTGGGCATCTTCATGCAACCGACTGGCGACTACCTGAACATCCTCAAGATCAAACCGCCGATGTGCACCACCCGCCAGAGCGCCGACTTCTTTGTGGACATGGTGTCAAAGGTGCTGCGAGAGCTGGAGTGATCCGAGCGCCCAATGATCATGCCCATGGTGCCGCGTCACATTGGATCTGACTGGAAGAGAAATACAGATTAATATCGATAAATAAAGCGATTAAGTGCTTGGAAAAGCCATTTATATCTTTTTATACAGATTTTTATCCGCTATAAGGGGGCAAGATTGTCATGACCGGTCTGCTATGGTCACGATCAACACCTTTGACCTCCCACTGGAGTCCTGATTGACATGACCACACTCAACAGCACGCCACGCGCCGATGGCTTTCACATGCCTGCCGAATGGGCCACGCAGACTCAGGTCTGGATGGTCTGGCCCGAGCGCCCGGACAACTGGCGTCTGGGCGGCAAGCCTGCGCAGGCAGCGCACGTGGCGGTTGCCAAGGCCATCGCACGTTTCGAACCGGTAACCGTCGCTGTATCCGCCGCGCAGTACGACAACGCCCGTGCGCGTCTGGACATGCCAAACATCCGTGTCGTGGAAATCAGTAACAACGACGCCTGGGTTCGTGACACAGGCCCGACGTTCGTCATCAATGATCGTGGCGAAGTGCGTGGTGTGGATTGGGATTTCAACGCCTGGGGCGGCTTCGACGGCGGCCTTTACGCGCCGTGGAATCTCGATTCGCAAGTGGCGAGCAAGATCATGGAAATCGAACGTTGCCCTCGCTACGTGACCGAAGGGTTCGTGCTGGAAGGCGGCTCGATCCACGTTGATGGCGAAGGTACGCTGATCACCACCGAAGAATGCCTGCTCAATCGCAACCGCAATCCACATCTGACCCGTGAGCAGATCGAGACCGTACTGAGCGACAGCCTGGCCGTGGACAAGATCGTCTGGCTGCCGGACGGTCTGTTCAACGACGAGACCGACGGGCATGTGGATAACTTCTGCTGCTACATCCGTCCGGGCGAAGTGTTGCTGGCCTGGACCGATGATCCCGAAGACCCCAACTACTCACGCTGCCACGCCGCACTGAGTATTTTGGAAAACACCCGTGACGCCCAGGGACGCGAGTTTATCGTGCACAAAATGCCGATTCCCGGCCCATTGTTCGCGACGGACGAAGAATGCGCAGGCGTCGATCAGGTGCATGGCAGTCAGGAGCGCAATCCATCGGTGCGTCTGGCCGGGTCCTACGTGAACTTCCTGATTGTAAACGGCGGCATCATCGCGCCGAGTTTTGACGATCCAATGGACGAGCAAGCCCGGCAAATGCTTCAAAAACTCTTTCCAGAACACGAAGTGGTGATGGTTCCAGGCCGGGAATTGCTGCTCGGCGGCGGTAATATTCACTGCCTGACGCAACAGCAACCGGCCCCTCATAAGGCCTAGTCAGTAATGATTAGTAACATCTGATAGTGGCCAACTGGTCCTGTTCTTGCTGCTTCAAGCCCATCAGCCGATGGGCTTTTTTTTGCGTAACACCTCGTAGCGTTTATCCGAATCTCATCTTTAATCAACAGGAGGCCTGATTCGTTTTCTTAGCGTGACTGTCACACAGCGTCCGTAAATTTAGCCCCTCAAGAATTAAGAGGTTGTCATTATGAACGCAGGTATGAGCCAGCACCGTGCTCGTGGGTTGTCTGCTTCTTCCAGTAACGAGGCCCGTCAGTTGATGGCGGATTGGTTAAGGACAACCAGGCCAGCAAAACCGAGACCTGATGTACGCGCCATGTTGTTACAGCGCTATCCGGCCGGTTTATTCAACGATGCCGAACTGGAGGCGTTGCTGGGTGTAATGAAGGATTAGGAACCGACCGCTCTGTTTCGGCCTTTTGCGTGTTTGACACCCTTCAAGCACTGGGACTAGGATTCGCGTCCCACCGCTTGTGGCTTTGCGCCATGTACGTGCATCAGTAGTCCACTGCGATGACATCGTGCGGCTGTCAGGTTTGGAACCTGAGAGTCCTGAACGGCTCCCGCCGTCGCCACAGCGCGTGTCAATTCGTATAAAAAGGGAAGACAGATGCTTAACACACGTATGGGTATGCTCGCACTGGGCATCATCAGCGCTGGTCAGGCCATGGCTCAAGGGCAGGCAGACTCCAAGGGTTTCGTCGAAGACAGCAGCCTGACCGTCAATCTGCGCAACGCCTACATCAACCGCGATTACAAGAACGACCGTGAAGACAAGGCCGAGTGGGGCCAGGCGTTCATGGGCATTTTCACTTCAGGCTTCACACAGGGCACAGTCGGTGTCGGCGTTGACGCGTTCGGCCTTTACGGCATTCGCCTGGACGGCGGCAAAGGTCGCGCCGGTGCCGGTGGTATCGACTTCTTCAAGAAAAGCGACAACGGTCAGGGCGACGCCGCCGATGATCTGGCCCGTGCTGGCGCGGCCGTCAAAGCCCGCATCTCCAACACCGTCATCAAGTACGGCGACCAGATGCCGCAGTTGCCCGTGCTGAGCTACGACAACTCGCGTCTGCTGCCGGAAAGCTACACCGGCACCATGATCACCTCCAAAGAGATCGATGGCCTTGAAGTGGTTGCCGGTCGTTTCACTCAGCAGGCGCGCAAGAGCGCCGAAGGGCGTGATAGCGGTGACCTGAAAAGCATCAACGTCTACGGTGCCAGCTACAAGTTCACCAAGGAATTCTCTGCCGCCTTTTACGCGTCCGACGACGAAGACGTGCTGAAGAAGCAGTACGTGAACCTGAATTACGTCTTCGCCTTGCCGCAGGATCAGTCGCTGACCCTGGACTTCAACGGCTACAAGACCAAACTGGACAAGGACTTCGCCAACAGCGACGACCGCGACAACAAGATCTGGAGCCTGGCGGCGACCTGGGCGGTGGGCATCCACTCGTTCACCCTCGCTCACCAGCGCAGCAGCGGCGATATCGGCTACGTGTATGGCGGCTACCGCAACGACGGCGGCACCAGCGATGGCGGTAACACCATCTACCTGGCCAACTCCTACTGGTCCGACTTCAACGGCAAGGACGAGCGTTCCTGGCAGGCCGCCTATGCGGTTGATCTGTCCGGTCTGGTCACGCCTGGCCTGAGCTACCGTGCAGCCTATGTCCGCGGCGACAACATCGACGATGGCACCGCTGGCAGCGGCAACGGTACCGAGCGCGAAATCTTCAGCCAGTTGACCTACGTCGTGCAGAGCGGCCCGGCCAAAGACCTGTCGATTCGTCTGCGTAACTCGTTCCTGCGTGTGTCGGCCGATGCTCAGGCGTACAACAGCGAAGGCAACGAAACCCGTATCTTTGTGGATTACCCGATCAACGTTTTCTGATCGTATGAACGGATAGCGTTTCAGCAAAATGCCTCGGTCCCGACCCGGGGCATTTTTGTCTGTGCCGAGCCCAGGCTGCTCAACGTGCGCTAGCGGCTTTGCTACCATGCGCTCACTTCCCGGAGCTGGTCACTGTCATGGCCCTTGCCGCACCCCCTGATCTTTCCGACATCGCCGTTCCCGTTCAGCCGCTGTCGCGCACCTATCCGCGTGGGCGCTTCATCGAACCGCACCAGCATGTGTGGGGGCAGGTGCTGTACGCCATGTCGGGCGTGATGTGGGTCGAAACGCCGCTGGAAGCGCTGGTCGTGCCGCCGCAACGCGCAGTCTGGTTGCCGCCCGGCGTCGAGCATGGGATTCGCGTGGTGTCGGACCTGGAAATGCGCAACATCTACCTGCGCCCGGCCATCGCCCAGACACTGGAAAGCACCGTGCAGGTGTTCGAAGTCGGCGGCCTGTTGCGCGAAGTCATCCTCAATCTGGTGGCTCTGGACCGGGACCGCGAGCAGGAGTATTACGATGCGCTGGTGACGCTTGGCCTGCTGGAACTCAAGCGCGCCCGCCGCTCGCTGCTGAAAATCCCCATGCCCGATGGTTCGGACCGACGGCTGATGAACCTGTGCCAGGCGGTCATGGGCGAGCCTTCGCTGGATATCTCGTTCGAACAGCACGCCGAAAATGCAGGCGCCAGCGTAAGGACGCTATCGCGTCTGTTTCAAAGCGCCCTCGGCATGGGCTTCGCCGAATGGCGCAGGCAGGTACAACTGGCTACTGCCGTGGCCGAAGTCATTCAGGGCGTGCCCGTCAGCCGCATTGCACGCTCGCTCGGCTATTCACCCAGCAGCTTCAGCGACATGTTCCGCCGTGAACTGGGCGTCGCGCCGTCGCAATACGTTGCCAGCAACGACCGTTCCTAGGACTGAGATGAGCCCATAGAAGCGGGTGCTCATCGTTACGCAAGACAGCGCCGCCCCCCATCTGGCCGATAAACAGAAGCCCTTGGCCGATCCGCATTCCAGCCCTTCCGTAGACTCTTCTCATCGCTTACCTCTTCGGAGCTTCTGCATGAGTTACCTCATTTCCCTCGCTATCGGCTTAGCTGTCGGTCTGTTGTACGGCGCACTGGATTTCCGCTCGCCCGCACCGCCGGCCATCGCGCTGATCGGTCTGCTGGGCATGCAACTGGGTGAACAGGCCTGGCCGATGGGCAAACACCTGCTGACCTCCTGGGTTTCCTGATCTTCAGTCTTTCACTTTCCAAAAGGCCTCCCCAATGAACGCCCTGCAATTCTCCCGAACCGGCGACCTCGCCGCCCTGCAATACGTCGAACTGCCAACGCCAAAGCCTGCCGAAGGCGAAGTGCTGATCCAGGTAAAAGCCGCCGGCCTCAACCCAAGCGACGTGAAGAACGTGCTGGGTCGCTTTCCCTACACCACACTGCCGCGCATTCCCGGTCGTGACTTCGCCGGCGTGGTCATTGAAGGCCCGCAAAGGCTGATCGGTCAGCAAGTCTGGGGCACCGGTAAAGAGCCCGGCTTCTTTCGCGAAGGTTCGCATGCCGAATACATCACCCTGCCTGCCGCAGGCGTCGCCCTCAAGCCCGAAGCCTTGAGCTTCGTTCAGGCCGCGAGCCTCGGCGTGCCATACACCACCGCCTGGGATGCCCTGCAGCGCAGTCTGGTGAACAGTGAAACACGTCTGCTGGTCATCGGTGCCAACGGCGCGGTCGGCCGTGCCGCCATGGCGCTGGGCAAGATTCTCGGTGCTCAGGTGATGGGCGCGGTGCGTCGTCCCGAGCAACTGCAAGCGCTGGAAGCCGATGGCTTCGCCGGCCTGCTGCTCGATGCCCCGGAAAGCCTTGGCAATCAGGTCAACGACGTCTTCAAAGGCGGCGCCGACGTCATCTTCGACACCACCGGCTTCTGGCTGCCAGCCGCCGTCCCTGCGCTGGCGCCGTTCGGCCGTATCGCAATCATCGCTGCGCCCGCTGACGGCCACGTGCAACTGCCTGCGCTGGGGTTGTACCGTAAAGGCGGTTCAGTGGTCGGCATCAACTCGCTGCTCTACGACTGCGCGACCTGCGCCACTATGCTGGATCAGTTCGGTCAGTTCTTCGATCAGGGGCTGTTGGCGCTACCGGGCGATCTGGTTGAATCGCCCTTGAGCGAAGGGGTAGCGCGCTATGCCGAGGTCAACGAGGGCAGGGGAGACAAGATCATTCTGGTGCCTTGAAACGGTGATCAGTTGTCCAGCGCGAGCAACTGAACGAACACCGCGAAACTGCCCAGGAACAGCCAGAAAAAACTGAACAGCCAAGGCGTGCGCTTGGAAAACAGCAGTGATTTCTTCGGCCCGGTTTCGCTGGATTCCCAGTCGCTGAACAGCGGCGAGTCGTCATAGGTCAGCCCGATGACCGGCTCGCTGCGCAGCAACCCCGCCTGCTTGCGATGCCAGTGCATGATGATGTCGCACGCCGCCCGGATGCCCGGCCACGCCGCAAGCGTGCAGAACAGCCCCAACAACGCCAGCATCGGCGGCACCACCAGCGTGAACATCACACCCCAATCCGTATTCGCGTTCGCCATCGACGACGCATAGGCAATCACCAGAAACGACTGCGCCGACAAATAGGCGTTGGTGCGGTTAGACAGGTTGGTCGTTTCGTAGTGAATCTCACGCCGGTAAAAATCGAGCCTTTCCTTTGGCGAGCCGAACAACTTGACCTGCTTTTCATCGACGACGTGCTCGGGCGTCTCGTCTGTGATAATTCTGGACACAGTTAGTTAATACCGAATGTTAAAGATGCTGGATAGACCCTGATTCAAGTTGAGCAGTTCGACCTAAAGTCGCCTGGAAGGGGACCGTTCATCCTGTAAATCCCGGCACACGACAAGGACCTCGTCATGACCACGACCCCAATCCTGCAAACCGGGCGCCTGCTGCTGACCCCGCTCCAACTGGCCGATGCACCTGCCATGCAACAGCTTTTCCCACACTGGGAAATCGTACGATTTCTGAACAATCGCGTACCGTGGCCTTATCCCGAAGAGTGGGAGATGACGCGGGATGAGTGGTTGAGGTGTCGTGTCGCAGACGTTTGATGCGCGTACTGACCAGGGCAGTCTCTAGGCAGCCCGGACGTGAAGCTGTACCTTCTGCAACCAGCCTCTACGGGACGATATGTGAAAACGGGTGCAGGTCAGCCAAAGCATGGATGAAAAGAAACTCAAAATCATGGTCTCCTCCACCGTTTACGGTGTTGAAGAATTACTGGACCTTGTTTATACGCTGCTGACCAGCTTCGGTTACGAGGTGCTGATGTCGCATAAAGGTACCCTGCCGGTATCTTCGGAACAGACCGCATTCGAAAACTGCCTCGCAGCGGTAAAGCAATGTGACCTGTTTCTAGGCATCATTACTCCTCATTACGGCAGCGGGGTAGACGGTACGGGCATCTCCATCACCCATCAGGAAATGAAGGCCGCCATCGCGCTGAAAAAGCCGCGCTGGTTTCTAGCCCATGATCATGTAGTGTTCGCGCGTATTCTGCTGAGGGACCTTGGCTACAAGGATCAGCAACAAAGACAGAGCCTCAGTCTGAAGCACAAGGCAACGTCGATCACCGATCTGAAAGTCATCGACATGTACGAAGATGCCACCATGGAGCAGTTGCCGTTGAATGAGCGTCAGGGTAACTGGGTTCAGAAGTTCGAACGTGATGGCGAGGCGAGCTTGTTCGTGACGGCACAGTTTTCTCGCTATCAGGACCTTGAACAGCGCCTCAGAGAGAACATGGGTGACAGTGCGCAGGTTGCCCGGCGCTTGAGAGGCGGCGATGAATAGAACACCTTCCCAGCTCAAGACACTATTGCAACTGGGTGAAACTCAGAACATCGAAGTCAGGACTCAAGCCAGCGTCGATGTCTGCGGGCCGCTGGTGTGTGCCTATCTCAATTCGCAAGGCGGTTATGTGCTCTGCGATATTGACGCGGACAGACCGACGCTTGGCATTGAAGAGGCGCAACACGCTGCGCAAACGCTGGAGCTTAAACTCAAAGACCAGATTCGACCGCCTGTGCTGTTTTCAGTGGAGGTACAGGAGATTGACGGACGTCAGGTGCTTGGTATCGAGATTCCTTCAGGCAAAGACATTCCCTATGCTTTTCGCGATGCCATCTATGTCCGCCAAGGGAATCAGGCGTTGAGGGCAGGTGTTGACGTCATTCGGGACATGATTCTGCGCAAACAGATCGAGCCTGAGCGCTGGGAGCGACTGTTTTCTCCCGAGCTGGACGAGCAGCAGTTATCGCGTTCCGCCTGCCATAAGTTGCTCGCGGCCTCTCGCACGCCGACCGATGCCAGAGAGTCCGGGCAAGGTCTTCTGCATCAATTGCAGTTCTTGTCGCTCGCGAAATATGGCCGTCTTACTAACGCTGCGGACGTCCTGCTGGCCGAGGACCCTGTACGTCGACATCCTCAAGCTCGCGTTCGAGCGGTCTGCTATCGCAGCAAGACGGCCGATGAGTATCAGGATCTACAGCACTTTGCCGGACCGATGACTCAGGTCATCGAGCAGCTGATTGCGTTCATCCTGCGTAATACGCCCTCCAGAGCACGGTTCAGCCAAGGCAGCCATCAGCGCGAAGACCTACCTCTTTACCCGGAAGCAGCGATACGCGAGGGTGTCGTAAATGCTTTTGCACACAGGGACTACAGCAGTTTCTCCGGCGGTATCAAGGTTGAAGTCAGCCCTACACGGCTGGAAATCTGGAACTCAGGAAGCCTTCCCGACGGTGTCGATACTGAAAAGCTGCAACAGGGTCACGTTTCCATTCTTCGCAACCCTGATATCGCCCATGCTCTTTACCTTCAGGGCTATATGGAGAAGCTGGGACGTGGCAGCTTTTTGATTCGACAGGCATGCGAGCAGAGCGGTCTTCCAGCACCTGAATGGCGCTCAGAAGCATCCTCTGGCGTCACCCTCACGTTCTTCACCCCGGAAGTCACCCCGGAAGTCACCCCGGAAGTCACCCCGGAAGTCACCCCGGAAGTCGAACGGCTCATTTTGGCCGTGAAGGGAGAGGTAAGGCGTGCCGAACTTCAACGCCGTTTGAATCTGGCGGACGCCGAACACTTTCGTAAACACTACCTGACGCCTGCGCTCGAGCAGGGCGTGCTTGTCATGACAATCCCCGATAAGCCGACCAGCAGCAACCAGCGATACCGCCTGACCAGCCTGGGCAATGTTATTCGCGCGGGGCTTGAGGAGGAATAACGAGCGGGGTAGCCGTGCCGATGGGCAGGCTACCTGACGGTCAGCCTCAAGCCGTCTCGACAACCCGCTTCGCCGCACGGGCTTCTTCCCGCGCTGCCAGCACCTCTGCCGATGCACGCTCGCCCTTGTAGGCCATCTGATTGAAGAACATGCCGTCAAACTGTTCCTGAGACGGCGTCTTGGTCACGGGGATAAGCAGCGCCGCCAGATCCAGCGTATCGGCGAAGTTTTCCTTGGTCAGGTTGTACCGGCCAAGGTAACTGCCGGTCCACGCCGAATCAGCCTCCACCAGATCGATGGCCGAATCGCGGTAATTCAACGCCGCTGCCTTCAGATCACTGGAATTGTTCAGCAGCCCATTCAGACGATCCATCTCGGCCGCATTCAACTGCCCGCCGGTATTGAGCGCCTTCAGGCTGCCGTCTTCTGCAACCGTGAAGCCAAACTTCTTGTCAGCCAGGTCCGGGTACAGATACGACAGCGCCGACTTAAATTCGTCGAACGCGCCCCTCATCACCTCCGTCACCCCACGATGCAACTCAGCCAGCCGCGGAAAATCCCAGGACTGAGGCGGACCGATCATCGTCTCGACCACTTCCATCGAGTCAATACTCGTCTTGGGCGGTTCGCTCGGATAGTAGACGGCAGCGGGCGTGGCATTGAGGATCGCCTGCTTCGCAGCCTCGCTCATCGGTTGCGCAGTGAGCTTCTGATCGGAAGGCGTCAGGCGGTCGGCCATCGACGGGGCAGTAGTGCTTAAGGAGATAATCATTTCATCAATCCATGATTAGAGTATGTGCAAGGGGTATCGACGGGGTGAGGGGATAGCTTTAGAGGGGAAGGATGAGTGGTGTATCAGGGGGGTTATAAAGTGTGACTGGTTTGGGGGCGGCGTTGAGGTTGGAATTGTTGCGTTGCAACGCTCGGTTGCTGCCTGGATTGCGTAGCGTTTGTGATGTGGAAATGGATGGCTTGCCGCGCTGCATGAATCGTCTCGCAGCGGGTACTTGCCTCTGGGGCAGGAGTGCGTCGCTTTACAGGTGAACGAGCCCCTTGACGGTGCGCTTTCTTGAAAAGCGTAAGAGGGTCGCGCGAGCAATGCGGGACCGGCACGCCACAAACAAAAAAGGCCCACCTTTCGGTGAGCCTTCTTCGGTCTTGCGTATGGTGCCGGCACCAGACGAACGGTAGCAGTCAGCGGGGCTAGATTTTCCGTGGGGCTGGAAGTCGGTGGAAAATTTGGCGTATCCCTACAAGTAACTATAAATAAATCAGCTAGTTATGGATCTCAGTGGAGTCGAACCGGGACTTTTAGGTTAGAGCACGTTGTCGAGCTGCATATAAAATATCCAGAGCAGGATACGGCAAGGTAAACCCTTCAAGTTTGAACATTGCCGATTATTTCCCATGGTGAATCGGCAGGAATCGGCCAAAAGCAACTAGTCGGGTGTGTCTAATCAATCAGGGCGATTCACTCAACGGTACACCTGCCTGCCGTGCAATTTTGCGGACGGCGAGTTGTAGTTCGAGCTTGCATTGATATAGATCTTTATTGTTTTCACGCCCATAGGCTTTAACACATGAAAAAGCAGTGTCTACAAAAAACATGCTTGCAATTCTGGTCATCATTATTGAGTAAGCCCAAGCTTCCTTTCCAGCCTTTATCTTGTGCTCGGGTGAGGCGTGCATAAACATAAGCCACATAAGCGTGTCCTCGCCAGTTATATGGCTTGCTCCGCTGAGGCGATGATAGCTTTCATAGTAATCAGTCTCGCGCCCAAGTGTTTCAAATCTTTTATAAAGCGACTTAGGCCAGTCACTCTCCGGATTGGATGTATCTACAGAGCATTGAGTTTCAATTTCATTAACGAATTCGTCTAATACGGTAATGACTTTTCTTCTTTCCTCTATCATAGTCGATATTTCTTCTGCGTCGGTTCCGTCCAGTATTTTCTGCTTCCATTCATTGAGCTTTCTATTGTGCTCATTCAGCCATGATTGAAAAAATTTTATTAATGTCCCTGAGTCGCCTCTTTCGGCTAGATACATGATGTTTATTGAGCCCTCTACAACAACCCTAGCTAATGCCTCCGCACTGGCTGGCGAACCTGTCGAAATAGCAACTAGCATTCCTTGGACGTGCTCGTATACACGACCGGTCAGATTTAAAAGCGAGTGAATTCGAAAGCCTTCATTGTTATTTTTTGGCTCGATTTCTCCCAAGTAGTCATTAAGAATTTTATCTGCTTTGGCACACGATTCAATGGCTACTGCCGACTCGATAAGGTTTGCTTTTTTATCTATTTTAAAGGCTTTTCTGAAGTTTGGTATGTGAGGCATTGTTGTGTGTGAATCCTGTAGTTTTAATTAATGCATTTCTAAATGGAAGCGCTATTTAATTTTTGAGTGTAGCATTTTGTCGGCTGTCAGAAAATTTTTCACTAACTTTGAATCGTGTGCATCTTGATTTTTAGCTAATTCAGCGTCGTTAAGATTGCTTTCACAACTTATTAATGTTGGGGGCTTAGGCTCAAGAAGAAAACATGGGGACAGACCCCGTGTTTCCTAAACAGGCATTGCCCCTAGCTAGAAGGGGCAGATGTATTTTCGATCTCTTATTCGTCGAATCATCAACGAGCGAGGTCGGCGAACGCCGTAGGGGATCAAGAAAGGCCCTCCGGGGGGCGCGCGGCAAGCTTAATCAGGACGAGGCTTCTGGGCACAAGCGCAATCACACCAAACCCCAGAAACAACAAAGGCCCGCATTTCTGCGAGTCTTTGTTTTGTATGGTACGGCACCAGGCGAGCGTTATATTTCGGGGAGGTTAGGTTTCCAGGCGTCCAGATTTCGGTGAAAAACTTCGCGTACGCCAACTAGTTATTATTAATGAATCAGCTAGTTACGGAATTGAGTGGAGCCGAATCCGGCCGTATTTTGTGCCATTAATATCTTATAATCTTAATGGCTCATTAAATAGAAAAATCAATATCAGCTATGTCAAAAATTCTCTCCGAGAATCGCCAGGGAGGAAAGCGATCAAACTCGCACGCTGTGCCGTTTTTTGAGAAAGTATCGCTAAGCGTAACTCGTATAGCGCGATATAGAAGTTTTCTGGGGTTTTAGCTATATTTAGTCTGGCTCTGGACTTATATATTCATATGCGTCAAGTCTATTTTTTTGTTTTTAAAATTATCTAGGCTCTGCTATAGTAGACCGATTAAAGTGCTGCGTGCGCCAAAGTAAATCGAGGTGATTGTGCTGGGAGATATTCAAATTAGATCCGCCCTTTTAGCTAGGCTTGGTCGAATGTCGCACCGACCCAGCGCGCTAATTGAAGAGCTGAGAGTGCATAATGGAAGTGCAATAGCTGATGTGGTGGCTATTTACAAGGAGGCTCATTGTTATGAGATAAAAGGTGATGCCGATAAAATTGAGCGAGCAATAAGCCAAGCTGCCTATTATGATTTGGCGTTCAGGAAGATAACTTTAGTTACTACAGAGCGTCATGCGAATAAAGCTATAAGGATTATTCCAGCGCATTGGGGAGTGATGATTGCCAGGGAGGTAAGTGGTGTTGTGGTTCTGCGGGGGGCAAGATCTTCAAAAAATAGCCCTTTTTTTGATAAGAAGACTGCTCTCATGACTCTCTGGAGGACAGAACTTTCAGATGTCGCCGAAGGGCTGAATATACAGGTTGCTGCAAAGGCAAATAGGGATAATATTTCTAACTCCATTGCAGGAATTATGGGGAGAGAAGAGCTTAGCCTTGCAATTAGCGCTAAGCTCGCGCAGAGAAAGCTAGGGTTTTTGTAACATAAATGTGATGTGAGCATTTATAGTCGGATTCAGGATGCTGCTAGGCGTGACTAGGGTTCCATGTGAGTTGGCTTTATCGTTCAGGTAATTGTCTCCCCAAGAGTATGGTGGTGTCCGATAGAAAGTTTTTGCCACCAGAATCTTCGCCATATCGTTATACTGCTGGTTCCCTCGCGGATGGTTTTTTAAGCCGTTACCTCTAATAACATATTGAAAATCTTCAAAGGCATACAGGATTTTGGGCGCAGTAACGTTGCGCATGCTTTCTGGTGGGATGTCGATTTCCGAGAAATTAGGGCTTACGATAGTATAATCCCCAAGTTCAATGTCGCTTAGTTCGTGGTGGGCAATAACTTTTTTGTGTATGGCTAGTTCACTTCTGGGTAAAGAGATCTCATGCCCGACTTCGAGTATTTCCTTGATTGATGCTGGTATTGAAGAACCGGTTATTATTATTTTTGAAAATGAATAATCGCGCTTTATAGCGATGATAAAGTTGATTAGCTCTCCCGCTCTTTTGGTCGTATCACATGTGCGGCAAATCCTATTGTCTAGAATAAGGATAATTGATGTGAAATTGGGAGGGCATTTTCTAACTAATGTTTGTATTTCTACTTTGGTTGTAGTGTAGTGCTGAAAGTCTTCAGGCTGAACTCTTAGTGCTATGGTATCTGATTTAATTTTGCCTGTGATTTTGGCGTTGAACACAGCATCATTTCGTTGTGGTGTTCTTTCGATGGCGATAACTGGGATGAACGTGGTGTCGGAAAATTTGTCGATAATATACATGTAGTTGTCTTGTCCCGAAATCGTTATTGCATCAGGGACATCGAAATTATCAAGGTAGAAATTTCTATATTCTTTTAAGTGTGTTTTTATTTTTTTGTGCGTTCCGTCAATAGATTTTTTTAGGGACTGTTCATTCAGACCTTTTTTCATCGGGAAATCAAAGAAAGGAGCGATAAAAGGCTTCAGCGTAGGATGCAAAACCTTTAGGGCTCCGATCTCATTAGTTTTGGTTTTTAAGAATGGAGTATAGTTATTCATGTTTAAATATCAAATCCCTAGTGTTATATTCGGACACGATATCGGAAAGTATTTCATATCGATTTAACTCGTGCCTAAGCATGCCTGCAATTATTGCTGGATGCAGTCCTTGTTCGTTTGCGTATTTTATTACGATCTCTCTGCGTAAATCATATTTTGGTTCACAGTTCCGCCATTCGTTTCTACTGACAAAAATTGTTTTGGTAAGTCGATCGGCTTCTAATTCAATTTCTTCGATTGATGCTTCTTCAAAGTCATCTAGTATGGGTGTGTCTAGTTGATCTATGTGCAGGTGTATATGAGATAGCTCGTGCGTTAGTGTGAACCAGAAATTATCTAGTCTACTGTGTCTTAACGTCATGCCAATGACAGGATGGCCAGACTTTAATTTGAATACAGCTCCGTCAAGCTTCATTCCTTTAAGCTGTTCGTCAAATATAAGTATTATGCCGAGGCTTAATAGCGCGCTGGAGACTAAGCGGACATTTTCAGGGGCGGGACTCATCCGAGTGATTTGATAAATTTGGTCAGTGGAAATCGGCTGGTATTTAGGTACGTCTTGCAAGTTTAAAAGTAGCTGGGCTGTATATTTTATGCGGGAAAGCCAATAGGAAGTGGCGGCGGTATTTGCATTGTTCGATTGTCTAAAGAAAGTTCCGCCTTTGTTGTCTGTGAGTAGGTCGCGAAATAATGAGATGTTTTCACTACAAGGTGCATTTCTTTTAGTGGTTGATGCTTTTACTAAGCGGATAACTTCGTCGTGGGCGTTTAGCGCGTTGATTAAAGCCTTTGGATTTATTGTGCTTTCAGATGTTACTACAAAATCATCCTGTTCCTCATTTTTGTTGGTCATATTGCCCCCGCATATTGAGCGGCCTTGGCCTCTGCCATTTCAAAATAGTTTAGTTGATCTTTGTCTAAACTGGGGAAATGTTGCATTCCAATCCGTTCGTAATAGGTTTTTGCCTTTGGTAGTGAATGTAAGCTAAAACCGGGCCTGAGCCTCAATGCGTTACAAGAGTAGGCTATCGCGGATTTTATTAGAATGCTGCCAATTCCGCTAAATTGTTTGTTGCTCATTGGGTTTTGCCGATTCCAGGGAGCTACGGCAAGATACTCGATGTAAAAAATATTTCCTTTGTCAAAAATGCTTTGTTTGGGGTGGTAGATTAGACATGCCCCTTGAGGTTTTGAGTCAGCTGATAAGAAAAACCAATGATATTCGTCTGTCCGATATGCGATTGATTTTTTAAACCATTCCCAATGGCTATCCTCAAGGCTTAGGTTGCTTATTTCAGTTTCTAATAGATTCTCATCCTGACAATTGTCTCTAACGTGTCTTAGAAGTTTTATGTTGAACTCCCCCCATAATTTATCGCAAAGATTTCCGTGGGCGATGTCCCATCCATGATGGATTTTGAACTCTACTGAGCGGTTGTTTAGATCAAGTAGATTACCCTTCTGTATTATCTCGTCTTCATTAGGCGGCATTGCGTCTAATAAACTTCTAATTTCATCTAGAGTCATTATAAATATCCGGCTGAGGAAGCGAAGTCTTTTGATTCTGCTGGAGGGTTATATTTTTGAGGTGAATACAATTTTCCTAGTGCTCTTCGTAACAGGAGCATAGGTTTAGATGCAGAACGATTATGGCGGGATGTGAGTTGAATGTACTCTTTCTCGATAGCGATTAACGTATCGAAGTTTAATATTTGTTGTTGTATCGAGTTGATCATTTTTTAGCCTTTCCGTGGCAAACAATCGTTCAGGTGTTTCTGCTGTTCCTGCTGAGCGTTAGCTAGCATTCTAGGTCGAGCGTACTCCACATTTTATGTGCGTGCCATGTTTTGGCCACCATTTGAGTCCGATTTGCTGGCTAGGGAGGCATGCGTTGCGTTTCTCAGAAGTGGGGGCGGATTGATTTTCTTTCGGTGTCCCCTCCTGAGTAAGATTTACACCCTCTGATCTATCGACAGGAGGACCCTTCGCCTAGAGGTTGAACTGCCAGGATTTCCCTAAGCGAAAAGCGAGCAAATGCATGGTCAGCAGATAGTAATAGCGCGTCGATTTAGCGTGCGGGCTCAAGTGGTGGTTCAGAAACCATGCGAGATGCTTTTGCTGCCATGCCCATGGATTATCTCGGTTCCAGCGTTCAGAAATGGCTGCTTGAATAGTCTTGGCCTGGCGGATGTGACGTTCGCGTGTGGCATGTGCTCCAGTCAGCACCCCAGCCAAGAAGATCTCCATATCGAATGGTTTATTCATACCCGACCACCGATATACGCCGATACCACGTCGATTCGACCATGTCCCAGCTCATAGCTGATTTGTAAGCGTGCCTCTCGATCAAGGCGTGGATCGAGGCGCCTGTACCTGCCACCGTTGATGGGTTTGAGGTGATGGGTGATCTGCTCATAGCGTTCGCACGCATAAGCCGCGCGCAGTTCGTGGAAGCCTTTGAGGTTGTGCGTATGGAGGATGTCCCTTGCGGGGCGGACGATTTCCCGTTGGAAATCGAGGTAGCTCTCGTTCGGTGCCAGCAGGTTGCGGCTATCGTCGGGTGAGACCTTTTCGGCAAACCTCAGCGCGTCACGAATATGGTCATCCACCGCAATCCAACGTGGCGCCGACGCGCCGGATCGGCCCCCTTTGGTGCCATCCTGGATGTTGATCTTGCCGTAGTGTTCGGCTTCGCGTTTTAGGCGCGGAAGGTCGGCTAAGATGGCCTCGCGTAAGCGCATGCCGGTAGCTCGGGCCAACTGCACGATTGCAGCCGCGCGCGGCAGTTGGTGTTCGTAAAGCGCCTCGACGATCCGCTTAACTTGTTCACGATCCTGGCCTTGCGGGGCTGCTGTGCGGACGGTTGTGCGCTGCATTCCCAGCGCCTTACTCGGGCTCTGCACTTTCACATACTGATCACCGCGAAGCGCGGCCATGGTCCGATTCACACTGGACAACCGGTTTTGCGCAGTCGCGATGGCCAGCTCACCTCGTTCAACTTGTTGGCGCAGGTGTCCGGCGTAGTCCAGCAAGGTCTGCCAATTAATCTGCCGCGCATCGTTAAATCCTGGTCCATCCTCCGACCGACACCACCGAACAAACGCCTGCCAGCGATCACCGTGCGCTTTGACCGTCCCGTAATGCCCACCGCCAAACAGATCTTTCAGCGCTTGCGGCCCGGCATAGCTCAATTGCCGGCCATAGCCAAAGTTCCGCCCATCCCGTTTACCGACCAGTGCCATGATCGAACTCCTCTCGAAGCCAAACCTTTCAAACCTTCCCCACGTCATCCCGCCATGGATGTTGAGTGTTATCAGGGATCAAGGCCCCTGCGGCCTGTGAGGGTTGTCCACTAACGCGGGACTGGCGGCTCTTTACGACCGGGAGCTTGGGCATCTCATGATCTGGCCTCCTGAACACCGATTCCGGTGGGCGGGTGGAGACTGCATTGGCTGACGAGGCCAATGCCGCGAGATCCTGAGTCAGGTGAAGGCAGTGTGGCGATGACCGGGGCATGCCTGACTGTCAGTCAGGTGCAGTCCATTCCGTGGACTGCGGCACCATCATCTGCATCGCTGCTGCGGGTGACTTCGGTGTTTGTCACGCCGATTGTCACGAGGGGGAATGCCGCAAAGCCTTGTACGAGTTGGGCAGCAGCAGCGGTAGGATCGCCCGTCTCTTTCCGGGAGAAAGAGACGGGCGCAGGTTGGCGCAAGGAAATGGCCAAGCGGATAGGTTGCTGCAGGGCAGCTATGAAAGGGAGAGTTGCCGCATTGGGCACACTGGTAAAAGTAGGCATCCATCACATTGCTGTGACCGCGCGAGCCGCCGGACGCTAATCGCACTTTGGGAGAACCACCACAATGTGGCGTAGCCTTAAAGGTTCTGGCTACCTGGGTTGCTGTCAAAGACAGCACTTTGCCCGATCTTTTCTACGCCTGTGGATAATTTGGGTCAAGGCTCGAATTTTCGGGAATTCTGCGGCTGTGGATGAAATTATCCACCGGTGGAAATCTATGGTTTTCCACAGACAATTCGCGTGGGCTTTAGATTTTTTAAATGAGGTCCATCCAAGCAGGGCGGCTTCGCAGCCCCGCTTGGATGGACCCGCGTGGAAGGGCGGACTGCGGTGATCTTATTGGCTTACCCACGTTTGGATGCGCCGCGGCTATTTTGTAGGGCGGTAATGTTGTCGCCGACCGGGTGAGCGAATTCGTGGGGAGTCACATGCCCATGGCGGTTGGCGTCGATGTAGTTGCTCCACCACGCCATGATCAGCCTGCGCTGTTCGAGGAATTCGGCCTTGTGGATATACGCGGCGCGCACGCGGTTGCGTTCCTTGTGGCTCATTTGTCTTTCGATGGCTGCGTCGGTCCATAACCCGGACTCCAGCAGAGCGCTACAGGCCATGGTCCTGAAGCCGTGGCCGCACACGTCCTTGCTGGTGTCATAGCCGACGTTGCGGAGCATGGTGTTCACCGTGTTCTCGGACATGGGCTTCCAGTACTTGTGGTCGCCCGGTAGCACTAACTCTGAAAAGCGACTGAGGCTGCGCAGGCGCTCCAGTATTTCGATGACCTGCGGCGATAGTGGAACCATTTGAATGTCGCCGTTCATCTTGGTCCCTCGTGTGGAGTTGCGTACCCCTTCAATCGGTGCGCGTGTATCGGGGATTTCCCACATGGCGCGTTGGAGGTCGAACTCACTCCATCGCGCGAAGCGCAGTTCGCTGGAGCGGACGAATACATGCAGCGTGAGCAGGACGGCAAGGCGCGTCAGCTCGCGGCCGTTGTAGTTGTCGATACGATTTAGCAGTTCGGGTAGGCGGTTGAGGGATAGGGCCGGGCGATGGACTGTGCGCGGCGCGTGAATCGAGCCTGCCAGATCCAGTGCAGGATTTATGGTGATCTGCCGAGCCCTTTTGGCCCCGCGCATGATGGTGGATAAGTAGTTCTGTACCCTTAACGCCACATCCATGGTGCCGCGTTCCTTGATGCGCTGGGTGATCTCTAGCAGGTCATGGGTATCGAGTTCAGCGATGGGTCGTTGGCCGATCAGCGGGAAGACGTGGGTACGCAGTCGGCTCATCACGGTTTTTGCGTGTCCTTCGGTCCAGCGACGGGACATGTCGGCGTGCCACTCCAGAGCAACGGTTTCGAAAAGCAGTGCCGCCCGTTGGGCTACGATCTTGGCCTTCTTCTTTTCTTCCATTGGATCGAGGTTGTCTAGCAGCAACGCCTTGGCTTCGTCTCGCTTACGCCGTGCGACGGAAAGGGTAACGATGGGGTAATTGCCGATGATGAGCGTACCTTCCTTGCCGTTGGGCTTGGTGTACTTCAAGCGCCAGGTCTTCACGCCATTGGGTTTGACGAAAAGGTACATGCCGCCGCCGTCGAACAGTTTGTAGGCGCGTTCGCGGGTTTTGGCCGTGCGGCATTGCAGGTCGCTGAGGGGGATCGCTAGACGTGGCATAGGGGTACGCGCTCCTGACCGGGAAATCGCAGTACCCCTAACATACCCTCGGGGAAGGGGGATTTTGTTGGATCCCGACAGAGGGTCCTGGAACGAAAAAACCCGCCAAAGGGCGGGTTTTCGGGGCTTCCAGAGCATTCAGTAGAATGCAATGGAGCCTAATGTGGTGCCGGCACCAGGAGTCGAACCCGGGACCTACTGATTACAAGGAAGGTGCTTTAAACATAAAAATCAGTAGGTTAGAGATTTTTCTGTTACGTGGCTTTTGTCTGCGAGCCTCGGTCTACGGTGTGCCTTGGACTGTTGTTACGTGGCTCTGCGTCATTAACGTGTTGGTAGCGGACCAGTGGGCTGATCCAGGAAGCCGTCCTACTGATCACTCTTCTGAGTAGACGGAAACCAGATTGCGGCCAGCTTGCTTAGCCTTATAAAGCGCTTTGTCTGTGCATAGCAGCAGTTCGTCGCATCCCTGAGAGTCCCGTGACGGGATGTATCCTGCCACGCCGATACTGACTGTAACCTTACCCAATTCAACCGAACGACTTTCTATGTTGGCTTCCTCAACGGCATGCCTGATTTGTTCAGCAACCAGCATGGCCCCGTTCACATCGGTGTAGGGCAAAATAACAGCTATCTCCTCACCGCCGTATCGTGCTGCGAGGTCTGTAGGCCTGCTCGAGGCATTGCGTACCAATGCAGCGACCCGGCGTAAACACTCGTCTCCTGCCGGGTGACCATAGGTATCGTTGTATTTTTTGAAGTGGTCAATGTCTAGAAGCAGAAGTGCTATTGCGGTCTGATTGGATTGGGCTTGGTCAAAGCTTTTAGCGAGTACTTGATTGAAGAATCGACGGTTGGCCAAGCCTGTCAGGCCATCTTCGGTCGCGAGTATTTGAAGCTCATTGTTCACCGTTTGAAGTGAGCCGTTGTCAGCCCTCAGTACGAGTTCGTCATTAGCTCGTTGCTCTATGCTTCGCATAGTCCTGAGTCCTAGAAACAAGATCACTCCAAGTGCAGTGGTTGCCGCCAAGATAGTGAGAACGAACCCTCGACGCCAAGCGGCAAATGCATAGGCCTCCGTAATGCCGATCGACAACCGAATTGGGTATCGACCACTGGCGGCATAACCGACCATCCGTCTCGTGCCGTCAACGGGTGAGTCGAAAACGAGTACCCCTCGCGTGCTGCCAGCCAGTATCGCTTTCACGACCGGTCCGTTAACGACATTCACTGCTATCAACTCAGGACTGAAAGGAAGACGAACTAGCTGAACGCCATCCGTGCGTGCCAGATTGACGATGCCGTCTTCGCCCAGGTCAAAGGATCTGAAAAATTCCAAAAAACTTTCCACACGCAACGTTGCAAGCGCCACCCCTGCAAATGCTCCTTGAGCATCTTCAAGCCTTATCGACACCGTAATGATCCATTCACCTGTCGTGCGACTACGAATGGGCGGGCCTATGTAGGGCGCCAGGCTTTCGTTCTGCATATGGTATTTAAAATATTCGCGATCCGAATTGTTGCGTGCAGGGGGACTGGATGAGAGTGTCGTCAGGACCCATCGACCGTCAGCCGCATAGAGAAATATGCCTTGGATCTCCGACTGCGTGTCCACGCGCGCGTGTGCAACTTTAAGTATACGATCCAGATTCTGAGGGTCCTCGCCTTCGTGACGATAACGCTCAGCCAGCCCTACCAAAACCATGCTTGCGTAGGTAATGGAGGTTTCCGCAGAGCGGAGTACGGAGGAAGACAAGTTTGTAAGCTCGGTGTAACGAGCTGCCCGTTCGTCACGGTATTGAGAGTACAGCAGCCCTCCTGTAAAGGTGCATAACGCCGTGCAAGCCACCAAAAGTAGTGTTATGGCTTGCAGACCCAGTCGGCCCGACACTGGCATAACCGATCTCGTGGCAGACAGAGGACGGTTCATATTTACGCTCTTCCATGAAAAATAAGAAAAAAGCCTCTTGCAGCTATGTCAGAAAATCCCGATAGGTTGACTAACGCAATCATATGGAAGCCTGACGGACAGCTTTTCTAGAGTCTGTGCAACGAGTCTAGTGTGAATTTTAAGGAACAACGAGATATGTCTTTCTGCGTTACACCTGCTACGTACGCGAGGCATTGACCAGTGGTACGCTGAGATCGTAGACGTCCATCATGGCCCCGTCCCGGTGGCCGCTGGCCTCTTGCTTGTCTGCCCGCGTGCCGGCCGTGTCGGTGATGCCCCGCCGTTTGAGGTCGTGCAGACCAAATCGCTGCTCGGCCGTGAGGGTGCCGTCCTCGATGGCCGAGGTGATGAACCGCTGCCAGGCGGTGTCCAGGCCGGATTTGCGCAGAGGGCCGCCGTGGCTGGCCACGATGAGATAGCGCCGCTCGGGACGTAGCGGCACCACGGTGGATTTGCTGGCCCACACCTTCGCCCGATAGGCTTTTGCCCCGTCCCAAGCAGCGCGCAGACGCGGCGTCCAACGCACGATATTGTCCCGACTGCCTTTGCGCCGGTTGGTCATGACCCCTTCTGCCAGTTCATGCGCATCGGTCAGGGTTATGGTCTCAATGCCCCGCAAGCGACACAGGTAACCGATCTCCATGACGTAGCTCAGGTACTCCGGACAGCCGCCTTTCTCGTTCCTGGCCAAGCGACCAAACGCTTGAGCACGGTCGACCAGCACCTCCATGACCTGGTGCTCAGGTAAGCGCCGACGTTTGCGCTCCACCGGCGCTTCAATGCCCTGCGCAGGGTTGCTGTCGAGGTAACCCCGGTTGCGTCCCCAATGCAGCACGCGACGCAGGTAGCGCAGCACATGCGCCGCCTTCGACGGCGTGCCCTCATCGGCCAAGCGGTCGACAATCCGCTGGATCAACGCCGCCGTGAATTTTCTGACCAGCAGATCTCCCAGCGGTTTGCCCAGCCGGGTAGGAATCCCCAGCAGCACGTCCCGTGAATAGCAGTAGTCGTCGTGAGTCTTGAGGCTGAGTTTTTGGTAACGATCGCTCTGGTGGAACTGGGCGCAGACGTAACGCAAGGTGCCCTGATCAACCCCCGAGGTCTGCTCCATGATCTGGTGCAGCTCGGCCAAGGTCACGTCAGCCGGTGCCACGTTGCGCCGGCGCTGTTTGCCGGTCTCGTCGTAATGCAGCGTGTACCAGACGCCGGCGTTGCGGTGATCGAAGTAAATGGCCGCTGGGAGAGCGGCCTGATCGATGTGGGGGGGAATGTGCGGATTGTGCTTCCGCTTACGCGCTTTCCTCATAGGATATTCGTGTCATAGCGCTCAGAGGTGACGGACTCGAGGCCCGCCGCGTGGTGGACGAGATCCAGCGTTGTCCAAGGGCCAGTGCGACCTCGAAACATACGGATGCCTTGGGTGATCAGCGAGCGTTCGACGTCGGAGCGGCGCTGGTAGCCGGTAATGCGCTGCAGGTCCTCAAAAGTGAGGACGTTGCTGGTTGGGGAATTCATGTGTGCTCTCTGCGGGAAGCAGCAACCAGGGGGAGTGTATCGCTTCGCCCTGGTGCTAAAAGCCAGAAACTACCGGCTCAATTACTGACGGTTGGACGGGCGAGGACTTGGGCGATGACCAACGCATCGCTGGCGGTCAGCTCCCCTTGGCGTTGCGCCAGGCTGGCGAGTTTTTCCAGTCGGCCTCGCGCATCGGGAGTCTTGTGTACCAAGTAGCCGATGAGTGCCGCACCTATCATGGCAACAAAGATGTGTTTTCGGGATGGTGTGCTAGCCTTTGTCCATTCGCGACTCAGGTGTTCCGTTTGCATAGCCGTACTCCTAGTTGTGGATGGTACTGGGGAGCTGCAACTCCCCAGTACCGCTTGCTTAACAATCTTCGGTGTCACACCTGATGGCTTGGATCCTGCCGGCGTACCAGGTGAATAATCAGGTCTTCCAGATTGGCAACGTCTTCTGTCTCTGACTGCCATTCCAGCACCGCCTGGATCTGCTCCCGGCTGCACTGCAGCACCATCAGTTCCCGCTCACCCCGAGCGGCGCGAATGTCCAGAATCTCCAGCAGTCCACCGATGGCATATGCGTCGGCATGTATTACCGGATAGCCTTGATCCGTGCGTTTAAGTCCAGCAATCACCACGCTAATCGGGTCCACGGCATGCCCAGACAGTTGTTCGCTCATCACTTGAATCTGCATGGCGTCCTCTCAGGTTTTGAAGTGCCAGCAACGCACTGATTGGGGAATAGGACTCAACGGCGTCCGTGCCTGCAGGTTTGCTCGAATGAGGCTCTCGGTGGGTTTGCTGGCATCGATCAGCCGGTGTGTCCTGCCGTCCTTGAGCAGGCGACGCAGCGTGGCAAGATCCGGAATGCGTTGACGGTGCTCGTGCGCAACCTCGGCAAACTGGTTGAGGTTGATGGCAATGACTCCCGGATTCTTGCTGTGATTCACCAGTGGGCTGCCAGGCAGTGACTCCAGGTATTCGAATACCTGCCAGAAGTCGTTCAGCTCTTGGGGGTCGGTCGTGATCGCCGCCTGTCTGTCGCTGGCCATGGCACTGATGTACTTGCGGGCCTGGTGCACCATAGATTCCGGCACGGTCAGTACCAACTGCAGGCAGTCCAGCAACGCCAGCAGCATGCTGTGGTTGCGAATGATGCGGTCCGACGTGAGCTTCTTGCTCGCCCACAGTTCGGATCGGTATTTGGGGTAGACCTCGGCGAAGCGGGCCAGCACCTGGTGTTCGGCTTTCATAGCCTTGACCATAAAGTGGCTGACGTCACCGACTTCGGTTTGCACCAGCGCGTAGGCAGCTGCCCGACTTTCCTCGGTGATGATGGGTTTGGCGAAGTAGAGCTTCGTGATCCGGCTCAGAATCGCTTCGTGACCTGATACGCCGGCGTTCTGGGCAATGACGATCGACGCCCGGAACGGTGGCTCATAGGTGTCATTGCTGTTGTTCTTGACCCCACGCGTGCGCAGCAGCCCGCCACCGTAGTAGTCCTTGAACTCATCCCACTCAAACGATTTCGCATTTTCGGCGTCGGTGTTGCGATCAGCCTCCAGCAGCACCAGCGGTATATTGGATACTTGCCCCATCGCACGGCTACGGCCGGAGATCGATCCTTTGGCAGGGTCAAAGCCTTCATAGATCCGGCCGAACAGCTTCCACAGGAATTTGATCAACGTGGTCTTGCCGGAGTCGGGTTCGCCCGACATCTCCAGGAAGGGAAAGCTCTCGTAGTCGGCGCGGATCTGTTCGGCAAACAGCGAGCCGAACCAATACGTCAGGGCGACGAGGCCTTTCTCACCGAAACACAGCCAAAGGTTTGCCAACCAGTCGTCGCGGTAGCCCTTGGCTGTATTGGCCATGCTTATCTTGATCGACTTCATCAGGCATTTGACGCGTGCCTGGCCGAACTCGAAATAGTCTTCGTCGTTGGCTTTGTAGACGTTGCCACCTTGCACGGCGTAGTCGTTGAATATGTAAGCCTTGTGCTCTTTGCTGTAACCGATGAAGTCGATGGTTTCGACCGTTTTCAGGCCCTCGGTCTGACGGATGACGATCTGGTCCAGGTGCTTCTGCGTACCGAGCCAGGTGGCACCGGCATACATCAGACGCGCCTTGAACTCGCTGCTCGACGATATCTGTTTGGGTGTGAAGGTGAATTTCTCGGGGGCGTTGTCACTGGGCGTGTCCACCTGAAAATAGAACCAGGCGTCGCCGGTCACGTCATTCACCTGCTTGTAAAGCGCCTCAAAATTGCAGTTCGCGATCAGCTTCAACGTGCATACAGACTCCAGAACCTTGTTCCTTGCCTGCCGGTCGTTCAGCAACTGATCGTCATGGTCATCACTGTTTAGAAGGGTGCGCTGCTCGTCTTCCAGCTTCGACAAATCAAACTTCGCCCAATACATCCGGTTGCCGAATTCCAAATGGAATTCCGAGGTCGAGTCTTCCCAGGTGTACATCAAGATCGCCTTTTCACGAGGCGAGGGAGCCAGCAACAGATCGCCTTCGTGACGGGCGATGTCAATATCACGCTGGCGGCGCTGCTCACGCTTGTCAGCATCTTCAAAGCCCCAGCGCTGATGCAGGTCGTTCCAGTCAACCTTGCGGCTACCGCGTTGAGGAACGAGCGCGGCCGCACAGCTATAGCCCAGTTCACGGGACTGTTTCACCCAGCGTTGTAAGTAGCCTCGAGCTGAGGGTTCGTTGTCCAGGGCCCAGACCAGACGGGGAAGGTTGTTTTTGCGTTGAGCTGCCAGCTGTTCCAAAGCCAAGGCCGGGTAGCTGGTGCTCGACATGGCAGAGACTGCCGCTATCCCGTTTTGCAGCAACGACACGGCGTCAAAGATACCCTCGACGATCCACAGTTCTTCAACCGTTGTGAGGTCAATATCAGGGGGGCACCACCAGTGGCCCAATGCGCTGTATTTGGGCTTGAAGCGGGCTTTCATTTTGCCGAACCGAGCTGGTCGGTCGATTAGGCGTTCCCAGTAGCCGTCGTTCGGTAAAGGGAAACGGATGGTTGCACTCGACTCGCCTGACTCGTGGTTGACGTAGTTTTCCTGGCTGAACCAACCGGTCATGGGGCCGATGTCGAAACCGCGGGCGAACTCAAGGTAAGCGCGAGCTGTCACGGTGGGATCGTTATCTGTCGCAGGCGCACGCTTGCTCCAGTCCTCGAACAGGTCTTCATACAGATCTTTCACATGCTCAATGTGACCGCAGCGCTCTGGTCGGCCGCAGCGTATCTGCCAAGGGTTATCGTGGCGCGCATACAGCTCTTTCTTCTTACACTTGGGACAGGTGCCGCCCCGCATGTAGTTTGTGCCTGTGCGCACTTTTAGGTCGAAGTCGAACTGCAGGCGTTCGATGACAGTGGCTCGTAGCTTCTCTTTCATTACAGACATTACTTCGCGGCCTTCAGGCTGTGGGACAGGGCTGCCATAAGGCTTACTTGCGCTGCCATCACCGGGACACGGGCGAGAATTGCGCCATGACGTTGGCCGTCCGCAACGAAGCGGTATTGATCGTCATACCAGTATTCGTTGAGCTTCAAGCGGTACTGTTCACGCAGGGCTTCCAGCAGTGCTTTGGCTTGGGCTTTCGGCAATTGGGTGGTGACGATCACGGCGTTGGCCATCGTTAAACCTCGAATTCGGGCGCAGCTCACCCATACCCACGGGTGTGGGGCAGGCAATATTTAGGGTGGTTTTAGGTAGCGGGGGAGACAGGCTTGCCGTGGCCGGCAACAATCAGGTGTTCGTAGATCAGGTGAACAGGTACCGACCAGGCGAGTCCTCGAACAGGGTCACTGATCACAACCGACATTTCTGCGCTTGCCTGCAGATCTATGCGCTGACGACCGATGACAGCCAATACGTTGCTGTAGGCCTGGTGCACCAGGTGATTCGCGAGTGGCTCTCTGACCTCGAGGCTTTCGACCAGATGGTCGATTGCTCGCCCAAGCAACTGGCCGATATCGCCGAGGTGTTCGCCCTGATGGCGCTCAATGAATGCCTGAGCTGCAGCGCGAATAGTTTCTTGATAATCCATATCGACTGATGCGTTCATCATTGTGCGGTCCCTGATTTTGCGCGGTACAGATCAATGGCTGCGAGCACTTCGGCATGCCGAGCCGCCATGTGCAAATTGTGTGCGTTAAGGATGTGCTCGGCTTCCGCTTGGCTGATGCAACCGTCTGCAAGAGCCTTAGCTATCTCCTGGTCGACGCACCCACGCTTTGCCGCTGCCCTAATGGAAAGGGCATACATTTCAACGTTGTCGAGCGATTCAGGGTCGGACACCGGTACAAATAGACCGCCATACATTGACGCTACGTAGTTGGGGAGATGCTGAGTGCCAGCGTCCTGCTCCAGCTGGAATAACTGCATGTCATTGAGTGGTCTGCTGTTGTTGTTTTCGTATGCGTGGTTATCGAATTTCTTCAATGCCAAACCGATGCGGGCAGCTGCGCACTCGCGTCCACCTGGATAACTACAGATAATTGCGCTGACTACTTCGCGGCGTGTTTTTAGAACTGGACTTTTCATATTCTGCTTTTCCCTGTCAGTGCCTAGCACTACTGTTTGAGCACGCCGTCTTTGATCCCCAGCAATACGGCGGCACGATGTGCCTCCCCACGGCGGCCTTTGAGACGCCCATTTAGAAGGTCGCTGACCAAATTCTTGTTCAATTCATGAATCCTGCTGAATTCCGCAATGCTCATCCCTTTGCGATCAAGCGCTGCGCGGGCTTGCTCAGGCGTAACTGGCACGGGCATAGTGTTCGTTCCTGTTCGATTGTGTTTGTCTGTGGTGATTCTTGGTCAGAAATTTGCTCACGTCAAGTGGTTATGGACAAAAATATGCTCATTGCTGAAGGGGTCGGTATACGGCTCAGGGAAGAGCGTGAGCGCTTAGGTCTGTCACAGACGGAATTCGGCACCTTGGTCGGGGTCAGCCGAGGCACGCAAAAAAACTACGAACTTGGTACTGCTTTAGGAGCGCTTGATCTTAAATACATCATGGCGCTCGAAAGTAACGGTGTTGATGCTGGGTACGTTTTGACCGGTCAAAGAAGCCATGGACAAGGGCTCACAACGGACGAAAGCTCTATCCTCGAACAGTACAGGTCCATCCCGGATGCTGATCAAAAGGCTTTAAGACGATTTCTTAAAGCTATGGCCGACGACGCCAAATAAGTAGTTACAAAAGTTGCCGCGATATTCCTGTTCTCTGATATGAAATAACAGCTGTAGCCCACACAGCCAGCTCCTCTATGCATATCAAGGAGCTAAAGAATGTTAGAAACGGTAGTGATGGATGGTGAAGTTCGTGCTCTGAAGGGGAGTCAGCGATCAGAGCTTTCCCAAACTGAGCATCGGTTGGTTGAGCGCTTCCGTCAGATCACGGACCAAGAAAAGCGGCAGGTGCTGCGCTTGATTGAAGCACTTACCCTGCACCCAGAGACTGATTAAAAGCATATGTCTCCGCCGATCTTTGATCGGCGTTCCCAATACTAGGCAACTGCTTGTCGCCCTAATTGCTCAAACAGCTCTTTTTGCTTGTCAGGTGCAAGATCCCTGAGCCGATCGAACAACATCACGTCCAGTTGCTGCCCAGATGGCCGAAGCGTGTGTGAGAACGTGAGGTTAGCCACCCAAGTGTGGCCGCAACTGGCGTCCAGGCACTGGCAGTACAGTTTCACGTAAGCCCTGGTCACTTCCTCCCTCGAGCTAATCCGTCCCTTGTGCCCGCATGTTGTGCAATAAATCCGCATGTCTTCCCTCCCCAGGGCCAGCCTATAGCCAGTATTTTGCCATATAAGTGGTGGCACTATCTGTGTCTTCAGTCAGATCAGGCCGTTACAGATATTTCCGGTATCGGTCTCCAGGCGAACCGCCTGTCCTCTCGCAACGACGCGTTAGCCTGGTCAAACAACTGGCAGATCGGCCTGATCTCGTTGCTGGTGTACACGCGATCGATCTTCTCGATGTCACCAAATCCCCCGCTGTTCTCCGGGATGATCCCGGCCAGAGCAGGGTTCATGCGCCAGGCAGCAATCACGTCGTTTCGGGTGATGTTCTTGACCTTTTCCAGCTCGTCCTTGGCCTGGAAATCACCGACCGGGATGATCTGGATAGCCTTCTCGGAACCGCCTGGAATGTTGACGAACATCGAGCGAAAGTTACCTACGCCCTTGCTGGCCGTGATTTGGGCGCGCAGTTCGTCTTCGTCCTCTTCGGTCAGGTTCGGGTCGTTGGTGTAGAAGATGTACCCCGCATGCGCACCGTTGCTGTAGTAGCGCCGGCGAAACAGCGTGGCGGCCTCGTTGAGCAGCAGTGCCTGCAGGCCGCCCAGATACTCGGGTACCCCATAAATATTCTGTTCGACGTCGTAGTTGAGGACGTGCTCGATCTCGTGCGCTTCAAACTCGGCTTCCCTGCCGTTCTGCTCCAACTGGACGAAACCGCCGTCGACCTTCACCCGCATGTTGATGGAGGGCAGGTGCCGTAGCTCCAGGATCTGGCCGAACGTATTAGGCACCCGGTAGAAGTAGGCTTCGCCAAACACCATGAAGTCCAATGCGGCCCGACTCATATCGGCCACCGTCAGACCGGCTGAAGGGATGAACTCACGCAGCAACAGGTTGCGTTTGAACCCTGGTATCGCGCCGTGGTGCGCGTTTGCCTTGAGCAGCCTGGCCAGGCCCCTGCGCGAAACCGGTGGCGTGTAGAGACGACCGTCGTCGCTGGGAAACACGCCCAGGTACTGCGCGATGTTGTCGGTCAGCACCGATTCCGGCGCGCCGAATGTGAACGCTCGCATGGGCCGTTGCGCCGGTTTTTCCTGCTGCAGGGTTTTGGTTTTTGCCATGGGAAGTTGATCCAGTGAGTGCGTAGCGACTGCGCCGCTTTTTGTCCGTGTTGAGGGGTTCGTACTGCAGGGCGTGCATGACCGCCCAGGCCACATCCGCGTGGCCGGTAGCGTCTGTGCGCGAAGCGCTGTAGGTGACCTGGCCGCTGGCGGTCGTGCCGCGCTTGATCGTCAGGAAGGCCTGGGCGATATCGTTCCAGCCGGCGTCCCACTCGATGCGGCTGCCCTGGATGGTGTCCTGCGCCTTGAGCACCAACAGGTTCTTGGTTTCCAGGCTGTAATGGATCGAGGTCGCACGCGGGTAGAAGTCGCGCACCAGGTCGAAGACGCCGTAACCGATGCCGGTCGTGTCGATGCCGATGTGCTGGACGTTGAAGCGCTCGGTCAGCTTCTTGACCTGCTCGGCCTGGTACTTGAACGACTGGCCACGCCAGCTGTGCTTCTCCAGGATCCGGAACTTGCCGCCGTTCTCCAGCGGCGGCGCGATGACCACGCAGGTGGCGTCGTCGCGGGTCCGGCTCGGGTCGTACCCGATCCAGACCGGGCTGTTGCCGTAAGGTCGCGGGTCGTCTGGGTCAAAGTCGGCCCACAGCGACAGGTCGGAATAGCAGCGCTCCAGATCTGCCAGGGCAAACGCGCTCTGGCTGCTGTCGATGAATTTGCACATGAACAGCTGCTGGAACTTATCGTCGTCGTACTCCAGCTGCAGCTGCTCAAGGTCGAACAGATCGCAGCCGCCGGCGATCGCGTCCAGAATGGTGATCACCTTGCGCCACTGACCGTCCGGACACAGCGCGCCGGCCGAGATCTGCTTGTCGCTCGGCCATGGATCCTTAGCGGCCTTGCGTTTGCTGTTGCGGAACTTCTCGCCCTGCCAGAACGGGTACGCCTGATGCGATACGGCGCTGGGCGTTGAGAAATAGGTTTTGCGCCACTTCTTGTGGGTCGCCATGGCGCTGGCCACGGTGTTCAGTTTCTCGAAGTCGCGGATCCAGAAATATTCGTCGACGTACACATGGCCATGGTGACCCTGCGCGGTGCTGCTGTTGGTACTGAGAAAGCGCAACTCGGCCCAGGGCTTGCCGTCCTTGCTGAGAACGATCGGGTTGCCGGTCAGCTCCAGGCCGAACCAGGACTGGGCAAAGGCGATGATGTAGCTGCGGAAAATCTCGGACTGGGCACGGCTGGCCGACAGGAACACCTGGTTATCACCGGTCAGCACCGCATCCATGAAGGCTTCGCCGGCGAAATAGTACGTCAGGCCCACCTGACGGCTTTTGAGGATGTTGCGGATCCTGGCGGTCAGCGGGTTCTGTTTGGCCGCGAACAGCTCTTTCTGGTAGCCGTACATTTTGCTGATGAACTTGTCGAGAAAGTCGACTTCGGTCAGTTCGCTGACGTCGTTCTTGACCTTCTTTTCCCGCTTCTTACCGTCGCGTTTGCCGCGCTCCCGACGTTCGCCGCGCTGCTCGTCGCGTCGATGGCCATCGTCGTCCTGCTGATCACGCGCCGGCGCGGGAGCTGGCTTTGCGCATTGCTTGGCCAGACGCTCGCGAACCGTCGTCAACCGGTCCAGCTCGTCCAGATCGCTTTTACTGAGGCTTTCTGTCTTTTCAAGGAGCAGCGTGATCCGCCGGCTGACAGCGGTCAGCGGCTCTTCGTCCGTCAGCATGTCTTCCCAGCCACCCACGCGGATCCAGTGGTAGACGATCCGGATGTTGGGCAGGTTGAGTTGCGCCTGAATTTCCTTGGCCTTGTGACGGCGCAGGAACAGGCGTTTGGCGGCTTCTTTGACTTCGGTTGAGTAGTACATGGGCCGCAGTCTATGCGGCGAAAACGCGGAAAACGTGCAGTTAAAATCCGCGTCTCTCCTAGAAGTTGAATATAGGAGAAGCGCGAAAGTAAACCGTTTGTTGGACAGGTTGCGGCTCCCTATCTTGGGGCCTCAATCAACCGATGAGCGCAGTTCTTCCCATGCCCCGTTCCCTTGTCAGCTTCTGGAAACGCGTCGCCACCAGCGGTCCTACCGTCGATGGTCGCGTCATAACGCCCCAGGAACTGCGCGACATCGCCGAGACGTACAGCACCGCCACCTACACGGCCACCATCTGGTCCGAACATGAGCGCTGGCCAGGCTCCTACGGCACCGTGTTTGCCGTGCGCCTGGTCGAAGATGTCGAGGGCCTGGCACCAGGCCAGGTCGCGCTGGAAGCGCAGTTGAAGCCCAACCAAAAGCTGCTGTGGCTCAACGACCAGGGCGAAAAGCTCTTCACCAGCATCGAGATCATGCCCGACTTTGCCAATACCGGCCGGGCCTACCTGACCGGTCTGGCCGTCACTGACGAGCCGGCGAGCCTGGGCACCCAGGAACTCTACTTCTCCCGCAAAACCGGCAAGCCCGTGCATTACGCGGCGGCTGTCCCGTTCGGGACGATCGATGAAGACGAACCGCAAGGCGAGGTGGCGAAGCTGTTCAGCATGTTCACCGGCCTGTTCAAGCGCTTTGGCATTGAAGAGGTGCCCGCCGAAACCACCCCGCAACCCCCTACCGAGAGCAAACCCCCAATGGATGAAGCTACAGCCAAAGCGCTGCAGGCCTTGATCGAACAGCAACTGATCGTCGCCGCTGGCATTCAGGCGCTGATCGACAGCTTCGCAGAAGCCGCACCGGAACCCGACCAGGCACCGATTGATGACGTGCAGGCTGCCGTCGACGGCATCGTTGCCACCGCCGAAGAAGAGAAGCAGTTGAGCCGCAAGGGCGCGACCAATGCTGCTGTGCTCGCTGGCATGACCAAGCTTCAAGCGCAGTTCAGCGCCCTGCTGGACAAGCCAGACGGCCGTCACCTGTCGCGCACCACCGGTGCTGCTGACCCTAAACCGAAGCGGGTACTCTGACATGGCCCAGTCACTGAGCGCATACGGCGCGAAAATGTTCGCGGCCCTGCAGGTTTCCCTGGCTGAGTCCTACGGCGTCGAGCTGGCCAGCAAGACGTTCAGCGTCGAGCCTTCGATTGCCCAGGAACTCAACGAGGCGATCACCCACAAATCTGATTTCCTGCAGCGCATCAACATCATCGGCGTGACCGAGATCAAGGGTCAAAAAGTGTTCCTCGGCGTGTCGGGTCCTGTGACCGGTCGCACCAACACCAAGACCACCGATCGCGAAGCCAAGGACGCCTCTGCGCTGGATGACGACCAGTACGAGCTTTATTCCACTGAATCAGACGTCAGTCTGCCTTACGCGAAGATCGACGCCTGGGCCAAGTTCCCGGACTTCCAGCAACGCTATTCCGCCGCTGTGCAGAAGCAGATCGCCCTGGACCGCTTGATGATCGGCTTCCACGGCGTCAAAGCGGCTCCGCAGACCAACCTTCTTGAATTCCCGATGCTGCAGGACGTGAACAAGGGCTGGCTGCAGATCGCTCGCGAGCAGATCCCGGAACAGGTACTGAGCCAAGGCCTGGAAGTCGGCAAGATCACGCTGGGTGAAGGTGGCGACTATGCCAACCTCGACGCCCTGGTGCATGACACCAAGCAGATGGTCGACGAGCGTGTCCGTGATGGCGGCGATCTGATCGCAATCATCGGCAGCGACCTGCTGGCTGCTGACAAGGCGAAGCTGTACGCCAAACAAGGCGACGTGCCGACTGAGAAAGAACGCATCGAAGACGCCCAGGTCATCGCGACCTATGGCGGCCTGCCAAGCTTCAGCGTCCCATATTTCCCGGTCAACGCCGTGGTGGTCACCAGCTTCGACAACCTGTCGATCTACTTCCAGGACTCCAGCTGGCGCAAGCAGACCGTTGATAACCCGAAGCGCTCCCGCGTCGAGGATTACAACAGCCGCAACGAAGGCTATGTGATCGAGCAGCTTGAAAAGTTCGCCATGGCTGAAAACGTCGAAGTGGTGAAGGCATGAGCCTGGCACTGGCGCACAAACGCCGTGTGATCGCCGAAGGCCCAGCGGCCGCGAGCGCCGGTGCCCCGATGGCCTACTCGGCGGACACCGCGCTTTCCAGTCCCGCTAATGCCCGCAAGCACCTGAAGTTGATGGAGGACGCCTTGGCGGGCGATCTGGAGCGCATCAGCGCGATCAACAGCCGCGAACAACGGCAGATGCTCAAGCGTGACGAGCTGCTGCCCAAGTACCTGGAATACGTGCAGCGCTACCGCGAGTCTGGATTGAATTTCCCGAACCCGGTGCTGGCGTACGTCCTGGTGTGGCTTTTCGACACCGAGCAGTTCACCCAAGGCCTTGAGCTGGCCGACTTCGGCATGTCCCAGGGACAGGCGCTGCCTGAGCGTTTCGACCGCGATATCCCGACGTTCGTTGCCGACGAGGTGATCGACTGGGCCGAGGCCGAATTCAAGGCCAGACGCAGCCCGGAGCCCTACGTTTCCAACCTGTTGCCCCGCGTGGATGGCGAATGGCAGCTCTTCGAGCGCATTCCGGCTCGCTATCACAAGTTGCTGGGCTTGATTGCGCTGAACCGCCAGGACTGGCCGGTCGCGATTACTCACTTCGAACGAGCCGAACAGCTCTACGAAAGCATTGGCGTAGGGACGCGCCTGAATGACTGCCGCAGGGCACTGGCCAAAGCGCAAGCCAAAGAGAACGCCGGCAACGGCACCGAATAACCGACTACCCCCCCCCCGGCGAGAAACTGTGGATGTGAGCCAACCATTTATGGCCCTGACCCACTGAAACAGTTTTCCCGCCCCTATTTGAGCGGCCAGCAATGAGCTTTTCCGGGAAACCCACCAGCTTTGTGGAACAGGCGATCGAGAACGACGGCTTTTGGCCCGACCTCTCTGTGACTGAGTTCCAGAAGGGTTACCGCCTGCCGGCGGAGTACCTGGTAGAGATGCTGGCCGCCGATCTGACCATGGCCATGGTTGAGGTGAACACCGACCTGGCCAGGAAAAAAGCGCAATGGCAGGCCGCTGGCGTGTCCAACGTTGAATCCGCAGACACCACCGTCCTGCCAGAGCGCACCTTTCAAGCGGCCACCTACAAACGTGCCGTGTACAGCCGGGCTAAAGCCAGCCTGCTGACCCAGTTCGCCACCGTCAATCGCCGCGAAAGCGCCGAAAATATCGGCAAAGAGCTGCCCGAGCGGTCCGAAACCTTCCTCGCCTTCAGCCAGGCCGCTGTGCGGTCGCTGCAGGGCCGTGGCCGAATCACGGTGGCGCTGCTGTGATCAAGCTCAAGGCGTTGACCGCCTATCTCCTGTCGCGCCAGTTGGTCGCCCCGGAGCAGCTCGACAGCTGGACCGACCAGGTGCAGGTCGAGCTGATCTGGAAGCCCGACACCGACGGTATGCACATGGGTGACATGAACTACGGCGCGACGATCACGATCGAGCGCTTCGCGGATCACCCGGCACGTCTGTTCGCCCTGGTGGGCAGTTGGCTGGAAACCCACGACCAGGACCGCGACGGCCTGCCCAATGTGGTGTTCGACGTGACCATGCTCGACAACGACCTGGCCGACGTCGACATCAAGCTGCAATTCACCGAGGCCCAGTACCTGGCCGAGGATCTGACCGGCGAAATCGAGGCCTACGGCAAGACCTGGTCGTTTGTGCCCTTCGAACTGTGGGTGGCCGAGTCGGGTGAGGTGACCAGTCATGGCGCGTAGCACGTTCGATCTGGACATTCGCGGCATGCTCGATGCGCAGGATCTGCTGGCCCTGTTGGAACTGCCAATGCCCAAGCGCAAGCGGCTGCTGAACAACGTCGCCAAGCGCGTGCGCAGCATGAGCCGGCAGCGGATCCGCAACCAGCAGAACCTGGACGGCACCCCATTCGAAGCCCGCAAGGACACGTCCAAGGGCAAGAAGAAGATGGAAGCGGGACTGGGCAAGCTGCTCGATGTCACCCGACTGACCGGTAACGAGGCCGAGCTGGGCTGGCGCAACACCCTGACCCGCTGGGTCGCTTCGCAACAACACCATGGCGTGTCGGAGCGACGTACCGCCGCGCAGATGCGCCAGTGGAACAAGGTGCCCGAGGGCACAGCCGCCACCGAAAAGCAGGCCAAGCGTCTGCGCCGTCTGGGTTTCAAGACCCGCCAGGAAGGCAAAAAGACCCTGACCCGCCCATCCGTGGCGTGGATCCAGCAACACCTGAACTACGCCAGGGCGGGATTGCTGATCCGCGTCCTGGATGACGAACGAGCCGAATCCACGGGTGCGCAAAGCTGGGACATCAAGCTGCCTGCGCGTCAGTTCCTCGGTGCCAGCGACAGCGAAACCAGCCAGCTGGTGAACCTGGTGCTGCGACAAATCCTAACTTCACCCCGCTAACGAGGCACCGCTTTATGGCACTCGGCAAAGTCAGCGTTAACAATCTCAACCTCGGCCAAGGTGCCGTAACCGAGATCGAACGCTATTTCCTGTTCATCGGTCCCGCTGCCAAAAACGTCGGCAAGCTGGTCCCGCTGGACACCCAAAGCGATCTGGACGTCCAGCTGGGCGTTCCGGACAGCGACCTGAAAACCCAGATCCTGGCAGCGCGCAGCAACGGCGGTGATCGCTGGGCCTGCGTGGCCGCTCCGATCGCAGACGACATCACCTGGCAACAGGCGCTGGAAAGCGCGACCCGCACGTATTCGTTCGAAGCGGTCGTGATCGTCAAGCCCTCGACCACCCAGGCCGAGCTGTCGACGATGCACGTCGCCGCCACCGATCTGAGCAACAAGCTGGGTCGACGCATCTTCGTCATGGCCGCCACTGCCGGCATCGCTCCCCAGCAAACCTGGAGCGCATACGTCGTCGAGCAGAAAGCCATTGTCGATGGCCTGGCCGCGCCTCGCGTGCTTCCAGTACCGCAGCTGCATGGCAACAACCTCGGCGTGCTCGCCGGCCGTCTGGCCAACGCCGCCGTCAGCGTTGCCGACACCCCCATGCGTGTGGCCTCCGGCGCGGTCGTGGGTCTAGGCGCTGAGCCCAAGGATCTGGACGGTATTCCGCTGACCACCGCTGTCCTGACGCAACTGGACGCAGCGCGCCTGTCGGTACCGCAGATCTACCCGGACTATCCAGGCACCTACTGGGGCGACGGCAGCCTGCTGGACACACCAGGCAGTGACTTCCAGGTGATCGAAAACCTGCGCGTCGTCGACAAGGCTGCGCGCCGTGTCCGGATCCTGCTGATCCGCTACGTGGGCGATCGGAGCCTGAACAGCTCGGCCAACAGCATGGCGACCACCACGTCCAAGCTGATGGCCCCGCTGCGTGCGATGGCCAAGTCCACGAAATTCGCCGGCCAGGTGTTTCCGGGCGAGATCGAGCAGCCCAAGGACGGCGACATCGTCCTGACCTGGACGAGCAAAACCTCTGTCGTGGCCTACCTCAAGCTGCGCCCCCTCAACTGCCCGAAAGACCTGACCGCGAACATCGCGCTGGACCTTTCCGTTACGGATTCGGAGTAACCCATGGCCGCAAAAATTGGCGGTAAGAACTTCGATGTGAACCTGGGCGATCTGCTCGTTCACGTCGAGGCCGGCACCCTGGACATCACGGACAACAGCACCGTGGCCCAGACCAAGGGCGTGCCCAATGGCCACGTCGACGGCGATGTGGCTGCAGCGGGCGAACTGGAGCTGGACACCACCAACTTCAATCTGCTGATCGAGCAGGCAAAAGCGTCCGGCAGCTTTCGTGAGCTGGAGCCGTTCGACATCGTGTTCTTTGCCAAGGCCGGCGAAGAGGAACTGCGCATCGAGGCATTCGGCTGCAAGGTCCGTGTTTCCAGCCTGCTGAGCATCGATCCGAAGGGCGGCGCGAAGAACACCCACAAGGTGCCGTTCGATGTCACCAGTCCGGACTTCATCAAGATCAACGGCGTGCCGTACCTGGCTGCTGCTGAAATCGAGGGCCTGACGTAATGGTCTGCCCGTTCGATCGCGCCCAGGCCCTGGAGCAGCGGCAACGCGACCAGGCCATTGCGGCCCAGTTGGCCAAGCCGCGAGCGAGCGGGCCAAGCCTCACCCACTGCCAGGACTGCGACAAGGAGATCCCATCGGCGCGCCAGGCGCTGGGCGGCATGACCCGTTGTGTGCCTTGCCAATCCCTGACCGAAAAAGGACCGCGCCGATGAGCACCAATCAGGTGGCCCAGGACACCGCCATTGCCCTGGTGAAGGCATCGCCTGCCATCGGCGTGGCTGCCACTGGAGCGACAGGGACCGTCGACTGGTCGTCTGTGGCCTACATGCTGACCGCGTTTTACATGGTGCTGCAGATCCTGCTGCTGATCCCCAAGTACCGCCAGATGCTGCGCGACTGGAGGGTCAAGCCATGAGCCTGCGCGTCAAGATCACCACCGGCGTTCTGCTGCTCTGCAGCGGCACGTTGACCGCGTTCCTGGGCACCTGGGAAGGCAACGGCCAGAACGTGGTGTACGCCGACAAGCTGGCCGGCGGATTGCCCACCGTCTGCAAGGGCATCACCCGGCACACCAGCCCAGATCCGGTGCGGGTCGGAGACTTCTGGTCCGACGCGCGCTGCACCGAGGTGGAAAGCCTGGTTATCGCCAAGGGCCAACTGAGCCTGGCCGACTGCCTGACCAACCAGGCAATCGGACAGAACACGTTCGACGCCCTGAGCAGCCATGGCCACAACTTCGGTGTGCCGACGACGTGCGCGAGCCGTGCCGTCGGCCTGATCAACGCCGGCATGATCGCCGAAGGCTGCAGGGCGCTGGCATGGGGCTCGGATGGCCGGCCGGTGTGGGCCTATGTTACCGGTGCCGATGGCCGCAAGACCTTCGTGCGTGGCTTGCACAACCGCCGGCTGGCTGAAATGAGGCTTTGCCTGAAATGACCATCAGCCCGTTGCAACTGCTATTTCGCACCCTGTTCGTCGGCCTCGTCATTTGGCTTGCTGTCGATTGGGCGCTTGGTCGTTACGAAACCGTTGTCCAGGAGCGCGACAGCGCCATAAGCGAGCGCGATGGCTTACGCGAAGCCGCACGCATCAGCGGCGAGATGCTCGCAGCGCGTGACCAGCTCGACACCCACCACACCGAGGAACTGAACCGTGCGCTTACCAAGAACAGCGATCTGCAGCGTGCTGTCGCTGCTGGGATTGAGCGGCTGCGTGTCCACGCCACCTGCCCCGCACTGTCCGGTACCACCGGCACCGCCAGCGTGGCTGCTGCAGGATCCGCCGAACTCACAACCGACGCTCGATCGGCTTATTTCACCCTCAGAGACGAGCTCGCCCGCAGCCGGCAAATGATCTTCGCCCTGCAGGACTACATCCGCCAGGTCGTGCAACGCACGCCGGCACAACCTTGACCCTTTGCAACTCAACCTTACGGAAACACTGACATGAGCGAAGTAAACCGCAGCATCACCCTGGAACGTGGCGACAAGGAATTCACCTTCAACCTGAGCCCTCAGGTGATCACCAAGTACTTCAACGCCACCACCCAGGCCAACAAGGTCGCCCCGGCCCACAACCTGCTGATGGGCACCGTCAAGGACGAGGACAAGGCCGCGCTCAAAGCGCTGCTGGAAAACCCGATCACCACCATGACCCTGGCCGGCGCGCTGCTTGAAGAGTACTCGCCGGACGTGGAAGTGATCGTAAAAAAGTCCTCGAGCACGCCGAAGGCTTGACCCAAGACGGGCTGGGCCAGCTGCTGGCCCTGACCCACCGCTGGCTGCCTGGTGCAGAGCCCACGATCGAGGTCATGGGTACCGCCAAGTGGCTTGAAGACGAACACTGGAGACGCATGGAGATCGCCGTGGCCAACGGCATCTCCACTGCCTTTAACGGATAACCCTGATGGCTGACCGTTCCGCCCGCCTGGCTTTCATCCTGAACCTGACCGACAAGGTCAGTGCGCCCCTGGGCAAGGTGAAAACCAGTTTCAGCGACCTTGCCGCCCAGAGTCAGCAGAACATCATCCAGATGGGCGCAGGCCTGGCCGGGATGGTGGGTGCGGGCACAGCCATCACCGAATCCCTGGAACCGGCGCTGGAAGTGAACCGGGCGCTGGGTGACATGCGCGCCTTGGGCACTGCCGAGGACGCATTGGCGTCCCTCAACAGCAAAGCCCTGGAATTCTCGATCACCTACGCGGCCAGCGCCGCCGAGTTCGTGGCCTCGTCCCGCGTCATCGACGGCGCGATCAAGGGACTGGTCGGTGGCCAGCTGGCCGCCATCACCAGTTCCAGCAACCTGCTGGCCAAGGTCACGAAGGCCGACGCGGAAACCACCGGCGCGTATCTGGGCACGATGTACAACCTGTTCAAAACCGAAGCCGACAAGATGGGCAAGGTCGAATGGATCGAGCAACTGACCGGGCAGACGGCGCTGGCCGTGAAGCTGTTCCGCACGGACGGTGCGCAGCTCAAGGATGCGTTCAAGGAAGTCGGGGCGATCGCCACGCAGGCCGGTGTCAGCGTGGCCGAGCAGATGGCCGTGATCGGTTCGCTGTCCAGCACCATGGAAGGCGGCGATGCCGGCGGACGCTACAAGGCGTTCTTTGAAAACATGGGTGCATCTGCCGAGAAAACCGGGATCAAACTCACCGATGCCAGCGGCAAAGCGCTGCCGATGATCGAGATCCTGGACAAGCTGACGGCCAAGTACGGCGACCTGACCAGCGCTTCTGCCGGCACCAAGCTGATGGAAGCATTCGGCGGTGAAGGTGCCCAGGTGATCGGTGCGCTGGCCAAGGACACGGACCGGCTGCGTAACGGCATCAGCGAGCTGGGCAAGGTCCGCGGTCTGGAGAACGCCGAAAAGATGGCCAAGGCCATGGTCGATCCGTGGCAGCAGTTCGGCAAGGCCGTCGAAGCGCTGCGCATTGCGTTCGGCCAGTCGTTGATCCCGACCCTGACGCCGCTGATGGACCGCCTGGTGGGCATTGCGCAGACGCTGACCCGCTGGACGCAGCTGTTCCCGAATATCACGCGGGTGATCGGCATCACGTCACTGGTGGTCTTGGGCTTCATTGCCGCGATGTCGCTGCTGACCCTGGTGGTCGGTGTCAGCAAAATGGTCTGGCTGGGCATGCTCACGGTCTGGAAGCTGCTCAACTGGCAGGGCTTCAAGTCGATTGCCATGTTCCTGTTCCACACCGTGCTGGTCACAGCATTCGCGGCCGGTCTGGTGGTCCTGTACACCTGGATGGGCCTGGTGCGGGTCGGCATGCTGCTGTGGCAAGGCGCGATCTGGCTGGTGAACGCCGCCATGCTGGCCAACCCGGTGCTGCTGATCGTTGCCGGCATCGTCCTGCTGGCCGCTGCCGTGGTCGCGGCGGTCGTGTACTGGGACGAGCTGTGCGCGGCGCTGATGAACACCACCGCGTTTCAGTGGATCAGCGACCAGCTGGCCAGCTTGTCCAACTGGTTCGGCTCAATGGGCGGCTGGTCCGGGATGGCCAAGACCGCCTGGGACAGCATTCTGGCGACGGTAAAAGGCGCGATCAACGGCCTGATCCAGATGGCCAACAAGATCCCAGGCGTCAACATCGAGACGACGTTTGCAGATCTGCCGGAGCCGCCGAAGGTGCCGGAAGTGCCTGGTCCTGTCGTGACCCCCGTTCCGCAATTGCCGGCTGCAGTGGCTACACCTCCAGCAGGCCCAGCGTCTGGACCCAAGATGGCCTCGGCCGCACCGGTACCGGCCAGCCAGCCGCCCAAGCCGCTGGCTCTGGTGCCGGCTGCCGTCACCCGAGCGGCGCCGGCGCAGATCCCGGCGCCGAAGGTCCAGGTCTTGCCTGCGCCGCCGATCAGTGTGCCGCAACCCAACGTCCTGCCGTTCAAGCCACTGCAGATGCCGGTCCCGCAGATCCAGCAGGGTGAGCCGATCAAGCTGCCGCCGGCACCGGCCGGCCTGGCACTGCCGACCCCGGCCGCAACCGCATTGCCGGCGCGTGTCGAGAAGGTCATCCAGTTGCCTGCCCAGGCAGAGAAAGGCATCGAAGCCCGCAAGGCAGTTTCGGCCAACACCTCGATCAGTCCCACCAAACCCAGCGCCGTCCCGAAAGGAGGACTGATGCAAACGTTCCAAAACCAGAACAACGCCTTGAACCCGCATGAGCGCCAAGGCATCCGCGTGGAAAAGGTCGAGATCCACACGTCCAAACCCATGACCCCGCTGGAAATGGAAAACATGATGGCCATGGCGGTGGGCGGCTGATGAGCGAATATGTGGATCTGTTGATCATGAACAACGACCTGGTGCTCGATCCGGCCCGTCAGCCGCTATTGGTAGATGATCGCGCCTCGATCGCTCAGGACATCGCGCACCTGATCCGCGAAAGCGGCCTGCTGATCACGCTGGTGGCAGAGCGCGACCGGCTGCGTCAGCGCGACTGCATCCAGCAGATGGAGCTGCTCGTCGAGGATGACGAACGCCTGGTGCCAGGCACTGCGCAGATCGAGCAGACGCAGCCGGGTATGTACCTGGTGACCGCCACGACCGTGAAGTTCGGTCAGGTGGAGATCGCCCTATGACCGTCGACTTCAAGAAAGCCCTGGGCGATTCCGGCATTCCGACGACCGAGGCCCAGCTCAAGCAGGCCTGGGAAAAGCTCGCCGTCGAACAGGGCAGCACGCTGACCAACACCAGCGCGTACAGCCCGTTCTGGCGGATCATCACCGCCCTGGTCACCAAGCCGGTGCTGTGGCTGCTGGAGTTCGTCAGTGGCACGGTGCTGCCGAACTTTTTCGTGAAGACGGCCGGCAACCAGTGGCTGGACATGTTGGCCTGGGCGGTGAACGTCGAGCGCAAGGCGGCGACGGTGGCCACTGGTGAACTGCTGTTCACCCGCGCCAATACCGGCGGCGAACTGGAAGTACCGATCGGCACCCTGGTCCAGTCTCCGACCCTCAACGGCCATATCTATCAGCTGGTCACCACCGAGCCGCGCAGCTTTGAAGAAGGCCAGAGCCAACTGGTCGTGCCGGTCAGGGCCGTGGGTGCCGGGAGTGGCTACAACCTGGCCCCGGGTTACTACGCCGTCCTGCCTCAGTCGGTGCCTGGCATCGTCCAGGTGGTGAACGCTGCAGAGTGGCTGCAGACGCCTGGCGCGGATGCCGAGCATGACGACCAGCTGCGCCTGCGGGTTCGTAACCAGTTCTCGGCGGTCAACCAATGGCACACCGATGCGGTGTACCGGGCGATCATCACCGGGTTTCCGGGCGTGGCGGCGGATGGCGTGTACTTCGAACACGGCGCACCGCGTGGCCCAGGTAGCGCGAATGCGTTCGTGTTATTCGACGCCGGCGTGCCAGCCGACACCTTCCTTGAGCAGATCAACACCCATATCCGCGACGGCGGCAACCATGGCCATGGCGACGATCTGCTGGCCATGGCCATGCCCGAAACCCTGCACGCGATCAGCGTCAACGTCTGGCCGGTGGCCAACCTCACGGCGCTGCAGCTGCAGACGCTGCAGACTGAAGTCGGGTTGTTCATCCGTGCCGCGTTTCGCGAAAGCACGCAGAGCGATTACGCACCGACCCGCACCTTCCCCCAGTCGCGTTTTAGCTTCAGCCGGCTGACCGAAGAGCTGCACGTCCAGTTTCCCAACATCAGCTCGTTGCGTTTCGCCAATGCTGACATCGTGTCAGCGCTGACCATCCCCCGGATTCAGAGCCTGGCGGTGGTGCTGCAATGATCAAGCTCAAGCTGCCGTTCTGGCTCGAAGGCGTGGAGCTGACCAAGCTGGTCACTACCGCGCAGACCTGGTGGGAGCAGGCCACCGAATGGCTGCGCTGGCCGTACCTGCAGTTCGACGCAGACACCTGCCACCTGTCCATCCTGGAAATGTGGGCCTGGCAGCGTGACGTCACCCGTTTTACCGCCGAGCCCGAAAGCCTGTTCCGGTTGCGGGTCAAGTACGCCTTCATCAACTCCGTGGACGCCGGCAGCACTGCCGGTTTGAAACGCATCCTGGAGCGCCTCGGCGTCGGTTACGTCGAGATTCAGGAACGCATGCCTGAGCGCGACTGGGACGTCGTGCTGCTCACCCTGAGCGATTCCCAACTGTCCGAGAACCCCGACCTGTTGCGGGTGCTGATCCGTCAGTACGGCCGCACCTGCAGGCGGTACGACTTCATGACAATCACACCCGTGCGGCTTGCTGTCGCCCTGGTCGATTTCAATGACGATCAGCAAACGCTGGTCGCCAGCCTTTAGGAGCCCTCATGGCTGCAAGCATCACACTCGCCGGCGAAAAGCTGATTGCCCAGAAGCAAGCGGCAAACCTGCCACTGACCGTTGCCCGGTTCGTCCTGGCAAACGTGCCAGGCCTCAACGTCACCGGTCCGGTCAACCGCGCAGGCCTCAAGCCCCCAGCGGCGCAGATCGTCTACACCGCAAGTGTCACCCAGCAGGGCTACGTCAACCCGAACCAGGTGGTGTACAGCCTGCTGATGGGCACCGATATCGGTGACTTCGACTGGAACTGGATCGGGCTGGAGACCAGCGACGACGTGCTGCTGTCGGTCGCTTACGTGCCGGTCCAGCAGAAGCGCAAGAACATCCTGCCCGACCAGGTCGGCAACAACGTCACCCGCAATTTCCTGGTGGTGTTCGACGGTGCCCAGCAGCTGACCAACATCAAGATCGATGCGAGCACCTGGCAGTTCGACTACACCGCCCGGATGAAGGGGATCGACGAGCGCGAGCGTCTGAGCAACCGTGACATGTTCGGTCGTGCCTGCTTCTTCGGCAGCGGCCTGCAGTTGCAGCGCGTTGGCAACACGTACCAGGTCAGCCCCGGCACCGCGTATGTCGAAGGTGTGCGCCTGCAGTTGAGCGAAGCGCTGCCCGTCACCGTGCCGACCATACCCAACAAAGCGTGGCTGGACGTGGTGCTGCAGCGTGAGCTGAACGACGTCGTGGCATCCTTCAAGGTCATGTTCGGCCAGGACGCGAAGGCCGACTACACCGACAGCGCCTCGGCTCGTCACTACCTGGTACCGCTGGCTGACATCATCGGTACCAGCACCCTGGTCGACCTGCGCTCGATCGAGGCGATCGATCGCGAGCTGGTGAAGCACTTCGCGGCGCGTGTCGGTGACTATCCGGATCTGCGTGCACGCGCGACGACCAAAGATGACGTCGACCTGGGCAACCTGCCCAACGCGATCAGCGACGACCCAACTAGCAACAGCAGTGCTGTGCTGGCCACCACCCGTCTGGTCAATGCCGTGCGTACAGCGATCAACCAGGCGCTGGCGGCGATTGTCGATGGCACCACCGTTGTTGGCAGGGCTGCGCGCCTGGCGACGGCCCGAGCCATTCGGTTCAACGGCGCGGCAAGTGGCGTTGGTACCTATGACGGTGCCGGGGATACCAGCATCACGCTGACCCTGGCTGACAGCGGTGCGGCGGCCGGCACCTACACAAAGGTGGCCGTTAACGTGAAAGGTCTGGTCACCGGTGGAAGCAATCCCACGACGTTGGCCGGGTACGGCATTACCGACGCGTACAGCAAGGATGATGCGAACAGCAGCTTTGTAAAACAGGGTGGCGGGCCTGATCAACGAGGCAACCGGATCAATATTGGCTGGACCGGCACGATGCTCAAAGTCAGCGTTGACGGCACGGACATGGGCCGGATCTGGACGGAAGCTACGTTCAACCCGAACGACAAGGCCAACAGGGCAACGTCGCTGGCGGGCTACGGCATCACTGACGGCTATACCATTACCCAGGTCAACGCGTTGGTGGGTACGCGTGTCGAAGCGGACTTTATCAGCGGTGCAGGATTCGCAGCTGACAACCTCGACTTGCCGTATTTTCGTCGTCGATCTGACTCCAGCGTCCAGTATCTGCAGCGCCGTCTCGGCTACACCCCTGTCCAGCAAGGCGGCGGGCCTAGTCAGCTGGATAACAAATTGATGTTTGGCTGGTCCAGCAACGGCCTGAGGGCCTCAGTGGATGGCTCCGATCTGGGCCGGATCTGGAATGAGAGCAATTTCAATCCGAACGATAAGGCCAACCGAACCAGTTCGCTGGGCGGCTACGGCATCACTGACGCGTACACCATTTCCCAGGTCAACGCGTTGGTCGGTACGCGGGTCGAAGCGGACTTTATCAGCGGCGCAGGCTTCGCCGGCGACAACCTGGATCTGCCTTACTTCCGTCGCCGATCGGACTCCAGCGTCAATTACCTGCAGCGCCGTCTTGGCTTCAATCCCGTCCAACAGGGCGGCGGCTCGAATCAGAACGGCAACACCATCAGGCTCGGCTGGGCCAACAATGGCGCAGGCCTGCGCTTTCAAGTCGACAGCTCCGACCAGGGCCTGCTTTGGGGTGAACAGAACTTCTACCGGCCCGACAACAGCAATTTTCTGGCTGTCTCCATCACCGGCACTGAAGTGCGACTGCCTGCAGGCGGCACCTGGTGCTACTCACTGATGCACTACTACTCAGGCGGTGCCGGTGTAGTGGGCCGTAGCGGCCAGGCGGCGGGAGGAACAGTCATTTCATTCAGCGGTGGAACCACCATTTACGGCTTTGCCTGGAGATACGCAGCATGACAGATCTGAACCTTGAACTTCCCGAACAGGTTCTGCTTCCCCAAGACGAGGTTGTTGAGCAAGTGTCTGTTGTCGCGACGGTCACGTTCTCCGACGTTGCTGTGAAAAACGACGGGACCTTTGTGATAACCGTTGCTGGCAACCGTTGCCACGTAACAAAGGACTACAACCCGGCTTTGTACCAAGCCGTGCGTGACTATCTGGAGGATGGTGGACTCTCGACCGAATACGCCGAAGACATCGTCGTCCAGTCCGACCCTGCGTTGCTGGCCAGGCTGTGGATCGAGGCCAGCCTCAAAACCTCGGAGACACTGGTGTCCGAATACCGTGATGCGCGGGATCTGGGCGGTGCGCTGCCGGTCACTGCCAAACAGTTCAGCGAGCTGCTGACCTGGCGTCAGGGGGTCCGCGAGTGGCCGCAGGTCGCGGGCTATCCGATCGAGGCGACCCGGCCCGATGTCCCGGCCTGGATTCAAACGGTGCTGACCGATGGCGAATGAATGGGCACCGATCAAGCTGCAGTGGCCTGATCAGGCCACGCAGTGGATGGACCAGATGACGGCCGCTCGCGACCTGATCCAGGCCGAAATGGTGAACACCGGCCAGCGCGTCTCGATGCTGGCCGATATCGCCACGACCAGCCCTGGCCTGATTGCCGGCGCGGCCGAGTCGGTGATCAGCGCGGGACGCAGCGCGCTGGCCAGCCAGTTCGAAAACGTACCGTCCTGCATCGTCGTGACGCCGTTCCAGCACGGCATTGGCCAAGGCAGCGGCGGTCACCAGCGTTTCCTGTCCGCGCCGAACCTGCTGCAGCTGCTGGCCGACAAGTTGACCGACACGACAGACGCGGTCCGTCCGCAGGGCCAGCAGAGCGCGTTGATGCTGATCTTCCTGGCCACCCGCCTGGATCAACTGGCTGAAACGCTGGGTCGTTTCAATCTTGTTCTTCCCATGCCTGACCTCGTGCGCGCCGAACGGCGGGCCGAACACCTGGCGCGCCTGGAGCTGGAAAAGTGGGAAATGCCCAGCGCAGGACAGATGCCCCTGTGGGGCCAGTTACCGCTGCAGCGTTGCCCGATCACGAAGCTGGCCAGCCAGTCCATGGCCGGCCAACTGGCTGTGCTTGAGGGGTATGCGGCTGACAGCTCGCCCATGGCGGACCTTGCAGATCTGCAGGCGCGTAAAAAGGCGCAGGCCGAAGAGCGCAACCAGCAACTGGCCGACCTCAAAGCCCAGTTCAGCAACAGCGCCGATGACGTCTCGATCCAGTCACGCACACTCGGACCGGGTGACGCTGGCCAGCTGCGCCGCGAGCTGCTCGAGGGCGAAGCACCTGGTCACGAATGGCCGCTGTGCGCCGGCGCACTTTTGGTGGGCTCTGCAGAGGGCCTGAGCTTCGTTCGTGAACTGGTGGGCCTATGACGCTGCTGCTCAATGGCGAACAGATTATCGGTCACCGCATGAAGCTGACGGCCAACCTCAAGATCGAGGCCGATGACTTGGGCGGGCAAACCTCGGGCACCGCCAAGTCGCACAAGGGCTTCAAGCCCAAAACGCTGACTGTTGCGCTGACGATCCCCTACAAGAACCTGGATAACCTGCGCACGATCATGCGCCTGGCCGAGTCGACCGAAGGCGGTGGCCAACTGCGCACCTACCGGATCGTGAACGATACGGCCAAGGCGTTCGGGATCCGTCAGGTAACGTTCTCGGACGGCGTCAGCGCCCGTGAAGACGACACCCTGGCGCAGTGGATCGTCCAGTTCACCCTGAGTGAGAAGCTGTCGAACCCGGAAAAGGTCGAGAACCGTCGCGCCGGCAACGGCGTAACGTCTCAGTCAGCACCTGGTGACGGTGTGGCAGGCAGCGGATCGGGCACGCCCGAAGAGCTGACAGGGTTTGAAGCGGTTCTGAAGAAGGTCGACAACTACCTGGGCGGCACGCCATGAGCATGAAGCTGCATAAGGTGCTGTCGATCGGCGGCGTAGTCGTACCCCTGGTCACGGACGATGTTCGGCTGGACCTCAAAAGTCCAGGCCGTGCCACGTTCACGATCAAGGCCGGTGCCACCGTCAAAGGGCTGGTGACGCTTGATATCGGCTACAACGAATCGGCCCTGCAGCGTCACTTCATTGGCTACGTGGAGCGCTGCACGGCCACCAACGGCGTCGAGCAGGTCGTGCTGTGCCGTGAAGTAGCCGCGGTACTGGCCCAGCCCCTGCCGTTGAACTTGCGTCATGTGGATCTGCGCGCCGTGCTGGCCGACATCAGCACCAAGACCGGTCTGCGCTTCCGTGTTCCGGACCAAGCTTACACCCGCGTCCGGACACCATTTTTTTACAACCTTGCAGCCGGCTATCAGGCGATGGACAGCATGGCGCGGGTGTTCGGCATCGAGGACTTCGTCTGGCAACAGCAGGGGGACGGCGAAGTCTTCGTCGGTGCCTGGCCCGACAGCTTCTTTGGCGCTCGATCGCCGCTGCAGCTGCCGGTCAACCTGTTCGACGGCTACCAGGGCAACCAGAGCGCGATGATCGCAGCCTTACCAGGCCTACGACCCGGCGCATCGATCAACCAGGGCGAGCGGATCACGAACGTGACGCTGTCCGGCACACAGATGGCCATCAAATGGATGACGCAATAAAACGCAGTGTAGAGCGCCAGTTTCCCGAGATTTCCGGTGGTTACCACCTGCCGCGTTTCGCCAAGGTCATGGCCGTGGCCGATGCCCCGGCTAGTGCCGGCGTGTGCGACGACTTCCGGCCGCGCTTCTCGGTGGATCTGCAGGTGATGGGGCCAGACGGCGAGATCGATCCGGTATTGCCGGTCCTGGCAGGCGTACCCCTGCCCATGCCGGTGGGTGGGGATGAAATGGGGTTCTTTGCCTTTCCAGAGGAAGGCACCCAGGTGGTGGTGTGCTTCGCCTATGGCCTACCGAACAAGCCCTACATCCAAACCATACTGCCGCATGGTCTGACTTTGCCGAAGGTGCCCAAGGGCGACCAGGTGTGGCAGCACAGTGATGCGGTGCAACAACGCGTTGACGCGGACGGTAACTGGCTGCGCAAGACCGACGGAAAGATCCAGGATCAGGCGATCGAACGCGAGGTCGACGCGATGACCAACGCCGAGCGCTTCCAGAGCCACACCAGAACTGTGGATGACCACTCAACCGAGTCAGTGGGTGGGGTGAAGAAGATCGAGGCCTTGGGCGCGCTCAAGCTGCTGTCAGGCGGATCTGCCAGCCTGGCCGCCGTCGATGACCTGCACCAGGCGACCGGGCGCGATCTGAACCTGGTAGTCGGCCAGAAACATAACGCCACGGTGGGTGGCGACATGGTAGAGCGAATTCAGGGATTGCGGGAAAGCATAACCAGCGAGAGCCAGCGCCTGCAGGCACCGAAAAACTGGATTGGCTCCAGCAGTGTCAATCTTTTTCAAGCTGTTTGGGAGCTAATGGATCTTGTCCAACACATGAACAACGAGCTTGCTGCTCACACTCACGGTCCTACACCAGTGCCAAGTAATGCATCTAGATTCACAGTGGATGCCGCGAAGGCAGCGCAGCTTTCCTCACAAATTAGCTCGATAACACTTAATATCTAAAAGTGTTCAGAGATGAAACTATACAGAAATCGAAAAAGCGTAAGAGTATTCATGCATATTGAGCTTGAAGGTCCTCTGATGTAATAGAGAAGAATTCTATTCTTAAATTTGCCGCAAAATATCCAGCCTTCAAGGATGCGCCATAATTTGGCCATTCGTTGTGTATGGCTCGAACGACGTCCCCAGGGTTTGGATGGCGGCTTTTTAAGCTGGTGATCTCGATATTTTTCAGTGACTTTGAAATTTTTTCGCAAATTGCCACTACCATTTCATAAATATTATGACCTCTAATGAAAAGATAAGCATTTGCTGTATTTATTCCAGCGAAACGCACGCTTTGCTCAAAGCTACTGTATTGGTTGTCGGGAATCTTTGCTATTTCGTCAAGGATTTGCTCTGTTAGCTCGGAGATCTTTAGTTTGAACTTATCATATATGGCTGAATTTGTTAGTGGTACATCAATTTCGATGGCTTTTAAATCAGCTATTTCTTTTAAAAGATCCTGGTTAAATTTAATACCTGTCTCAGGATCGTGAATCAACGAGAATGAAATAAGCTTTATGAGTTCCAGAGTGTCGCGACCGATAGCTATTATAATCTCCGAAGGCTTTAATATTAGGTCGGCCAGTCTGCAGGCTGTTACGTTTGAGAGTGTTTTATCTGTGTGGGGAGGATGTAGGAAAGCGTTTTCGATAGAGTGAATATTTGTGTAGTAAATATGATCGCAAGGCATATCTTTCATTGGCTGGTGAAGCGAAGCTAAAAAATTGTAGTCACTGTCAAGACAGAAAATGTTGTTCTTGCCAAGCACTATCTCTCCTCTATCTTTCAGGGCTAGAAGGCGTTTGCAACCTGTTGCGATTAGACCGTCACGTGAGTCGTGATCAAAACCAATCTTCAAGTGAAATTTATATTTTTCATTGTCCTTCAGATATAAGCCCCAAAATTTCTTGTCTGCCAAGGACTCTACCCAAGCAATGACCGTTTGACGCTCGGAAGCATCGGAGTTAAACAATCTTAATTTTTCAATGTCGTGGGAGCTTATAACAAAGCCTAATTCCCTGTTTTCATCCATGTTTTTTAGCACCCATGCTAAATTTTGCCATGTTGATTACTTGTTCTGAATCTGTATTCATTACCAAAAATGGCGAATGGGTTGCAATAATGAACTGGGAGTTTGGCGCCATCTTCATTAAAGCAGGAAAAAGCATTCTTTGCCATTCAACGTGTAATGAGGACTCGGGTTCATCCATCAAAAATACGGAAGTATCTCTATAAAGATAAACCATCAGAAATAGAGATAGAAGAGTTTTCTCTCCTTTTGAAAAATTGTACCAGTCTATAATTGTGCCGTCAGCAAGCTCTAAGCATATCCTATTATTGTTCCAGATCATTTTACGGTTTGTAGACTTAAAAAATAGATTTATATCTCGGAAAAGTTCATTTTGGGAAAATAATTCTGCAGAGTTGTTGATGATGAATTGTTTGTCTATTCTTTCATGGATGTAACTTAATGCAGCTTCTTCGGTCGGTACGGCATTTTTATTTTTTTTAGAGCCTTTGAGGAACTCTTTCATCAGTTTTTTAACTGTATCTTCGACTTTTTCAACTACTGTTGCTTTTACGAAGTCTGAAGAAATAAGTTCGGAGATTAGGATGAAAAGCGTCTTGTTTAAGTTTGGCTCTTTTTCATAAACTATTTTTTCCAACTTTCTTTCGTAGTTGAAATGAATTTGGTCGTCAATGTATGCAACTACGCTAGTGGACTCTAGAAATAAATCTTCAGGTTCGCTAAGGTCATAAAGAGTTGCACCACAAAAGTTGCGGTTGTTACCACTATCGTCATTCAATGAGCCGGACTTTAGTGTTTGCTCTGTCTCCGACGAGATAAGGTTCGACGCTTTTTTGAACGTGTCCTTAAGCGAGAAGCGCTCCACCATCAGTTCGCCAATTCTTGAGGTGATTTTTCCTGCTGGAACGTTGCCTCGGTTCATTTTCAATGCACGAGCTTCCCCTCCACCTTCAAAAGCTATGTTTAGAACCCAGTCGGACGCGCTCGACACATAGTCATGATCGCGAACCAATGCAAGAGTTTCTAGGATTGATGTGATTACACGTGACTTTCCGGAGCCATTGAATCCAGTTAAGACCAAAAATGCCTTACCTTTTTCAAAGTTGATTTTTATTTCTCCTCCGATATGAGGGATGTTATATACGTTTATACTACTCAGCTTCTTCAAAGCTCTATCCTCGAGCGTAAATTAAGCAATGTTTCTAGTTACGCAATACAGCTAGCGAAAAGCGCCAACGTGAAAGTCCTGAGCATCTTACCTGCTCTCAGCGCAGCAGGAGAGTCAAATTTCCGCACCAAAGCTGCATCTGAAGCTGGCGGTGGCTAGAAAGCTCATAACGCGACACTCTCATGCCTGAGCGCATAGCGTTTATCTAGTATCTTTCCGAGCAAAAATCCGCCCTACCCCAAGGGCGGAAAATCGGCGAGGCGAAATAAAAGTAGATCAAAAAGCACTTATCCCCCTCCCGCCGACGGGCCTTGTGTCCCTTTTTTGTGCAAACCAGCGTTGGGGTGCAATCAGGGCTCCAGCCCAGGCTGGCTGTGGGCTTCCGTAGGCGTTCTTCAATTTCACAGAGCGCAAGGTTTTGAAAGGAAATGCAGCGCGTTTGCACAGCGGTGCATGGGACGGTCACGGATGGAGGATCGTTGGAGTGCCCGGTTTCATTAGGCTAAAACTCTTAAAACCTGACCTTTGGCGTATTTTAAAAAACGTGCAGGATGATTTATAGGCCCAAGACGAAACCAGCCACAACGACTGCGTGGCTGGCTGAAGCTCAACAAAGGCGGGGCTGTGTGTGACAGAACGGCTCGTTGCGCTTTTCAAATAGCTACAGATCTGCTTTGGCGAGATTGAACACAAAGCAGCGTACCGACTTGCCATCCAGCACGCTGTCGACAGGCTTGTTTGCAACGAAATCGGGGCACAAGCTCAGTTTGGTTTCTTGTTTCAACTGGTTATCCACCTTCAAACGAATGCCATGCGACTTGAAGAGCACCTGCAAACTCTTCCAGTGCAGCGCAAGCAGAGTATCTGCCTTGTGCGAATGGTTGTACGTGATACCCAGCTCATCGAGTCTGCGTAATGCTTCCCATAGCATCTCAACCTTATCCGTGGGTAATGGGTCGGCCCGGCCAACGGCGTCCAGGGCTGGAATTTGAAGCCCGAGTTGCTGCGACACCTGGGTGATCTGTTCGTGAAGTGCGGCCCGCAGCCCTCGATCTCGAGCCTTAAGTAGCTTCTCCAAAAGAGAGACCCTATGGCTTGATAGTGCTATCTGATCGCCGATGCTCAGTTGCTTGGGATAAATTTGATCTTGCATGGTGATCCTTGCCTTTGCAGTTTTGATTGAGTGATCAGCGAGTGGTGAATGTTGTTCCGACGGCCTGCAGTACGACAGCCATGTCTTCCTCAGCCATATCCAGATATGCGGCCAACATCTTCGGCGTCAGTGTACTGGTACGCTGATGCTCCTCAAGCAGCGCCACCAGGCCCTTCATCGATACCTGGACGCGCTGCAGCTTGTAAAAATCATCTTCGGTGAGGCGATAACTACTGGTCATTGAGCACCGCCTGCACTTCTAGGGCGCGGACCAGAGCCATGTGATGGTTGTAGCGTTTGAGTCTTACGGGAAGGGATGAGTCAGCATGTAGAGCGGCCAGCGCCATGCGGCGGTGCACTAGGGCTCGAATCTTGGGCGGAATGAGTGCGGTCATATGCAGTTCCTTTCTGATGGAGCTGCGGCCTCGTCGCCAAACGAGGGTGGCAGCTGTACGCAGGTTGGCGAACCGGGGAAAGGTACCCGGCAGACCCGAAGGTCTCCCACGCACAGCCGCCATAGCACGAAACTGCGGGCACAAAAAAAGCGCCTGCTGTCGTGATGGGGCGCTTGTGCGCCTTTCTATCCGGGTCGCCAAACCCGTTCGCTGAATTTGCAGCGACGCCGCAACACTACGCTTTTATCCCCGGAGAAATCAATAGCGGGCCAGCTGTATGCCATCGGTTAAGTGGAGGTTGAGAGTGCCGCATCGAGGTTCAGAAAAGGTCTTTTCCCGGTAACCCCCTCCAGACGCGTATGTGTTGTCGAAAGTGTCGGGAAACGGCCAGAACCCCCGTGTTTGCTGGGGGGCGTCACATACGGTCGGACTGTATGTGAGTGTCGGATAAGAATGCTTAAAGAAAAAATCCTTTAAAAACAGTGGGTTGCATTGGCTCTCACTTACAGTCTGAAACTGTTCGGTCTCGACACTGATCTGGCAGTCGACTTACGGTTTAGGATCTATTCTAAGATATTGATTTATAAGCGTTTTAGAGAAATTAAAATTCTCACTTACACTTCTGACGCACTTTTTAGGTATGCACCGGAAAATTTTTTTCCGTGTGTAGGGTGTGTGGCAGACATGTGCGCACACATCCTCGTGAGGCTCAATTTTTGAGGCTATCACTACCTGTAACTGGTCGAATTCAGGATGCCCGCTGGCCCTGGGAAGCGTCGTTCTGGACGGCTTATTACGTGCGTTGTTACGTGCGGGACAAAAAACAAGGGCCTGCATCGCTGCAAGCCCTTGATTTATATGGTGCCGGCACCAGGAGTCGAACCCGGGACCTACTGATTACAAGTCAGTTGCTCTACCAACTGAGCTATACCGGCGTAATGGGCTGCGAGTATATAGAGTCTGATGCGCTTGTAAACCCTAGCTGACTGATTCAGTTGAAAAAAATTGACCGCCGGTGCGGCTCGGGGTCGGGGTGCAGGACGGGGGCGGTGGTGGATGCAGGACGTTTCTCTGTGGTTTGGCGGATTAGACTGCCTGATGGCGGGTAGAAGGGCGTTTCAGCGTGCCGGTTTGAGCGTGTGACGGTGAGAGCGATTCGGCTATAACCTGCGTCGATTTTTAACCTGTTCATGCGAATCAATGACTTAGACGGTGGTGGCTATCTGGCGCCGTTCAGCGTTCAGGACGAGCTGGACGCTTTTGCGCCGTTTGCACGCTTGGGGCGCTTTGCATAGGCTTGTTCTCAACGGCCCAAGCCACTGAGTCAGGCGGCGAGGGACGTTCACTTTTCAGTCAGGGATAAAGGATTATCCGTTGAATGACACGAAGGATCGTTGCGGGACTTCGGGGATGCAGTACACCGTAGGCCGGCCATTCACTGAGAAGCGGTTTGGAGATATTGGTAACGACGTTTTGTCCGCTTGGACAGGCGTCAGGTGACAGAGAGGCTGTGCATTGCCGTCTGAATCGCATGAATGTGCGTCTGGACGCTGATGAAGTCGTCACCGAGTCGGGTACGGTCAAGGTCGCTTCGGCGGGTCTTTGATGGTCTCGATGCTTTAAAAGGATGCCCGGATCTCAGGATCCGGGCATTTTTTTGCGTTTGTATCGGGTCTGTAGCATTGCGATTGGAGTTCGGGCGGTTCTGGCCGATACAGCTGTATCAAAATGGCAGTCGGCCATGGACAGCAAGTGCAATGCAGAGAACGCCCACGCATTACGAGCTGCTGAATGTCGCTCGCGATGCCTCTCCTGACCAGATCAAGAAGGCTTATCGCAAGATCGCTCAGAAGCTGCACCCGGACAGGAATTCCGACCCTTACGCTTCGGACATGATGAGTGTCGTCAACGCGTCTCACGATGTGCTGGCCGATGCTGGCAGACGCGCGGCGTATGACGCGCAGTTGGTGGCCGATGAGCAACGGGCTCGCGAAGACGCTGCACGCCGCAGGCAGGTGCAGGCGATGCGTGGGCGTGCCGTTCATGTCTATGCCAGTGCGTCGGGCTCGGCGTCTGCTGCATCGCAGCACTCCGCCTATACCGGCCCTGAGCGTCGGGCCAATGCTTCTCCCCCACCGTCCAGAAGTCAGCGCCACGGCAGTGTGTGGCGTTGGGCGGCGGTGTTTGTGATTTTCTGCGCGGGCGGCGCGTGGATGGGGTACGACCCCAATGCTGGCAAGTCCTTCGTGCCGACCGAATCGGTGCCTGTGGTTCAGCCGTGGGTCAAGCCTGCTGTTGCGCCCGAACCTGTGGTTGAGCCTGTCAGCGTGCCTGAGAAGGCGGCAGACGTGGCTGCGTCCGAGTGTGAGGTGCCGACGGTTGATCCGATGGGCGCGCCCTGGCCGCAGAAGGCGGGCTATGTGAAAGACATGCCGACACTCAAGGACAATGGCTGGTCGCAGATCACTGTCGATAACACGGCAGGTGGTTCTGCGGTGTACGCCAAGGTCACCGACGCGGTGGGGCGTAAGGCGTTCCGGCATGCGTACATTCCGGTGGGGGCTTCGTTCTCGTTCGCCAAGATGGACGCAGGTTTGTACCTGCTCAAGTACAAGATGCTGGATACGGGCTGTGCGTTTGTCTCGGGTCGGATTCTGTTGGAAGAGACGCCAATGGGCAGCCAGATCAAGTCCAGTGCGTACAAGCTGACGTTGCGCAAGTTGCAGGGGCGCAGTGTGCCGTTTACGCGGTTGAAGGATGATCAGTTTTAGGGGCGCTTCACATTTCAGGCGTCCATCATCAGTTCGAATCGGACTCGGAGTCTCTTGGGCGGCATTCCCACGCGAAGCGTGAAGAACGATCGGCAGCAGGCGTAACTCACGCTTTGCAACGCTTTCAGGCGTGTTTTTGAAGGCTTCGTCTCTTTCTTTTGCGGGACATTTCCGAGAGAATCCCGGCCCGCTTGTGCCTTCCCGTCTGTGCTTCTACTCTCCCGTCCGTCGCTGCCCATCAGCGATGGGGTTTAGTCGCCCGTCTTCGAGTTAAGGCGCATTGCGCTGCTGTAGATCAGGTCGTTGGCCTGTTCTTTATGGCGGCTGTGCCTAGGGCACCTTCGGGTGCGCCGGTTCTTAGCTCCCGGTCGACTAACCTTCGTACAGCCGCCACCTTCATTCGTTTAGTCGCGACTCGGTGGTGGTTTCATTGATGAGAGCTAAGCATGGTCAAAGTCACCCCCGATCCACCCTCTAACACTTCCACTGGCGCACCGGCCTTCGATCAGGCCGTCGTCAAACGTGCGATGGCGTATTACCTGCCTACCCGTCGCTCCAACAACGACGCTCAAGACAACAATACCGATTACATGAATCTGGAAGCGACGTTACTGCATGCACTGGACTTTCTGCGCTGCGCCTCGGCAACCGCTTATGAACTGGGCGATGAGTTGATCGGGTCGAAACGGGATCTGGCGTTTGCTGCAATGCACATGGCCGAGATGGCCAAGGTGATGGTCGAGCGATCCTTGGAATGTGTTGAAGGATGATCAGTTGAGTCGGACGCGGAGCGTCCTGAGCGGCATGCGAACGCGAAGCGTGAAGAACCATCGGCAGCAGGCGTAACTCACGCTTTGCAACGCTTTCAGCGTGTTTTTGAAGGCTTCGTCTCTTTCCTTTGCGGGACATTTCCGAGAGAATCCCGGCCCGCTTGTGCCTTGCCGTCTGTGCTTCTACTCTCCCGTCCGTCGCTGCCCATCAGCGATGGGGTTTAGTAGCCCGCAATGAGCAAGGCATCACAACCGTGTTTCATCAGGTCCGTCCCGATGCTATGGCGGCTGTGCGCTTGGCGCCTTCGGGTGCGCCGGTTGCCTGGCTCACCGGTCTACTAACTCGTGCACAGTCGCCGCCCTTTCGTTTAGTAGCGAGAGGACAGCGATCTCATCGAAGGAGCCAGAACATGGTCAAAGTCACCCCCGATCCACCCTCCAGAGCATCCAGCGGCGCACCGGCCTTCGATCAGGCCGTCGTCAAACGTGCGATGGCGTATTACCTGCCTACCCGTCGCTCCAACAACGACGCTCAAGACGACAGTGCCGATTACATGAACCTGGAAGCGACGTTACTGCATGCACTGGACTTTCTGCGCTGCGCCTCGGCAACCGCTTATGAACTGGGCGATGAGTTGGTCGGGTCGAAACGGGATCTGGCGTTTGCTGCGATGCACATGGCTGAAATGGCCAAGGTCATGGTCGAACGATCTTTGGAGTGTGTCGAAGAAGTCTGAAATCCGCTTGCAGACCGGATCGTTTACGGCGTGTTACCCGCACGCGATCCGGTACCGCAACAGGCCCGTTTCAGAGCCCTTACTAAATCTTTATGCACAATCGCTACATAAATATTTGCGTACATGCCAATAAATGTGCAGATACCCGAACTGTGTCGCAAACCACTGTTTTTGTGGCTTCCTGACGGAGCAGGCAGGAAAAATCAGGGACTTCAGTTACTGGTGTACCAAGCTTTAACGCGCCATTCAGAATTTTCATCAACAGACTTATCCACAGGATATTCTGCGGTTTTACAGCCTCATTTGTGACCCAGTATCAGCAGGTTGCGAGGCGTAAGCGGGCGCTGACAGAACGTCCCCACGCTGACGTTATAACCCTGCTCCTGAAGATACAGCGCTCTATCGAGCACCAGCCACATCTCCAGCGGGCGTCGGAACAGGTTCCGGACCAGTTCCAGGTTGCGCACCTGAGCCAGTCGCTGCCAGCCCGCTGCCTCCCAATGCGCCCAGTTCTGTTCACCCGATAACGGCAGGTTTTTCAGTCGGGCCAGATGACGGCAGTAATCTTCATAGGGAACGTCGAGCCACGAGACGGGCAATGACGGGGTGGGCAGGTATGCATCAATGCCGCGCAGGGTGCGCTGCAGCAGATCGAAGCCCAAGCGGCGTGCCATCGAGGTGTCCCGCTGGCGGCGGACACGGGCGCCGGCGGTCACGGTCTCACTCAACGGCAATCCGAGTTCGTCACGCGACAACGCAAGCCCCGAGGCTTGGCCTTCGCGGGACAGCGGCTGGTAGTGATCGAAGCGGGTGCGGTTGTAACAGCAGGGCGCAATCGCCATGCGCTGGCAGCCGGTGTGGCTGGCCACTTGCATCAGTTGTACATGCAGGTCGCCGCAGGCATGCAGCGCGACGGGCGTGTGGTGCGGTTGCAGACAGCGCCACGCGTCATCGGCCATGACGTCCTGTTGCACATGCTCGGCATTAAGGCCTTGGCGGGCACTCAGCGTAAGGCCTGCCTCGATCAGTGCCGGGTCGCGCTCGATGCAGGTGAGTTGCTGACCGCGGCCGGTCAGGCGACGACCCAGATGGCCCTTGCCTGCGCACCAGTCCAGCCAGTGCGTGCCTGACTGCCCGGTGTCCACATGACGGGCGAAAGCTTCGATCTGCTGCCATTTACGCCCCGGCACATCGACGCTCATGCGCGGCTCGGCGGGGGCGAGTGGGTAGACGGGCAATTCGGCAACCTGACTCAGTGCAACGGCTTCGGACGCCAGTGCCGAAAACGGGAAGGGTGCGTCGAGCTGGTCCGGGTCCAGGTGCGCCGCTTCAGCCTGTTCGAGCGTACGTTGGCGCAGCCAGAGGGCCATTTCCGGGTATTGGCCTTCCCACGGCAGGTGCAGGTGGGTGAAGGGCTTGGGTCGCCATAATCCCTGATGCGCGAACAGGAAGCTGTCCAGCGCACCAAAGTGGCTGCGAAGCGTGTCGTTCTGCAGGCTGGGTTCAGAAATCATGGTCGGCGGCTTCACTTGGGAGACTGGTCGGATGAAAGCCAGCCCCCTTCATATCAGCGACCTTGGCTCGCGTCTACGCGTAACAGCTTTTCCAGCAGGCGGAAGCCCTGTACCAGCACGAACGCCATGACAAGGTAGAACATACCGGCGGCGAAGAAAATCTCGACCGGCATGTAGGTGCGCGCAATGATCGTACGAGCCATGCCTGTCAGTTCCAGCAGCGTGACGGTGCTGGCCAGGGCGCTGGCCTTGAGCATCAGGATCACTTCATTGCTATAGGCAGGCAGGCCGATACGGGCGGCGCGTGGCAGGACGATGTAGAACAGTGCTTTCCACTTCGACATGCCCAACGCCCTTGCCGCCTCGACTTCGCCGGGCGGTACAGCCTGGATTGCGCCGCGCAGGATTTCTGCGATGTAGGCGGCGGTGTGCAGGGTCATGGTGATGACCGCACACCAGAACGGATCACGCAGATATGGCCACAGCGAGCTTTGGCGCACGGCATCGAACTGCGCCAGGCCGTAGTAGACCAGAAACAATTGAACCAGCAGCGGCGTGCCGCGGAAGAAGAAAATGTAGGCGTAGGGCAGGGCGCGTACCGGCCAGTGCCGTGAGGCGCGGGCGATGCCCAGCGGGATGGCGAGAATCAGGCCCGCAATGACCGCAATGGCTACCAGTTCCAGCGTCAGGGTGGCGCCCTGTGCCAGGCGTGGCAGCCATTTGATGATGACGTCCCAGTTCATGATGCGCTCCTCGCAAAGCCGCGGGCGGCGCGTTTTTCCAGGAAGTACATGCCAATCATCGCCAGCACGGTCAGGCCCAGGTACATGATGGCCGCGACCATATAGAAGGTAAACGCTTCCTTGGTGAAGCCGACGGCGATCTGCGCATGGCGCATGATTTCCTCTAGGCCGATCACCGAGACCAGCGCGGTGTCTTTCATCAGGATCATGAACAGGTTGCCCAGGCCCGGCAGGGCGATACGCCACATCTGCGGCAGGATCAGCTTGTAGAGGATGCGCGTGCGCGACATGCCCAGCGCAAGGCCTGCCTCACGATGACCTTTGGGAATGGCCAGAATGGCACCGCGAAACACTTCGGTGGCGTACGCGCCGAAGCACAGGCCCAGCGCGATGACGCCCGCTGCGAACGCGCTCAGCGCCAGGTCCGGTTTGCCGAACACTTCACCCAGCGCGCGCATGCCGTTGACGGTGCCGAAATAGATCAGCAATACCCAGAGCAGTTCGGGAACGCCGCGCACGATGGTTGAGTAAGTACCGCCCAGCCATTGCAGGGGCTTGTAGGGCGAGGTTTTGGCCAAGGCACCGAGCAGGCCGAGTATCAGGCCCAGGCACAGGGCCGAAAGGGCCAGTTGGACGGTCATCAGCGCACCAGCCGCAAGGGCCGGGCCGAATCCGTGGAGATCAATGTTCATGGGCAGGCTTATTCAGGACAGGTCGCCGGGCCTCGAGTCGAGGCCGCGGCGGCGCTGTCGGGTGAATCAGAGAATGCTGAAAGGGAAATACTTGTCGTTGATCTTCTTGTAAGTGCCGTCAGCGATGATTTCTTTCAGGGCGGTGTTCAGGCGCTCACGCAGCGGGTCGCCCTTGCGCACGGCGATGCCGATCTTGTCGTTCTGCTCGACAGGCTCGCCCTTGAACTCGAAGTTCTTGCCCGCATCGCTTTTCAGCCATTCATAGCTGACGTACTTGTCGGCCAGCATGGCGTCAACACGGCCGGACACCAGATCAAGGAAGGCGTTTTCCTGAGTGTCATACAGCTTGGCATCAAGGATGCCCAACTTGTCTTCCAGCCACGTGGCGGCCAGTGTCGAGCGCTGTGCGCCCACGGCTTTGCCTTCAAGGCTTTCCTTGGCCTTGTCGATCGACGAGACGTCGATGGACGTGGTCTTCGGCGCAATGAATTGCAGCTTGTTCGAGTAGTACGGATCAGTGAAGTCCACGACCTGCTTACGCTCGTCGGTGATCGACAGCGACGAGATCAGGAAGTCGAACTTCTGCGCGTTGAGGGCCGGGATGATGCCGTCCCAGTCAGAGGTCACCACCTGGCATTCCGCCTTGAGCTTGGCGCACAGTGCCTGGCCAATCTCATAGTCGAACCCCACGACCTGACCGCTGGCGTCCTTGTTGTTGAACGGCGGGTAGGCCGCTTCGATACCCATCTTCAAGGTTTCGGCAAAAGCACTGGTCGTGAAAGCCAGGGTGGCCGCTGCGACCAGCAGGATCTTCTTGTACGTCTGCATGGGTGTTGCTCCGTTAGCGGTGACTCGACATGAATTGTTTGCACCTTACCGACAGCGGGTTCTCGAACACTTGCTGTGGTGTGCCCTGTTCTTCGACCATTCCTTGATGCAAAAACACGATTTCACTTGAAACCTGGCGTGCAAAATTCATTTCGTGGGTCACCAGCAGCATGGTTCGGCCTTCTTCGGCCAGCGCGCGGATAACGTTGAGCACTTCCTGAACCATTTCCGGATCGAGTGCCGAGGTCGGCTCGTCGAACAGAATGACTTTGGGTTGCATGGCCAGCGTGCGCGCAATGGCCGCGCGCTGTTGCTGACCGCCCGAGAGCTGGGCCGGGTAGGCGTGGCGCTTGTCGGCGATACCGACCTTGGCCAGCAGCGCTTCGGCAACTTCGATGGCTTCGGCCTTGCTCTGGCCCAGCACGCGGCGCGGCGCTTCGATGATGTTATCGAGCACGCTCATGTGCGGCCACAGGTTGAAGTTCTGGAACACGAAACCGATCTCGCTGCGCAGACGATTGATCTGCTTATTGTCGGCAGCAACCAGTTCGCCATTGCGCGCGGTCTTGAGCTTGAGTTCTTCGCCTGCGACCAGAATCTGACCCTGATGCGGGTTTTCCAGAAGATTGATGCAGCGCAGCAAGGTGGACTTGCCGGAGCCGGATGAACCCAGAATCGAGATGACGTCACCTTCACGCGCTGTCAGCGAGATGCCCTTGAGCACCTCCAGCTGATCGTAGCGTTTGTGCAGGTTGCGGATTTCCAGGGCGGGCGTGGCCTCAGCCATGTGGGGTCCTCATAGTGTTGTGCGCTCTTCTGCGAGGCGAGCGCCAAGCTAGCACAGCGTTCAAAAGACAACCAACTGCGCCGAACGGTGAATGTGACCGCGTTTTACGGTTTGTCGAATCGCCGCAGCAGACGGTCGCCAAATAGCAGGCGAGCGTATGAATCGAGTACCCGTTGGAGGTGGGCGTGCGCGAAAAAGGCGCGATGTTGCCATTTTTGGCCGGGTGTTGGAAGCAGCTTTTGCCGAGCGGCGACTGTCCTCATGCACCATTGATGGGCTTTTCGGTGTGATGTGTGCATTTTCGGTGCGGTAGCGTGAGTAGGTTTTGGGGCGTCAGGTAACAAATCCTACGCTATAGACCCTATTTTCAATTTGTCCACTCATGGACTGCCCGGCTACAGCCCTTGTGTTTCGTGAGCGACGTCGTTTTTGAAATATTTTGGCGTAATTCTTGCGTCAATAATAAAGAACGGCACCGTTGGTTTCTTTTTACGAGACGCATCGGTGTGCCTCGCTCGTCTTGCACAGGTGGTTTTATGAGCAGTACCGCTAACTCTTCCGAGCTCGAACAAGGGCTGAAACCTCGACACATCACCATGCTGTCGATCGCTGGCGTCATCGGCGCCGGCCTGTTCGTCGGTTCCGGCCACGCCATTGCCGAGGCCGGACCTGCCGTGCTGCTGGCTTATGCTGCAGCGGGGACGCTCGTGGTGCTGGTGATGCGCATGCTGGCCGAAATGGCTGTCGCCTCGCCTGACACCGGTTCATTCTCGACGTACGCCGACCGAGCCATCGGGCATTGGGCCGGTTTCACCATCGGCTATCTGTACTGGTGGTTCTGGGTGTTGGTGATTCCGCTGGAAGCCAACGCGGCGGCGACCATCCTGCACGCCTGGTTTCCGAACATCGCCATCTGGATGTTTACGCTGGTCATCACCTTGCTGCTGACGGCCACCAACCTGTTCAGTGTGAAGAACTACGGCGAGTTCGAGTTCTGGTTCGCGCTGATCAAGGTCGTGGCGATCATTGCGTTCGTGGTGCTGGGTGTGGCGGCGATCTTCGGCCTGCTGCCGACCAGCCAGGTCAGCGGTGTCAGCCATCTGTTCGACACGGGCGGCTTCCTGCCCAATGGCATGGGTGCCGTGCTGGCGGCGATGCTGACCACCATGTTTTCGTTCATGGGCACCGAGATCGTCACGATTGCGGCGGCGGAATCCAAGAATCCGGGCAAGCAGATTACCAAGGCCACCAATTCGGTGATCTGGCGGATCTTCCTGTTCTATCTGGTTTCGATTTTCATCGTTGTGTCGCTGGTGCCGTGGAACGACCCGCGTCTGGCGGAAGTGGGCTCGTACCAGACTGTGCTGGATGCCATGGGCATTCCCAACGCGAAGCTGATTGTCGATCTGGTGGTGTTGGTTGCGGTGACCAGTTGCCTCAACTCGGCGCTGTACACCGCGTCGCGCATGCTGTTCTCGCTGGGCAAGCGTGGTGACGCGCCTGCACTGTCCAAGCGCACCAGCAAGGGTGGCACGCCTTACTGGGCGGTTCTGCTGTCGACAGCTGCTGCTTTCCTGACCGTATTCGCCAACTACATCGCGCCTGCCGCTGTGTTCGACTTCCTGCTGGCCAGCTCCGGCGCCATCGCGTTGCTGGTGTATCTGGTGATCGCCGTGTCGCAACTGCGTATGCGTCAGAAGCGTATTGCGGCGGGTGAGCCCATCGACTTCAAGATGTGGCTGTTCCCTTGGCTGACCTGGATGGTAATTGTGTTCATCGTCGCGGTGTTGACGATCATGCTGATCCAGGAAGAGCACCGCATCGAAATCGTCGCGACCGGCCTGCTCAGCCTGCTGGTGGTCAGTGCCGGCCTGATCGTCTCCCGCCGCCGCAAGGCTTCGCGGGTCGGGGCGGCTGCGCTGGGGTGATGTGACCTGTATCTGATGGTGCCAACGCCCCGCGTTGGCACTCTGTCCAGCAAGCACCGCTGTCTCGCTGCAAACACAGTACCGTGGAAGGCAGCTTGTCGGCGATGGCGTCAGCTCGGTCGCTGATCGGTCGCATGAGAGACCCAATCCCCGGCAAGCCGCCTCCCACTATGCCCCGCGTTTGCTTCGCGACAGCGGTACTTCGAAGGCTTGGTGATCATGGGTGATCGCAAGCCCTGGTTCCCTCAGCGCATCGCCCTGGTGTCGCGCTTCATCAGCAGGTCCGACGCCATCTGGAAGTCTGCCTGGAATGCCTTGCCCTCGACCCACTCCACGGCGGTGTCTTCGTCTTCGTTGTGATGGATGGCGCGGTAGGTGATGAGCAGGCCCATCATGAAGTCGGTCGCTTCCTCTTCATCTTCTTCCGAAACCACCAGCGCCAGCACCGGGTATTGCAGGAACACCAGACACATCGCCAGTTGGCTGATGGCCTCGGCGGTCTTCATGGTGTCGAACAGGTCTTCGTAGTCGGCTGGGTCGAAACCGTTTTCAACGATGTCCTTGAAGTCGAACGTGCTCATGTCCAGTTGCACATCGTCGAACGGCTGGTTGACCAGCGCAGAGGCGAACACTGGATGCACGACATTGGTCGGTGACTTGCCCGAGCGGTTCTGCTTGGCCTTGATCTTTGCGCGCTTGGCACGTTTTTGTTGCTTGTCTGGCGAGGCCATGAGGCGGTCCTTTGTCAGGCGGTAAGGGCAATGGCGGCTATTGAAGCGCACAGAGGCCGAATAGCCAAGGCCGGGATGTTGGCAAGGCGGTTCGCCGGGCGTGTTCGGAAGGCGAAAACATAAAAGCCCGCAGGGCGCGGGCTTTCAGTGTTGTGGCAAAGCCAACAGTCATTTTTTGCCGGTTTTGGCGAAAGCTTCTGCCTCGTCCATGCGGTTGGCAAACATGTTGACCGCTTCGACGGCATCGCTCGCACCGTCACGAATCTGCACGATCACCTGTCCGGCCTGATCCGCCAGCGTGACGCCGCGGTTTGCGCCTTCCTGAGTCGCGCTCATGCTCGCGACTGCCTCGCGCGTCTCGGCCAGAATCTTGCCGATCATCTCGGCGATTTCTGTGGTCGAGCCGCTGGTGCGTCCCGCCAGTTGCCGGACTTCATCGGCCACAACCGCAAAGCCACGACCCTGATCGCCAGCCCTTGCAGCCTCGATGGCCGCGTTGAGCGCCAGCAGGTTGGTCTGGTCGGCAATGCCGCGGATGGTGTTGACGATGGCCGTGATCTGTTCCGATCGATCACCCAACTGGCCGACCAGTCTGGCGGATACGCCGATGTTTTCGGCAATCTGCCGCATCTCGCGTGCCGTTTCCTGGATCACCAGCGTGCCCTGTTCGGCCACTTTCTCGGTTTCGGCCGAGATGTGATAGGCCTTGGATGCGCCGTGTGCGTCGGCTTCCTGCTTTTCCACGCGGTCAGTGATGTCGCTGGCGAACTTCACGATCTTGTACAGCTTGCCCTCGACGTCATAGACCGGGTTGTAGGTCGCTTCCAGCCAGACGACCCGGCCATGCTTGCCCAGACGCTTGAACTGACCACCCACGAACTCACCGTGGTTCAGCTTGCGCCAGAACTCGGTGTACTCCGAGCTGTTGACGAACGTCGGTTCACAGAAGGTCTTGTGGTGTTTGCCTTTGATGTCCGTCAGTGAAAAACCCATCACATGCAGGAAGTTATCGTTGGCTGTCAGTACGTTGCCAGCAGGGTCGAACTCGCACACCGCCATGGCCCGATCCACTGCATTGAGTTTGCTGTGGGTTTCGTTTTCGAGCATGACCTTTTGGGTGACGTCGAGCGCGTACTTGACCACCTTGATCACTTTGCCCTGAGTATCGACCACAGGGTTGTAGCTGGCTTCAAGCCAGACGCTCTTTGCGTTCTTGCCTACACGTTTGAAGGTGCCGGAAATGAATTTGCCTGCCCGCAGTGATGCCCATAGATCGGCATATTCGCGACTGCGCGCCACTTCAGGTTCACAGAAGTCGCGGTGGGTCTTGCCGGGAAGCTCTTCCGCGCGATAACCCATCGCTGTTAGAAAGTTGTCGTTGGCGCGCAGAATCCTGCCATCAAGATCCAGCTCGACCACCGCCATCGATTTTTCAAGTGCGCCCATCAGTCCTTTTGCGCTATCTACTTCTGCCTTCATGGCTGCCAGTTCGTTTTTGCTTTTATTTCCGAACATAAACTGCCCCTGCTGTGGTTTTGCGTAACCCTCGTTGTCAGGCTATCGACAACACGCCATAAGGCATTAGCGGCTGTAACAGCATTTTGGACGGAAGGATGCACGCGGGATCAGCGGGGGATCCCGGTAAGACGCGGTCAGTGCCAAACGCCGGACAAAGAAAAGCCCGCGATGGGGGGAGCGGGCTTAAGGATTCACACTTGGGAGCAGCTCTACAATGGCTTATCGGCTGTGAAAACTTTGTGAAGAAAACAGGCCGTTTTTACTTTTTTTCAGGTGTTTGAACGGTGTTCGTCACTTCGGAGGTCGGCACGAAGGTTTTGGACTCTTCGGCAGCCGCTTCCTTGGACGCAGCCTTGTCTTTGGCGGCTTCGGCATTCTCTTTCGCCGCGTCGTTCACTTTGGCCTGAGCCGATTCCATCTTCTGCTGAGCGTTTTCCTGATGCGCCTGAGCATCCTGCGCTTTCTGCTCGGATTTGCTGTCACAGGCGGCGAGGCCAAGGGTGGCGGCGATGATGAGGGCGGAGGCGGTAAACTTGAGCACAGGATTTTTCCCTTTGAAAACAAATGTATGAGTTTCGAGGGGATGGGTGGGGGATTAGTTCAATGGGGTTGAGGATGGGGGCGTTTTCAGAAGCGGTGAGGGGGAACCGTTAATAAGTGGGCCGGGTTACTGACTTGGCCCTGATTCAGGCTGTTTTGATCAGGCGCTGGGCGTCGTCGATGAGTTAAGCCGCTGTCGCTTGGGCCCGGTCGGGGCAGTGTCCAGGAGAAGGGGAAATTGCAGGCAACAAATTGCAGACAACAAAAAGCCCGCACGAGGCGGGCTTCTTGTGTGTTTTCAGGTGTGCCTGGCAACACCTGAAAACGAAAGGTGGTGCCCAGAGACGGAATCGAACCGCCGACACGGGGATTTTCAATCCCCTGCTCTACCGACTGAGCTATCTGGGCAACGGGGCGCATTAAACGTGTTTTTCAGGAGGTCGTCAAGCGCGTTCTCAAAAAATATTGAATTATTACCGACGCTTACGACCTTCACTGCGTGAAACGCTTTATTTCTCGGGCGGAACGTAGCCTTCAGCCTGAGCGTATTCCTCGCCGGACAGGTACTTGTCCATTTCGGCCTGAAGGAACTTGCGGTCTTCGGCGTTCATCATGTTCAGGCGGCGTTCGTTGATCAGCAGGGTCTGGTGTTTCTGCCAGTCGGCCCAGGCTTTTTTCGAGACGTGGTTGAAGATGTCTTCGCCCTTGGCACCCGGATAAGGGGCGCGCTCGAGGCCTTCCAGTTCTTCTTTGTACTTGCGGCACATTACGGTGCGGGTCATGACGACTCTCCTGCGTTCAATACGTCGGCTGCGCGTTTGAGCAGCTTTTTCACCGGGGCGGCAAGGCCCAGGCGCGGCGGGGTGGCGAGGTTATACCAGAGCCAGTCGGCCTCGGCCACGTGATGGGCGGTCTCCTGGACCTGTACCAGCCAGGGTTCGATGCTCAACTGGAAGTGGCTGAAGGTGTGGATCAGGCCGGGCAGTTCGTGGTGCTTGCCCAATTCCAGAGCGTGTTGCGTTGCCAGATGCTGCACATCGTCGAAATGGTCGAGTTCCGGCAGGCTCCACAAGCCGCCCCACAGTCCGCTGGACGGGCGGCGGTATAGCAGAATCGCGCCGTCGCCGTTGGCGAAGATGGGCATGAGGGTACGTTTTTGCGGCACAGTCTTGCGCGGCTTGGGAATCGGGTAACGCGTTTCAAGGCCCAGCATGTGTGCCTGACAGCCGCGCTCCAGCGGGCAGAGCAGGCAACTGGGTTTGCTGCGGGTGCAGAGGGTGGCGCCCAGGTCCATCATCGCCTGTGTGTAGTTATTCACCCGTGTGTGGGGCGTGAAGCGCTCTGCCGTGGCCCACAACTGTTTGGCAACCTTGGGCTCGCCCGGATAGCCTTCCTGAGCCGTGAAGCGCGCCAGAACGCGTTTGACGTTGCCGTCCAGGATCGATGCGCGGATGCCCATGCTCAGGCTGGCGATGGCGCCAGCAGTGGACAGGCCGATGCCGGGCAGTTCAGTCAGTTTTTCGACATCCCGGGGAAATTCGCCGCCGTGTTCGGCCACGACAATGCGCGCGGTCTTTTGCAGGTTGCGGGCGCGGGTGTAGTAACCCAGGCCGGTCCACAGGTGCAGTACCTCGTCTTCCGGCGCTTCGGCCAGGGCCTGCACGGTGGGCAGGGCGTCCATGAAGCGGTCGAAGTAGTTCAGCACGGTGCTGACTTGCGTCTGTTGCAACATGATTTCCGACACCCAGACCCGATACGGCGTGATGCCCTGCTGCCAAGGCAAATCGTGTCGGCCGTGGCGGTCATACCAATCCAGAACTGCGCTGGAAAATTGCTCGGGTTGCATCGCCTGCTGGGCTCCTGTGAAACCACTCATGACCTGATGAAAGGCGCGTATCAAATGTGGGAGGCGGCTTGCCGGCGATCGGATCGACACGGTCTGTCAGGCTGATCGCGTCATCGTTTATCGCCGGCAGGCCGCCTCCCACAATGTGTTATGTGCTCACTAGCGCTTGAACAACCCTTTGAGCGCGTCCTTGAGTTCCGGGCTGACCTTGTCGCCCAGTTTCTCGTTGAGCTTGTCCTCGAGTTTTTCGCTGATCCGGTCGCCTGCCAGTTTTGCGGCGATCTGGCCGACGCCTTCGCGGTCCAGACGGCAGGCCTTGGCGCCCAGTTCCAGCGGGCCTCGGCATTGCACTGGCCACTCGATGCCGACGTAGCGCGGATTGACCTCGCAGGCCGGATCCGGCATGTCGCTCTTGTCGCCTTCGATGATGATGCCGACGCGATAGTTCATGCCCAGCACGCGCAAGTCCACATCGCCGTTGCCGTTGACGGTCAGACCGGGGATGCGCACTTTCAGGTCCGGGTTGCTCGCCACGCCGTTGCGGATGACCAGATTACCGTCCAGTTGCTGGAAGGGCGTGTCCTTGGCGCGGGGCTCGCCGGTCAGCGGTTTGCGGTTCAGCGTTGAAATACCTTTGCACAGTTGCTGCTCGAGGTTGGCGTTGACCAGCACACCGTTGTTGAGCGCGAAACTGGCGGTGCCATTGAGGCTGTCAATCAGCGCTTTCTCGCTGTTGCCCTGGCCGGTCAGGCTGCTGTTCAGCGTCAGCAGACCGCGTACCGGCGGCGTCTGGCCCTGACTTTCCAGAACGCGCTCCACCGGCAGTTTTGCAGTACGCGTTTGCACACTGATGGTCGGCAGGTCGGGACGTGCATCCAGATTGCCTTTGACCTCGAAGTTGCCGTTGTAGAGATTGCCGCTGAGTGTATCGAGCTTGATGACACCGCCCGATGCCTGAGTCTTGAACACCGCATTGTCGATGGGCAGTTTGTTCAGGGTCAGTTTGCCCAGGCTGATGTCGGCCTCGACATCCAGCGTACGCAGGCGCTCCAGCGGCAACAGCTTGGCGGTGCTCCAGGCAGCCTTGGTCGGCTGCTCGGGCAGCGGCGAGTCCCCGGCGACAGCTGCGGCTTCGCCGCTTTGCACCTCGGCTTTGCGCGCGGCCTTGGTGCCCTTGCTTTCTTCGCTTTCGGCCGGGCGGTAGCGGTCGGCGTCGAAGGTGTCGCCCTTGAGTTGCACACGCAGGGCCTGTTTGGCGAAGTCGTCTATCGCGACACGGCCAGTGAAGGTGCTGTCGTCCACTTTCAGGTTCAGGCCGTCCAGCACCACGCTGGTAGGCGTGCCGCTGAGGCGGGTGACCATTTCGACCTTGCTGAGGGCGCCATTGGCCATCGGTGGCAGTGGCTGGCCGATGTTTTCAAAGAAGGTGCGCACATCGAGCTGAGCGATGGACAGGCCGCCACTGAGCTGAGGTGTCTTGTCCAGCTCGCGGGCACGCAGTTCGCCGAGCGCGCGTAGCTGGTTGGCCGAGATTTTCAGGCTGTTCCATTCGGCGATATTGGCCGCCAGATCTACCAGCAGTTGACCTTGTGCCGAGAAGGTCACGGTCTTGCCCTTGAGCGGCTCGCCAGCGACTTCACCGGACAGGCGCATGTCTTCGAATTGATAGCGCTTGAGCACGCGGTCCATGCGCAGCTCGCCGACCAGTTCGGTCTTGGCGCGCACCACGGGCTGGTTGGTACTCAGGAAGGCGGTCAGCTTGATCGGAATGTCGGACGCTTCGCGAATCGGGCCGGTGCTCAACTGGATACTTTCTGCCGTGAAGGTCTGGCCTTTTCTGGCGTCGCTGTAGTCCACACGGGCGTTGTTGACGGTCAGGCTGTCGATGTCCAGCTTCAGAGGCTGAGAAGAACGTTCCGGCTTCGGTGCTTGCGGCGCGGGTGTCGGCGTGGCGTCCGGTGTTGCATCGGTGGACGCGACAGCGGGCGGTTTGCCGATGTCTTCCCAGTTGCCGTGACCCTGCTCATCGCGATGCAGCATCAGGTTCAGGCCTTCGACACGGATGTCGCTCATCTGCACCTGTTTGCGCAGCAAAGGCAGGACGCGGACGGACAAACCCAGCATTTGAACATCGGCAAAGGGCTGGTCGGGTGCGGTCAGCGTTGCCACATGGGTGTCGTGCAGTTCCAGTCCGAGCCACGGAAACAGGCTCCAGCCGATATCGCCATTGAGGGTCAGCTCGACGTTGGCCTTTTCACGTGCCAGTTGCCGAATCTCGTCTTTGTAGTCGTTGGGATCAAACAGATGGGTCAAGGCGAAGCCAAGAGCCACGATGATCAGCAACAACCCGAGAATAAACAGCCCCAGGATTTTGCCGAACGCTTTCATGGGCGAGTCCTTGTGTCGATGTTCAAAAATAGCCCACGAGTATACCGCTCTGAGGAGGGTCTCGGGCTTCGGATGCCTTCATGGCTGGATCACGCCCGGTGATTCAGGGCGTTGCGACGTCCAGTTGCACAGAAAGCCTGGCCGCCAGGGCGAGGACTTCGGGACACTCGGCGGTTGCCAGCAAGCGTAGTTCGCAACCCGCTTTTCGGGCCAGTTTCTGCCCTTCGCAGACTATGCGCTCGGCCACACCGCGTCGACGTGTCGGTTTGCGCACGCACAGGTGAGACAGGTGCCAGACAGTCTTGCCGCGTTCAAGTCGGGCCGCGCCCATCAGCCGGTCATTGAAGCGTCCGACCAGCAGGGCATCGTCACGCAGTGTCCTTTCAATCAACTGTGCTGCATTGGAGAAAGGCGGCAGCATATCCGCCGGTGCGTCGAGATATATCTTTTGCAGGTCTTCCTGATCCTGAAAAGTGGGCGAACTTAATAGCCCAACTAAGACCGGCATGCGTCTTCTCCCGATGTTTAATTGACTGTATCTATGGGGTCATAGATAACGTGGATTAAGTGGGTGATATTAATAACAAAAACACTGTAACAAGATGCTTATTGGCCATCAGTAAGTGATAGTCTCCGCATCTGCTGGTTCAGGTGCGTCTTTTTGTCACGTATCTGAACAACCTGCCGATAAAACAGATATGGCCGCTCGGCATGGAGTCTGTGGCGGATCAGCGGGACCATCTGCAAGCTTCACACATTGGGGTAATTATAATGAGCACAAGCACAGCATTGGGCGGCGCAGCCGCTCAGCCTGCGTTCTTGTCCAAAGAGCGCATTATCGCCAAGCCCGGTTTCAACCGCTGGCTTGTTCCACCAGCCGCACTGGCCATCCATCTTTGTATTGGTATGGCGTACGGTTTTTCGGTTTTCTGGTTGCCGTTGTCGAAAGCTGTCGGTGTTTCGGCACCCGTGGCTTGCACACCGGACATGGGCTTCTTTGCACAGATGTTTGCATCGACCTGTGACTGGCAGATTTCCATGCTGGGCTGGATCTACACCCTGTTCTTTATCTTCCTGGGCTGTTCGGCTGCCATCTGGGGTGGCTGGCTCGAGCACGCAGGTCCACGCAAGGCCGGTGTCGTTTCGGCACTGTGCTGGTGTGGCGGTCTGCTGATTTCCGCGTTGGGTATTTATACCCACCAGATCTGGCTCATGTGGCTGGGCTCGGGGGTTATCGGCGGTATCGGTCTGGGGCTTGGCTATATCTCCCCGGTGTCGACCCTGATCAAGTGGTTCCCGGACAAGCGCGGCATGGCGACCGGCATGGCGATCATGGGCTTCGGCGGCGGCGCAATGGTGGGTGCACCTCTGGCGACCTTCCTGATGGGCCACTTCGCGTCGGCTGACGGCGTGGGCGTGTGGCAGAGCTTTGTCGTGATGGCGGTGATCTACTTCATCTTCATGATCGGCGGCGCACTGGGCTACCGCGTTCCACCGACCGGCTGGAAGCCTGAAGGCTGGACCGCTCCGGCTGCCAAGGCCAAGAACGCGATGATCACCAACCGTCACGTGCACGTCAGCGTGGCCTGGAAGACGCCGCAGTTCCGTCTGGTCTGGCTGGTGCTGTGCCTGAACGTTTCGGCCGGTATCGGCATCCTGGGCATGGCTTCGCCGCTGCTGCAGGAAGTGTTCGCCGGCAAGCTGCTGGGCAACGATCTGACCTTCAGCCAGCTCAGCGCTGACCAGTTGAAAGCCATCGCCGCCATCGCTGCGGGCTTCACCGGTCTGTTGAGCCTGTTCAACATCGGTGGCCGCTTCTTCTGGGCTTCGTGCTCGGACTACATCGGTCGCAAGGCCACTTACTTCGTTTTCTTCGCACTGGGCTTCGTGCTCTACGCATCGGTTCCGACGCTGGGCCACATGGGCAGCATCGCGCTGTTCGTCGCCGCGTTCTGTGTCGTGCTGTCGATGTACGGCGGTGGTTTCGCAACCGTACCTGCCTATCTGGCCGACCTGTTCGGTACACAGATGGTCGGTGCCATCCACGGTCGTCTGCTGACTGCCTGGGCTGCAGCCGGTGTACTGGGTCCGGTACTGGTCAATTACCTGCGTGAGTATCAACTCAGCCACGGTGTTGCACGTGCCGATGCCTACGACATCACGCTGTACATCCTTGCCGGTCTGCTGGTGTTGGGCTTCCTCTGCAACCTGATGATTCGTCCGGTGGCCGACAAGTACTTCATGACCGACGCGGAGCTGGCGGCTGAACAAGCCATCGGCCACGACAAGGGTGCGAATGCGACCACTTCGCTGGAGTGGAAAGCCTCTGCGGGCAGCAAGCCGCTGGTGATCGCCGCCTGGCTGGCAGTGGGCATTCCACTGGCGTGGGGCGTCTGGGTGACCCTGCAAAAGACCGCCGTACTGTTCCACTGACAGTCTGCGAGTCCTGAAAAAGCGCGTGCACTTCGGTGCATGCGCTTTTTTTTGCCCGATTTTCGGCTTGGTGTGGCAAGACGAGAGAGGCGGGCAGGGTTAATATCCCGCAGCAGAACCACAGACCTGATCCTTGTCCGGCCTGATTTTCATTTTTAAGGAGTTGTTTGCATGCTAGCCCATGTGGAGTCGTACGCCGGTGATCCGATCCTTTCGTTGATGGAAACCTTCGGCAAGGATCCTCGCGCCGACAAGGTCAACCTGAGCATCGGTCTGTATTACGACGCACAGGGCCGCATTCCTCGTCTCGACGCGGCAGTCAGCGCGCAGCAGCAACTGGCCGAGGGCGAGCAGACCGCTTCGTTGTACCTGCCAATGGAAGGCCTCGCGCCCTACCGTCAGGCGGTGCAGACCCTGCTGTTCGGCGAGAACAACCCGGCCGTGCTGGCGGGTCGTGTCGCCACGATCCAGACTGTTGGCGGTTCCGGCGCGTTGAAAGTCGGTGCCGACTTCCTGAAGTATGCGTTCCCGGATTCGCAAGTCTGGGTCAGTGATCCGACCTGGGAAAACCATAACGCGTTGTTTGGCGGCGCGGGTTTCAAGGTCAACACCTATCCCTACTTCGATGCTCAGACTGGCGGAGTGAAGTTCGATGCCATGCTGGATGCGCTGCAGCAATTGCCTGCCCGCAGCATCGTGTTGCTGCATCCGTGCTGCCACAACCCGACTGGCGCGGATCTGTCCGTTGCGCAGTGGGATCAGGTGGTCGCAGTGGTCAAAGACCGTCAGCTGATTCCATTTCTCGACATCGCCTATCAGGGCTTCGGCAATGGCATGGACGAAGACGCGTACGCGATTCGTGCGATGACGGATGCCGGCGTCACGGCGTTCATCAGCAATTCGTTCTCGAAGATTTTCTCGCTGTACGGCGAGCGCGTGGGCGGACTATCGGTGGTCTGCGAAGACAGTGCCTCGGCCGTCAACGTGCTGGGTCAGCTCAAGGCGACCGTGCGCCGCAACTACTCCAGCCCGCCTGCTCATGGCGCGCAAGTGGTTTCCCGCGTGCTCAACTCGCCGCAGTTGCGTGACCAGTGGCTGACCGAGGTCGAGGTCATGCGTCAACGTATCCTCGACATGCGGACTCGTCTGGTCGCGGTACTGGCGCAGAAGGTGCCGCAGCACGATTTCAGCTTCATCCTCCGGCAGAACGGCATGTTCAGCTACACCGGTCTGACTCCGGCGCAGGTCGATGAGCTGAAGGACACCCACGGTGTCTACCTGATCCGCAGCGGCCGCATGTGCCTGGCCGGGCTGAACGAGGGGAATATCGACAAGGTGTGCGACGCAATCGCCAGCCTGTTCACCTGATTTCTCCCGAGCGCGGTGTCACTCTGCTCCTGACGCGATGACGTCTCGCAGCAGCGCAGAATGTGAGAGGCGGCTTGCTGGCGATTCGATTTTTCAGGTGCGGCATCAGCGACTGAACCGACGCTTTCGCCGGCAAGCCGCCTCTCACGGTCCAGCGTCTGCCGCGAGGTGTGAGAGGAGGATGCGCAGTAAATCCCCTGTCTGTCGTCTGTTTGCTTCATGCGCAGCCGTTCTGGGCCTATAATGATCGCCTTTTTCGCCCAATGATTTTGCGGAGCTGGTGATGGCCGAACGTAAGGCTTACGTCGAGCGCAATACTCTGGAAACCCAGATCAAAGCCTCGATCAACCTGGATGGCACCGGAAAGGCCCGATTCGATATCGGTGTGCCTTTCCTTGAGCACATGCTCGACCAGATCGCCCGGCACGGGCTGATCGACCTGGACATCGAGTGCAAGGGCGACCTGGAAATCGACGATCACCATACGGTGGAAGACGTCGGTATCACGGTGGGTCAGGCATTCAGCCAAGCCATTGGCGACAAGAAAGGCATTCGCCGTTATGGCCATGCCTATGTGCCGCTCGATGAAGCGCTGTCGCGTGTGGTTATCGACTTCTCGGGTCGTCCCGGCCTGCAAATGCATGTGCCGTACACCCGTGCGACCGTCGGTGGCTTCGACGTTGACCTGTTCCAGGAGTTTTTCCAGGGCTTCGTCAACCACGCCAACGTGACGCTGCACATCGACAACCTGCGTGGCCACAACACCCATCACCAGATCGAAACGGTCTTCAAGGCCTTCGGCCGTGCCCTGCGCATGGCGGTCGAGCTGGATGAGCGCATGGCCGGGCAGATGCCTTCCACCAAAGGTGTTCTCTGATGCAGACAGTTGCGGTCATCGATTACGGCATGGGCAACCTGCACTCGGTCGCCAAGGCCCTGGAGCACGTTGGCGCAGGCCGTGTGCTGATCACCAGCGACGCCGATGTGATTCGTGAGGCCGACCGTGTGGTGTTTCCGGGCGTGGGCGCGATTCGCGACTGCATGGCCGAAATCCGCCGTCTGGGTTTTGATTCGCTGGTGCAGGAAGTCAGCAAGGACCGCCCGTTTCTGGGTATCTGCGTCGGCATGCAGGCCTTGCTCGACAGCAGCGAAGAGAGCGATGGGGTGGACTGCATCGGTATGTTTCCCGGCCAGGTGAGGTTCTTCGGCAAGGACCTGCATGAAGACGGCGAGCATTTGAAAGTGCCGCACATGGGCTGGAATCAGGTCACTCAGTCGGTCGATCACCCGCTGTGGCACGACATCCCTGATCTGGCGCGTTTCTACTTCGTCCACAGCTACTACATCGACGCCGTCAACCAGCGTCAGGTGGTGGGCCGTGGTCGTTACGGCATCGATTTCGCGGCAGCGCTGGCCGACGGCTCGCGCTTTGCCGTGCAGTTCCACCCGGAGAAGAGCCACACCCATGGCCTGCAGTTGTTGCAGAACTTCGCGGCGTGGGACGGTCGCTGGTAACCGACATGAGCAAAGCCAAGGCCAAGCCACCCATCCTGACCCTCTCGCCCGAGCATGAGCAGCAGGCGATCGACAAGCTCAAGCGTCTGTTCGCGGACCGCTTCGAGCTGGAGCTGGGGTCGTTCGAGGTGGCTGAGGTGCTTGAGCTGTTCACGCGAGAGATTGCCCCGCATTACTACAATCGAGCCATTTTCGATGTTCAGCAGCACCTCAAGGAGAGGTTCGAGAGCATCGAAAGTGACCTGTGGGCGCTCGAGAAAAACTAATTTCCGGACAAGTAGGTTCCCCGATGCTGATTATCCCCGCTATCGACCTTAAAGACGGCGCCTGCGTGCGCCTGCGTCAGGGCCGCATGGAAGATTCCACGGTGTTCTCCGATGACCCGGTGGCCATGGCTGCCAAATGGGTCGAAGGCGGCTGCCGCCGTCTGCATCTGGTTGACCTCAACGGCGCGTTCGAAGGTCAGCCGGTCAACGGTGACGTGGTTACCGCCATCGCGCGGCGCTACCCGAATCTGCCGATCCAGATCGGCGGCGGCATCCGTTCGCTGGAAACCATTGAGCACTACGTCAAGGCAGGCGTGAGCTACGTCATCATCGGCACCAAGGCGGTCAAGGAGCCTGAGTTCGTGGCTGAAGCCTGCCGTGCGTTCCCCGGCAAGGTGATTGTCGGTCTGGACGCCAAGGACGGTTTCGTCGCGACTGACGGCTGGGCTGAAGTCAGCTCGGTGCAGGTCATCGACCTGGCCAAGCGTTTTGAAGCCGATGGCGTGTCGGCCATCGTGTACACCGACATCGCCAAAGACGGCATGATGCAGGGCTGCAACATCCCGTTCACCGCTGCGCTGGCGGCGGCAACGCGGATTCCGGTCATCGCGTCCGGCGGCATCCATAACCTGGGCGACATCAAGGCGCTGCTCGATGCCAAGGTACCGGGCATCATCGGTGCCATCACCGGTCGCGCCATCTACGAAGGCACGCTGGATGTCGCCGAGGCTCAGGCCTTGTGTGATCTGGAGCAGCGCTAAGCCTGCGCTGGTTCAATTAACCGGAGATTGATCCTGTGGCCCTAGCCAAACGCATCATCCCTTGCCTGGACGTCGACAACGGTCGAGTGGTCAAGGGCGTCAAGTTCGAGAACATCCGCGACGCGGGTGATCCGGTGGAAATCGCGCGTCGCTACGATGAGCAGGGCGCCGACGAAATCACCTTTCTGGACATCACCGCCAGTGTCGACGGCCGTGACACCACGCTGCACACCGTCGAGCGCATGGCCAGCCAGGTGTTCATCCCGCTGACCGTGGGCGGCGGCGTGCGTACCGTGCAGGACATCCGCAACCTGCTCAACGCCGGTGCCGACAAGGTGTCGATCAACACCGCTGCCGTGTTCAATCCGGAATTCGTCGGCGAAGCCGCGGCCCGTTTCGGTTCGCAGTGCATTGTGGTCGCCATCGACGCCAAGAAGGTTTCCGGGCCCGGCGAAACCCCGCGCTGGGAAATCTTCACCCATGGCGGGCGCAAGCCTACCGGGCTGGACGCTGTGGTCTGGGCGAAGAAGATGGAAGAGCTGGGTGCGGGCGAAATCCTGCTGACCAGCATGGATCAGGACGGCATGAAGAGCGGCTTCGATCTGGGCGTTACCCGCGCCATCAGTGACGCGCTGGGCATTCCGGTGATCGCCTCGGGCGGTGTCGGCAACCTGGAGCATCTGGCCGCCGGCGTGCTGGAAGGCCACGCCAGTGCCGTACTGGCCGCGAGTATTTTCCACTTCGGTGAATACACGGTGCCGGAAGCCAAGGCTTACATGGCCAGTCGCGGAATCGTGATGCGCTGAGCCAGCGTCGAAAAACAGACGAGCGCGCTGACCCGGTCAGCGCGCTCGTTTTCGTTTCAGTTATCGGTTGCGGGTGCGATCAGGCTGTCGACACGAGGCTCGGAAGCCTGTCCCGACGCATCTTTGGCCACAGTACACAGCGTGGCCGGAAGCAACCGGGTGCTGATGTTGAAGTTGTAGTAGACCGTCTTGTAGCCCTTCGGATCCGCGCAATCGGTCGAGTCTGGCGCGCCGAACTTGAAGGCATGGCTGGCGTGCGTTGGCAGGCTGCGGGTGAAGGCGACATGGTACTTGCCGGTGTCCAGTTGCGTGACCGTGACAGCAGGCGCAGGTGTTGCACCGGAATCCACCAGTTCCACACTGTGAATGAAGGCGTTTTCCCGCACGCCAGGCAGATCGCCTTCGTTGCCGTTGTGGCCGACGATACACAGCGAATACAAGCCGGGCTCGGTGCCGATCACTGAATTGATGTGCGCGGTGCGTGCGTCCCGTGAGCTGCGATAACCCTCCGGTTCGCGGCATTGGCTGGGGTTGCGGGTGGTCTTGAATTTGAACTGTGAGGTGTTGATGGTGAACTTCATGTCCCAGCGTGGCGCAATCACTGCGCCTTGCGCGTCGCGTTCCAGCCTCATCATGTGCTTCTGATAATACGGGTTGGGCAGTGTCACCCGGGCGTCGGTCTGCAGTCTGCAGGCCGGGAGCGAACGCTCGAAAACACCCTCGACGAAGCAGGCGTGCAATACGTCGATCGGGCTGGCGTAGGTCGTGTCGGCTGACCAGGTGGCCTTGCCATCGCTGACTTCACAAGGCGAATCGGCAAAGCAGCGGCTCTGCTCGGTGGCGCCCCGGGTGCCGGTGCCCATGATGCCGATGATCGTGTTGGTATGACGATCAATCAGAGGACTGCCGGAGCTGCCCGGCAATACGTCTTCACAGCGGTTGCGCAGGTTCGCGTTCCACGCATAGGGATGCTCGATGATGTTCACGACAGCGTCCACCTCGCAGGCAGAAAGCCGCAGCGTGTGGCCGTTGGGCGCCAGCGGAGCGCTGACCGACAGGACTTCGCTGCCCGTCTGCGCCGCAGTCCCGGACAGTTTCATGGGCGTGATGCCATCTTCCAGCAGACGCGACAGCGGTGCCTGCAACTCCAGCAAGGCGAGGTCGACGCCGCGCATGCTGCTCCAGTGGATGTTCTTCAATGGATAAACCGGACGTTTACCCGGCGGGATGTCCTTGAAGTAATTGAATTCCACATGACCTTCGATTTCCAGGTCCGTGGCCGCCTGACCGGGCTGGACATAGGTGCAATGGCCGCTGCTCAGCACATAGGCAGGTGCATCGGCATTGGCATCAGTTCGGGTATCGATCAGTACTGCGGTGCACATCCGGTTTTCCATGCTTTCCATGCGACCGATACCGTTCCAGTGATTGAAACGGCCATCCTTGTTTTCCAGCAGCACGGAAGGTGCGAACGCAGCGATGCCGTTGCCGTAATCGCCTGGCTGGGCCAGCGCAATGCTGCATACGCAGGCCGAGAGCAGGGCCAGGTACGGTTTCTTTTTTAGGCTCATTTATCATTCCTTTGATAGGCGAGGGTGTTGGGTCAGTTGTGCTGACGCGGCCTATCAAAATGCTTTTCGAATCGGTCTGTGCCGTAAATAGTTAACGGGGCCGGTTTTTGTGAGGGCGTCGATGGGATAGGTCATCGGCGGAATGTGCTTGAAAGCGACATCCACAAGTCGCGGGCTAGACAGTGCGGCAGGTTCACGGCACTCTGCCTCAGTCGTTCAAGATCGAGTGCCGGAACATGCTCAAACGTCTTTTTCTCGCACTGGTCGGAGCAGGGGTTCTGCTCAGCGAGGTCGCCCATGCTGACGTTTCGCCGGGCTACTCAATGGTTCTGCTGACCGAAAACTACCCACCCTACAACATGGCAGCGGATGGCAAGAATTTCGCTCAGGACAGCAACATCAATGGCATTGCCGTGGATGTGGTTCGCGAGATGTTCAAGCGTGCCGGTGTAGGCTACAACCTGACCCTGCGTTTTCCCTGGGAGCGGGTATACAAGCTTGCACTGGAAAAGCACGGCTATGGTGTTTTCTCCACGGTGCGTACGCCGGAGCGGGAAAAACTCTTCAAGTGGGTAGGGCCGATCGGGCCGGTTGACTGGGTACTGCTGGCATCGGCAAACAGCACGATTGCCCTGTCGAGTCTGGAGCAGGCCAAGGGTTACCAGATCGGCGCCTACAAGGGCGATGCGGTAGCCGAGCATCTCGCGCTCAAGGGCCTCGATCCGGTGGTCATGCTGCGCGATCAGGACAATGCTCGAAAACTGGTCAACGGGCAGATCGATCTCTGGGCAACGGCCGATCCTGTGGGCCTTTACCTGGCCAGGCAGGAAGGCATCACTGGTCTCAGGATCGTGCTGCGTTTCCACACCGCCGAGCTGTATCTGGCTTTGAACAAGGACACACCGCAGGACGTGGTGGATCGCCTGCAGGCTGCGCTGGATACGATGCGTGACGAAGGGCAGTTGAAGAAGATCAGCGACCGTTACTTGTAAAACCTAGCGATAGGTCCCGTCCTTGCCATGACCGGCCATGGCCTTGTTGCCACGCTGGCTGATCATTTCACGTAGTTCGATCCACTCGATACCCTGCGCTTTCAGTTTGGGCAGTTCGCGCTCAAGCACATCCAGCGTGACAGGGTAGGGGTGGCCGATGACCACGGCCGAGCCCTGCTTTTGTGCCAGTCTGATCGCGGTCTGAAGCTGCCGGGTAATGGCTTCGGCATTACGCTCATCGTCGAGAAACACATCGCGGGACACGCTGGCCAGACCGATACGTTGCGCCTGGGCGGCGGCAACTGTCTTGGCACTGGTGCGACTGTCGACGAAGAACATGTGCCGACGCTGCAACTCTTCCATCAACCACGCCATGGCAACCGGCTCTGCGGTCATGCGGCTGCCCATGTGGTTGTTGATGCCTGCTGCGTACGGCACTTTGAGCAGTGCGGCATTCAGGCGGCTTTCAAGTTCCGGCAACGGCAGTTCAGGGTGCCACGCATAGGGACCGGTTGCCGGGTCCATGGGCATGTGCAGCATGACGGTCTTGTGCGCACGGTGCGCCTGTCTGGCAAAGTCGGTGGCGTGGGGTGTGTCGGGCATGATCGCCAGGGTGACCGGGCCGGGAAGCGCCAGCGTACGGCTGTCGCGTTCGGGGTTCTGGCCCAGGTCATCGATGATCAGGCTGAGGTAGGCTTTGGCCGGTTTTGTGCTGGTCTCGACTGACGCTGCGTGGGCAGCGCCAGTGATCGAGAATCCCAACAGCAGAAGGCAGAGAATACGCATCCGTCAGTTGCCGCGCGTAATACTCAACCCCTTGAGCAGGCTGAGGGCCTGGCTGAGCTGGAAGTCGTCGTCCTGCGGACGCGCCTTGGCTGCCGCGCCGCCCTTGAGGGTCGGTTTGTCCGCGCCGCCGTTGCCGTTACCCAGGTGACCGAGCAGGTCGGCTTCCTTGTAGTTTTCGCCATCGACTTCGTTGGTGACCTTGGCGCGGCGCACCACGATGTCAGGGTTGATGCCCTGTGCCTGAATCGAGCGACCGTTTGGCGTGTAATACAACGCCGTGGTGATCTTCAGTGCGCGATCATTGTTCAGCGGCAGTACGGTTTGCACCGAGCCTTTGCCGAAACTGTCGGTGCCCATCAGGATGCCGCGTTTCTGGTCCTGCAACGCACCGGCGACGATTTCCGACGCCGAGGCGCTGCCGCCGTTGATCAGCACGACCAGAGGCACGCCTTCACTGGCGTCTGCCGGGTCTGCCGAGAAACGCAACTCGGAGTTGGCGATACGGCCCTTGGTGTAGACGATCAGGCCTTTGGTAAGGAAGTGGTCCGCCACCTGCACCGCCGACTGCAATACGCCGCCAGGGTTGTTGCGCAGGTCCAGAATCAGGCCGCTCATTTTCTTGCCGTTGTCCTTGCGCAACTTGGCCAGCGCCTTGCCGACCTCGTCGCCGGTCTTGACCTGGAACTGGGTGATGCGGATGTAGCCGTAGCCGTTCTCCAGCATCTGCGCTTTCACGCTCTTGACCTGAATGGTCGCGCGCGCCAGCGTCACGTCGAACGGGGTGCCGCCGTCGCGTACCAGCGTCAGGGTAATTTTTTCGCCGATCTTGCCGCGCATTTTGTCGACCGCTTCCTGCATGGTCTGGCCCTGCGTCGGCGCGCCGTTGATCTTCACGATCAGGTCGCCGGCTTCGATGCCAGCCTTGGAGGCCGGCGTATCGTCGATGGGCGAAACGACTTTGACGAGGCCGTCTTCCACCCCGACTTCAATGCCCAGGCCGCCGAATTCACCGCTGGTGCTTTCCTGCAGCTCCTGGAAATCTTCCGGGCCAAGGTAGGCAGAGTGCGGATCAAGGTTGCTGAGCATGCCCTTGATGGCGTTTTCCAGCAGGGTCTTGTCGTCCACCGGCTCTACGTAGGCGGCCTTGACCCGATCCATGACCTCGGCAAACGTGCGCAGCTCTTCGAGCGGCAGCGGCGGTTTGGCGTTGGCATTGGCCGGAGCGACTGCTGCTGTCGGGGCTGGCGTGGTTTTTTCGGCAGCTTGCGCCAGCGGCGCGCCGATAACGATGGCAATCGCCATGGCCAGCGAGGTGAGGCGGGACAAATGCAGCATGTCTGACGAGCTCCTACTGATATTGGTGCCGACTTATCCTTGAGTGCGGCACCATTGGGCTGGATCGCTTGGGCGACCCTGCTGACGAATAGCAAAGTACAACGCTGATGTGTCCTGACCGCCGCTGTTGCCTACGGTGGAAATCGCTTCACCGGCTTTTACGATATCGCCTGCCGACTTGAGCAGGCTCTGATTGTGTCCGTACAGGCTCAAATAGCCATTACCGTGGTCGAGAATGACCAGAAGCCCGGCGCCGCGCAACCAGTCAGCGAAAACCACTCGCCCTCCGTGTACGGCATGTACCTGACTTCCGGCCGAGGCACTGATCATGACGCCGTCCCATTTGGTCCGCTCATCATCACCGCGCGCTTCACCGAAACGTGCAAGCAATCGACCATCGATCGGCCATGGAAGTTTTCCCTTGGCCTCGGCAAAAGGTCCGCCATACGAAACACCGGCGCTGGAAACCAGCGCGCCGGGGCTTTTGACCGGGCGGCGCGGAGCGGGTTCATCGTCAGTTTTGCCACTGTTACGGGCGACGGCCTGGGCTTCACGCTGGCGTTTCTCTTCGGCTTCCTTTGCCGCCAACAGCGCTTTCTGGCGCGCCTCTTCGGCTTCGCGGGCCTGTCGGGCCAGCGTCTCCTCGATGGTCTTCAGGACCTTGGCCAGATCGGCCTGATCCTGCTGACGGGCCTGCAACTTCTGGTCGCGGGCCTTGTAGTCCTGGTTGAGTTTAGCCAAAGCCTGCTGACGCTCCTGGCGAACCTTGGCCAATTCTTCTGTCTGGCTGTCGAGGTTGCTCTTCTGAACCAGCAGTTGGGCCTGTTGCAGGTCGATGTCTTTACCGACATTGGCCAGCTGACGCAGGGTTTCATTGAAGTTGCGCAGCTGCTCCAGACGCGCCTGGCTCAGGTAGTCGTAATAAGTGAGAGTGCGGGCAAATTTTTCGGGGTGCTGCTGGTTGAGCAGCAACTTGAGGTATTCCTGGCGACCACTCTGGTAGGCGGCGCGGGCCTGAATGGCAATCAGGCGTTGTTGCTCGACCTTGGCGCTATTCAGTTTTTTTTTCTCACCGTCGAGCTTCGTCAGCTCGGCTTCGGTCTTTTTTAGTTCCTTTTGCAGGACCTCGACCTGCTTTTCCAGCTTGCCCATTTCCGTTTCGGTGGTGCGCAGGTCCTTCTGGACGCCTGTGCGTTCTTCCTGAACCTGTTTCAGGGCTTTCTGCAGCTCAGCCACATCCTGACGCGCAGCGTCTATCTGTTTTTGGGTTTGCGCACGCTCGTCTTCGGCGAACGCCGGATTGAGCAGGCAGATCAGAACAAGGGCGATCAAGGCGCGAAGCATGAGGGTGGGCGATACCGAGGAATTGTGAGAAAAAATGTCAGGCCTAGTATGCCCGGCATGGGGTACAAAAAAAACGCCCCGGTCGTACTGCTTTGGGGCCTGTAACACAAAAAACCGGCACTGCCTGATGGCCTTGTGCCGGTTTTCAGCCGGTTACTCGTTCACGAGGATCGAGTGGCCGGTCATTTCCTGCGGTTTTTCCATGCCCAGCAAGTGCAGCATGGTTGGCGCAACGTCTGCCAGAACACCGCCTTCGCGGACTTTCAGCTGGCGCTTGCCGACGTATACGAAAGGTACGGGCTCGGAGGTGTGCGCGGTGTGAGCCTGGCCGGTGTGATCATCGGTCATCTGCTCGACGTTACCGTGGTCAGCGGTAATCAGCGCTTCGCCACCGACTTTTTCCAGTGCCTCGGTGATACGGCCGACGCAGACGTCCAGGCATTCAACGGCCTTGATCGCTGCTTCCATGATGCCGCTGTGGCCGACCATGTCGCCGTTGGCGTAGTTGACGACGATCACGTCATAGCGCTGATGCTCGATGGCATCGACGATTTTGTCGGTCACTTCCGGCGCGCTCATTTCCGGCTGCAGATCGTAGGTGGCAACTTTCGGCGAAGGAATCAGGATGCGTTCTTCACCCGGGAACGGTTCTTCACGACCGCCAGAGAAGAAGAAGGTGACGTGAGCGTATTTCTCGGTCTCGGCGATGCGCAATTGCGTCTTGCCGTTGTTGGCCAGGTATTCGCCCAGCACGTTCTTCAGGCTGCCTGCTGCAAACGCGGACGGTGCAGGAATGCTGGCGGCGTACTGGGTCAGCATGACGTAGTTGACCTTTGGCTGACGAGCGCGCTCGAAGTCCTTGAAATCGTCCTCAACGAACACGCGGGTCAGTTCGCGGGCGCGGTCGGCACGGAAGTTCATGAACACCACGGCATCGCCGTCTTCGACTTTTGCGGGATCACCGATGCGCGTGGCTTTGACGAACTCGTCGTTTTCATCACGGGCGTAGGCGGCCTCAAGCCCGGCCACGCCACTGTCAGCGTGGAATTCGGCGGTGCTGTCGACGATCAGGTTATAAGCGCTGGAAACGCGGTCCCAGCGGTTGTCACGGTCCATGGCGAAATAGCGGCCGATGATCGTGGCGGTGCGACCCTTGCCCAGGCGGGCAAAGGTTTCATCCATCAGTTCCAGGGATTTCTTCGCGCTGCGCGGTGGCGTGTCGCGACCATCGAGGAAGGCGTGCAGGTAGATATTTTCAGCGCCACGTTTTACGGCCAGTTCGGCCATGGCGACCAGATGGTCCTGATGGCTGTGAACGCCGCCATCGGACAGCAGGCCCATGATGTGCACGGCTTTGCCTGCAGCAACAGCTTTGTCCACGGCGGCGCAGATGGTCGGGTTCTCGAAGAACTCGCCGTCGCGAATCGCCTTGGTCACTCGAGTGAAATCCTGATACACCACGCGCCCGGCACCCAGGTTCATGTGGCCGACTTCAGAATTGCCCATCTGCCCGTCCGGCAGACCGACATCCATGCCGGAGCCCGAAATCAGGCCGTTGGGCATGGTCTTGTAGAGGCGATCCATGACTGGCATCTTCGCAGCCAGGATAGCGTTGCCTTCACGGTGTTCGCTGTGTCCGAAGCCGTCCAGGATGATAAGGACCAGAGGTTTTGGGGTGGCAGTCATAGAACCCACTCGAGGCTGGTTGGAATAAAGAACAAGGGATCGGCATTTTAAGGACAAGTTCAAACGGCGTCACTGCCGTACGGACTTTGGCCGACCTTGGGTGCTGTGTATACTGGCCGACATTTTAACGCCCTGGAACCTACCGATGGTTGCTCATCTGCTTGAATTCGCTACTAACCACTATTTGATCACCGGTGCCTTCGTCATTCTGTTGGGACTGCTGATCGCTTACGAACTGAGCAAAGGCGGCGCGAGCCTGAGCACCCGCGAGCTGACCGCACTGGTCAACAGCGACCAGGGCGTGGTCATCGACGTGCGCTCCAAGAAGGATTTCGCCAACGGCCACATCGTCGGCTCCCTGAACTTTCCGCAGGACAAAGTGCTGACCCGCACCGCAGAACTGCAGAAATACAAGGACAAGACGTTGATCATCGTCGACGCTATGGGGCAGCATGCTGGCAGCACCGCCCGCGAGCTGCTCAAGACCGGCTTCAAGGCGGCCAAGCTGTCCGGCGGTATCTCTAGCTGGCGCGGCGACAATCTCCCATTGGTGAAATGAAAATGGCTCAAGTCATCGTCTATTCCAGCGACTACTGCCCGTATTGCGTACGTGCCAAGCAGTTGTTGCAGAGCAAGAGTGTGGCCTTCGAGGAGATCAGGGTCGATGGCAAGCCGCAGGTTCGTGCCGAGATGACCAAAAAGGCCGGTCGCACTTCGGTACCCCAGATCTGGATCGGCTCGACCCATGTGGGCGGCTGTGATGATCTGTTCGCTCTGGAACGTGCCGGCAAGCTCGATGCGCTGCTCGGCTGATTCCCCTATTTAACCGCCCCATTTGAGAAGGATCCGAAATGACCGATCAACCGAACAACGGCGCCGTTGCCAACGAAGAAGAAAACGCTCCGCAATTCTCCCTGCAGCGTATCTATGTTCGCGACCTGTCTTTCGAAGCACCGAAAAGCCCGGCGATCTTCCGCCAGGAATGGACCCCGACTGTCAGTCTGGACCTCAACACCCGTCAGAAGCCGCTGGAAGGCGATTTCTATGAAGTGGTGCTGACCCTGTCCGTGACCGTCAACAATGGCGACGAAGTCGCTTTCATCGTTGAAGTGCAGCAGGCCGGTATCTTCCTGATCAAGGGCCTGGACGACGCTTCGATGAGCCACACCCTGGGCGCGTTCTGTCCGAACATCCTGTTCCCTTACGCTCGCGAAGCCATCGACAACCTGGTTGTCCGCGGTTCGTTCCCTGCGCTGATGCTGGCTCCGGTGAACTTCGACGCGCTGTACGCACAGGAACTGCAACGCATGCAGGAAGCTGGCGAAACGCCGACTGTTCAGTAAGCGTTACGGCTGAATGAAAAAGCGCCTTTCGGGGCGCTTTTTTTGTGGAGGGGTACACCCTTCCACTGACACACCGCAGTCTCGCCGCAAACCACGAAGAATCCTGATTCCAGGGCTCTCGCGTGGGAATGCAGTCCACTTCCGCTCAAGGCGCTACGCAAACCCATGCTGTCGCCACGCCTCGTAGACGGCCACGGCAACGGTGTTGGACAGGTTCAGGCTGCGGCAGCCGTCGCGCATGGGCAGGCGCAAGCGCTGGTCGCCGCTTAGCGAGTCGAGAATATCGGCAGGCAGGCCGCGGCTTTCCGGGCCGAACAGAAACGCATCGCCCGGCTCGAAACGGACATCATGAAACGGCCGCGAGCCCTTGGTGGTAAAGGCGAACAGCCGTGGGTTGCCGATCTTTTCCAGACAACTGGCCAGGTCGGCGTGCGTCTGCAGCGTGGCATACTCGTGATAGTCGAGACCCGCCCGGCGCAGGCGTTTATCGTCCAGCTCGAAACCCAACGGTTCGATCAAATGCAGGGTGCAGCCGCTATTGGCACACAGCCTGATGACATTGCCGGTATTCGGCGGAATTTCTGGTTGAAAAAGGATGACGTGAAACATGCACGGCTCCGAACAAAAGGACGGGATGCATTCTACCCCCGAAGAGGACCCCAGACCGAAGCTATGGCCGCGTGTTCTTGGTTCGATGGCCATCGTCGGCTTCACCATCGGCACCATCATCGGTCGCCTGCAGCAGCCTGTACCGGTAGAACTGGAGCAGATTGAAGAGCTGCCCACGGGCCTGGCGCTATGGTTCGACGAAGAACCCCGCTATGAAGGCAGCACGGTGGACGGCGCAGTGGTGCTCAGGCTCGATGCTTCAGGACGGCCGTGGAATGGCCAATTGCGATTCGACAGCAAGGTTGCGCGCTGGAAGCTGGAACGAGGAGAGAAGGGGTTGGTGCTGACGCTCCTGGCGGCCCGTCCACTTCAGGGCGACTGGCGCACTGAGAAGGTGGACGGGCGCTGGAGACTGGAGGTCAGTCTCCGGGAGGAATAAAAGAGGGGATTCCCCGGCCTGCCTGTACCAAGGTCCCCAAAACTGGTGATGTAATACCTTTTGCAGGCAGCGTGCCAGTTTTGACAAAAGAAGCGATAAAACTTGTTCCAGTGCCTCTGAAGCCGCTAATGAGCGGCTTTCGATGAATCCGATGCTGTTGAGCGAGTGTTTCCTATCCTCCCGACCGTTCCGCCATCGTCTTTGTTTGTGCACCCAATTTGCGCATCACAACCGTGCGCCACACCAAGCTGATGCAATTTGTGTCCTGAACTGTCCGAATCAGTGATGCTGACCGTGCCATGGCACCAGTCGACGTTGCAGCGCCCGCAGGCTCAGCTCCATGACGAAAGCGATGGTGGCGATCACCAGAATCCCCAGCACCACGACATCGGTAACCAGAAACTGCGCCGCCGACTGCACTATGAACCCCAGCCCGCTGGTGGCGGCGATGAGTTCGGCGGCGACCAGTGTCGACCAGCCCACACCAAGTCCGATGCGAATGCCGGTCAGGATGTCCGGCAGTGCGCTGGGCAGGATGACATGGCGGATCAGTTGCCAGCGAGTAGCGCCCAGTGATTGCGCAGCGCGCGACCTTGCCGGATCGACCGTGCGCACGCCGGTTGCGGTGGCAATCGCGATGGGCGCGAAGATCGCCAGGTAAATCAGCAGCACTTTGGAAAACTCGCCGATACCGAACCAGATCACGATCAGCGGCAGATAGGCCAGCGGCGGGATCGGGCGATAGAACTCGATCAGCGGGTCCAGAATGCCCTGCGCGATACGGTTGTGGCCGATGGCAATTCCCACCGGAATGGCCGTCAGGATCGCTGCGCCCAGGCCCAGACCGATACGTTGCAGACTGGCGCCCAGATGCTGCCAGAGCGTGGAATCCATGTAGCCCTTGGTCAGGAGCAGCCAGGCTTTTTCCAGCACCGCCGAGGGTGGCGGCAGAAACAAGGGCTCGATCCATTCGGCTGCAGTCACGGCCCACCACAGTGCCAGCAGCACAACGAGGGTCACGACGCTGATGGCGCGGGTGCTCAGGTGTAAGAGCGGCCGCCGTGCCGGAACACCGGATTTGACCGGGTTGCTCAGTTCATAGCTGTTCATGCGTGCTGCTCCCGGGCGCGTTGCGAAAAGACGCTGGCCAGCACGTGCTCACGGGTTTCGATGAATTGTGGATCAGACTTGATTGCCCGCGCCGATTCGCCAGCGCTGTAGCGTTGGCCGAAGTCCAGACGCAGGTGTTCGGCGATGCGCCCCGGATCGGGCGCGAGCAGGATCAGATCCGTGGCAAGGAAAACCGCTTCTTCTATATCGTGGGTAATCAGAAAAACCGGCTTGGCGGTGCGTCGCCATACCTGCAGCAGCAGTTCCTGCATGCTTTCACGGGTGAAGGCGTCCAGTGCGCCGAAGGGCTCGTCCATCAACAGCACCCGAGGGTCTGCGGCCAGCGCCCGTGCCAGACCCACACGCTGGCGTTGTCCGCCGGACAGTTGCCAGATGCGCCGTTGTTCAAAGCCGCTCAGGTCCACCAGCGCGAGCATATCCCGCGCTTTCGCTTCCCGCTCGGCCCGCCCGACGCCTGCCAGTTCCAGGCCGAAAGCGACATTAGCCAGCACGTCCTGCCAGGGCAGCAGGGCGTCGTCCTGAAAGACGACGCCACGCTCGGCACCGGGCCCTTCAACCGCTACGCCGTCCAGCGTAATGCGTCCTGTCGCGGGTTTGACGAAGCCTGCAATCAGGTTCAGCAGCGAGGTCTTGCCGCTGCCGGATGGCCCGAGTGCTACCAGCAACTGCTCGGGGCCAAGGCTCAGGTTGATGTCCGTCAGCACGGGCTGCGCTGCGCCGGGATACTGCGCGCCGATGCGCTCCAGCTTCAATAAGGCCATGGCCCTTGGCTCCTTCCGGGTCAATCAGCGAGGGATAAATTTGTCCGTCACGTACGGTGAGTAATCAGGCAGTACGGCGTCGACCTTGCCTTGCTCTTTGAGAAACGCGGCGGTTTTGGTCACAGCTTCGATGGTGGGTGCGCCGAGCAGCGTGGCTTGATCTGCGGCAAGCGGATAGACATTGCCCTGCAGCAGGGCCGGAATGTCTGCGGCCTTGGCCCCGGAAAGCCGGGTCAGCTTGTCGATGTTGGACGCGTTGGCGATCCAGGCATTCGGGTCCTGACGGTAGCTGGCATAGGCGTCGAGCGTGACTTTGGCGAAAGCGCTGACCACGTCAGGGTGCTTGGCAGCGAAGTCCTTGCGCACGATCCAGGCATCAAAGGTCGGTGCGCCGACCTTGGCCAGTTCGCCGGAGGTGATGAGTACCTTGCCGGTTTCCCTGGCGACACCCAGTGCCGGGTCCCAGACATAAGTGGCATCAATGTCGCCACGCTTCCATGCCGCAGCGATGGCGGGCGGAGCCAGATTCAGAATCGTCACCTTGGCCGGATCGATGTTCCAGTGCTTGAGCGCGGCCAGCAGGCTGTAGTGCCCGGTGGACACGAATGGCACGGCGATTTTCTTGCCGATCAGGTCCTGCGGCGAATCGATCCCCGACCCGTTACGCGCCACCAGCGCTTCTGCGGCACCGATCCGGGTCGCGATGAGGAAGGTCTCGACGGGCAGCTTGCGGGTGGCGGCTGCTGTGAACGGGCTTGAACCCAGGTAACCGATCTGCACGTCTCCGGAAGCAATTGCGGTGATCACGTCAGCTCCGTTTTCGAACTTGCGCCAGGCGATTTTCGAATCAGTGGCTTTTTCATAGGCACTGTCGGACTGGGCCACCTTGGCCGGATCGACGGTGGTCTGGTACGCCACCGTAAAGTCAGCCGCCTGCGCGATAAACGCAGCGCCCGTCAGCGACAACGCCGTCAGCAGGCGCAAGGAAAAATGCAGTTTCATGAGTTGCTCCGAATCAGGCGGGCCGGGTACTGGCTGATCTGGAGCCTAAATGATCTAAGAATCGCAATATAAATAACGTTTGTGCATTAGCTTAGAAACGGCTGTGTCTCTTTTTGGGGAATGCAAACGGGCAAACCGCACATTCACGTCTATTCTGCATCTGCCAACTGGCTCACATTGCTGGCGCAGGACAGTAAAACGGACGATTTGTTCAGGTTTGCACCTTTGTTGAGCGTGTTTCAACAGGCAAAAACGGCCTTTTTATGGCCTGAAAACCATTCTTCAAAAAAAAATTGAGGGAGGTGATGGTGCGTCTGCGAAGCGATGACAACTGTAACAATTGATCCCTATTCTCTCCGAAGCTCCCGACCTGTAAGGGTTTTAGCTGAGATGGCTAAAGGCTTTCTTTGGGGTGGGCGTGACCGGCGGGTCTTGAACTGGCCATTTGGTTGCACGAAACAGAGCGATCTGACGAGCGGTAGCAAAATATATTTTGTGAATTAGCGAATTAGGTCGATACACTCCGTGACGTCGTGATTGACACGAGTTGTGACATATGCCGAAAAGTTATTGATTGGGGTTGATTGATTCCTTTCTGTTCTTCAGGGTTTTCACTATCGTCCAGCCACTGACATGCGCGGTCTAGTCATGCAGTCGGGGTGCACAGAAACCATTGACCTCAAGGTCGGGCCTGTCACCTGCGCGAATCCATGGGTCAGGGCAAAAATGCCCGGCACCGTGGAAATAAAAAATTAGATTCACGAGGAGCGTTGCAATGAAGAAGTCCACCCTGGCCCTGGCCGTAACCGTTGGTGTATTGGCGCAACAGGCCGGTGCAGCTGGTTTCATCGAAGACAGTAAAGCGTCCATCAGTTCTCGTACTCTGTATTTCAACAACGACCTGCGTGAAGGCCGTCGTGCTCCGGATCAGCGCGAAACCGCTACTGGCCTGAAGTTCGACTACCTGTCTGGCTACACTCAAGGCACCGTCGGTTTCGGTCTTGATGCACAGGCAGTAATGGGTCTGCACCTGGGTGGTGGCATTCAGCACCACAACGCCGCCACGTCCAACACCGTTGTTCCGACCGACACTGACGGTTCTTCTGTCAGCGACTGGAGCCGTGCCGGCGCCAACGCCAAGGTCCGCTTCTCCAAGACCGAGCTGAAAGTGGGTAACGCTCTGGCGCCTAACCTGCCGATTCTGGTCAGCAACGACGGTCGTCTGTTGCCGCAAGCCTTCCAAGGCGGCATCGTGACCTCCAAGGATCTGGACAATGTGACCTTTACTGCCGGTCAGTTGAGCAAATCCATTGGCCGTGCTTCGAGCAACTGGACTGACCTGTCCGTGGCCGGTGCTGCCAAGACCAGCGACGAGTTCCGCTTTGCCGGTGCTGATTGGAAAGTCACCAAAGACCTGACCCTTCAGTACTACTACGCCAACCTGGAAGACTTCTACAAGCAGCACTTCCTGGGTCTGGTTCACGTTTACCAGATCAACGACAACCAGTCCTTCAAGACTGACCTGCGTTATTTCAACAGCAGCGCTGACGGCAAGAACAGCAGCAACACTTCGGGCTACAGCTTCAGCAACAACGGTGGCTATGCCAAGACTCCGGGCGAAGTTGATAACCAGACCTGGTCTGCCATGTTCACCTACACCCTGGGCGGCCACGCGCTCATGGTTGGTCACCAGCAGGTAGGCGACGACGGCGGCATGGTTTACCTCGGCCAAGGCAACGTTCGTAAAAACAACGGTCTTGGCAGTCTGGAAGGTAACGGCGGCTCCAGCTTCTACCTGTTCACTGACTCGATGATCAACGGTTTCAACCGCGCGGGTGAAAACACTACGTTCGGTCAGTACTCGTTCGACTTCGCCAAGGTTGGTGTCCCAGGCCTGAAAGCTGCGATTGCCTACCTGAGCGGTGATGACATCCGTGACGTGAACCGTGCTCGTGACTCTCACTCCGAGTGGGAACGCGACATGCGTGTTGACTACGTCGTCCAGAGCGGTCCACTCAAGGGCTTCGGCACCACTCTGCGTCACGGTACTTTCCGCGGCGACAGCGCAACCACTGCTGATACCGATCAGACCCGTCTGATCTTCAACTACACCTACAACTTCATGTAAGTGTATTGAGCGTCAAAGAAACCCCGCCCCGTGCGGGGTTTCTTTTGCCTGTTTTTTGATATTCGTTAACGATCTAACCAAAGCGATATCCATTCTTTTTAATTTACCTCGCCAGCAGGCACAGTGGTCTTGAATAAAAGACTCAATCGAACAAGACAGGAGCCACACCATGACACTGCGACTTGGCGATATCGCCCCCGACTTCGAACAGGATTCCAGCGAAGGCCGTATACGCTTTCATGAGTGGCTGGGCGACAGCTGGGGTGTGTTGTTTTCCCATCCCGCAGACTTCACGCCGGTCTGCACCACTGAGCTGGGTTTCACTGCCAAATTGAAAGACGAGTTTGCCAAGCGCGGCGTCAAGGCGATTGCGCTGTCAGTGGACCCGGTCGACTCGCACGTCAAATGGATCGACGACATCAATACCACGCAGAACACTCAGGTCAATTTCCCGATTCTGGCTGACGCGGACCGCAAGGTCTCCGATCTGTACGACCTCATTCACCCCAACGCCAGTGACACGCTGACCGTGCGCTCCTTGTTCGTGATCGATCCGAACAAGAAGGTGCGCCTGACCATTACCTACCCAGCCAGTACCGGGCGTAACTTCCACGAGATTCTGCGGGTCATCGACTCCCTGCAACTGACCGATAACTACAAAGTCGCCACACCTGCCAACTGGGTGGATGGCGAGGACGTCGTCATCGTGCCGTCGATCAAGGACGAGGAAGAGATCAAGCAGCGTTTTCCCAAGGGCTATAAGGCCGTCACGCCTTATCTGCGCCTGACGCCTCAGCCGAACCGTTGATACCTGATTCACCAAGCGTGGGGTATTCGGGCCGATTGATCGGCCCTTTTTTATGGGCGGTTTTTGAGCATTGTGATGATTGTCGCCAAAGCGTTCGCCTCTGGTTCTGCGCGGTGCGGGCGTTCGGTGGGTGATAAGCGCAAGGCAGGGTTTCCGTATATCTCCTTATGGAATAACCAAATGAAAAAATGAGATTTATAGATATAAAAAATCGCTGTTACTGTCATCCCATTCCGGCGGTTCACGCCAGTCCAGTCTTAATAAGGAGCGCGCCATGCGCACAGTTGTTTTGCGTCGAGGTCTGGCCGCTTTGTTGGCTGCCGCGGTTACGTTCGGTGCCTTGAGTCAGGCTCAGGCCGAGGACCTGCGTATCGGCTATCAGAAATACGGCACGCTGGTACTCCTCAAGGCCAAAGGCTCTCTGGAAAAGCGTCTGGCCGAGCAGGGCGTGAAGGTGCAGTGGACGGAGTTCCCCGGCGGCCCGCAATTGCTGGAAGGTCTGAATGTGGGTTCGATCGACTTCGGCGTCACCGGCGAAACGCCGCCAGTGTTCGCCCAGGCGGCCGGTGCCGATCTGTTGTACGTGGCCTACGAGCCGCCCGCGCCGACCAGTGAGGCGATTCTGGTACCCAAGGATTCTCCCATCACCTCGGTCAAGGACCTCAAGGGCAAGAAAGTCGTCCTCAACAAAGGCTCCAACGTGCATTACCTGCTGGTGCGTGCGCTGGAAGATGCCGGCCTGAAATACTCCGATATCCAGACCGTGTTCCTGCCGCCCGCCGATGCCCGTGCCGCGTTCGAGCGTGGCAGTGTCGACGCCTGGGTCATCTGGGACCCGTACCAGGCCGCTGCCGAGAAACAATTGCAGGCGCGCACCCTGAGAGACGGTTCCGGCATCGTCGACAACCATCAGTTCTACTTGGCGACAAAGCCCTACGCCCAGAAAAATCCGAAAGTGATTCAGGCGCTGATCGAAGAAGTGCGTGCGGTAGGAGAGTGGTCCAAGGCCAATCCCGAGGAAGTGACCAAACAGGTCGCGCCCTTGCTGGGGCTGCCAGCCGATATCACGCTGACTTCGGTCAAGCGTCAGGGCTATGGCGCGTTGTTCATCACGCCGCCGGTGGTGGCCGCTCAACAGAAGATCGCCGACACCTTCTACCAGCTCAAATTGATCCCCAAGCCGCTCAGCATTGCTGACGTGGTCTGGACGCCACCTGCTGCTGTTGCTCAAGCACAGTGATTGACAGGCCCTTCGAGGAGACCACTCCATGAGCCTCAGTGCTTCGCAACGCATCATTCATCGGCTGGCGCCCTGGGCGCTGCCTGTCCTGCTGCTGGCGATCTGGCAACTGTCGGTCAGTGCCGGCTGGCTATCCACACGCATTCTTCCTGCACCCAGCGCCGTCATCGAGGCGGGTGTAACGCTGGTTTCCAGTGGTGAAATCTGGACACATCTGGCTATAAGCGGCTGGCGCGCCGGCCTCGGCTTCGTGATCGGCGGCGGCATCGGTCTTGCGCTGGGCTTCATCACCGGTCTGAGCAAATGGGGCGAACGTCTGCTGGACAGCTCGGTGCAGATGATCCGTAACGTGCCGCATCTTGCACTCATTCCGCTGGTGATCCTGTGGTTCGGCATCGATGAGACCGCCAAGATATTTCTGGTGGCATTGGGCACGCTGTTCCCGATCTACCTGAACACCTATCACGGCATACGCAACATCGACCCGGCGCTGGTGGAAATGTCGCGCAGCTATGGCCTGTCCGGCTTCAGCCTGTTTCGCCATGTGATCCTGCCAGGCGCCATGCCATCGATTCTGGTCGGCGTGCGCTTCGCACTGGGTTTCATGTGGCTGACGCTGATCGTGGCCGAAACCATCTCGGCCAGCTCCGGCATTGGCTATCTGGCCATGAACGCCCGTGAGTTTCTGCAAACCGACATCGTGGTGCTGGCCATCGTGCTGTACGCCGTACTCGGCAAGCTCGCCGATCTGGCGGCGCGGGGTCTGGAGCGGGTCTGCCTGCGCTGGCACCCGGCCTATCAAGTCAGCAAAGGCGGTGCCGCATGAGCAATCTGAAACAACAACCGGCACACCTGCTGCGCGGCATTCCACTGGCGATTCAGAACATCAAGAAGGCGTTCGGCTCACGTGAAGTGCTCAAGGACATCGACCTGCACATCCCGGCCGGACAATTCGTGGCAGTGGTGGGGCGCAGCGGCTGCGGCAAAAGCACCCTGCTGCGCTTGCTGGCCGGACTCGACAGCCCGACCCGGGGCGAGCTGCTCGCAGGCTCTGCGCCGCTGGGTGATGCCCGCGAAGACACACGTCTGATGTTCCAGGAAGCCCGCCTGCTGCCGTGGAAAAAGATCATCGACAACGTCGGTCTCGGCCTGACGGGCGACTGGCGCGGACAAGCTCTTGAAGCGCTGGAAGCCGTCGGCCTGGCCGAGCGTGCCAATGAATGGCCTGCCGCATTGTCCGGCGGTCAAAAGCAGCGCGTTGCACTGGCACGTGCGCTGATCCACAAGCCGCGCCTGCTGTTGCTCGACGAGCCGCTGGGTGCGCTGGATGCGTTGACGCGCATCGAAATGCAGCAACTGATCGAAAAACTGTGGCACCAGCATGGCTTCACCGTGCTGCTGGTGACACACGATGTCAGCGAAGCCGTTGCCATTGCCGACCGCGTGATCCTGATCGAAGAAGGGCGTATCGGCCTCGACCTGCTGGTCGAACTGCCGCGCCCCAGAGCCCGTGGCTCGCATCGCCTCGCTGCACTTGAAACCCAGGTGCTCAATCAGGTGCTGGCCGTTCCCGGCTCACCGCCTGAGCCCGAACCCTCATCACCACTGCCCACGCAGTTGCGCTGGGCCACTTAACCCCGATCCCCCAAAGGAAGACCTGCCATGACTATCAAAGCCATCAACGTTCGTAACCAGTTCAAAGGCACCATCAAGGAAATCGTCCACGGCGATGTGTTGTCCGAAATCGACGTGCAGACTGCGTCCGGCGTCGTGACATCCGTGATCACCACCCGTTCGGTCAAGGAGCTGGAACTGGTCGTGGGCAGCGAAGTGATTGCCTTCGTGAAATCCACTGAGGTCTCGATCGCCAAGTTGTGATCAGGCTTCAACCCCCGACCCCGAACGGTGACGACCCTTCGGGGTTTTTTCGTCTGGACTAGGTTTTGTACGAAAAGTCGGCGAGCGAAGGTCAGGCAAGGCAAAAACAGGCGAGGAAGCGGAGTCTACGTGTTGTAAATGAGCATTCCGAGCCTGTTTTTAACGCAGCATCACCGAGCGCAGCCACTTTTCGTACAGAGCCTAGCAGTTCTGCCAGGTACAATTCGGCCCGGGATCAGGGGATGCTGATGATCATTCTTTGGAGGGTTGGACATGGCCTCTTCAGCGCAGACCGCACTTTGCCGCTATCGCTATGATGCGCTGGACCGACTGGCTGCCAAGGCTCCCGCGACAGATACCGAGGTGCAGCGGTTCTATCAGAAGAACCGTCTGGCGACTGAAATTCAGGGCGCTGTGCAGCGCCATATTTTTCAGTATGAGGACGTGCTGCTGGCTCAGGCACAGTGGGCGCAAGGCGAGGCATCTACCGACATTCTGGCGACGGATCAGCACCGCTCCGTGCTCCAGAAACTGTTCAATGCCGGGCTGGAACCGCTGGCGTATATGCCTTACGGGCATCACCCCATCAAGAGCGGCCAGGCCTCTTTGCCAGGCTTCAATGGCGAACCGTACGACCCGGTGACGGGGCATTATTTGCTGGGTAATGGCTACCGCGCGTTCAATCCGGTGTTGATGCGGTTCAACAGCCCCGACAGTTTGAGTCCGTTTGAAGACGGAGGGTTGAATGCGTATGCGTATTGCGAGGGTGATCCGGTTAATTTTGAGGACCCGACAGGGCACGTAAATATAGCTTATCAAAGATATGCAAGATCATTGAACGCGGCACGCCCAACTGTCCTACAACTTAACCCCCAAAGCATGTCAATTCAGAGAGCCAGCACAAGCCAGACACCTGCGCGGGTGTCGACACCCATCGCCGTCGGTCAGGTGGGCAGCGGTTCGTCTTCCACACCACCCTCCGCTCTGCCGCAACCATCCTCCTCGGTACCCGTTGCGGCCTCTTCCTCTGGGGGACATGCGAATAGTTGGCGTGGCAACACCGGCATTCTGTCTGACGAGGAAAAGGCTAGGATACAGTCTTTATTGTCCAGAGATATCAGCCCCAGCCCGCCGTCGACGAAACAACAGATTGATATTGCGGAAAGGCGTTTTCAAAATAGGTTCAAGGATGCAGATGCATTAATACGGCATTACGAGGCGTCGTTGAGCGTTGAAGGCAGAAATCTGCGTTATGACTCTGGTCTTAAGCGAGGACTTGCGACTGCGAAATCAAATAAAAAGAGGGATGCTGACGGCTACAAGCAATTTATGAAAGAGCTTGAGTTGCGCACCAGTGATAATGTCAGAGCGGTGCGCCAGTCTAAGTGACGCCTCACAGTAAGGCGCGCTTACAGCGCTTTGTCATCCGCCGGCTTTCTCTTGACCAGGATGGGCGGCAAGTACAAGCCGACGTACGCATCAAACACCCGCATCCCTTCCACCGCCATGCGCGGTGTGATTTCACCGTGCAGTTGCACCGAGCGGGCGTAAACCCGGTCGCCCAGCTCCATGGCCAGCGCGAACACATCCACGTCGTCCGGCAGTGCAGGCAGGTGGAAATGGCGGTTGAACACGTCGAGCATCAAGTGACCCAGTTCGATGTCGTGCTGACGATCCGCCTGGTTGATTTCGGTCAGGCCGTGTTGCGCCAGGATCAACTGACGCGCTGCGGCGTCGGCGTTGTAGATGTCCAGCATGCGCATCTCTACGACCCGCGACAGGTCTCGCCAGTTGTCGAGTGAGTCATGTTCGATAGGCGCTTGCAGCGAGGCGCGAAAGGCTGCATGGATGTCTGCCGTCAGGGCTTCAAGCAACGCGGGTACGCTGGCGAAGAAGTGATAGACCGAGGACGGCGGAATACCCGCACGCTCCGCCACACTGTAAATCGACAGGCTGGCCACCCCTTCCGACGCCAGCAACGTACGGGCCGCGTCCAGAATCGAGTCGATCCTGGCCTGGCTGCGTGCTCGGGGTTTGCGCGGGGCGGCGGTACGGGTCATGACAAGGCTCTCGGTTGAACGAGCGCCATTGTAAGACAAACCCTTCATGCCTGTCGGTAAGCGAAGCGGCTCGTGGTTCAGTAACCCTGGCCGCGATCCACCTGGCCGTTCATGGCTTCGCCGCGTTCGAAGCGTCGAATGTTGTCCAGCAGCCCCGGGAACGCGCTTTCCGGCTGGGTCATGGCCGCCACGTGTGGCGTCAGCAAAATGTTCGGGTGTGCCCAGAACGGATGATCGGCCGGTGCAGGTTCCTGTTGCAGCACATCCAGCACTGCAGCGCTGAGCTGGCCGCTGTCCAGCGCCGACAGCAGATCGCTTTCCACCAGATGCCCACCGCGCCCCATATTGATCAGCGCAGCGCCTTGCGGCAGTTGCTCGAACAGCCTGCTATTGAGGATGCCTTCGGTTTGCCCGGTCAAGGGCAGCACGCACAACAGAATGTCGCACTGCCCCAGAAAGGCCGGGAGCTGTTTTTCACCGGCATGGCACGCCACGCCCTCAATGCGATGCTCGCTGCGCGCCCAGCCTGACAGCTCGAAACCGAACGGTTTCAGGCTCGACAGAATCTGCTGCGCTTGCAGGCCCAGCCCCATCACGCCTACCCGGCGCTGGTGGGCGGGGGTCAATGGATGCGCTTTCCAGCGTCCTTCTACCTGTTGTTGCCTGTAGCGCAGCATGTCGCGATGCAGACTCAGCACCGCAAACGTCGCGTATTCGCACATGCCCCGGCTGATGCCCGGATCGAGCAGGCGCGCGACCGGCAGCGATTTCGGTATGCGGCGCAGGTCCAGTTGATCGACCCCCGCCGACAGCGCGAACAACACTTTCAGGTTCGGCAGTACCTCCTGCAAATCATCCGGTGCCAGCCAGGCGCCCAGATAATGCACGTCGTCCGGATTACCGATGTTTGGCCATTCCCGCCATTCGATGTCTGGCGCGTGTTCGGCGAACAGTGCTCGCCAGCGTTCGGCGCGTGCAGGATCGGCTTTATAGAGGAAGGCGGGCATGGGCTTTTCCTGAGTATGAGAGTGGGGCTCCATCTTGCCGCAACGCTGAAGCACGATCTGTTGAAAGGCCCGTTCTCAAGCGCTGTACGCGCTGAAAAAGTGCGTTTTGCGGCAGATTAACCGGGCCTTCGAGAGCGTGAAGGAATCTGCCGTTTGCGAGGTGAAAAACAGTCGATATGGACTTCTGAGGGGCCAAGTTCGGCTTAGATCGTTTCGCCGAACGCTTAACCTGAACAGCATCGCAGCCACCCGCCGGTTGCCTGGCTCACTATAGGTAAAACCATGAACAGCAAAGTCGACGAAACACCTCATCTGCTCCGTCAGCGCGATCAATTCGTACCGCGCGGCATCGTCACGGCCCATCCACTGGTTATCGACCGTGCGCAGGGCTCCGAGTTGTGGGACGTCGACGGCAAGCGTTATCTGGACTTCGTGGGCGGCATTGGGGTGTTGAACATTGGCCACAACCATCCGAACGTGGTCAAGGCCATCCAGGGGCAGCTGGAAAAAGTCACGCACGCCTGTTTTCAGGTGGTTTCCTATCAGCCTTACGTGGACCTGGCAAAACGCCTGAGTCTGCTGGTGGCAGGGCCGAGCGGCATCGATCACAAGGCGGTGTTCTTTACCTCTGGCGCCGAAGCGGTGGAAAACGCGGTGAAGATTGCTCGCGCTCACACCAATCGTCCGGCGATCATTTCTTTCCGTGGCGGCTTTCATGGCCGCACCTTGCTCGGCACCACGCTGACCGGCATGAGCCAGCCGTACAAGCAGAACTTCGGGCCAATGGCACCCGAGGTGTTTCACACCCCGTATCCGAACGAGTACCGCGGTGTCACCAGCGACATGGCGTTGGCCGCGCTGCATGAACTGCTGGCGACCCAGGTTGCACCCGACCGCGTGGCGGCCATTCTCATCGAGCCTGTGCAGGGCGACGGTGGTTTTCTGACTGCACCGGTCGAGTTTCTGAAAGCGCTGCGTGCGCTGACCGAACAGCACGGCATCGTGCTTATTCTGGATGAGATCCAGACCGGCTTCGGTCGTACCGGCAAGTGGTTCGGATTCGAGCACGCCGGAATCCAGCCGGATCTGGTCACGGTCGCCAAGAGCCTTGCGGGCGGCATGCCGTTGTCCGGCGTGGTCGGCCGCGCCGAGATCATGGACGCACCGCTTCCGGGCGGTCTGGGCGGTACCTATGGCGGTAATGCGCTGTCCTGCGCCGCCGCGCTGGCAGTCATCGACACCTACGAGCAGGAAAATCTGCTGGCGCGTGGCGAGCAATTGGGTCAGCACCTGCGTGCCGGCCTGCTCAAGCTAAAGGAGCGTTACAGCTGCATCGGTGACGTGCGTGGCACCGGTTTCATGCTGGCCATGGAAATGGTCAAGAACGATGCCGAGCGCAGCCCCGACGCGGACCTTAACTCGAAGATCATTGATCAGGCACGCATCGGCGGCCTGCTGGTGATCAAGTGCGGCGTGTACCGCAACGTGCTGCGCTTCCTGGCACCGCTGGTGACCACCGAGCAGCAGGTTGACGAAGCACTGACCATCCTCGACGCCGCGCTGGCACGAGTATTGAAATCCAACTGAGCCCGGCCCGGTCGTGGTGTTGCAAGACGCTGCGACCGGGCGCTGAGGTTCCACTGTTGGAAAGGAGACGTTGCCTGCCATGGGGCTTATTGATTACCGCGCACTGCTGATCGATTGTGATGAAGTTCTGGTGGATCGCGACTCCGGGGTGTGGACCGCCTTGCAGCCGCTGCTGGACAACGCCGTGTCCGCACCGGACCGCGACGCTGTGCTGACCGAATTCAACGCGGTCATCGCAACGCTCTATCCGCGTTTTGACGAGCTGGGCTTCAGTGGCCTGTTGTGTTTCGCCCATCGCCAGCTGGCCGAGCGGCTTGGCATCAAGACCAGTTGGGAGGAGGGCATGACCTTTGCCCGCTCGGTGCCCAACTGGACGCTGTTCGAAGACGCCCCCGGCGCCATGCTCTATCTGCGCAAGTTCTACCGGCTGCTGGTCTATGCCGACCGTGATCTGCAGGACCGCGGTCTGCTCTGCGAGCGGCTTGGCCTGGAACCTGACAGTCTGCTGTCGCTGACGACTCATCCACTGGACGATCCGCAATGGCTTGCCGGGATGGATCTGGACCCTGCCGAAACCCTGGTGGTGTCGCGTCCGCCTGCCACGGCGCTGGGCAGCGGCGGTCTTTGCCTGATCCGCAGAAGCCGTGCGCAACACAGCCAGCCATGTACCGCAGACATCTGCATCAACAGCATGGCCGATCTGGTCGCTCAGCATCAGCTGTCCTTACGGCGCTGATTTTGCTAGAAGGTAGGCACTGTGAATGGCACAACACGAGGTAGGTAATGGAAGGCTTGGTCAAACTGGATCGGATTGATATCAATATCCTGGTAGAACTCCAGAAAGACGGGCGCATGACCAACGTCAGCCTCGCCGATGCCGTCGGGCTTTCCGCGAGCCCCTGCCTGCAACGCGTCAAGCGTCTGGAGTCGGCGGGTTATATTTCCAGTTACAAGGCGCACCTGAATCTTGCAAAGATCACGGAGTCGGTCACGGTATTCACGGAAATTTCCCTCAGCGACCACAAGCGCGAAGACTTCGCCAAGTTCGAAGCCAACATCCGTCATGTTGATGAGGTGCTGGAGTGTCACTTGATCAGCGGCGGATACGATTATCTGGTGCGCTTCATGACCCGTAGCATCCAGCACTATCAGGAAGTGATCGAAGAACTGCTGGACAAAAACATCGGCATCTCCAAGTACTTCAGCTACATCGTCATCAAATCCCCGGTCATGAAAGACGGCGTGCCGTTGCGCAAACTGCTGCGCCACTGACACCCGGCGATCACGCGGAACGACCCGCAAAAAGTACGACCCACAAAAAAGGAGACCCGAAGGTCTCCTTTTTCAATGCGGCAGGGCGATCAGAACAGAACGCGGCTGCGGATGGTGCCTTTGATGTGCTGCAGCTTTTCTTGCGCCAGATCCGAGTATTCGGCGTCGACGTCGATCACAACGTAACCCACTTTCTCGTTGGTCTGCAGGAACTGACCGGAGATGTTGATGCCGTTCTCGGCGAAGACCTTGTTGATCTCGCTGAGCACGCCCGGGATGTTTTCGTGGATGTGCAGCAGGCGGTGCTTGCCAGGGTGAGCGGGCAGGGCCACTTCCGGGAAGTTGACCGAAGACACCGAGGTGCCGTTGTCGCTGTACTTGACCAGCTTTTCTGCCACTTCCAGACCGATGTTGGCCTGCGCCTCGGCAGTGGAACCACCGATGTGCGGGGTCAGAATCACGTTGTCCAGGCCGCGCAGCGGGCTTTCGAAAATGTCGTCGTTCGAGCGAGGCTCGACCGGGAACACGTCGATGGCCGCGCCGATCAGGTGCTTGTCCTTGATCGCCTCAGCCAGAGCGTCCAGCTCGACCACGGTGCCGCGCGCCGCGTTGATCAGGATCGCGCCTTTCTTCATGGCACGGATTTCCTTCTCGCCGATCATCCACTGGGTGGACGGCAGTTCAGGCACGTGCAGGGAAACGATGTCGGCCAGACCCAGCAGTTCATTCAGGCTGGTGACCTGGGTTGCGTTGCCCAATGGCAGCTTGGTCAGCGGATCGAAGAAGAACACCTGCATGCCCAGGCTCTCGGCCAGAACCGACAACTGCGTACCGATCGAGCCGTAGCCGATGATGCCCAACTTCTTGCCACGGATTTCGAACGAGTTGGCAGCGCTCTTGATCCAGCCGCCACGGTGGCAGGACGCATTCTTCTCGGGGATGCCGCGCAGCAACAGGATGGCCTCGGCCAGTACCAGTTCGGCAACCGAACGGGTGTTGGAGTACGGTGCGTTGAACACCGCGATACCGCGCTCACGGGCAGCGTCCAGGTCAACCTGGTTGGTGCCGATGCAGAAGCAGCCGACCGCGACCAGTTTCTTGGCGCAATCGAACATTTCTTCGGTCAGTTGAGTGCGGGAGCGGATACCGATGAAATGAGCGTCGGCGATCTTTTCCTTCAGCTCGGCTTCCGGCAGAGACTTGGTGTGGTACTCGATGCTGGTGTAACCGGCTGCCTTGAGGACGTCGACGGCGGATTGATGGACGCCTTCGAGAAGAAGGAACTTGATCTTGCTCTTGTCGAGGGAAGTCTTGCTCATCTGCGTAAACCTGTGTCCCGGAGAAAATTGGCAGGGGGTGGCCGAAACGGCGTCAGGCGCTGTTCACGGGGGGCGTATGCTAGCATAAGCCCCCCGCGAAACCCCATTCTTGAACGTGAACCGTTCTCAGGATGCCCATGAATTGTTCGAGAGTTGAGTCCATGACCCATCCCGCTTTGATTGATGAGCTCAAGACCCTGGTCGACCCCGGCAAAGTGCTGATCGACGAGGATTCCCTGCAGACTTACGGCAAGGACTGGACCAAGCAATTCACCCCGGCCCCGTTGGCCATCGTGTTTCCCAAGACCACCGAACAGGTGCAGGCCATCGTGCGCTGGGCCAACGAGCGTCTGGTTGCGCTGGTGCCTTCGGGCGGCAGAACCGGGCTCTCGGCAGCCGCGGTCGCGGCCAACGGTGAGGTGGTGGTTTCGTTCGACTACATGAACCGGATTCTGGACCTCAACCTGACCGATCGCACGGCCGTCTGCCAGCCGGGCGTGATTACCCGGCAATTGCAGTCGATGGCTGAAGAAAACGGGCTGTACTACCCGGTCGACTTCGCCTCGTCGGGCTCCAGCCAGATTGGCGGCAACATCGGCACCAATGCGGGCGGGATCAAGGTCATTCGCTACGGCATGACCCGCAACTGGGTCGCCGGCCTCAAGGTCGTGACCGGCAAGGGCGATCTGCTTGAGCTGAACAAGGACCTGATCAAGAACGCCACCGGTTACGACCTGCGTCAGTTGTTCATTGGTGCCGAGGGCACACTGGGCTTCGTGGTCGAAGCCACCATGCGTCTGGACCGTGCCCCGCGAAACCTGACCGCCATGGTGCTCGGCACCACCGACTTCAATTCGATCATGCCGGTGCTGCACGCTTTTCACGGCAAGCTCGACCTGACGGCCTTTGAGTTCTTTTCCGACAAGTCATTTGCCCGAGTCATGGCGCGGGGCGACGTGCCTTCGCCGTTCGATACGCCGTGCCCGTTCTATGTGCTGCTGGAATTCGAAGCGACCACCGAGGATCTGGCCAATCAGGCCCTGGCGACCTTCGAACACTGCGTCGAGCAGGGCTGGGTGCTGGATGGTGTGATGAGCCAGAGCGAGCAGCAGTTGCGCAATCTGTGGAAGCTGCGCGAGTACATCTCCGAAACCATCTCGCACTTCACGCCCTACAAGAACGACATCTCGGTCACTGTCTCGAAAGTGCCACAGTTCCTGGCTGAAATTGACGCCATCGTCGGTGAACACTATCCCGACTTCGACGTGCTCTGGTACGGCCACATTGGCGACGGCAACCTGCACCTGAATATCCTCAAGCCGGAAAGCCTCGACAAGGATGAGTTCTTCGTCAAATGCGCCCGCGTCAACAAATGGGTGTTCGAGACGGTCGAGAAATACAACGGCTCGATTTCCGCCGAGCACGGCGTCGGTATGACCAAGCGTGACTACCTGACCTACAGTCGCTCGCCGGTGGAAATCGAGTACATGAAGGCCATGAAGGCGATCTTCGACCCCAACGGCATCATGAACCCCGGCAAGATATTCGCTGTTTGATTACGGTCGCAGCGCTACAAAAAATCCTATAAAAACCTTATAAAAGCCGCATCTACCAGACTCAGGAGACGTCATGAGCTACCAGCACAAATATGTCGATGGAACGAATATTCACTTCCCGCTGGGCAAAGTGGTGTGTATCGGTCGCAATTACGCTGAGCACGCCAAAGAGCTGGGCAACCCGGTTCCCACCGAACCGTTGATCTTCATGAAGCCGGGCAGCGCCGTGGTTGCGCTGGAAGGTGGCTTCACCATTCCGGCCGACCGTGGCTCTGTGCACTACGAGGCCGAGATCGTAGTGCTGATCGGCAAGCCGCTGACCAAGAACCCATCCCGCGAAGAAGTACTGGATGCGATCAGCGGTTTTGCACCAGGCCTGGACCTCACCTTGCGTGACGTGCAGTCGCGTCTGCGTGAGAAAGGCCTGCCGTGGGAACTGGCGAAGTGCTTCGACGGTGCTGCGGTCATCGCGCCCTTCGTGCCAGCCGAGACGTTCCCGGACCTGACCGACATCGGCATTCGTCTGACCCTCAACGGCAAGGTCGTTCAGGACGGCAACAGCAGCCTGATGCTCAACCCGATTGTGCCGATGATTCAGCACATGGCGGCCAACTTCTCCCTGCAGGCCGGCGATATCATCATGACCGGTACGCCAGCGGGCGTGGGGCCGTTCGAAGCCGGCGATAAGATCGTCCTCGAACTGGGTGGTCAGACGCCGTTCGAGAGCGTCGTTCGCTAAGCGTTTCGAAAACCGCTCACCGCAAGCCATCCGGATCAACGTCCGGGTGGCTTTTGTTTGTCCGCTGGGTAATAGTTCATTCCGATTTGCGTTTTTTTCACACCTGTTCTGGATAATCCTGCCGGCCCTTCAAGGGCGATAAGCCCTATCGACGTTACCTCTGCTCGGGAACACCTTGAATGCCCTCTTCTTCCCAAACACTGCCTGCTTCCAAGAAACGCTTTGCCTTCATTCGAAGTCTGCGCTGGTACTCGTGGCTGCTGCTGGCGATGATCATGGGGTATGGACTGGCCTTCGCGATGCACTGGGATGATCGTGCGGTGCTCTGGCTTCAGGAAAGTTTCGAGAACAAGGCGGGCCGCAGCGCAAGCATCTGGTTGCCGGACTATCATGTAGATATCGATGCGAAAGCGTTGCCCGGCATGGAAAAGGACGAGGCGTCGGACCTGTCTTATAACCCGGTCACCAAGACCCTGTTCGCAGTCATGGGCAAGAATGCCTTTCTGGTCGAACTGACGCTGACTGGTGATGTGCTGCGCAAGATCCCGCTGGTCGGCTGGAGCAATCCTGAAGGCGTGGCAGTCATGAATGACGGACGGATCGCCATCACTGACGAGCGTCAGCATCAGCTTACTATCGTCAACGTCACGGCAGAGACCACGATGCTTAACATCGAGGACTTCCCGAAATACGATCTGGGCAAATCCGACAACCAGAACAAGGGTTTCGAAGGCATTGCCTGGGATCCGCGTCGCCAACAGTTGATTCTGGGCGAAGAGCGCCCCGCAGCACTGTTTACCTGGGCAAGCGATGGCAGTGACGTACTCAAGGGCGAGAAGCAGAAACTGCCAAGCCGTTCGCTGGACATGCGCAACCTGTCGTCGTTGAGCATCGACCCGCGCACCGGTCACATGCTTGCGCTGTCGGCGGACTCGCATCTGCTGCTGGAGCTGGACGAGCAGGGTGAACAGGTCAGTTTCATGACGTTGCTTGGCGGCATGAATGGCCTGAAAGATACGATTCCGCGTGCTGAAGGCGTTGCGCTGGATGAGGCAGGAACGTTGTACATGGTGAGCGAGCCGAACCTGTTCTATTCGTTTCGCAAGCACTGAGCCAGGACGGCAACACATAATTGGTAAGAAAGTAGCACTACGCCATTAAGCTTGTTTTCAGAATGGCGTGCTATCAATGCCGCCCGCTCAACCTTTCGAGTCACCTCAATGCGTCGCTCTACCCGCTCTTTGCTCGTGCTGATTATCTTCGTGCCGTTGATCGCCCTGCTGTTTTCCATCGCCAACCAGCGATACCGGTTTGTGGAGCGTGCCCAATTCGACTGGCAGATGTTCTGGCAGTCCGATTCACAGGAAGCCATTGGCCTTGATCAATACCGGGCCGTGATTGAAGGGCAGGTCATCGACGGGCTGACGGATGACGTCTCTGGCCTGAGCTACGATCCTGATCGCAAAAGCCTGTTCACGGTGACCAACCAGAACGCCGAAATGGTCGAGCTCGGCCTCGATGGGCGCATCCTGCGCCGTATCAAATTGATCGGCTTCGGTGATGCAGAAGCCGTCGAGTACATCAGTCCGGGCGTTTATGTAATCAGCGACGAGCGCCAGCAGCGCTTGATCAAGGTGCATATTGATGACAGCACCCAGTCGGTGGATGCGGCCAATGCCGAACAACTGACGCTGGGGCTCAATGCGGGTGGCAACAAGGGTTATGAAGGTCTGGCCTATGACCGGCACGGCGAGCGCCTGTTCGTCGCCCGCGAGCGTGATCCGGTGCAGATCATCGAAGTGCGCGGCTTCCCCAAGACGAATGCAGGCGGCCCAGGCAATCTTCAGGTGATTTCCGACAGCAAGCGCGATGCGGGTCTGTTCGTGCGCGATCTATCCAGCTTGCAGTTCGATCAGAACAGCGGCCACTTGTTGGCGCTGTCCGATGAGTCCAGGCAGATCGTCGAGCTGGGTATCGATGGCCGTCCGATCGGCAGCAGCTCGCTGAAGAAAGGGCAGATGGGGTTGAGCAAGACCGTGCCCCAGGCCGAAGGCGTTGCCATGGACGACGATGAAGTGCTGTATCTGGTGAGCGAGCCGAATCTGTTCTATGTGTTTCGCAAGCCCTGACGGTTTCAAGCATTGGCTTGCTGAAAACAAAAGTGCCCACGCGAGGTGGGCTCTTCTTGACGCCGTAACGCTTAGCGGGTCAGGGTTTTCACGCCTTCAGCCGTGCCCAGCAACAGCAGATCCGCAGGGCGTGCAGCGAACAGGCCATTGGTGACCACGCCGACGATGGCGTTGATCTGTGCTTCCAGCTCCACCGGGTTGGTGATGCTCATGTTGTGCACATCGAGAATGATGTTGCCGTTATCGGTCAGCACGCCTTCACGGTAGACAGGGTCGCCGCCCAGCTTGACCAGTTGGCGCGCTACATGGCTGCGTGCCATTGGAATCACTTCAACCGGCAGCGGGAAAGCGCCCAGCACGGGCACCAGCTTGCTGCCGTCGGCGATGCAGATGAAGGTTTTGGCGACTGCCGCCACGATCTTCTCGCGGGTCAGGGCTGCGCCGCCGCCCTTGATCAGGTTCAGATGCTCGTCGCTTTCGTCCGCGCCGTCGATGTAGAACTCCAGATCGCTGACCGTGTTGAGTTCATACACCGGAATGCCGTGGCCCTTGAGGCGCGCAGCGGTGGCTTCGGAACTGGCGACGGCGCCGTCGAACGCAGCCTTGTGCTGGGCCAGTGCGTCGATGAAACAGTTGGCCGTGGAGCCGGTGCCGACGCCCACAATGCTCTTGTCGTCGAGCTTTGGAAGGATGAAATCGACAGCTGCCTGGGCGACTGCCTGTTTGAGTTGATCCTGGGTCATGCGGGCTCCACGGTGCCAGAGGTGTGCAAAAGGGCCCGCATTATAGCGGCGACTGCGGCGCAAAGCCCTGTCATTCGTATGGTCGTGCATCGGAGTGCGGGGTAGACTTGCCGGTCTTGCCCTTTTCATCAGTGATGTCGCCCCGATGCTTGAACAGTACGTCAAGAAAATCCTCACCTCACGCGTCTACGACGTCGCCATCGAGACCCCGCTGCACGGCGCGCGTCAACTGTCCGAGCGACTGGGCAATCAGATCCTGCTCAAGCGCGAAGACTTGCAACCGGTGTTCTCGTTCAAGATTCGCGGCGCTTACAACAAGCTGGCACAACTGACCGCTGAAGACGCGGCGCGCGGTGTGGTCACGGCCTCGGCGGGCAACCATGCGCAGGGGCTGGCGCTGGCAGCCCGGGAGTTGGGCATCAAGGCGACCATCGTGATGCCGCGCACCACGCCCGAGATCAAGGTCGAAGGCGTGCGCTCACGCGGCGCAACGGTGGTGCTGCATGGCGATTCGTTTCCCGAAGCGCTGGCGTATTCGCTGAAGCTGGTCGATGAGCAGGGCTTTGTGTACATCCATCCCTACGACGACCCCGACACCATCGCCGGGCAAGGCACGGTGGCGATGGAAATCCTGCGCCAGCAGCCGGGTCAACTGGACGCGATTTTCGTGCCCGTGGGCGGCGGCGGACTGATCGCGGGCATTGCGGCCTACGTCAAATACCTGCGGCCCGACATCAAGGTCATCGGCGTCGAACCGGACGATTCCAACTGCCTGCAAGCCGCCCTGGCCGCGGGCGAGCGTGTGGTGCTCAGCCAGGTCGGGCTGTTTGCCGATGGTGTGGCGGTGGCGCAGATCGGCCATCACACGTTTGAAGTCTGCCGTCATTACGTGGATGAAGTGATCACGGTCAGCACCGACGAGATCTGCGCCGCCATCAAGGACATCTACGACGACACCCGCTCCATCACCGAACCGTCGGGTGCGCTGGCCGTGGCCGGCATCAAGAAGTACGTCGAACAGCGCGGCGTCAGCGGCCAGACCCTGGTGGCGATCGACTCCGGGGCCAACGTCAACTTCGACCGCCTGCGCCACGTGGCCGAACGCGCCGAACTGGGCGAAGGGCGCGAAGCGATCATCGCCGTGACCATCCCGGAAAAGCCGGGCAGCTTCAAGGCCTTCTGCGAGGCCATCGGCAAGCGGCAGATCACTGAATTCAACTACCGCTACCACACCGACCGCGAAGCGCACATCTTCGTCGGCGTGCAGACCCACCCGGAAAACGATCCGCGCAGCGCGTTGATCGCCAGCCTGACCGAGCAGGGCTTTCCGGTGCTGGACCTGACCGACAACGAACTGGCCAAACTGCACATCCGCCATATGGTGGGCGGACATGCCGAGCGCGTCAGCGATGAAGTGGTGCTGCGCTTCGAATTCCCCGAACGGCCTGGTGCGCTCTTCAACTTTCTCAACCGCCTGGGCGGACGCTGGACCATCTCGATGTTCCACTACCGCAACCACGGCGCGGCGGATGGGCGAGTCGTCGCAGGGCTGGTGGTGCCCGAGGAGGAGCGGCATCTGGTAAGCCAGGCACTCACCGAGATCGGCTATCCGTATTGGGATGAGAGCGAGAACCCGGCGTACAAGTTGTTTTTGGGCTGAGGCCCCAAGGCTTTGTAGGCCGGGACGCGGAGCGTTCTGAGCGGCCTTCCCACGCGGAGCCTGGGAACGATCAGTGTGAGGGCCATGACTGAGCCCGTTAACGCAGGTCTGACTGCTAGACTCAACCCGTCACGATTCAAGAGGAAGACCCTGCAATGGAACCCGTCACCGCCCTGAAAACCCTGCACATCGCTGCCATCACGCTGTTGCTGCTCAGCGCTCTGGTGCTGGCCAGTGGTGTCGTCAAGGTGCGCCTCGAGGGCGATGCGACCATCCAGACCCGTCTGCTCAAGCGCCCATTGCTGTTCTTCTGGCTGCTGATGGCGGTCTGTCTGGCGATTCTGCCGTTCAGCGGCTGGTGGCTGGTGCATTCGTTGGGGCTGTCGCTGGGGCAGACCTGGGTGTTGGGCAGCAGCGTGCTGTACACGTTGGGCCTGTTCAGCTGGGTGTGGCTGGTGGCGAGGCTTGACCGATTGCGTCTGGGCGCCAGGACCGACAGGCGTGGCTTCACATTGGCGCTGGCGATGATCAGTGTGGTGAGTTTCGTCGTGATCGCCGGTTTGATGGGCTTCAAACCGGCGTAAGCACTGGCGTCAATTGCGCAGCGTAATGACCGGCCAGCCGCGCTGCTCGGCTTCAGCGCGCAGTTTCGGATCGGGATCGACCGCCACCGGATTGGCCACTTGCTCCAACAGCGGCAGGTCGTTCATCGAGTCGCTGTAAAAATAGCTGTCCTCAAGGCTGAACGCATTCTCCTCCAGCCACAGATTCAGCCGTGTGACCTTGCCTTCACGGAAGCACGGAATGCCTGTGGTGCGGCCGGTATAACGGCCATCGACCATTTCGCATTCGGTGGCCAGCAGTGTCTCGATCCCCAGCTGTTCCACAATGGGCGCCGTCACGAAACGGTTGGTTGCGGTAATCACCACCAGCTTGTCGCCCGCCGCACGGTGTTTGGCGATCAATTCAATGGCCTTGGGCAGCATGATCGGTTCGATGCAGTCGCGCATGAACTCACGATGCCATTGCGCCAACTGATCCATCTCGGTCGCGCCCAGAATTTCCAGCGTGAAGTTCAGGTACTCGGTCATGTTTAACGTGCCGGCCAGATAATCCTGATAGAACTCATCGTTACGCGTTTTGTAGGACGCGGTATCGAGGATGCCGCGACGGCACAGATAATCACCCCAGGCGTGATCGCTGTCGCCGCCCAGAAGCGTGTTGTCGAGGTCGAATAGTGCCAGGCGCATGCGGTTACTCGCTGAATTAGCTGAAAAAAGAGCACCAGAATACGAGGTTTTCACAAGTCTTCACATAAGGTGACGAGCCTCGTTGCTGGTTTGATCGCCTTTGTGGAACAATGCGGCGACATGCGTTTGCGAGGTTGTTGCCGTGATCGACCCCGATGGTTTCCGTCCTAATGTCGGGATTATTCTGACAAACGATGCTGGTCAGGTCCTATGGGCTCGGCGTATCAACCAGGATGCCTGGCAGTTTCCGCAAGGGGGAATCAACCCACAGGAGACGCCGGAAGACGCGCTTTATCGTGAGTTGAATGAAGAAGTCGGACTCGAACGACATGATGTGCAAATACTTGCCTGCACTCGGGGCTGGTTGCGTTATCGTCTGCCGCAACGACTGGTGCGTACTCACAGCCAACCGCTGTGTATCGGCCAAAAGCAGAAATGGTTTCTCCTGCGCCTGATCTCCAACGAGCAGCGGGTGCGGATGGATTTGACCGGGAAACCGGAGTTCGATGGCTGGCGCTGGGTCAGTTATTGGTATCCGCTTGGCCAGGTGGTGACATTCAAGCGCGAGGTGTATCGACGCGCACTCAAAGAGCTTGCCCCGCGCCTCTTATCGCGCGACTGACACGGAGTTCGACCCCGAGCCATGCTCAATACGCTGCGCAAGATCGTCCAGGAAGTTAACTCCGCCAAGGATCTCAAGGCGGCGTTGGGCATTATTGTGCTGCGCGTAAAGGAGGCCATGGGCAGCCAGGTCTGCTCGGTCTACCTGCTCGATGCCGAAGCCAACCGGTTTGTACTGATGGCCTCCGAAGGCCTCAACAAGCGGTCCATCGGCAAGGTCAGCATGGCGCCGAACGAAGGCCTCGTTGGCCTCGTGGGTACGCGCGAAGAACCGCTGAACCTCGAAAACGCTGCCGATCACCCTCGCTATCGCTACTTTGCCGAAACCGGTGAAGAACGTTATGCGTCGTTCCTGGGTGCGCCGATCATCCACCACCGCCGTGTGGTCGGGGTGTTGGTGATCCAGCAAAAGGAGCGCCGCCAGTTCGACGAGGGCGAAGAAGCGTTCCTGGTTACCATGAGTGCGCAGCTGGCAGGCGTTATTGCCCACGCTGAAGCGACTGGCTCGATCCGTGGTCTGGGTCGCCAGGGCAAGGGTATTCAGGAAGCCAAATTCGTCGGCGTGGCCGGTTCGCCCGGCGCTGCGGTGGGGGTGGCGGTGGTCATGCTGCCGCCTGCGGATCTGGAAGTGGTGCCGGACAAGACGGTCACGGACATCGCTGCCGAGCTGGCGCTGTTTCAGAACGCGCTGGAAGGCGTGCGCAATGACATGCGCACCCTGTCCGCCAAACTGGCCACACAATTGCGCCCTGAAGAGCGTGCGTTGTTCGACGTCTACCTGATGATGCTCGACGATGCCTCGCTGGGCAGCGAAGTCACCAACGTCATCAAGACCGGTCAGTGGGCGCAGGGCGCGTTGCGCTCGGTGGTCAACGAACACGTCAAACGTTTCGAACTGATGGACGACGCCTATCTGCGTGAGCGCGCCTCGGACGTCAAGGACCTGGGCCGCCGTCTGCTGGCGTACCTTCAGGAAGCGCGGCAACAGGCGCTGGTCTATCCCGACAATACGATTCTGGTCAGCGAAGAGCTCTCGCCAGCCATGCTGGGTGAAGTGCCGGAAGGCAAGCTGGTCGGTCTGGTCTCGGTGCAGGGCTCCGGCAACTCCCACGTCGCGATTCTGGCCCGGGCAATGGGCATTCCGACGGTCATGGGGCTGGTGGATTTCCCGTATTCCAAGGTCGATGGCATCGACCTTATCGTTGACGGCTACCACGGTGAGGTCTTCACCAACCCCAGCGACATCATGCGCAAGCAGTTCGGCAAAGTGGTCGAGGAGGAGCGCCAGCTCTCCCAGGGCCTCGATGCACTGCGTGAGCTTCCGTGCGTGACGCTCGACGGACACCGCATGCCGCTCTGGGTCAACACCGGTCTGCTCGCCGACGTGGCTCGCGCTCAGCAGCGTGGCGCCGAAGGCGTGGGTCTGTACCGAACCGAAGTGCCGTTCATGATTAATCAGCGTTTTCCGAGCGAGAAGGAACAGCTGGCGATCTACCGTGAACAGCTGGCCGCCTTCCATCCACTGCCGGTGACCATGCGCAGCCTGGACATTGGTGGTGACAAGGCGCTGTCCTATTTTCCGATCAAGGAAGACAACCCGTTCCTCGGCTGGCGCGGTATTCGCGTCACCCTCGATCACCCGGAAATTTTTCTGGTTCAGACCCGCGCCATGCTCAAGGCCAGTGAAGGCCTGAACAACCTGCGCATTCTGCTGCCGATGATCTCCAGCACCCACGAAGTGGAAGAAGCGCTGCACCTGATCCACCGCGCCTGGGGCGAAGTGCGTGACGAGGGCACCGACGTGCCGATGCCGCCGGTGGGCGTTATGATCGAAGTCCCGGCTGCGGTCTATCAGACCCGCGATCTGGCGCGTCAAGTGGACTTCCTGTCGGTCGGCTCCAACGACCTGACCCAATACCTGCTCGCCGTCGACCGCAACAACCCGCGTGTCGCCGATCTTTACGATTACCTGCACCCTGCGGTGCTACAGGCCCTGCAAAGCGTGGTGCGTGACGCCCATGCCGAAGGCAAGCCAGTCAGCATCTGCGGCGAAATGGCCGGTGATCCGGCAGCGGCGGTGCTGTTGATGGCGATGGGCTTCGACAGCCTGTCGATGAACGCCACCAACCTGCCGAAAGTGAAGTGGATGCTGCGCCAGATCAACCTGAGCAAGGCCAAGGACCTGCTGGCGCAACTGATGACTAACGACAACCCGCAAGTCATCAGCAGCTCGCTGCAACTTGCGCTGAAAAACCTTGGTCTGTCGCGGATGATCAACCCTGGGTCCGTGAAGGGGCACTAGGTTTCTCTGTTGAATTGGCGTGCGCTAGGCCTCCTCAAGCACCCACCAAGCTGCTGGAGAAACGTTTCTCTCGTGGGAGGCGGTTTGCCGGCGATTCGATTTGTCAGGCGACCTGTCAGCAGCTGAAAGGATGCCATCGCCGGCAAGCCGCCTCCCACGGCCCAGTGTCTGTTGCGAGACAGCACTCACTCAAACCCTCAGCTCGACCTCGCCCAACCGTCCACCCTGTGGCCCGAAGCTGTGTTCGATCATCTGCCGCGTGCCGTCTGCGTTGACGATCAGCACGGTGCTGGCGCGGGTGCCGTAGTTGGGGCTGGCGATGAACACGCTGGACAGCAGCTTCTCGGTGGCCAGGCCCACGCCCGTTTCAGGCAGCTCGGCATCTGCGGCTGGCTGCGGATCCTTCAGCAGCTCCAGTAATCGTTCGGGCCGAGGGTCATCCAGTTGCGCCGTCAGTGCTGCTCTGGCCTTGAGCAGCTTCGGCCAGGGCGTGTTCAGCCCAGCGTTGGACAGCCCGTACACGCCTTCACCCAGCAACCGGGGCGTCGGGTCGGTCGAGTTCAGGTAGTACAAACGCTCTGCGTCACCCGCCAGCAGGTTGAAACCGGTGTATTCACTGGCCCGCGCAGCCATTTCCGCCAGGTAATCCTCAGGCGATTGCTCGCTCGCCAGAAACCTGGCCACCAACTCGCCACGGGAACGCAGGCCCAGCGTCTGGCCCGGATCACGAATATTGGTCACAGCGGCAAAGCGCCCCTGTGCACTGATGCCCATCCAGGTGCCGCCGGCTTCGAGGTCCCGTCCGGCATACATGTTCGGCGCGTCTTCCCATTGGCTCAGTGGCCGGGTAGGGCGTGCATAGAATTCGTCACGATTGGCCGCCACAATCAGCGGCTGGGCCAGGGACGGGCGCCAGGCGAATACGATCAGACACATTCGGTTCTCCTTTTTCCTGAACTGTACGCAGCTTTGATCGGTGGCCGCTAGAGCAACCGGCCGGGCTCCGGTAACATGCCCGCCTGATTCAGTCGCCCGCACGGGCGTTCCAATTGAGGATACGCAATGCTGCCTTACCCGCAGATTGACCCGGTAGCCGTTGCCATCGGCCCGCTGCAAATTCACTGGTACGGTTTGATGTACCTGGTCGGCATCGGTGGCGCATGGCTGCTGGCGTCACGTCGCTTGAATGCATTCGACCCGACCTGGACCAGAGAAAAACTCTCCGACCTTATTTTCTGGCTGGCCATGGGCGTGATCGTCGGTGGGCGGCTGGGCTATGTACTGTTCTATGACCTGCCGGCTTATATCGCCAATCCGTTGCTCATCTTCGAGGTCTGGAAAGGCGGCATGGCCTTCCATGGTGGATTTGTCGGCGTGATGATTGCGGCCTGGTGGTTCGGCAAGCGCAACGGCAAAAGCTTCTTCCAACTGATGGACTTCGTTGCACCGCTGGTGCCAATCGGTCTGGGTGCCGGGCGTATCGGCAACTTTATCAATGCCGAACTATGGGGCAAGCCGACCGATGTGCCGTGGGCGATGGTGTTCCCACCGTTCAGCGACCCTGCACAACTGGCGCGCCATCCGTCGCAGCTGTATCAGTTCGCACTGGAAGGTGTGGCACTGTTTATCATCCTCAATCTTTATGCGCGTAAACCTCGCCCGACCATGGCCGTTTCCGGCATGTTCGCACTGTTTTACGGCATTTTCCGTTTCGTGGTCGAGTTCGTCCGGGTACCGGATGCGCAACTGGGCTATCTGGCGTGGGGCTGGGTCACCATGGGTCAGATCCTGAGTCTGCCGATGATCATCGCAGGCCTGCTCCTGATCTGGTTCGCTTACAAGCGCGCTCCGTCGGCAACCAACGCAGCGGTTTAACACCGAAACGCCGCATGTTCGCGTGTGGCGCTTTCAACAATGCAGGTGATTTATGAAGCAATATCTGGAACTGGTCGCGCACGTGATCAAGCACGGGACCTTGCAGTCCAACCGTACCGGCGTGAACACCATCAGCTTTCCGGGTGCGATGCTGCGTTATGACTTGCAGGAAGGTTTCCCGGCAATCACCACACGCCGCATGGCGTTCAAGTCGGCCATCGGTGAGATGGTCGGTTTTCTGCGTGGCGTGAGCAATGCGGCCGAATTCCGCGAGCTGGGCTGCAAGGTCTGGGACCAGAATGCCAACGAGAACGCTCAGTGGCTGAACAATCCGTTCCGCAAGGGCGAAGATGATCTGGGCGAGATATACGGCGTACAGTGGCGCAAATGGCCTGCCTACAAGCGTATCGACGCCGCCAATGTTGCGGCGATCGAACTGGCGCTTGGTCAGGGTTATCGCCAGATTGCCGAATCCGAAGAAGATGGTCGGGCGTTCGTGGTGCTGTACAAGGCTATCGACCAGATTCGTCAGTGTGTCGACACCATCATCAACGATCCCGGCAGCCGCCGGATTCTGTTCCACGGCTGGAACTGTGCGCAACTTGACGAGATGGCGCTGCCGCCTTGCCACCTGCTGTACCAGTTGCACCCGAACCCGCAGACACGTGAAATCTCGCTGACCCTCTACATCCGTTCGAACGATCTTGGTCTGGGCACGCCGTTCAACCTGACCGAAGGCGCTGCGCTGCTGAGCCTGATCGGCCGTCTGACGGGCTACACGCCGCGCTGGTTCACCTATTTCATCGGTGATGCCCACGTGTATGAGAACCATCTGGACATGCTCAACGAGCAGCTCACCCGCGAGCCGTTCCCGATGCCGAAACTGAAAATCTCCGACCGCGTCCCGGACTTTGCGAAGACCGGTGTGTATCAGCCGGAGTGGCTGGAACTGATCGAACCGTCTGACTTCACCCTGGAAGGGTACGAACACCACCCGGCGATGACCGCGCCGATGGCCGTTTAAGCGCCGATGACGATTGTTCCCCATGCGCTGCGTGGGGACGATCATCAGTGTGGGATTAAACGGTCAGGTCAAACCAGCACGATCTGATTCTTGCCCTGACGCTTGGCCTGATACATCGCGGCGTCGGCGCGGCCGTAGAGGGCTTCCAGGCTGTGGTCGTCCTTGGTCAGGTTGGTCAGGCCCTGGCTGGCGGTGATGCTGAAGGTGCTGTTGCCGCACTGGAAGCTCTGTCGCTGGATCTCGCGTTGCAGGCGCTCTGCGATCTGCATGGCCATTTCGGGTGCGCAGCCGGGAAAGACCGCTGCAAACTCTTCGCCGCCAATCCGTCCGAACAGATCCCCGCGTCTCAATGCTGAGCGACCGCTCTCGGCAATGCGTTGCAGCACGGTGTCGCCTTCCTGGTGGCCGTAGGTGTCGTTCACCAGCTTGAAGTCATCAATGTCCAGCAGCAGGAAGGCCAGTGGCGTGCCATTCAGGCGCGCCAGTTCGAACTCGCGCTGGGCGCATTCGAAGAAGTGGCGTCGGTTGCTGCTCTGGGTCAGCACGTCGGTGGTTGCCAGTCGCTGCAGTTCATCTTCGAGCTGTTTCTTCTCGGTGATGTCCTCGGCAATGCCTACCACGACCAGACGCTGTGCATCATCGGTCTGGCGACTGACGAAGCACTTGTCGCTGAGCCAGCGGACTTCACCGTCGGCACGAATGATCCGGTACTCGCGGTCTTCAATGGCGCCTTTCTCGATCACTTCGCTCAGGCTGCGTTCGGCGTAATTGAGGTCATCCGGATAGATGCTGTCGCGCCACTCACCGTAATCGGCCAGCAACAGCCCTGCAGAGCGTCCAAAGATGCGCTCGTAGGCCGGGCTGACGTAGATCATGCGCTGGGTTTCCCAGTCGAACGCCCATAGGACAGCGTTGACGCTGACCAGCAGCGAACTGAACAACTGTTCGCGCTCGCTCAGACGCGCCACTTCAGCCTGTGCATGCATCAGGGCCAGCAGGGTTTCGGCGGCGGCGGGCATTTCGGTAGTGGAAGCGATAGGGCTTTGCTTTTCCATAGAGGCGACGTCTCAAGCAGCGCGCAGCCAGTGCTTGCACGCTCTCCCATTCACAGCGGGAAAGACGATGAGATGTTTTAAAGGGAGGGAAGTTCCGAAACCGGCATGCCCGCAGGGGGCATGCCGATCAACGGTGTCAGGCTTGAGCAGGGCGCAGCGAGTAGGTTTTCAACTGGTCGGCGAAGTCGCGCAGGGACTGAATGCCACTGGCTTCGGCTTCGTGAATCCATTCCTTCATGGCTGACAGCATGTCATGCCCGTTGGTGCTGGTCTTGACCCAGATCTGCTGCAGCGCGAGGCGTTTCTCATAGATCACCTTCAGTGCATGGCTGTGTTCCAGCATGGTCTGGATGCGCACGTGGTGCCGGTCGTCCAGCAGGCTGGTCTCGCGGGACAGCAGGCGCTTGGCGCGGTGGAACTGATGACGGACCGAGGCATCGGCCTTGGCCAGTTCCTGAGTGACCAGTGGACCGATCACGACCTTGCGGTACTGGGCCATGATCTGGAAGCGATTGTTGAGGATCGCCATCGCAGTGTCCATGTCCAGATGACCCTTGCCTTCGACCCGATGGGCGATAGGCGCGACGCGCTGTACCTTGGCCAGACGCAGAAAGCTGAACACCTTGATCCACGCCCAGCCCATGTCGAACTCCCACGGCTTGACCGACAGCTTGGCCGAATTCGGGTAGGTGTGGTGATTGTTGTGCAGTTCTTCGCCGCCAATGATGATGCCCCACGGCACCAGATTGGTTGCCGCATCACGGCACTCGAAGTTGCGATAACCCACGGCATGACCCAGACCGTTGACCACACCGGCGGCCCAGAACGGTATCCACATCATCTGGATCGCCCAGACGGTAATGCCGATAGCGCCGAACAGTGCCAGATCGATGACCGCCATCAGGGCGATACCCAGCATCTTGTAGCGCGAGTACAGATTGCGTTCGATCCAGTCTTCCGGGCAGTTCTTGCCGTAGATGCGCAACGTGTCTTCGTTCCGAGCCTCTTGGCGATACAGCTCGGCGCCCTTGCGCAGAACGGTGGACAGCCCTTTTACAACCGGACTGTGCGGGTCATCGACGGTTTCGCATTTTGCATGGTGCTTGCGATGGATGGCGGTCCACTCGCGGGTGTTCTGCGCCGTGGTGAGCCACAGCCAGAAACGGAAGAAGTGCTTGAGCCCTGCATTGAGTTCCAGGGAGCGGTGAGCGGAGTAGCGGTGCAGATAGACCGTGACGCCGACAATCGTCACATGGGTCATGGCCAGCGTGACTGCTATTACCTGCCAGACGGAAAGGTCGAGCAAACCGTTGTACCACATAGGCTGTTTGGCCCTCGTAAAAATACGCGTGAAGAAAAAAGTAACAACTGCATTATCACTGACATCCCACAGAAAACCAGTCACGCTTTTAGATAAGAGTCGCAGGATGTTTCTTGCTTTATAATTGTGCCCCTTTCATAAGGCCTTGGATTTTCGTGTGACGGACTCTACTGGCGGAGCGCTACGGACGGCCATTCTGTACGGCATGCTGTCCGTTCATTGGTTGCTGGCCTTCGATTGCCTGCTGCCGCTGTTCATCGAAGATTCGGCTCATTTGGCCATCTGGCAGCGTGCGGGCGGCTACGCGTGGGTGTTGATAAGCGCGGTCATGCTCTTCGTCGCGCGTGACCGTTTGATGAAAGCCATCACCGGCAAGGCACAGGTAGCGCGTCATCAAGACGATCATGACCAGCTGAGACTGGCTGCTGCGGTGTTCGACAGTACGCTGGAAGGGGTGCTGGTGACGGACGCCAAAGGGCGGATCGTGCACGTCAACCGGGCTTTCGTGGATATTACCGGCTATCAGCCCGATGAAGTGTTGGGTTTCAACCCCAGCAAATTTCAGTCCGGCCGCCATGGTGCGGAGTTCTATCGGCAGATGTACCGTTCGATCCTCAGCGCCGGTCAATGGAGCGGCGAGATATGGAATCGGCGCAAGAGCGGCGAAGTCTATCCACAGTGGCAGACGATCCGCAGCATCAAGGCCGATGATGGTCAGCCGAAAAATTTCGTCGCGGTGTTTTCCGACATGTCCGCCATCAAGCGTTCCGAGCAGGAACTGGCTCAGTTGGCCCATTACGACGCGCTGACCGGTCTGCCCAACCGTCTGCTGCTCACCGACCGGATCAGTCAGGCACTGACGTCTGCCCGTTCCAGCAAGCGCGGCTGCGCGCTGCTGTTGATTGATCTGGACCATTTCAAGAACATCAATGACAGCCTTGGCCATAACATCGGCGACGAAGTGCTCAAGGCCATTGCCGTTCGACTCGAAGGTGTGATCGAGACGGACATGACCCTGGCACGGCTGGGCGGTGACGAATTTGCCTTGCTGGTCAAGAACTGCCCGCAGATGGTCCAGGCAGCTGCCCTGGCGCAGCGGGTCATCGACGTGCTCAAGGCGCCATTTACCATCGGCGGACAGCAGTTGTTCATCAGTGTCAGCCTGGGCATCAGCCTGTTTCCCGGCGATGCGCTGACCGATCAGCAATTGTTGCGCAATGCCGACTCTGCGCTGTTCAAGGCCAAGAGCAACGGGCGCGACGGCTATGCGTTGTACACCCAGGAACTGACGTCCCACGCCCGTCAGCGGGTGCAACTGGTCAGCGAACTGCGCCATGCCATCGAGCATCAGGAATTGCGCGTCTTTTATCAGCCGGTTCACGACCTTGCCACTCGCTGCATCGTGGGGGTCGAAGCGCTTGTGCGTTGGCAGCATCCGTCACGAGGAATGGTTTCACCGGGTGAATTCATTCCTGTGGCCGAGCAGAGCGGGCTGATTGCCGATATCGATGCCTGGGTGCTGGAAACGGCGTGTCGGCAGATGCTGGCCTGGCAGGCATCCGGCGTGCCGATCCGCTTTGTGGCGGTCAATGTTTCCAGTCGATTGTTCAGCACGGGCGATCTTGACCGTCAGGTCGGTCAAGTGCTGCGTGATACCGGCCTTGATCCTGCCTTGCTGGAGCTGGAGGTGACCGAAAGCGCGGTGATGGAAGACCCCGAGCAGGCCATCGAGCAGTTGCACCGGCTGCGCGAGCTGGGCCTGAGTCTGGCCATCGATGACTTTGGTACCGGCTACTCCTCGCTGCTCAGGCTCAAGCGGATGCCGGTCCAGAAGCTGAAGATCGATCAGGGCTTCGTTGCGGGGCTGCCAGGCGATGACGACGACATCGCGATTGTTCGCGCGGTCATCGCGCTGGCGGGCAGCATGGGCATGCGAGTGCTGGCCGAGGGTATCGAACAGGCCGAGCAGGCGGCGTTTCTGTTCGATAACGGTTGTGAGTTGGGCCAAGGCTACTGGTTTGGTCGGCCGGTGCCTGCCGAATCGATCAATTGGGCGCATGCCCCGAACTTCCTCACAGCCCCGGTCTGACGGGCTCTGACGCGTCTGATTCATGTGCTGGCCGGACGTGCAATGCGTCCCGCCACTGCATGACGTCGCCTAATTTCTTTTGGTTATATCTGCATTCTTAAATAGTCTTTTTAAGAATATCCGCTCCTCACTACTATTGCCTTATCGCCACATGCCAGCGCTTCAGGTGCGACGGCAGGCTCCACTTTCAAGGAATACGATAATGAGCGCATCTCTACGTAGTGTTGACGGTCAGGACGAAGCGGCAATTTTGCGTGAGATTCAGAGTGCGTTGCGTGACCTGCGCTTTGGCGCCGTCGAGATCACTGTGCACAACGCACAGGTGGTGCAGATCGAGCGCAAGGAAAAATTCCGTTTGCAGAACCCAGGTAACAAACCGGGCTGATACAGCGCCGGATGAAATAACCGAATGCGATACACCCCCTGACAAGCAGCGCGCCAGTGTGAATCTCACGCTGGCGTGCGACGAAAAAATCAAAAAAAGCCGACACACAGAATTTCCAGGAGCTTCACCTATGTCCATTCGCCGTTTTGCCCTGGCCGCTCTCGCCAGTGCTGTATTTGCAGGTTCCGCAGTCGCCAAGGACTACGAGCTGCTCAACGTGTCCTACGACCCGACGCGTGAGCTGTATCAGGAGTACAACGCAGAATTCGCCAAGCATTGGAAACAGGCTCATCCGGACGACACCGTGACCATCAAGCAGTCCCATGGTGGTTCGGGCAAACAAGCCCGTGGCGTGATCGACGGCCTGCGTGCCGACGTCGTGACCCTTGCGCTGGCCGGTGACATCGATGAGATCGCCAGGCTGGGCAAAACCCTGCCTGAAAACTGGCAGACCCGCCTGCCGGATGCGAGCACGCCGTACACCTCGACCATCGTGTTCCTGGTGCGCAAGGGCAATCCCAAAGGCATCAAGGACTGGGGCGACCTGATCAAGAAAGACGTCTCTGTCATCACGCCCAACCCGAAAACCTCGGGCGGCGCGCGCTGGAACTTCCTGGCTGCCTGGGCCTATGGCCTGAAGGCAGGCGGTGGCGACGAAGCCAAGGCCAAGGAATACGTTCAGACCCTGTTCAAGCACGTGCCGATTCTGGACACCGGCGCGCGCGGCTCAACGATCACCTTCGTCAACAACGGTCAGGGTGACGTGCTGCTGGCGTGGGAAAACGAGGCGTTCCTGGCGCTGAAAGAAGACGGTGGTGCGGACAAGTTCGATATCGTCGTACCGTCGTTGTCGATCCTGGCCGAGCCGCCGGTCGCGGTCGTCGACAAGAATGCCGAGAAGAAAGGCAATACCGCCGTCGCGACCGAGTACCTGAAGCACCTGTACAGCAAGGAAGGTCAGGAAATTGCCGCGAAAAACTTCTATCGTCCACGTGACAAAGAGATCGCCGCCAAATACGAGAAGCAATTCCCGAAACTGGATCTGGTGACTATCGACAAAGACTTCGGCGGCTGGAAGACTGCGCAGCCGAAGTTTTTCAATGACGGCGGCGTGTTCGACCAGATTTATCAAGCGCAGTAACCGAGTGACGATACCGCCGTTCGCAGGCGGTATTGCCCGTTGGTAAAACAGCCCGGATCAACGTCCGGGCTTCGTGCAAGTAAAACCAGGGACTTCTATGTCGCGTCGTATCTCCCCCGTCATACCCGGCTTCGGGCTGACGCTGGGCTACACCTTGGTGTACCTCAGTCTGATTGTGCTTATACCGCTGGCCGCCATGTTCGTGCATGCCGCACAGCTCACCTGGGATCAGTTCTGGACCATCATCACAGCGCCCCGCGTGCTGGCAGCGCTCAAGCTGAGTTTCAGCACCGCGTTCTATGCGGCAGTCATCAACGGCGTGATTGGTACGCTGCTGGCGTGGGTGCTGGTGCGTTACACCTTCCCCGGCCGCAAGATCATTGATGCGATGATCGACCTGCCGTTTGCCCTGCCGACGGCTGTGGCCGGTATTGCCCTGACGGCGCTGTACGCGCCCAACGGCTGGGTCGGGCAATTCGCCACTGACCTGGGTTTCAAGATCGCCTACACCCCCCTTGGTATTACTCTGGCGCTGACCTTCGTAACGCTGCCTTTCGTGGTGCGCACCGTTCAGCCGGTGCTGGCCGATATCCCGCGTGAAGTCGAAGAGGCCGCCGCCTGCCTGGGTGCTCGCCCGCTGCAGGTGTTCCGCCACATCCTCGTGCCCGCGCTGCTGCCTGCCTGGCTGACCGGCTTTGCGCTGGCGTTTGCTCGTGGCGTGGGCGAGTACGGCTCGGTCATCTTCATTGCTGGCAACATGCCGATGAAGACCGAAATCATGCCGCTGCTGATCATGGTCAAGCTCGACCAATACGACTACACCGGCGCGACCTCCATTGGCGTTCTGATGCTGGTGGTTTCTTTCATTCTGCTGCTGCTGATCAACCTGCTGCAGCGGCGCATCGAAACCCCATCCTGAGGAGGCGAGCATGTCTTATTCATCGGTATCGGCTGCGGCCTCCGCCAACGACGCGCGTCGTGGCAATGCTGTAGCACGTCGTATCCTGATCGGCCTCGGCTGGCTGATCTTCGCCCTGTTTCTGGGGTTGCCGTTGTTCATCGTGGTCTCGCAAGGCCTGAAAAACGGTCTGGGCGCATTCTTCGAGGCGGTGCTCGAGCCGGATGCGTTGTCGGCGCTCAAGCTGACCGTCATTGCCGTGCTGATCTCGGTACCGCTCAACCTGGTGTTCGGCGTCAGCGCCGCATGGTGCGTGAGCAAGTACTCGTTTCGTGGCAAGAGCATCCTGGTTACGCTGATCGACCTGCCGTTCTCGGTATCGCCGGTGATCGCCGGTCTGGTCTATGTGCTGATGTTCGGCGCCCAGGGTCTGTTCGGGCCGTGGCTGCAGGATCACGACATTCAGATCGTCTTCGCCTTGCCGGGCATCGTGCTGGCAACGATCTTTGTGACCGTACCTTTCGTGGCGCGTGAACTGATCCCGCTGATGCAGGAGCAGGGCACGCAGGAAGAAGAGGCGGCGCGCCTGCTGGGTGCCAATGGCTGGCAGATGTTCTGGCATGTGACGGTGCCGAACATCAAGTGGGGCCTGATCTACGGCGTGGTGCTGTGTACTGCGCGGGCGATGGGTGAATTTGGCGCGGTGTCGGTAGTGTCCGGCCACATTCGCGGCGTCACTAACACCCTGCCGCTGCACGTCGAGATCCTCTACAACGAATACAACCACGTTGCCGCTTTCGCGGTGGCGAGCCTGTTGCTGATCCTCGCGCTGTTCATCCTGCTGCTCAAGCAGTGGAGCGAATCCCGTATTAACCGTCTGCGCCATAACGCGGCGGAGGAATAATCATGTCGATCGAAGTCCGTAACGTCAGCAAGAATTTCAACGCGTTCAAGGCCCTGAACAGTATCAATCTGGACATCCAGAGTGGCGAGCTGGTCGCTTTGCTGGGTCCGTCAGGCTGCGGCAAGACCACCTTGTTGCGCATCATCGCCGGCCTGGAAACCCCGGATGCCGGTAGCATCGTGTTCCACGGCGAAGACGTCTCCGGCCATGACGTGCGTGATCGCAATGTCGGTTTCGTGTTTCAGCATTACGCGCTGTTCCGTCACATGACCGTGTTCGACAACGTCGCGTTCGGCCTGCGTATGAAGCCCAAGCGCGAACGGCCCAACGAGACGCGGATCGCCGAGAAGGTCCACGAACTGCTGAATATGGTGCAACTGGACTGGCTGGCGGACCGTTATCCAGAGCAGCTTTCCGGCGGTCAACGCCAGCGTATCGCACTGGCCCGTGCCCTTGCTGTAGAGCCCAAAGTGCTGCTGCTGGACGAGCCGTTCGGTGCGCTGGACGCCAAGGTTCGTAAGGAACTGCGTCGCTGGCTGGCGCGTCTGCACGAAGACATCAACCTGACGTCGGTCTTCGTGACCCACGATCAGGAAGAGGCCATGGAGGTGGCGGATCGCATCGTGGTGATGAACAAGGGCGTGATCGAACAGATCGGCTCACCGGGTGAGGTGTACGAGAATCCGTCCAACGACTTCGTTTACCACTTCCTCGGCGACTCCAATCGCCTGAGTCTGGGTGATGACGGCCACGTCCTGTTCCGCCCGCATGAAGTGTCGTTGTCACGCCAGGAGCTGGAAGACCACCACGCCGCTGAAGTGCGTGACATCCGCCCGCTGGGCGCGACCACGCGGGTCACGCTCAAGGTCGAGGGGCAGAGTGAGCTGATTGAGGCCGAAGTGGTCAAGGATCACGACAGCCTGGTGGGTCTGGCACGGGGTGAGACCCTGTTCTTCAAGCCCAAGGTCTGGCAGAAGTTGTGAGGTACTTAAGCTGATCGCCCGCGGGTTATGCGCTCTGATTGAACGCATAACCTGTGGGAGGCTGTGAGTTAAATCGCAGCCTTGCGCACGTTGCGTCCTACCGGGCCAGCACGCTCCTCGATGGCGTGCTGCAGAGGTTTCAGCAGGCCCATCAGGAAAGCCAGTTCTGCCACCACGAACAACGGGCCGATGATCAGGCCAGTCACGTCGTCGATGAACGCCGGTTTGCGGCCTTCGTAATAATGACCGATGAACTGGATGATCCAGCCAACCACAAACAGTCCCACACCCGCACTCAGCCAGACCATCGTCGTCTGCTGCGCCAGATTCGCGCCCGCCCAGATACACAGCAGCAGAAGTACTGCCATCACCACGCCGAGCACTCGATCCAGTCGCAGGTAAAACACCGTTGAAGCCAGCGCCACCAGGGCCGCAGGCGATATCCAGATGCCGCCCACCGACCACCCCGGTCGGGACAAAAGTACGGCCACCGCCAGAACAATCAGCGGGATACCTATGAAGTGGGTCACGATATTGCGCGAATCGCGGTGATAGGACGCATATTGGCTGAGATGGTCGACAAGGTTTTTCATTATTATTCCTGCCTGAAACGCTGATCCGGGTTGTTCACCGTATCGCTTTTGCAATACGACTGCCTGGAAAACAAGGGAGCAAATATGACAAATGGAACGTTATGGCGGTCACGATTGCTGTCCGATTACTGGTTTTCTCATCTGCCCGCCGGTTTGCAGGATAGCCTGCTGGACGCCGCTTTCCAGATTCGCAAGACGCCCGGCAAGACACTCTTCAAAAAAGGCGATCCGGCGTGCGGTCTTTACGTGTTGGTCGAAGGCAGTGTGCGTGTCGGTCCTGTTGCTGACCAACGTCTGGTGCCACGTCTGGAGCCCGTTCGCTTGCCTTGCTGGTTTGGAGAAGTGTCGTTGTTCGACGGGCTGCCGCGCAGATTCGACGTGGTATCACAGGAGCAGACGATCTTTCTGCATGTTCCACAGCGCGTGCTAATGGAATTGCTCGATCAGCATCCGCACTACTGGCGCTCGTTTGCCGTTCTGCTCAGCCACAAGCTTGGGCTGCCGATCCCGCGTCCTGAGGAGATGGCCCGATGGCCGGCCAGGCATCGGGTTGCGTGGCGGCTGCTGATGTTGTCCGAAGGCTATGGAAGTCTGAGTCATGCGCGACGTCTGATCACGCTGGACGAAATCCAGCCGTCCTCTGATCTTTCTCCGGCTGTTTTGCTTGAGGTGCTGCAAGACCTGCATCAGCGCAGGATCGTGCGTCTGGGGGAAGGGCAACTGGAAGTCTTCGAGGTGGAGAAACTGCGCAAGGTGGCGAATTTTTCCAAGGCCAGTGCCGTGTGTTGAAGGTGCCGACCTCGGGGTATCCGACACCGATCGTGCGGACGTTCCAGTTCAGGCGAAGAAGTGGATCATCAGCGCATCAAATCACTTCGGTACTGCCCCGGCGTCATTCCGGTCCAGCGCTTGAAGGCGCGACTCAGGCTGTCGATGTCGGCGAAACCCAGCAGATAGGCGACTTCGCTCAGTGAGCTGTGCGGATCACTCATGTGCAGCAGTGCCAGATTCTGGCGACATTGGTTGAGCAGCAAGTCATAGCGACAGCCTTCGTCGGCCAGGTGCCGTTGCAGGCTGCGCGGGGTCAGGTGCAGGGCTTCGGCGATGCTTTCGGCAGAAGGTTCGCCGTCCGGCAGCAGGGTTTCGATGGCCGAGCGCACGCGCTGCTCCCAGATCAGCGATGGCAAGGGTTCTGCGCTGGGCACCTGTTCGGCCAGTACAATCGGGTTTTCGTCCAGATGACTGTCGAAGTCATTGCAGGCAAATTCCAGTCGGTTCTCCGGCGCCGAGAAAAAAAGCGGCGCTCGAAACAACTCGTGCCAGGGGTGTGGATTTTCAGGCGGTGGACGTTGCAGGTGAACGGCCAGCGGTGCGTAATTCCTGCCCAGCCTGTTGCGGCAGGTGCGTACATAAATGGCGGCAAAGGCATCCAGCAGTTCATGGGGCGTCGACTGGCAGGACGCGGGCGCGGTGAAGCGGAATTCGTAACGCTCGCCTGCAGCTCTGAAGTCTAGTTCCAGTGAATCCTCGGCCATCGAGTGATAGCGCACGATGCGTTCGAAAACCTCGCGCAATGAGCCGCTGGCCACCAGCGTGTAACCCAATGCATGAAACGTGGTGGGACTGACAAAGCGCGAGACCCGCAACCCCAGCGCTGGATCGCCGCTGGCCTGCACGGCCAGTTGCCAGAGCTTCGCCGTGGCGCTTGCTGCAAAGCTGGCATCGGGGTCATTGAGCTGCTGCGTATCGACGCCTGCTGCCTGGCACAGATCGTCACTGTTCAGGCCAAGCGCATCCAGTTGCTTGCGCAGCGCACGGGTCCAACTGGCGAGGCTGCTTGGCTCAGGCATGCGGGCGACCCTTCCTGTCTTCGACTGGCATTCAACGTCGGTCTGTGCCGACAAGGCATCAATGGGCAACTCCTTTGCCTGACGCTGCCTCCAGAGAATGGAAGCTTTTATGACATTTTTGCAAGTGCTGCCTGACTGAATGCAAGGCTTTACACGCAAGAGCAACCAGCAACGCGCTAAAAGTTCAGGTCATCGTATGACAGGGTCCGCACGGCTTGGCGCATCAAGCGTGTTTTTTACCGATTAAACGGTGCTATCGAGCAATTTCTGCATTTGACACGCTCAGGGCAAATGACTATAAATGCGCCATGTTGTACGACAACATCTAGCTTTCAAAAAATACAATCATAAAAATAATTCAAAGAGTAACAAATCCATGTCCAACGTCCATTCCCCGCTCGGAATCCAGTCGAAATGGTGCGAAAAACACGGCAAAAAAGCCGTAATTCGCCAATTGTGCATCCATTACGCTCTTTCAGTATCAGTAACCTGAAGTTACAAATTCAGTCGCTCCCACGGTCAAGGCTGCGGGACGCTCGTCGCCAATCCAAGAATAAGCAGGGTGAAGAGATGAAAGTAAAAGGCATTCGGTGGTGGATGGTCGGGCTGGTCACAGCCGGTCTGGTCGTCAACTACCTCGCTCGCAACACATTGTCTGTCGCAGCGCCGACGCTCATGAGTGAGCTGAGCATCTCGACCGAGCAGTACGCGCACATCGTGGTCGCGTGGCAGATGTGTTATGCACTGATGCAGCCGATTGCCGGTTACATCATCGACGCCATCGGCACCAAAATGGGCTTTGCGATCTTCGCCGTGGCCTGGTCTGCAGCCTGTGCGGCGGCTGCGTTTGCCACTGGCTGGCAGAGTCTGGCGATTTTTCGCGGATTGCTCGGCCTGACCGAGGCGGCGGGTCTGCCTGCCGGGGTCAAGGCCACCACTGAATGGTTTCCGGCCAAGGAACGTTCAGTCGCCATCGGCTGGTTCAACATCGGTTCGTCCTTCGGTGCTTTGCTGGCACCACCGCTGGTGGTGTGGGCCATCCTGCACAGCGGCTGGGAACTGGCGTTCCTGATCGTGGGCGGTCTGGGCATCATCTGGAGCGGCCTGTGGCTGTTGCTGTACAAACACCCACGTGACCAGAAACGCTTGAGCGACACCGAGCGCGATTACATCCTCAGCGGTCAGGAAGCACGTTTGAAGGACGCTCCGGCGCAGAAGGGCAGCTGGAAAAAGCTGTTCAGGAATCGCAATTTCTACGCCATTGCCTCGGCGCGGATTCTGTCCGAGCCCGCTTGGCAGACGTTCAATGCCTGGATTCCGCTGTACCTGATGACCGAGCGGCACATGAACATCAAGGAAGTCGCGATGTTCGCCTGGCTGCCCTTTCTGGCGGCAGACATCGGCTGCGTGCTGGGCGGCTACCTGAGCCCGCTGTTTCACAAATACTGCAAGGTTTCGCTGTTCACCTCGCGCAAGATGGTCATGTTGTTCGGTTGCTTCTGCATGATCGGCCCGGCGTGCATCGGGCTGGTTGCGAGCCCTTACACCGCCATCGCGTTGCTGTGCATCGGAGGCTTCGCCCACCAGACCTTGTCGGGCGCGCTGTACTCGATCACTTCGGATTCGTTCGGCAAGAATGAGGTGGCAACGGCCACCGGCATGGGCGGCATGTTCGGTTTCCTCGGCGCGGCGGCGTTCACCATGGTGTTCGGTGTGCTGGTCACCAAGATCGGCTACAGCCCGCTGTTCGTCGTGCTGGCAATCTTCGACATCATTGCAGCGTTTGTGGTCTGGACCGTGGCGCGTGAAGTCACCCAGAAAGACGATCCGCTGATCGTGAATGACATCGCACCGGACACCCGCCCCGTGCCTGCGACCTGATGCGGCGTCGCACAGTTGTCATAAAGGCCGGTTAACCTTCGCACTGTAGTTTTTTATTCAGGGCCGTTCCTTCAAGGCAGGGAGCGGTCCTTTTTTTGCCTTCAGCTTTATATTCTTTTTAGGAATTAATAAATATCTTCTTATTCCTTAACGAATATAAGTTCCGTCCCTATACTCGCCCCATGAACGCATACGTGCAGGAGGCGAATCCATGCATAACGAGTCGATCCGGTATCTGATCCTGCCAGGATGGCAGGGGTCCCCTGATAATCACTGGCAAACCCACTGGCAGAACAGCCTGCCCAACAGTGCGCGCGTCGAGCAGGCTGACTGGCTCAAGCCGCGCCGTGAAGACTGGGTGGGTGAGTTGCAGCGCGCCATTGCTGCACAAGACACGCCCGTGATCCTGATCGCTCACAGCCTGGGTTGCATCACCGTCGCGCATTGGGCGCAACTGGCTCCGCTGGAAACGTTGCGTCAGGTGCAGGGCGCGCTGCTGGTAGCGCCTGCCGATGTGGATCGTCCGAACTGCCCGCCTGCGTTGCGCAACTTCTCCCCGATACCCACCGACCTGCTTCCGTTTCCGACCCAGATTGTCAGCTCCGACAACGACCCGGCCGTCAGCTCGCAGCGGGCGATGGAAATGGCCCGTCATTGGGGCGCCGAACTGGGGTTTCTGAGCGAAGCCGGGCACATCAACGTCAAGTCCGGCCACCAACGCTGGGAGCAGGGGTTCGCTTATCTGTACCGTCTGCAAAATCGTCTGGAGCAACACGCGCGTCGTCGCGCATGACCGGATTGCCTTGTACTGCGGGCCATCCGGCCCCGTTTTTTCAACGCCTGAGACCGTGAACGGCTCGGGCGGGAGTGCGTCATGAGCCTTCACGAAACCTTCGGTCAGCCGCTGCTGACCTTCCCTGATTCCGACAAAAGCCCGCTGAGCATTCGTGCCAAGGCGCTGGTCTTCATCGACCCGCGTTCGCGCCAGTTGCGCGAGGAAATGGAATTGCTGGCGCCGCGTTCGCTGCCCGTGTTGATTCGCGGGGAGTCGGGGACGGGCAAGGAGTTACTGGCGCGGCATATCCATCGCGGCAGTGATCGCTCTGGCCTGTTCGTCTCCGTGAACTGCGGCGCCATCAGCCCGACCTACGCCGATGCCGAGCTGTTCGGCTACGCGGCAGGAGCGCACAGCGGCTCGGTCAGCAGTCGCGCAGGCTGGTTCGGTTCGGCCAACGGCGGCACCCTGTACCTGGATGAAATCGGTGACTTGCCACTGCCCATCCAGGTGAAGTTGCTGGCGGCGCTGGAGAATCACGAAGTCACCCGAGTAGGTGCGCATCAGCCCAGTCCGGTAGACGTGCGGCTGGTGGCGGCGACCAGTATCGATCTGGCGCAGGCGGTGGCGGCCGGAAAATTCAATGAGCGGCTTTACGACTATCTGCGCGAAGGAAAACTCGACCTGCCAGCGTTGCGCGAGCAGCCCGGCAACATCCTCCCGCTGGCCGAGTACTTCGTCGGTATCTACAGCCAGCGTCTGAATCTGCCTGTGCAGCTGGTCAGCGAGGCCGCGCAGAAAACGCTGGAAGCCTACAGTTGGCCTGGCAATACCCGCGAGCTTGAGAACGTCATCCATTTTGCGCTGCTGGTCAGCCAGGGTGACGAAATCCAGCCCGAAGACATTCACCTGCCCAAACTCGCCAGCCCTCTTGCTCAGATCGAGCATCAGGCCCGGCGGCTGCTCGCTGAAGACGATCCCGGGCAGCTTGCTGCGCTCAGGCAGTTATTGGAAACAATCAGCGAACGGCTTGAGCAAGACCCGGCATAACCCTTGTCGCAGAGCGCTGCTGATGAGGTGAACAGGACTTCGAGAAAAAAAGCATAAGCATTTGCTTAAAAAGTCTTTTCTCGGAATAAGAAATCTCGGTAATGTCCACAGGATGTCGCAGCACGGGATAGCGCCGCGGCAAACCACTGAAAAGTCGTCATTTTTTGTGACGCTCACGGATTCGCTAAGGACATTGCATGAAAAAGACGTTGTTGATGACCGCTCTGGCGGCTGCTTTCTCGATTGGCCTGGCGCACGCCGGTGAAAAACTGGTTGTGGGCGCCACGCCTGTGCCGCATGCGGAAATCCTTGAGCTGATCAAGCCGACCCTGGCCAAGGAAGGTGTGGACCTGGAAATCAAGGTCTTCACTGACTACGTTCAGCCGAACGTGCAGTTGAGCGAGAAGCGTCTGGACGCCAACTACTTCCAGACCAAGCCTTACCTGGATGGCTTCAACAAAGGCAAGGGCACCAACCTGGTAACGGGTGTTGGCGTACACGTCGAACCTTTCGGCGGATACTCCAAAAAGTACAAGAAAATTGCCGATTTGCCTGAAGGCGCAACCGTTGCCATTCCCAACGAAGGCAGCAACGCCGGTCGCGCACTGCTTCTGCTGCAGAAGAACGGTCTGATCACCCTGAAAGACCCGACCAACGCGCTGGCCACGCCGAAAGACATCGCCACCAACCCGAAGAAACTCAAGTTCCGCGAGCTGGAGTCGGCTGTACTGCCGCGCGCACTGGGTCAGGTTGACCTGGCCTTGATCAACACCAACTACGCGCTGGAAGCCAAACTCAATCCGCAGAAAGACGCCCTGATCATTGAAGGTGCCGATTCGCCGTACGTGAACTTCCTGGTTACCCGCGAAGACAACGCCAACAGCGACGCCATCCAGAAACTGTCCAAGGCCCTGACCAGTCAGGAAGTCAAAGACTTCATCAACAAGAAGTACGACGGCGCGGTACTGCCGGCGTTCTGATTGAACTGATCGCGCCCACGCGCTGCGCATGAGTTGCTGGACACCGCGGCCTCTTCGGGGTCGCGATGTCTCTCAGCACACACGCAGTTGTGGGAGGCGGCTTTCCGGTGATGAAGTCGACGCGATTTATCAGCACAATCGCGTCATCGTTGCTCGCGGGCCCCTCCCACAGATGAAACGGGAGACGGGCTGTTCGATAAGAGCGAGCCTGCTCGCGAAAGCCGTGGGCTGCATCTACAGGGTGCAGGAAAGGCTGAACCAGAATGAAGACCATCAGCGTGCATTTTGCACTAAAAAGAGGCCACTTGGTTTGCCAGGCCCCGCTAACATCCTGCGAGATCACCGTTCAAGGCTTATACCCAACGATAGAAGTCGCTCTATCTTTTTAGTGGCTTCACGCATCAGTTGAGTCAGCAATGGAAGTTCGCGCTCATCTTTACGGTACTGAGGAATAGTGGCTGAAATCGACCCTCGAATTTTACCGTCTACGAAGAAGGGTACCGCCAAGCCGAAGGCTCCGAGCACACGCTCACCCTCACCCGTGGCCCAGCCTCTTTCGTGAATGACCTTTAACTCTTCTTTGAGCACTTCACGCGATGTGATAGTTGCTTCGGTAATTTTTTTAAGCTCAATGGAGTCAACGAGTTCTTTTTCACAAAAGGCTAATACTGCCTTACCCGCTGCACCTGCATAAAGCGGTACTTCTACGTTAACCTGCAGCGTGTACTGAATCTGTCGCCATCCTTGAATGACATCGAGAAACTCAGCTTTCCTGGATGCTTCGTCGTAGGCGAGAAACGCGATTGTCTCACCGGTCTCTTCGACTAAATCTGACAAAATTGGCCGGGTGAGGTCGGCAAGGTTGCGCGAGGCGTTGCCGATCCTGGAGGCCCATCGATAAAGCTTTGAACCTGGAAACAAGGTGGCGTCAGATAAGCTAATAATCCCCGCTTGAACTCCAGATTGTATCAGTCGTTTGGCAGTAGCCTCATTGCATAAGAGTTGCTCAGGCAATCCCACAGTGTCTTTCAGTCCGTCCGGAAAAGCGCAGGCCAACAGTAAAAGCCTTTCGAGACGAGTAACGGTGGACTTAGTCTCCTCGTTCAATATGTAAGGCGCTCGCTGAAGGCTGCCCACAATTTTAGACTTTACAGTCACGTCTATTTCTTCAGCAACGCGTTGCACATCTGCATCAATCTGCGAATTCGTTTTTGATCCGGTGCTCCCCACCGAATGGACAGAGATGCACACGATTAATCCATTTGCAAGACTCTTTGTGGCCATCGACAACGCGCTGGGAAATTCGGCCTCCGATAGTAATCTAAGGTGGTGGCACGCACTAAAATCAGCCTCTCGTGCACTGCTCGGCACCGTTGAAAGTGAAGAGTTGGCTTCGATGAATCCAACAAACTGCCGACCGATATCTCCAAATGTAAGCGGAAAGACAACACCCAGTTCAGGCCTGAACGTAAGAGTAACTTTGGCCTCGCGGCAGGCAGCGACGAAATAACCGTTACTGGAAGGGCAGTAGATAGAGACGAGCGCAGTGCACTGTGATGAATCAGCCAGCTCACTCAACAATGCCGCGCTTCGCCCAAGAGGCATACTTGAATCACTGAGCGTTTTGGTAAGGACGTCAATCCTGGGCCCTATGCTGTACTTACCAACTCCAAGCTCACTTGCCAGGCCGACTTCAACCAATGAGACCAGTATCCGATTAACGGTACTCCGACTCTCTGAAAGCTCTGCCGCCAGCTCTCGAACCCCCCATGGCTCACACCCCGCTCTCCTGACAAGTGCATCTACTACCTCTATCAGCCTGGTATGGCTCGATGCAGGGCGCGCGGGCATAGAGGCGGTAATAGAGCGTTCTGACTGAGCCATCTTAAAGAAATCGCGGGTTGGGGGCCCATTCTGGGGGCAAAAGCTGCCCAACCGCAAATCGCACATGGCTGTTGACAAGCGTGTCGTGGTTCTAGAATCTAGAAAAAACAAAAGCAGGACGCTGTCCCATTTTTTGATTGGGGCCGATGTCCGATAACCCGAGGTGCCCATGAACAACAATAACGTTATGGCCGAGCCTGCCGTTCAGACCCTTGAAGAAACGGAGCAGACGAGGAAAGCCAAGAAAGCCACGAGGGCCGCTGTATTCGGAACCTTTGTCGAGTATTACGACTTCAGCGTCTACGGGTATGTGGCTGCAACCCTCGCAATGGTTTTCTTTCCTTCAGATGATGCGACGACCGGCTTGCTGAACACGTTCCTGGTGTTCGGCTCAGCGTTTTTGGTGAGGCCGCTTGGCGCTATTGCTTTCGGCTGGCTCGGCGACAAGGTAGGCAGACGCTTCAGCCTGATCGCCAGCATCACCTTGATGGGGGGCGCGGCCACGCTGATCGGCCTGTTGCCCGGCTATGCGCAGATCGGCGTGTGGGCACCGATACTCCTGGTCGTGCTGCGCATGCTGCAGGGCTTCTCCGCTGGTGGCGAAATCGGTGGCGCTGCGAGCTACATACGTGAGTGGGCTCCGCCCAAACGCCGCGCTTTGTACATATCCTTCCTGCCCTCAATTGCTCAGTTCGGCAAAGGCCTGGCAGCTGCAATTGCGGGTCTGGCTGCAGCGACCCTCACCGATCCGGAAATGCTTTCCTGGGGCTGGCGTATCCCGTTCCTGCTGGCGCTGCCGCTCGGGATCATTGGTCTTTACATGCGATTGAGCATTGAAGACAGCCCGGAGTTCGCATCTAAGAAAAACGATGCCGAAGTCAAGAAAGGGCATCCCTTCGCTGAGTTGATTCGCGACTATCGCAAGCCTTTGGTCAAGGTAATCATGATTGCGATGGTTCAGAACATCGGCACCTACATAGGCACCGTATTTATCGCGGCCTACTTCAGTTCGATTCTGGGCTACTCGAAAGGTGAAGCATCCACCATCGTTCTAATTGCTGTGATTCTCGCCGCATTTTTGATTCCTCTCGCCGGTCAGCTCGGCTCTTATCGAGGTGGTAAATCAATCTTGCGCTACTCCTACGTGGCCTACGCCGTGGTATCGATACCTTCCTTCATGCTGATGCAGCAGGGCTCGGTCAACCTGGCAATGGCTGGCCTGGCTCTCGGCATGATTCCCTACGCCCTTTGCCAAGCTGGTACCTACTCGGTCATGCCGGAATTTTTCCCGATGCATGTCCGCCATACCGGTGTCGCATTCGGCCACAGTGTAGGCGCGGTTATTGGTGGGGGGGCAGGCCCATTCCTGGCGACATGGTTGATTGGAGCAACCGGCAACCAGTCCACACCGGCATTCATTCTGTGCGTATCAGGTCTCTTGGGACTGATCGTTATCTCTACCGTTCGTAACAATGCGCCGGCGGCTGGCGATGACGCAAACACCCACCAATTCTCATAAGGTGCCGATCATGTCTTTGATTTATGTAACAAGCCCTATCCATCCAGAAGTACTGCACGCCCTTTCTTCGGTCGGTGAAGTTCGACTTGGCTATGGTCTGGATGCGGTGTCTTATGCAGACATCCAACAGCAGGTAGACGCCGTATTTTTGCGCGGTGGCCATATCTCTGCCGAGATGCTCACTGCGTCCCCAAAGCTGCGGATCGTTGCCCGACACGGCGCAGGTTATGACAACGTCGACTACAAAGCGGCAGCCGAGTTGGGGGTATGGGTAACCAACACGCCTGGCGCAAACAGAAGAAGTGTTGTGGAGCATGTGTTTGCTCTGCTGCTGGGCATTAGCCGCAAGATCCAACTGGCCACGGATCAGACCCGAAACAACATTTGGGCGGCAGATCGACTGTCTCTCACAGGCATTGAGCTTGAGGGGCGCACCTTGGGTTTGATCGGGTTCGGCGACATCGGTCGGCATGTTGCGCCAGTTGCTGAAGCGTTCGGCATGAAGGTGTTGGCGACAGACCCTGCTTATGATTCGAGCGTTGATAAACGTTTGGTAGACCTCGACACCTTATTGGTCCAGGCAGACGTCGTGAGCCTCCATGTGCCTCTTCAGGCGGGAACCAAGAATCTCATTGGCGGGGCTGAAATCGAGAAGATGAAAACAGGTGCCATCCTGATCAACACCAGCCGTGGTGGCGTGATCGATGAAGCTGCGGTTGCGGACGCCTTGCGTAGCGGCAAGCTGGGCGGCGCCGGTGTCGACGTTCTGGCTGCAGAAAACACCGACATGATCACCCCGTTCAACTGCAACACGTTCCCCGTTGCCGATTTGCCCAACCTGATCGTCACACCTCACGTCGCAGGGCAGACCAATGAATCATTGCTGCGTGTTGGCATGAGCGCTGTCGAAGCGATTTCCGCAGTCTTGCGCAATGAGATACCGCTGCACCCAGTCAACAACCCAGTATTCAAGACGTTCAACTAATCGCGCTTTAAACGGATTCACGCCGAGGTCGCCATGTTTATCAATGTATCTGATGAAAGCATCACCGTGAGCGAAGATTGGGAGCGCGCATCGCTCAAACAGATTGAAGAGATCTCGCATTACCCAGTCGCATTGATCGGCGATGTATTGCAGCGTCTTGGAATGATGGCCTCCGCTATCCATCATGTTGCAGGTAAAGCTTCGTTCTACGGAACCGTACTGCCTATTCTCACTTGGGAAGGTGACAACCTGGCCATCCATAGGGCATTGGACGATGCGAAGCCAGGTGATGTTCTAGTAATCAACGGCAACGGTGAAACCAACCGTGCGGTCTTTGGTGATCTGCTGGGTGAGGTATGTCTCGCCCGTCAAGTCTCGGCAGTGGTTATCGACGGTGCAGTTCGCGATGTTGAAGAACTGAGCGTCATGGGGCTGCCGACCTATGCACGTGCTGTGAATCCAGCCGGCCCGTCCAAATACGGCCCAGGCCAGGTGGGTGCGCCAGTTGCATGCGGAAACGTTGTATGTAACCCGGGCGATGCCATTTTGGGAGACAGAGACGGAATTATCGTCATCAGCCGCCATTTGGTGCCTTCGCTCGCCGAGAAGCTCAAGATTCAGAACGGGATCGAGAATAGTTTCAGAGAGAAAGTTCGAGCGAGCGTCCGCTGAGTGAGAGACGACATTGGTCGCCTCCCTGACGGCTTTGGATCCTTGCGCAGGGAAAGTAGAGAGAGCGGGGAATGGTTTCAACGCGACGGGAGCGTTTCAGAGAGGTCCTACATAGAGCGTCCTAAAATCTGATGGGCCGTCCCCCGAGTTGGCAGGGGACAGCGATTGCAAGTGGGTATCCCTCAAAACGCCAACGTCACCCGCGCATTCAACGCCTGATCGGTCGTGTCGCTGCCGATCTGTCCGTTGTAGCTCACGCCCACGCTCAGCTTTTCACTCAGCCCCAGGTCCACGCCCGCGCCCAACACGGCTGCGCTGCGCGCAATCGGTGCGCCGGAGAGTGCGAAGGTGTCGCCGCCGCTGAAGGCTGCGCGGCTTTCGGGTGTCACGTCGCCGAACGCACGGCGCCAGCCGACGGTGGCGTTGGGCTGGACGTCAACGCTATCCACGTTCAGGTGCGTGGCTGCCCGCAGGCCGAGAGTGCTGAAGGTGACGTGGTTTTCCTCGGACTTGTTGCGCAGGCTGATGGCGTTGCTGTTTTCGTCGAAGCCTTCGGTGTCCAGCCTTACATGGGCAAGGTTGGCGAAGGGTTCGAGTTGCGCGTTGCCCAGTTCGATGGCATAGCCGAGTTCACCGAATACCTGATTGGTCGCGGCCTGATAATCCTGCTTGAAGCGCTCGGAAGAGCCCGGCAGGTCCAGCGTGCGCTTGGCCGTCAGGTCATGCCAGGTTCGCACTGCACCCAGACGCAGGCCCAGTTGGCCCCATTTTGCGCCGCTGTAGACACCCAAGTGGTAGTTGTCACTGTCGCTCGAACCCGACGCATGGCGCAGGTCGAAACTGCTGCGGCTGAAACCGGCGAGCGCACCGACACGCCAGGTATCGTTGACCGGCACGTCGGCACCGAACAACAGGCCGCTGGTGTGGCTGTCCAGGCCAGAGGCGTCTTGCGTGCTGTCGGTTCGGCCGGTTGCGCCAATGGCCTGAGTCCAGACCAGACCGCGAGAGGCATCGCCTGCCAGGGTTTGCGAAGCGCCACCGGACGCGTGCCCGGATTGCGACTGCTGCAGTCGGTCTGCAATGGCGTTGCGCACCAGTCGACTGTCTTCAATCAATGCAGACTGAGTCGAGGCATGCAGTTCGTTCGACAGCGCGTTGAAGGTCGCTTGCGCGGTTTGCGCGTCTTCCTGCACAACGCTTCTCCACAGCGCATTGCCGGAGCCTGCGCTATCCAGTCCCTGAGCGACTGCCCGGGCGTTGCGAGTGGTCGCGAGGCTGGCGAAGCTTTGCGCGTTGCGGTCAAGCGTCAGGCCGACGTCGGTTGCGGTGTAATTGAGGGTGGGCGTCAGGAACGCGAAGTTCGATTGCACGTTGTTGAACGTGCCGTTGATACCACCCGCTGCCGAGAGGATCGAGTAACGGCTCGCCGCGACCCAGTTGCCGGCCTCGACCAGTGAAACGGTGGCGTTGTTCAGCGTGGCGCGGCCTGTGGCGACAATGCGGTCGGCATTACCGGCGGCATCCGACTCGACCTGATAGACCGAACCCTGCGCAAAGTTGACGTTGCCGTTGACGTTCAGCTGGCCCACGGAATTACCCGGCGCGACGACACCGCCTGACGCCGCATTGATGCCGCCCACCGAGCCATTGCCACCCAGCACTGCACCTGAGTTCACGGTCACGACCGAGTTGCCGAGGTTGCCGTTCACCGCCAGTCGCCCCGCCTGCACAGTGGTCGCGCCGGACAGGCTGCTGTTGCCGGTCAGGTTCAACGAGCCTGCGCCTTGTTTGATCAATGCGCCGTTGCCGGTGATAGCGTTGCTGAAGGTGTCATTGGTCGACTGATCGAGCACCAGCGTCGCGTTGTCGGTGATTGTCCCGCTGCCGAACGCCTGGGCGTGACCGGTCAGGACGCCGCCGTTGATGACAGTGCCCCCCGAGTAAGTGTTGTTGCCAGTCAGCATCAGGTTGCCAGTGCCGTTCTTGATCAGGCCGCCGGTGCCTGAAATGTCGTTGCGCCAGGCATCGATGGCGTTATAGCCGCCAAGGCTGGCGTTCATGTTGACCGTGACGTTGGAATTGAATGCGCCATAACCGTCACCTGCGGCGTACAGGTTCAAACGGCCGTAGCCATTAGACTGATCGATTACTGCGTACCCTGAAGAAATCTCGGTGGTGCCCAGAATCTCGCGGCGCTGGCTGGCGTCCAGGTACGGGAAGCGGGTTTCCAGCAGCACTTCAGCGTTGACCGGCACCACGGGCGCGAGGTTGGTCGGGCCGACCGGGCTGAAACCGTAGGTCATGCGTGCGGTGTACAGCGCCTTGTCCTGGGCGTGTTGGGATGTGCGGTCGGTAGCCGGATCAATCTTCGCCACACAGTTATTCACATCGCCGCCACACTGCGCAGTGAAGTAGGCCAGCGCTTGGGCGCGGGCATCGGCGCGCAGCTGGGTGTTGGTCGGGTTGGACAGATTATCGATGGCGAAATAGGTGGCCGTGATACGCCCGCCCATCACGTCGAAAGGCGAGTGCATACCGGCTTCGATGCGGTTGTCACCAATGTCCGAGGCACGCAGCATCAGTTCGCTGTAACGCTCGGGAATCGCATAGGCGAGGGCGATGGATGACAGGTACGCCGCGTTGGTGTGGCCACTCGGGAAGCCCGAATCGCTGGCGGGCGTGGTGCTTTTTGCCGGGCGCAGAGAAGGCTGCACCACGAATTCCAGGTTCTGGCCGTCCAGCGTCTGACGCCACGGGCGCGGGTACAGATAATGGGACTTGGCGGGTGTGGTGGACGCGTCGTTACGCACGGCTCCGACCAGATCGACGACCTTGCCCAGTGCCGAGGATGAGCTGCCCGCGCCGTTGCCCTTGTCGTCGTACTTCACGGTCTTATTGGTGTCGTCGAACTGGGTAATGGTGGTGAAGGCGCCGGAGCCTGTCTTGTACGCATCGCTCAGCGAGCCCAGACCACTGATGGCGCTGTAGCTCTGGTCGCGGCGGTCATCGAAATACGCGGCGGTTTCCTGCGCGAGCGTGCGCGAGTTGGCGCGATCGAGTACCAGTTGCAGGTTGCGCCTGAGCAGGCTTTGACCCAGCGCGGTCGGCGTGCCGGTGTCCCAGGTTGCGCCGGTCGTCCACAGGGTGTTGAAGCCCGACAGCAGGTCAACGCCGTTGATGCGGTCATCCCCTGACCTGCCTGCTGCGTGTACTGAAACGGCAAGCAGCGACAGTATCAACGTCGATACCATGACATGGGCGGTGGGTTTGACGCTCGGCATAGTGCTGTCCTGCACGCAGTTAAAAGAAGGCGCTGACGCTAACAAGCCGTTCTTACAACTGGATGTATCGCCCGTGACACATTTGTGTGGGGCTCGCAGCACACACTTGGAGTGTGGGAGGCGGCTTGCCGGCGATAGACGGCCAGTGCGCAGGGGTGCTATCCCATTCCGCGCTATGCATATTCCCCAACGGTATTTAAAATCCGTTTCTTATAGCTATACAGTTCCTGCTTCAGTCACATTCTGGAGTCGGAGTTCTCATGCCCGCAGCCTCCCTCGTTTCATCGCCCGCTTCACTGGCCTCGCAATCGTTCGACGTGCGCCCATTCGCCGAAAAGGTGGGCGCTGAAATCGTCGGGCTGGATTTGTCCAGGCCGTTGAACGACGCCGACTTTGCGCGCGTTCATCAGGCGCACCTTGATTACCACGTCATCGTGTTTCGTGATCAGCACATCACGCCGCAGCAACAGATCGATTTCAGCCGTCGGTTCGGCGTGCTGCAGATCCACGTGCTCAAGCAGTTTCTATTGGCCAACCACCCGGAAATCCTGATCGTCTCCAACATTGTCGAGAACGGTCAGCCGGTCGGTCTGGGCGACGCTGGCAAGTATTGGCATTCGGACCTGTCGTACAAGGAACTGCCGAGCCTGGGCTCGATGCTGTACGCGCAGGAGTTGCCCAGCGAGGGCGGCGATACCCTGTTCGCGAACATGCATCAGGCGTGGGACACGCTGCCGCAGCACCTGCGCGATGCGGTCGAAGGGCGTTCTGCCGTTCACAGCTACACCGCGCGTTATTCCGAGGGCCACAACGCGGTCAACTGGCGCCCGACCCTGACCGCCGAGCAACTGGCTCAGGTCGCCGAAGTGAGCCATCCCATTGTGCGCACCCACCCTGAAAACGGTCGCAAGGCGTTGTTCGTCAGTGAAGGTTTCACCACGCGCATTCTGGGTCTGCCGGAAGACGAGAGCCGTCAGATTCTCAACGAAATCTACGCACACAGCGTTCGCCCCGAGCATATCTATCGCCATCAGTGGCAGCCCGACGACATGGTGTTCTGGGACAACCGTTCGCTGATCCATCTGGCGGCGGGCTGCCCGGCGCATCTGCGACGCAAGCTGCATCGCACGACCATTCAAGGCTCAGCGCCGTTCTGATGGAGAACCGTTCATGAATGCTGCTCTGCAAGGCCACACGGCCAGCCAGAACACCCCATCGCAACCGGCCGCTCAGCACACCACTGAAGCCTTGTTGCAGGTTCGCGGCGTCAGCCTCGAATACCGGACGCCCGAACGCGTGGTGCGGGCGACGCATCAGGTCAGCTTCGAGGTGGATCCGGCAGACCGTTTCGTCCTGCTCGGCCCATCGGGCTGTGGAAAATCCACGCTGCTCAAGGCAGTGGCCGGTTTCATCCAGCCCAGCGAAGGCGAGATCCGGCTGGCAGGCAATCAGGTGCGCGAGCCTGGCCCGGACCGCATTGTGGTGTTTCAAGAGTTCGACCAGTTGCCGCCGTGGAAAACCGTGATCGAAAACGTCATGTTTCCGCTGCTGGCGTCGCGCACTTTGAAGCGTCCCGAGGCGTTGGAACGTGCGCGTTATTACCTGGAAAAAGTCGGGCTCAGCGCCTTTGCCGATGCTTATCCACACACCTTGTCCGGCGGCATGAAAGCGCGCGTGGCCATCGCCCGGGCGCTGGCGATGCAGCCGAAAATCCTGCTGATGGACGAACCCTTCGCCGCACTCGATGCCCTGACGCGCCGCAAGATGCAGGAAGAGCTGCTGGAGCTGTGGGACGAAGTGCGCTTCACGCTGTTGTTTGTCACCCATTCCATTGAGGAAGCGCTGGTGGTGGGCAATCGCATCCTGTTGCTGTCGCCCCATCCGGGGCGTGTACGTGCCGAGATCAACAGCCATCAGTACGACCTGAAAAGCCTGGGTGGTGTCGGTTTCCAACAGACCGCCCAGCGCATTCATCGCCTGCTGTTCGATGAGGGCGAAGCGGGGCAGGTCGATGAAGAACTGAATTTCCAGGACATCCGGATCGCGTATTGATCGTTGCTGACCGAGCCCGCGCAGAGCATGGGCGCGATCAGACGAGCCGCGCTCCATATAGACAATCAGGGAACCGAACACCATGAGCCTCGCACCTCCCGTTCGCGAAGAATACGAAGTCACGCTGCAGCCCTTCACTCAGGAAGACCTGGCCCGCGATCTGCCTTTGGCACAGCGCATCTGGCAACTGGGCTGGGTGCGCAAGACCGTGATCATGATTGCGCTGGCCGTGATCTGGGAACTCGCTGCGCGTCTTCAGAACAACGACCTGCTGCTGCCCAGCTTTTTGCAGACCGCCGCTGCGTTCTACGACGGCATCGTCAGCGGCGAACTGCCAGGCAAGGTCTGGATTTCCCTGACCGTGCTGATTCAGGGTTATTTGATCGGCATCGTCCTGGCGTTCGGCCTGACCACGCTGGCGGTGTCCACCCAGCTGGGGCGTGACCTGCTCGGCACCCTGACCGCCATGTTCAACCCGTTGCCCGCCATTGCGCTGCTGCCGCTGGCGCTGCTGTGGTTCGGGCTGGGGCAGAACAGTCTGATTTTCGTGCTGGTGCATTCGGTGCTGTGGGCGCTGGCGCTCAACACTTACGCCGGTTTTCTCGGTGTTTCCGAAACCCAGCGCATGGCGGGTCGCAACTATGGGCTCAAGGGGTTGCGCTTTGTCTGGCACATCCTGATTCCTGCCGCGCTGCCGTCGATTCTGGCGGGCCTGAAAATCGGCTGGGCGTTCGCCTGGCGCACCTTGATCGCCGCCGAGCTGGTATTCGGCGCGTCTTCCGGCAAAGGCGGGCTTGGCTGGTACATCTTCCAGAACCGCAACGAGCTTTACACCGACAAGGTGTTTGCCGGGCTGGCGGCGGTGATCCTGATCGGTCTGCTGGTGGAGAACCTGCTGTTTGCCAACATCGAGCGCCTCACGGTCAAGCGCTGGGGCATGCAACGCTGAATCAAACCCATAACGACTCTTTGAATGACTGGAGCGAGCATTTCATGGCAACTTCTTTCAAGCGTCCGGTGCTGACTGCACTGGCGGCGACAATCGGTCTGTTCGGCGCACTGCTCAGCAGCGGCGCGCAGGCCGAAGGCAAGATCAGCATCGCCCAGCAGTTCGGCATCGGTTACCTGATTCTCGACGTGGTGCGTGATCAGAAACTGATCGAAAAACACGGCAAGGAGCAGGGCCTCGACATCAAGGTCGACTGGAACAGCATTTCCGGCGCCACGGCCATGAACGAGGCGTTGCTGGCGGGCGCACTGGACGTGGTGTCGGCGGGCGTGCCGCCGATGCTGACGGTCTGGGACCGCACCAAGGGCAAACAGAACGTCAAGGCCATCGCCTCGCTGGGTTCGATGCCCAACTACCTGCTGACCAACAACCCCAACGTTAAGACGATCAAGGACTTTACCGACAAGGACCGCATCGCGGTGCCGGCCGCGGGCGTGGGTTTCCAGTCGCGTACTCTGCAGATCGAAACCGCCAAGGTGTTCGGTGACGACAACTACAAGAAATTCGACAACATCTCGGTCAGCCTCGCGCACCCTGATGCCACGGCGGCGTTGATCGCGGGCGGTTCGGAAATCAACTCACACTTCTCCAGTCCGCCGTTCCAGTATCAGGCGCTGGAAAACCCGAACGTGCACAAGGTGCTCAGTTCCTACGATGTATTGGGCGGTCAGGCCACGTTCAACGTGCTCTACACCACCGAGAAATTCCACGACGAGAATCCCAAAACCTATAAGGCGTTCTACGACGCACTGGCCGAGGCGGAGAAGATCATCAAGGCCGACAAGGCAGCGGCTGCGCAGACTTACATCCGCGTCGAGCAGTCCAAACTGCCGTTGCCGCTGGTAGAGAAAATCGTCTCCGACCCTGAAATCGATTTCACCATCACCCCGCAGCGCACGTTCATCTACGCCGAGAAGCTGCATGAGCTGGGCGTGCTGAAGAACAAGGCGGCGAGCTGGAAGGATTACTTCTTCGAAGAAGCGCAGGGTGGTGCGGGGAGTTGAGGCAGGTGTCTGCTGAGGCCCTGAATTAACGGTCGGGGATTTCAAGCACACTGATCGTGCCCATGCTTCGCGTGGGCATGCAGCTTCCGATATGTTGAAGTGCGTGTGTAACCTGAGCTAACGAAAATCCGCTTTTGAAGGGCGATTCTTTCAGGCCTTTCCCTTTCCTCAGTACGAACTTTCCTAGAAAATCCCGGGCCCTTGTGTGCATGAATTCTGGACACTAGGCTGCATCGGTCGCTGCGTTTCAGCGATCGGGTTTAGCAGCCTGTCTATGGATAACAAGTGTCGCGAGTGTCGCTTTATGGCGGCTTTGCGTGGGGCACCTTCGGGTGCGCCGGTCAACATACGCTTGTTCCTGCCGGTCTGCTAACCCGCGTCAAAGCCGCCACCCTTGTTCGTTTAGCAGCGAGCAACCGGTGGCTTCGTTAGCTAAAGGAATAAGCAATGATCAACTCCACCCCGGCCCCACCTCACACGTCCCTCGAAGAAACCCTGATCCAGGTCAGTGACATCCTGCGCTGCGCCTCGGCCGCTGCGTACGAATCCGGCGATGCCCTCAATGGCGCGAAACGCGACCTGGCGTTCTCGGTGGTCCACCTGATCGACATCGCCAGAACCCGGCTGGATCGCTCGCTGGAGGATATCGCCACGTACTGAACGCAGCGGCAAACCTCGCAGTTCTGTCAGTAGCAGCTTATGTACACGGCGATGCAGAGTAGCGGTGTGAGCAAGCGCATTTTGCTCGCACCGAACACCTGCAGTTCAGCCAGCACGGATGCGTGAAATGCCTCAGAACCCAATCCTCTGCCGCTACCGCTACGATCCTCTGGACCGGCTCGCCACCCACACCCCATTGGCACAGGCCGCTGTTCGGATGTTCTATCAGGCCGACAAGCCGATCACTGAAACCCAAGGCATCGACCAACACAGCTTCTTGCGCCACGACCACCAATTGCTGGCCTGCCGGGCGACTGAGGGCCATTCCTCCAGCGTGTCACTCACGGCCTCTGATCATCAGCAAAGCATCATGAGCGTGGTCGCACCCAGGCAGATTGAAGCGATTGCGTACACTCCCTACGGCCACAGCATTCCGCTGGCTCACCTGCCTGGCTTCAACGGTCAACCCTGCGACCCGATCACGGGCCATTACCTGCTGGGCAATGGTTATCGTGCCTTCAATCCTGTGTTGATGCGCTTCAACAGCCCGGACAGCGTGAGTCCTTTTGGCAAGGGTGGTTTGAATGCCTATGCCTACTGCGCCGGGGATCCTGTCAATCGGAGCGACGCCAGTGGGCATGATTGGCTTGATATTGCGCTATCGGCTGCCTATATCGGTGCTGGCCTGGCGACGGCTGGAATTGGTCTGGCAATGGCTCGGCCTTCGTTGAAAGCAGTGTTCAGAGGGGTAAAGGTGAAAGGCGCGGCCGCCGACGTGAGCCCGCCACCACCCGCACTCAGACGGCCTGCCAATACGAGCGAGAAGCTTTCGGCTGTCGTCGCAGTAGGCGCAGTGACCGCCGGTGTTGCTTGGGGCTCCGCGTTCATTGTCAAAAACGCGGCCCCCGACTCACCCCTGCAAAAGCCTCTGGCCGGACTTGCGGTGGCACTGAGCTTTTCCACACTGGGTTTTCGGGGATTTAATTTCGCTCGCGCCGAAATGGCAAAACTTGCAGCCAAGCGTGCGACTGCCGCAGCAGTCAACCCCCGACCCAGCCTCCGTAGCCAATCCTCTAGCGTGCGGGGTAATGAGAGTGAGCTTGTGGAGGACACACGGCTCTGACCTGGATTCGAACAACGCCGGGACCACTCACGTTTTGCCGCTGCTGCTTTGGCATTTCTGCCAGTGGACCTGCATGCCGAACCGGCGCACGCTTGAGTTCAGTCTTAATCATCAGGGACGTGATCATGACGCTTCTTTGCACCTACACCTACGATCCGCTGGACCGAATTGCGACACTGAGCCCCTTGGCTCAGGCACTCACTCAACGCTTCTACTGCAACGGACGAATGACGACTGAGCGTCAGGGAGGCCTTCAGCGCACGTTGTTTCAGGCAGACACTCACCTGCTGGCGCAACTGAATCGGGAAGACAGTGAAGGGTCTATCGATTTGATCGCCACAGACCAGCAGAACAGCGCGTTGGGGGTGATCACCGCGGCGCAACAGATCGATATCGCCTATTCACCTTACGGCCATCGCGACCCTGACCTGTCCGGCACCGCGCTGCCGGGTTTCACCGGCGCACAACCCGAGCAGGTGACCGGCCATTACCTGCTGGGCAATGGTTATCGCGCCTTCAACCCGACGTTGATGCGCTTCAATAGCCCGGACAGTCTGAGTCCGTTCGGTAAAGGCGGGTTCAACGCGTACGCCTATTGTGCGGGCAATCCGATTAACCGAATCGATCCGACGGGGCATATGAGTTTCACTTCATTAGGGGCTATAGCCAGTTTGATATTGATGGCCGGCGGTATTGCAAGCACTGTAGTCGGCAGTGTGACTACTGAGTCAAACCCGAAAATCTCCACGCCGCTGATAATTGTGGGGATCCTGACTACTGTACTGGGCACAACCGGGCTGTCCGCTTCGGCCGGTGCGGCGATTGGCAGAAGAGCCCACCTAGGACGCCCTGAAGGCCTTGCAGGACGGCAATCGCGTGGTGCTGCTCCTGCGACTCCAGGGCGCATGAATGATTTCGTTCCAGACAATGGCGCATTGCAAGGGCACCGTAACGGTATTTCTGCACCGTCTGGCCCATCACTAGAGGATAGGTTTCGTGCTTATCTCACCAATCAACGGGTTTCTGCTGCTCAAGGGGATAGGCCTCCTGCCTACGAGCCTCCACCTTCTTACGACGAGGCGATTGGAAGGCCAGCGCGTTTAATTGTGTCTTCGTCAGATCAGATCAGATCCGATCCGATCAGAAGGTCCATGCCAGGTCTGCGTGAGACAACGGCCTGAGAGATCCACTGCGTGATATCTCGCATGCCTGCTGCTGGTGTTCATGGCAGGCCTGCGTGATCGACACGTTTAACCGGTCCAGGTGCTCGGGCATCTTGCGCCGCCATCGAACCTGTCCTGCCAGTCACACAGACCTTTATTGCGAGCGCCTCCAAGGAACCCTCCCGCACGCCAACAGTCGCATGTTCACGTGATTCTCCCGTACCCCTACGCTTGCACCCCGGCATCCGCAAAAGGAGTCTGCATGCCTGCCCGTCCTTCAAGTTTGTTTACGCTCGGCCTTGCCGCTGCCATGGCGATACTGGCCGGCTGTGGCGAGGAAAAACCGGCGGCGCCCGATTTGCCCCGGGTGTACGTGCAGCCGGTTAAAACGGCTGAGTTCGCCGCCAGTGTTGCGTTGACGGGCGATATTCAGGCACGGGTGCAAACGCAGCTGTCGTTCCGGGTCAACGGCAAGATCATCCAGCGCAGTGTGGATGTAGGGGATCGGGTAACGCCCAGGCAGGTACTGGCGCGGCTCGACCCCAAGGATCTGCAGATCAATGTCGACTCGGCGCAGGCGTCGGTCGCGGCCGAGCAGGCGCGCGTCAGCCAGACCCGTGCCGCCTTTGTCCGCCAGCAGAAGTTGCTGCCCAAGGGTTATACCAGTCAGAGCGAATACGATTCTGCGCAGGCCGCGCTGCGTGGAAGCGAAAGTTCGCTGAAAGCCGCCCAGGCGCAACTGGCCAACGCCCGTGAGCAACTGAGTTACACCGCACTGGTCGCCGACGTGTCGGGTGTGATCACAGCCCGTCAGGCCGAAGTCGGGCAGGTCGTGCAAGCCACGGTGCCTATCTTCGATCTGGCACGTGATGGCGAGCGCGATGCGGTATTCAACGTCTACGAGTCCCTGTTCGTGCAGCCGCCGGGTGACGAGCCGGTCCAGGTGACGCTGCTCGACAACCCGGCGATCAAGGTCAGCGGCAAGGTGCGTGAGGTCACGCCAGCTGTGTCGGCGCAAACGGGCACCCTGCAGGTCAAGATCGCGCTCGACCCGCTGCCTGAGGGCATGGACCTGGGATCGGTGGTCAGTGTTGCCTTGAGCAAACCGGCCAATGCCAGCGTCGAGCTGCCGTGGTCGGCGCTTACCAAAGACCTTGGCGAGCACCTTGGCAAACCTGCCGTATGGGTCGTGGACGAGCAGGGCAAGGCCAATCTGCGCCGCGTCACGGTTGCGCGTTACCTGACCTCCCACGTCATCATCAGTGACGGCCTCAAGGCGGGAGAGAGGGTGGTCACCGCAGGGGGGCAGTTGCTGCACCCGGACATGCAGGTGGAAATCGCCGATCAATCCCGACCGCAAAATGCCAAGGTGCAACCATGAAGCGTTTATCGTGCGTTGTATTGAGTGGCTTGCTGCTGGCAGGTTGCGGCAAGGATGAAACGCCGCCGGAGCCTGTACGTCCGGTGGTGTTCGTCGAAGCCAAGCCTGAGTCGATGGAGGATTTCGGGCGTTTTGCGGGCAATATCGAAGCGCGCTACCAAAGCGTGCTGGGCTTTCGCGTGCCGGGCCGCATTGCCAGTCGTCACGTGGACGTGGGCAGTGAAGTGAAAAAGGGCGATCTGCTCGCAACGCTCGATCCCACCGATCAGCAGAACAATGTGCGTGGCCGTCAAGGTGATCTGGCCAATGTTCAGGCGCAGTGGATCAACGCGCAGGCCAATGCCCGTCGCCAACAGGCGTTGTTCGACCGTGGTGTCGGTGCGCAGGCGCAACTGGACATCGCGCTGACCAACCTGAAAACCGCTCAGTCATCGCTGGATCAGGCCAAGGCTGCCGAGCAGCAGGCCCGTGATCAACTGAGCTACAGCGAGCTGCGCAGCGATCACGATGCGGTGGTCACCGAGTGGAAAGTCGAAGCCGGGCAGGTCGTCACGGCCGGTCAGGAAGTGGTCACACTGGCGCGTCCGGATATCAAGGAAGCGGTGATCGACATGCCTGCCCAACTGGCTGACCAATTGCCTGCCGATGTGGTGTATACCGTCGCGAGCCAGCTTGATCCGGACGTGAACACCACCGCGACGCTGCGTGAAATCGAACCGCAACCGGACCGCTCGACCCGCACGCGTCGGGCGCGTTTTTCGCTGACCGAAACGCCGCCTGCGCTGCGTCTGGGAACGGCGATCAGCGTGACCCTCAGCTCGGCCATCGCCCCGCGCATCCGCCTGCCGCTCAACGCCTTGCAGGACGTCGATGGCAAACGCCAGATCTGGATCATCGATCCGCAGAGCCAGACCGTCAACCCGAGAGTCGTCAATATCGTGAGCCAGGACGACAGCAGTTTTCTGTTGGCCAGCGGCGTGAGCGCCGGAGAGAAAGTGATCAGTGCGGGCGTCAACAGCCTCAAGCCGGGGCAGAAAGTCAAAGTCGATGAGGAAAGCCCGCGATGAAAGGGAATTTCAATCTGTCCGAGTGGGCGCTCAAGCATCAGTCGTTCGTCTGGTACCTGATGTTCGTCGCGCTGTTGATGGGCGTTTTTTCCTACATGAAGCTGGGACGTGAGGAAGATCCTTCGTTCACCATCAAGACGATGGTCATCCAGACCCGCTGGCCGGGCGCGACGGTGGACGAAACGCTGGAACAGGTGACTGACCGCATCGAGAAAAAGCTCGAAGAGCTGGATTCCCTGGACTATGTGAAAAGCTACACCCGGCCGGGCGAATCGACGGTCATGGTTTTCCTGCGCGACACCACGGACGCCAAGGCGATACCGGAGATCTGGTATCAGGTGCGCAAGAAGATCGACGACATTCGCGGGCAATTTCCTCAAGGGCTGCAGGGGCCCGCGTTCAATGATGAATTCGGCGACGTGTACGGGTCCATCTACGCCTTTACGGCGGACGGGTTCTCGATGCGGCAGTTGCGCGATTACGTCGAAAAGGTCCGCGTCGATATCCGTTCGGTCGAAGGGCTGGGCAAGGTCGAGATGGTCGGCCAGCAGGACGAAGTGATTTACCTGAATTTCTCGACCCGCAAACTGGCGGCGCTCGGGCTGGATCAGCGGCAGGTCGTGCAAAGCCTGCAATCGCAGAACGCTGTGACACCTGCGGGCGTGATCGAAGCCGGGCCGGAACGGATTTCCGTTCGCACCTCGGGACAGTTCGCGTCCGAGAAGGATCTGGCAGCCGTCAACCTGCGGCTCAATGATCGCTTCTACCGTCTGAGCGATATCGCTGACATCAGCCGTGGCTACACCGACCCGCCCAAGCCGCTGTTCCGCTACAACGGCAAGCCCGCCATTGGCCTTGCGATTGCCATGAAGAAGGGCGGCAACATTCAGGCATTCGGCAAGGCGCTGCATGAACGCATGGACGCCACGACCGCTGAACTGCCGGTCGGCGTCGGCGTGCACAAGGTATCGGATCAGGCCGAAGTGGTGGACAAGGCGGTAGGCGGTTTTACCAGCGCCCTGTTCGAAGCGGTGATCATCGTGATGGTCGTCAGCTTCATCAGCCTTGGCGTGCGTGCCGGTCTTGTGGTGGCGTGCTCCATTCCGCTGGTGCTGGCGATGGTGTTCGTGTTCATGGAATACAGCGGCATTACCATGCAGCGGATTTCCCTCGGAGCGCTGATCATCGCCCTCGGTCTGTTGGTGGACGACGCGATGATCACGGTCGAGATGATGGTCACACGGCTGGAAATGGGCGAGACCAAGGAGCAGGCCGCGACCTATGCCTACACCTCGACGGCTTTCCCGATGCTGACCGGCACGCTGGTCACGGTGGCAGGCTTCGTGCCGATTGGCCTGAACAACAGTTCGGCGGGGGAATACACCTTCACGCTGTTTGCAGTGATCGCGGTGGCGATGCTGGTGTCCTGGCTGGTGGCCGTGCTGTTTGCGCCGGTGATCGGAATTCATATCCTGAGCAGCAACGTCAAACCCAAGTCCGAAGAACCGGGCCGCGTCGGTCGTGCTTTCAACAGCAGCATGGTCTGGGCCATGCGTCATCGCTGGCTGGCGATTGGCATCACACTGGCTCTTTTCGCTGCGTCGCTGTTCTCGATGCAGTTTGTGCAGAGTCAGTTCTTCCCGTCATCCGACCGGCCTGAGATTCTGGTCGATCTGAACCTGCCGCAGAACGCGTCGGTCAACGAGACGCGCAAGGTGGTCGATCGCTTCGAGGCAAGCCTCAAGGACGATCCGGACATCGAGCGCTGGAGTACCTACATTGGCCAGGGCGCATTGCGTTTTTACCTGCCGCTGGACCAGCAACTGGAAAACCCGTTCTACGCCCAGCTGGTGATCGTCAGCAAAGGTCTGGAAGAGCGTGGCGCGTTGACGGCGCGTCTGCAGAAACGTTTGCGTGATGATTTCGTCGGCATCGGCTCCTATGTGCAGCCGCTGGAAATGGGGCCTCCGGTCGGACGTCCGTTGCAGTACCGCGTCAGCGGCGAAGACGTCGACAAGGTGCGTCAGCACGCCATCGAACTGGCCACGCTACTGGATCAAAACGCCCATGTGGGCGAGGTGATCTACGACTGGAACGAGCCGGGCAAGGTGTTGCGCATCGACATCAATCAGGACAAGGCGCGGCAGTTGGGGTTGTCTTCCGAGGACGTCGCCAACCTGATGAACAGCGTGGTCAGCGGTTCTGCCGTGACTCAGGTGCGCGACGATATCTACCTGATCAACGTGGTCGGTCGCGCCGAAGACGCCGAGCGCGGCACGCCGGAAACCCTGCAAAACCTGCAGATCGTCACGCCGAGCGGCGCGTCCATTCCGTTGCTGGCGTTTGCGACCGTGGGCTATGAGCTTGAACAGCCGCTGGTGTGGCGTCGCGATCGCAAGCCGACCATCACCGTGAAAGGTGCTGTGCGCGACGAGATTCAGCCAACGGACCTGGTCAAGCAGTTGAAGCCCGAGATCGATAAATTCGCCGCCGGCCTGCCGGTGGGCTACAAGGTGGCGACCGGCGGCACGGTGGAAGAAAGCAGCAAGGCCCAAGGCCCGATTGCGAGCGTGGTGCCGTTGATGCTGTTTCTGATGGCGACCTTCCTGATGATCCAGCTGCACAGCGTGCAGAAGATGTTCCTGGTTGCCAGTGTTGCGCCGCTGGGTCTGATCGGTGTTGTGTTGGCACTGATCCCGACCGGCACGCCGCTGGGATTTGTGGCGATTCTGGGCGTGCTGGCGCTGATTGGCATCATCATCCGCAACTCAGTGATTCTGGTGACCCAGATCGACGCCTACGAACGCAGCGGGTATCTGCCATGGGATGCGGTGGTTGAAGCCACCGAGCATCGACGTCGGCCGATTCTGCTGACGGCTGCGGCGGCAAGTCTGGGCATGATCCCGATTGCGCGGGAAGTCTTCTGGGGGCCGATGGCTTACGCGATGATCGGCGGCATCATCATTGCGACGCTGCTGACACTGTTGTTCCTGCCTGCGCTGTATGTGGCCTGGTACCGGATCAAGGAACCGACCGATGAACAGCGTCGCGAGGCGGATGAGAAGAAGGATCAGGAGGCGAACTGGCGACAGGACACTGATTGAGCTGCGCGTCGGCTGTGGAGCCGGACGCGCAGCGTACTGGGCGGCATTTCAAAGTGTGGGAGCGATCAGTTGACTGATTATGATCGTGCCTCACGCTCCGCGCTCATCGTATACAAGTCCCCTTCACATTCCGGACAGGCTTATACCCTGCGCCAGACGCTCGCCAGCCATGGCTGTTGCTCTCGCGGCAGCCCGGCGGGGCGGTAGTAGTGTTCCAGTTCGACGAACCCGGCGTCGGTCAGCAAGGCGCGCCATGATTCCAGATCGTGGTAGGTGCCGTAGCGCTCCCCGTTCCAGCCCTCCTGGTTCTGCCCGCGCGGGTTGGAGCTGAACAGCACGCCGCCCGGCTTGAGCGTGGCGTGGAGTTGCAGCAACACGCGGGGCAGTTCCTGACGCGGCACGTGGAAAAGTACGGCGTTGGCGAAGATGCCATCGAAGCGTGCGGGCGGCAGGTCGAGTTCGAGGAAGTTTTGCTGCAACACCTCGCAGCCGGTCTCTGTTCGGGCCATCTCGGCGAAGCGCTCGGAGCCGTCCAGCCCGACCGCGACATGACCCATCGCGGTGAAGGCCTTCAGGTCACGCCCCGGCCCGCAGCCGAAGTCCAGAATCTGCCAAGGCGTCGGCCCTTCTATATGGCGCAGCAGCGCGTCGATGTTCTGGCTGACGTCATGGTCCCGCGTGCCTTCGCGAAAGTCTTCGGCGACGCGGTTGTAGTTATCCAGCGTGGTCGTGGTGATCTGGTCGAGGGTCTGGGGATCGAGTTTCATCAAAGGCGGTCCGGTCCGGGAAGGCGGCTAATATACCCCGGACCGTCAGCGCTTGTTGAAGCGCCGCGCCAACCGGTCGCCGCCCAGTTGCACGAAGGCCACCACCGCCACCAGCAACACGATCACCGTCAGCATTACTTGCGTGTCGAAACGCTGATAGCCATAGCGGTAGGCGATGTCGCCCAGGCCGCCCGCGCCTATTGCGCCTGCCATGGCCGAGGAGTTGATCATGGTCACGAGGGTGATGGTGAAACCGCCGACAATGCCTGGCAGTGCTTCGGGCAACAGCACGTGCCAGATGATGTGCCAGCGTCGGCAGCCCATGGCTTGCGCGGCTTCGATCAGGCCGTGGTCCACTTCGCGCAAGCTGACTTCAGCGATGCGCGCAAAGAACGGCGTGGCGGCGATGGTCAGCGGCACGATGGCTGCCCATACGCCATAGGTGGTGCCGACGATCAGCCGGGTGAACGGAATCAGCGCTACCATCAGAATCAGAAACGGGATCGAGCGGAACAGGTTCACGAAAGCGCCCAATACCCGGTTGATCGCAGGCGCTTCATAAATCCCGCCTCTGGAACTGGTGACTAGAATCACCGCCAGCGGAATCCCCAGCAGCAGCGCGATCAGCGAAGACACGCCCACCATCAGGAAGGTGTCGATGGTCCCTTGCAGCAAGCGATCAAACCCCATAACCCAATACCTCCACGCGCGGTGCCTGTCTGCGGGCTCGCGCCAACAATTCTTCCCGGTTGTACGGTGATCCGGCGACCGAAAGAATCAAGTGTCCGATGGCTCGATCCTGAATGCGCTCGACGCCGCCCTGCAGCAGTTGCACCTTGCCGCCCAGCGCCGCGAACAGCGCCGCCAGATCAGGCTCCTGGCCAGTGACACCTGTGAATTGCACGTCGAGCAATGCAGTGGCGTCGGGCTGTTGCGGCTCTGCGGTCAGGCGCTCGGCCCATTCTTTCGGCAGCCCGGGCTGCAGCGGTGCCAGCAGGGTTTTGCTGACCTCGTGCTGCGGGTCGCCGAATACTTGCCAGACCGGGCCTTGCTCGACAACCTGGCCTTGTTCCAGCACCACGACGCGGTGGCAGATATCCCGAATGACCGCCATCTCGTGAGTGATGAGCACGATGGTCAGGCCCAGGCGCTGATTGATCTCGCGCAGCAGGCCGAGAATCGATTGCGTGGTTTCCGGGTCCAGCGCCGAGGTGGCTTCGTCGCAGAGCAGGATCGCCGGGTCGTGGACCAGTGCGCGGGCAATGCCCACACGTTGTTTCTGGCCGCCGGACAACTGCGCCGGGTAGGCCTTTTGTTTGTCCTGCAGGCCGACCAGCTCCAGCAGCTGCGCGACCTTGCGCTGGCGCTGCTCCTTGGGTACGCCTGCAACCTTCAGCGGCAGCTCGATGTTTTGCCAAACGGTCTTGGCTGACATCAGGTTGAAGTGCTGGAAGATCATGCCGATGCGACGGCGCAGCTCGACCAGCCGGTCTTCATTGAACTCCCCGATGTCGATCTGATCGATCAGCACCCGGCCGCTGCTGGGTTGTTCCAGACGGTTGATGGTGCGGATCAGCGACGACTTGCCCGCGCCACTGCGGCCGATGATGCCGAAGACTTCGCCGCGCTGGATTGCCAGATCGATGTTGCCCAGCGCCTCCACCGGACCTTGTCGGCCCTGATAGGTCTTGCCCAGGTTGATGAAGCGCACGTGGGCATGGTTCAGGTCCGGGTGCAACTCGGTCTGTCGCGCCGCAGGTTTGACGTCCGGCGTCCATTGTCGCTGAGCGATGGCGGTCATTCTTTCCACCCTACCTGGTAGAGCTTGCCGTTGACCTTGTCCAGCGCGGCCCGGACCACCGGCGAGTGCTGATAGATGTCGACGAATTTCGCCAGACGCGGATCGTCCTTGCGCTCGGGCTTGATCACGAACTGGATGACGTACTCAGGGTGATCCATGCCGTCGAACAGAATCGCCGAATCGGCCGGAAAGGTCTTGGCCAGGCGGATGTAGGCCGGGTAGCCCTGCACCAGATCGGCGTCGTCGTAGGCGCGCACCAGTTGCACGGCTTCGACCTGGATGAGCTTGAGTTTTTTCGGGTTGGCGGTGATGTCGTCTTCGGTCGCTTTGTAGCCGACACCTTGCTTGAGCGTGATCAGCCCGGCCTTGGCCAGCAATTGCAGGCCGCGCCCGCTGTTGATCGGGTCGTTGGCGATGGCCACGGTTGCGCCGCTCGGCAGCTCGTCGAAGCTTTTGTACTTTTTCGAGTACAGCCCGACGTTGTTGATGATGCCTGGCGCATACGGCACCAGGCCGAAACCTGCGGCCTCGTTGGCGTTGGTCAGGAACGGAATGTGCTGAAAGTAGTTCACGTCGATGTCGCCCGCTGCCAAGGTGACGTTGGGCGCGATCCAGTCGGTGAACTCGACTAGTTCGACCTTCAGGCCCTGTTTGCTGGCTTCTTCTACAGCCGCTTCAAGCGGAATGGCGAAGGCTGCGGTGGTGCCAACCTTCAGCGGCGCATCGGCGGCGTGAGCGGTCAGGGTCAACAGGCCGAGGGCCAGGGCTGCGAGGGTTTTGGTCATGGTGCATTCCGTTGAAATGACGGGTTATTGAGGTCATTAAATTGCTGCGGGAGCGAGCTCGGGAGAGGGCCGATACAGACGCTAGAGGTGTAGCGTTTGACGCATGGCCATCGCGAGCAAGCTCGCTCCTACGGGTTGTGGCTATTCGGTACAGCCTTTATTCCTTCCTGGGTTTTGCATTTACCCGGTCGGATCGTTTGTATTGATCGACTGAACAAATGCGATTTCTTGTGGGAGGCGGCTTGCCGGCGAGGCGGTTTGTCAGGCGCCACATCAGTGACTGAACCGACCCTGTCGCCGGCAAGCCGCCTCCCACAGGTTGTAGTTGTTCAGTACAAGCTCGGTTGCTCCCAGAGGCTGTGGCTATTCGGCATAACTGGTGTTGCCCTGCCGATACCCGGCGCCCGGATGCTGCGGCGGCAAGCGGTCGGTGCCTTGGGGAAACAGTTTCCTGCGCAGGCTGCCGTCTTCATAAGCGGTCTTGTACGACCCGCGACGTTGCAGCTCGGGGATGACCAGATCTATGAAGTCCTCATAGCTTTCCGGGGTAACGATGCGGGTCAGGTTGAAGCCGTCCAGACCGGTTTCGGCGATCCACGATTCCAGCTCGTCGGCGACCTGGTCAGGCGAGCCGATGACCGTGATGTAGCGGCCACCCAGCGCGTGCTGGTCGAGCAGTTTCTGGCGGGTCCAGTCGTTGTTCTTCAGGTTTTTGGTCGCCGACTGAATGGCGTTGTTCTTCACATACTGGATCGGCTCGTCCAGTTCGTACTGCGCAAAATCGATCCCGGTGGACGCTGCAAAGTGGGCAACGCCCGCCTCGGCGCTGGCATGGCGACGATACTCGGCGTGCTTTTCCTGCGCCAATGCCTCGGTCGCGGCAACAATCACGTTCAGCCCCATGAACACTTTGATGTCGTCCGGGTTGCGCCCGGCCTGCACGGCGCTGGCACGCACCTTGTCCACCTGCTCGCGGGTCGAGGCCTTGTTCTGGCCGCTGATAAACACGCACTCGGCGTTCTCCCCGGCGAACTGCAAACCCCGCTCCGAACTGCCGGCCTGAAACAGCACCGGCGTGCGCTGTGGCGAGGGCTCACACAGGTGGTAGCCCTCGACCTGATAGAACTCGCCCGCATGCCGCACTTTGTGAACCTTGCCTGGCTGGGCATAGACGCGCTGTTCGCGATCATTGATGACCGCATCGTCCTCCCAACTGCCTTCCCAGAGTTTGTACAGCACCTGCAGGTACTCGTCGGCCTGGTCGTAGCGTCGGTCGTGCTCGACCTGCTCGCTCAGGCCCATGGCCCGGGCCGCGCTGTCGAGATAACCGGTGACAATATTCCAGCCGACCCGGCCACGGCTCAGGTGGTCGAGCGTCGACATACGACGGGCAAACAGGTACGGCGCATCGTAGGTCAGGTTGGCAGTCAGGCCGAAACCCAGATGCTTCGTGACGCCCGCCATGGCTGAAACCAGCAGCAGCGGGTCGTTGACCGGTAACTGAATCGCCTCCTTGAGTGTGACGTCCACTGAGTTCTGGTAGATGTCATACACCCCCACGATGTCAGCAATGAACAGCCCGTCGAACAGGCCGCGCTCCAGCAACTTCGCCAGATCGGTCCAGTATTCCAGGCTGTTGAACTGCGTGGACGTGTCACGCGGGTGGGTCCACAAGCCGTGATTGATATGGCCGATGCAGTTCATGTTGAAGGCGTTGAGCAGGATCTTCTTGCGCGCCATCAGATCGTCCCTCGCAACGGAGGGTGGGTGTCGTTGAGGTAGTAATTGCCGATGGCGTGAAATTTCCAGCGCACCGGGCCGTGCAGCGTGTGCACTCGAGCGTTGCGCCAGTGGCGATCCAGGCCTTGCTCGGCGAGCGTCGACTGACTGCCGGCAAGTTCGAACAGCGTACTGCCCGCCGCCAGGGAGATCTCGGTGCTGATGGCGCGTGCTTCGGCCACCGCGATGGAGGCGGCGGCCACGGTGTCGGCGTTGCTGTCGGCCTGGGCGATGTCCAGGTATTCACCCGCGCGCTCGAGCAATGCCTCGGCCGCGTGCAGACGAATGCTCAGCCTGCCGAAGCTGTGCAGCGTCAACGGGTCGTCCACGGCCTTTTCGATGCCTGAGTCGATCCATGGCCGGGTACGTGTGCGAACGAAGGTCAGCGCATCCTCGAAGGCTACGCGGGCAATGCCGGTGTCGATGGCAGCGTGAAGAATCTGCGCCAGCGGACCCAGCGTGGTCGGTCGCTCGAAAGCGCTCTGGAAGGGCACCACATCGTCTGGATCGACGTAAACGTTGTTGAACACCACCGAGCCGCTGCCTGTGGTGCGCTGGCCGAAACCGCTCCAGTCGTCGATGACGGTCAGACCTGCGCTGTCATACGGCACGAACGCCAGTTGCTGAATTCCGTTGTCGTCGATCACCGAGGTCGGAATGCGCTGTGCGTAAAGCGCGCCGGTGGCGTAGAACTTGCGGCCATTGATGCGATAGCCGTTGCCCTCGTGCTTCAGGCGTGTGGTGCGGTCGTGGGCGGTTTTGGTGCCCAGTTCGGCCAGCGCGTTCCCGAAGCGCTGACCTGCCAGTGCTTCGGCGTACAAGCGTTTCTGCTGCTGCGGGCTGCCGTTCACGCGCAGCACTTCAAGGGCATAGAAATGGTTTTGCGGAATCTGTCCCAGTGAACCATCGGCTTCTGAGATCAGCGCGATGACCCTGGCCAGGGTTACCGATGAAACACCCGCACCGCCGAAGGCCTTCGGCACGCTGATGCCCCAGAGCCCGGACTGACTGAACAGCTCCAGCTCGGCATGTGGCAAGCGTCGCTCGCGGTCGCGTACAGCGCTTTCGGTCTTGAAGTGGTTGGCCAGTTCGCGGGCGATGTGCAGAGCCTGGACGTCACTGGTGATCAGCGCTGCGTGGTCGCGCGCCTGTGGATTGAAACTCATGAAAGGTGTGCTCCAGTGGTCTGGTTCAGATCCAGGAATGGCGGGCGGGCAGGGTGCCGTTCAAATGCCAGGTACCGACGGCGTGGTATTTCCAGCGCACCGGGTCGTGAAGGGTGTGGACCCGAGCGTTTCGCCAGTGCCGGTCAAGATTGAATTCGGCGAGGGTGGCGCGACTGCCGGCCAGTTCGAACAGTTTTTCACTGGCGAGCAACGAGATTTCGGTGGTCAACACTTTTGCGCGCGCGACAGCAATAGAGGCGCGGGCGGCCGACTGTTCGTCGACAGGCGCCTCACTGACTTCATCCAGCACCTGAGCGGCCTTGCGCAGCAGCGCCTCGGCGGCGTGCAGGTCGAGTTTCAGTTTGCCGATGTCGGCGATCACGTAAAGGTCATCGCTGGCGCGCTCGACCTTGGCGTCGATCCACGGCCGGGAGCGATCCCTGACAAAGGCGATGGCGTCGTCGATGGCACCGCGTGCGATGCCCGCGTCGATGGCGGCCTGAATCAGCTGGGAGACCGCTCCCTGAATGTTGGGTGTCAACGACAGACGCCAGTTGGCAACCACGTGGCTGGCCTCGACCGGTACGTTGTCCAGCAATACCGTGCCACTGGCAGTGGTGCGCTGGCCAAAGCCTGACCAGTCATCGACGATGCGCAGCCCCGGCGAGCCGCGTTTGACGAAGGCCATGACCTGGCGACCTTCTTCGTCCAGCGCCTTGACCGCGACCCAGTGCGCGAACAGCGCGCCGGTGGAGTAGAACTTCTGCCCGCTGATCACGAAATGACCACCGTGAGGGGTGATTCGCGCCTTGAGGTCCAGGGTATTTTTGGTTCCGCGCTCCGGCCCCGCATTGCCGATGCGCCAACCGTCCAGCACGCTTTGGAACAGTACTTTTTTCTGCTGCTCGGTGGCGGCGCCCTGCAGCAGGTTGAGGATGCCGAACTGGTTCTGCGGGATTTGCCCGAGTGCCGGATCGGCAGCGGAGATGATCCTGAATACTTCGGCAATCGTCACGAAGGAAACTTGCGGACCGCCGTAGATGCGCGGAATGGAAATGCTGCCCAGCCCGCTGCGAGTGAACTGCTCGATTTCAGGCCAGGGCAACAGACGTTCCTGATCGCGCCTGGCGGCCTGCACGCGAGCCGCCGCAGCCAGTTCATGGGCTGCTGCAATGGCATCTGCGTCGTTTTGCAGGACTTTGGCAGGCGACAGGTGAGGGGCGACGTCGGGCTCTTGTGGAGCCTTGATCGCCCTGGTGTTATCCACAGGGGTGGTTGTGAAAGTGACCATCGAAACCTCGTAGCGGTAGGCCGCAAGCGCTGCGGCTGAAAACATCACGATGTCCGGTGGTCCGGTGTATATACCCTAAGCGTGTATTAAATTTTTTAAAACGTTCTTTTTGGAATAAGCATAGATTGGCAGTGAGCGGTCGCAGGCTCAGGCCTGTCGTCATTCAAATAAGCACTGTCGTCGCTTATGTGTTCGAAATGGTTTATGCACGGCTCAGGGGGCATCAGCACCGCTTGAGCGATAAATCTGAATTAATGGAGTTCGGTGTTAATTAATTATATTAAGTGGTGGCACGCCAATCGCGCTGCGATGATTGATTAATGAGTTCCTTTCATTGCGTCAGGTTTACCGGCAGGCTGTCCGGTTATTGCGGCAACCTGACATTCAATGCCGGGATTTTTATTTCACGTGGCGGTGCCCACAGCGAGTTGTTCCCGACTCTGTCGATGATGCAATACGTCACCTCAAGTTGCTGTTCACCGGCCTCCATGATCAGGTCCGCAGGCACGACCAGATCGATGGGTTCGCCGATATCTTCCTGCGTAAGGGGCGGCAGGTCCATACGCAGATCCCCCAGACGGACTGTGATCTCGTCGTGTGCCGCCATGTTCAGGTAGGGCTCGATGGCCATCGGCAATCCGCCGTCCAGATGTCGCTGGGTGAGGCCGCGACGCAGCACTGAAGGGGCTACGTAAAGCGGCGCCAGTCCCTGATTCTCTTCAGTGTTGGGGCTGAGCAGGCGTCCGCCGGGCGGGTTGAGCTTGACCCACAGCTTGCGGCAGGCCGATGTAATCGGTGTTCCACCCACTTTCATGACTCGGTAGTAAGTACGCGCCTTACCGTTCTGTAGAAAGCTTTCTGGCACGCGTAGGACGATAGCGGTCCCGCTGTCGGACGCCGTTAGAATTTTCGACGCAACGTAACAGCCGTCCCAGAACAGCTCTATCAGATCGCCTTCATCCATGCCGTCATACGGATCAATGTGGACAGTCAGGCTGGAGGCTGTCCTGACACCGATGCCATGTCGGCAGGCCTGCGGAACAGAAGGGGCTGACAGCTTTACGAGGCTGTTTTTGCACAGAGTCTGGTTCATGTCGGGTACTCCTGAAAACAAGGATTCATGTAAAAAATCGTCACGACTTTTCATGTTTGGCTAAAATGATGTTCAAAACAGTCGGATTGATAAGTACCGCAAATTTCCAAGGTGTGGCAAACATTACAAAGTGTCGAAAATGGCGGCTTGAAGTTTGTAGTGTTATCAATGACCTGTTTCAGGCGAGCTAATTAGCTTTGCGTGTCCATGTCAATATACGGCCACTGTCAAGTAGGTCTTTTCTGAAAAATTAGATACTTCCTACAAGCAATATTTGGAACTGTTTACTTGGCGAACATCAACTGTCCTACTACAAAAAAATCTGATTAAGAATGCCGGGGTCGGCCAGAAAATTTTTTGCAGGGTGGGGGCATGAAGAATTGGCGGCTGCCAGAAAAAGCCCGTATCAATGAGACAGAACGTCGTTCGGACAAATCCAAAATCTGAATGGGTTTTTGGGGGCAGATGGTTCAAGCCAATGAAGATATTGATCAATCATTATTTTTTGAAATGTAAAACGCAAAAAGGCAGCACGTGTGAGGTGCTGCCTTTTGGAAGGGGGCTGTAGGATCAGGCCCTTGTGCGCTCCAGAAATTGCCTCGTACGCTCCTGCTTCGGGTTGGCAAAAAGCGCTTTTGCGTCGCCCTGTTCGACGATCACACCTTTGTCGATGAAGATCACCCGGTTGGCCACATCACGCGCAAAACTCATCTCGTGAGTGACGATCACCATGGTGCGCTTTTCTTCGGCCAGGGCGCGGATGGTGGTCAGCACTTCACCTACCAGTTCCGGGTCCAGCGCGGAGGTCGGCTCGTCGAACAGAATCACTTGCGGTTCCATCGCCAGCGCACGGGCAATCGCCACGCGCTGTTGCTGGCCGCCTGAGAGTCTGCGGGGGTAGGCATCTTCCTTGCCAGCCAGACCGACCTTGGCCAATAGCTTTCTACCCAGCGCCAGCGCGCTTTCACGCTCAACCTTCTTGACCACCACCGGGCCTTCAATGACGTTCTCCAGCGCGGTGCGGTGTGGAAACAGATTGAAGTTCTGGAACACGAACCCGACCTGCTGGCGCAACTGGCGGATGAGGCCCTGCTGCTGGCTGACGGGACGGCTGCCATCAATGGTGATGTCTGCGACTGTGATACTGCCGCTGGTTGGTGTCTCCAGCAGATTCAGGCAACGCAGCAAGGTGGTCTTGCCCGAGCCGCTGGGCCCGATGATGGCCACGACTTCGCCGGCTTCGACACGCAGGTCGATGCCCTTGAGCACCTGATTGCCCTTGAATTCCTTGGTGAGTTTTTCAACCACGATCATGCGTCAGGACTCCAGATCATGCCGGTTGACCCGCGCTTCGAGCTTGTTTTGCAAGTGCGAAAGCACCGTGGCAAGGATCCAGTAGATCAGTGCGGCGGCCAGGTACATGGTGAAAATTTCGAAGGTGCGCGCGGTGATCAACTGCGCCTGGCGGAACAGCTCCGGCACCTGGATGGTGGCGGCCAGCGCGGTGTCCTTGACCAGCGAGATGAAGCTGTTGCCCAGCGGCGGCAAGGCCGTGCGCGCAGCCTGCGGCAGAATGGCCCGGCGCAGGGTCTGCCAGCGGGTCATGCCGATACTGGCGGCCGCTTCCCATTGTCCACGCTCCACCGCGCCGATGGCCGCACGCAGGATCTCGCAGGCATACGCACCCATGTTCAGCGAGAAACCGATCAACGCAGCCGTCAGAGGATCCAGTTCGATGCCCAGTTCCGGCAGGCCGTAATAGATCATGAACAGTTGCACCAGCAGCGGCGTACCGCGGAAGAATGACACGTAGATACGTGCAATCCAGCTCAGCAGCTTGAAGCTGGACAGACGCATCAGGGCCAGGCCGAAGCCCAGCACCAGTCCGAAGAACATCCCGCCCAGGCTGAGGATAACGGTGTAATACGCGCCCTTGAGCAGAAAGGGCGCGGAGTCCAGCGCGAGCTTAAGGCTCTCTTCGATCATTTTGTCACGTCAGCGTTGAAGTACTTTTGCGACAGCTTGGCCAGGGTGCCGTCGGCACGCAGTTTGTCGATGGCCTTGTTGATGGCCTCGAGCAGTTCCGGCTCGCCCTTACGCAGTGCGATGCCCGATTCCTGACGGGAGAAGGGTTCGCCGGTCACCGCCAGGGTGTCCTTGGTCTTGGCAACCAGTTCCAGTGCGGCCAGGCGATCAACCAGAATCGCGTCGATACGGCCTACGCGTAGATCCTGATACTTGGTCGGATCATCGTCATAGGTCTTGACGATGGCGGTTGGCACATTGGCCTTGAGCCATTGCTCATAATTGGTACCCAGACCCACGCCGACTTTCTTGCCGCTCAAGTCTTGTGCGGTCTTTATGCTGTCCTTGGTCTTTTCCTTGTTGATCAGCGCCTGAATACCGGAAATGGTGTAGGGCTCGGAAAAGTCATACTTCTTCTTGCGCTCATCGGAGATGGTGACCTGATTGACCACCACGTCCAGACGTTTGGATTCCAGCGAGGCCAGAATGCCATCCCATTTGGTCGGCTGGATCTTCGCCTTGACGCCCAGCTCCTTGGCCAGCGCCTCGGAGAACTCGACTTCAAAGCCGGTCAACTTGCCATTCTCGTCCACGAAACTGAACGGCGGATAAGTGCCTTCCAGGCCCACATTCAGGGTGCCGCTATCCTTGATTTTCTGCAGTTGCTCGCCAGCGATGGCGTGTCCAGCAATACCGGTGCCGAGCATCAGGCTCAGTGCCGAGAAAAGAAACGTGCGACGAATAGCGGAAATGTTCATGCGAGCCTCTTGTTTTGTGTGAAGTGTCGGGCCGGTTTCAGGCCTGACGGACGCGTCCGGGTGCTGGGAATTCAGCTTTTTTCAGTGGGTTACGCTACAGGTGGGGGCCTGCCGGGCGCCACTATAAGGCCATCCAGTTATGAACAAAAATAACTAAAAGGGCGCTTGTCTTTCATTTCGGGCATAACCCGACCCCGGTCCGCAGAATCAGCTGGAAAATACGTCCGGGTAAGCGAACAGCGCAGGAGCACCGCCAGTGTGCAGGAAAATCAGCGGCCCATCGTTGAATCGCTGACGTCCGATACCGTCCAGCAACCCTGCCATCGCCTTGCCGGTGTAAACCGGGTCAAGCAACAGACCTTCGTGACCCGCAACAAGTTTGATCGCCGAGAGCGTGCCGGCATTCGGTTCGCCGTAGCGCGGTGCGAAATACTCGTCCCACAGCTCGACTTTGAAACACGGCGGCATCGGAATTTCCAGCAACTCTGCAGTGCGCTCGGCCAGGCCCTGAACCTTGGGGAACTGGGCCTCTTCACTGCGCGAAACGGTCACGCCGATGACCGGCAGATCCGGCAATTCACTGGCCAGCGCCAGCGCGAGACCGCTGTGGGTTCCAGCGCTGCCAGAGGCCAGAACCACGGCAGCGAAGTCGATGCCGGTCTGTTTGATCTGTTCGACCAGTTCCAGCCCGGCGCGGACATAACCCAGCGCGCCGACCGGACTCGAGCCGCCGATAGGTACGAGATAAGGCTTCTTGCCATTGCTGCGCAGGCGAGCAGCCAGTGCGTGTAGTTGTTCGTCGGCGTTATCGAGGTTCTCGACCAGCTCGACCTTGGCGTCGAATAGCTCCAGCAGCAGACGGTTGCCGTTGTGCAGGTAGTTGCTGTCGTCGGTGCCGATGGGATTTTCCAGCAGGGCCACGCAGCCCAGACCCAGACGCGCTGCCAGCGCAGCGGTCTGTCGTACATGATTTGACTGAATGGCACCTGCGGTGATCAGGGTGTCGGCACCCTGCGCCAGCGCGTCGGCCGCCAGGTATTCGAGCTTGCGCACCTTGTTGCCGCCCAGCGCCAGTGTCGTGGTGTCATCACGTTTGACGTAGATATCGCGGCCAGCCCAGATTGACAGGCGATCGAGCTTTTCAAGGGCGGTGGGCGCGCTGATCAAGTCCAGACGACTGAAGCGGGCAAGCTGATTTTTGATCATGGTAATAAGTGAGCCGTGTAGAGAGTCAGCGGACTGTAGTCTGCGGACTATAGGCAGACGTTTCCCACACGGCAACCTGTCGGTGTTTATGCTCCGCTCAGCCGATTCGTACAAAAATTGTTATTTTTTCCACTTGAATGTTTGCCGTAGAGTGGGCGCAGCAGCGCCCGATAACGTCGGGTCGCCACCGTCATGACCAAGGAGAGTTCAGCGTGAGCGATATTCCAGAAGCATCCGCCGACGGCCGTTCCAGCCATTGGCAGTTGCAGCGTATCGTCAGCCAGTTACGTGCGGCGCGTGAGGATTGGCGCACGCGCAACCGTCGCGTGAGTGGCGAGCATGGTGGTCGCGAGCTGCCGTCGCGTGCAGCGATGGGCGAGATTCTCGAGGCGCTGAGCGGCGCATTGTTTCCAATGCGGCTGGGTCCTGTTGATTTGCGTGAGGAAAGCGAGGATTTCTACGTCGGCCATACGCTGGACGTTGCGCTCAATGCGCTGCTGGCACAGGCCCGGCTCGAGCTGCGTTACGTGGCGCATCAGCAAGGCAGGGAACTGGTCGGGATCGACGAGCATGCGCTGGTCCTGATCCAGGATTTCGCTACCGCACTGCCGGGGATTCGTCAGTTGCTCGACACGGATGTGCTGGCCGCCTATCACGGTGACCCGGCAGCACGCAGTGTCGATGAGGTGCTGCTGTGCTACCCGGGTATTCTGGCGGTGATTCACCACCGCCTTGCCCACCATCTGTACCGCGCAGGCCTGCCGCTGCTGGCGCGCATCAGCTCTGAACTGGCGCACTCGGCCACCGGCATCGACATTCACCCCGGCGCGCAGATCGGCCCGAGCTTCTTCATCGACCACGGCACAGGTGTCGTCATCGGCGAAACCGCCATCATCGGCGAGCGGGTACGGATCTATCAGGCTGTCACGCTGGGCGCCAAGCGCTTCCCGGCGGACGAAGACGGCCAGTTGCAGAAGGGCCACGCGCGTCACCCGATCGTGGAAGACGACGTGGTGATTTACGCCGGTGCGACCATTCTGGGGCGCATCACGATTGGTCAGGGCTCGACCATCGGCGGCAACGTCTGGCTGACCCGTAGCGTCCCGGCAGGCTGCAACCTGACCCAGGCCAACCTGCTGCAGCAGGATGACGGGACGCAGAAGTAGTTTTTTGCAGTGCGCCCGATCGGATTGATGATCGGGCGCATGCTCCGCCCCGCACCCGGGAACGAACCCTCTCCTGCACGCGTCATACCCTGGTCTGAGCCAGCAATCACAGCCCCGCGATTCGTAATCACGGGGCCTTTCGTGTTTAAATTGAACGTTCATTCAAGTTAAACCGGTGGTTCGCTGCCCGCTCACAACAGGAGGCTAACCCTTGCCGTATGCGTTTTTTGTAGTGGTTTCAATCAGTCCGGAGGCATGCAGTCGATGAGTACTCCGAGTACGCAACCCAGCGGTACGGTCCGCATGAACGCTCCAGTGTTTTACTTCGCTGCGAGCTTTATCCTGATCTTCGGCGTGATCGTGATCGCTTTCCCGCAAGCTGCCGGTGCGTGGCTGCTGGCGGCACAGAACTGGGCGGCCAATACGGTCGGCTGGTACTACATGCTGGTCATGACGCTGTATCTGGTCTTCGTGGTGGTCACCGCCGTATCTGGCTACGGCAAGATCAAGCTCGGTGCCGACCACGACGAGCCCGAATTCAGTTACCTGTCCTGGGCCGGCATGCTCTTTGCGGCCGGGATCAGCATTACGCTGTTTTTTTTCTGCGTGTCAGAACCCCTGACTCACCTGCTGCAACCGCCACAAGGCGAGGGCGGTACCACCGAGGCCGCACGGCAGGGCATGCAACTGCTGTTTCTGCACTGGGGCCTGCATGGCTGGGGTGTGTTTGCCTTTGTCGGCATGGCGCTGGCTTATTTCGCCTATCGCCATAACCTGCCGCTGGCGCTGCGTTCGGCGCTTTATCCGCTGATCGGCAAGCGTATCAATGGCCCCATCGGTTACGCGGTGGACGGCTTCGGCATCATCGCCACCATCTTCGGTCTGGGTGCCGACATGGGCTTCGGCGTCCTGCACCTCAATTCGGGCCTGGACTACCTGTTCGGTGTCGCGCACACCCACTGGATTCAGGTCGGTCTGATCACACTGATGATGGGCGCGGCGATTCTGGTGGCCATTGCGGGCGTCGACAAGGGCGTGCGCCTGATGTCCGATATCAACATGCTGCTGGCCTGTGCGCTGCTGCTGTTCGTGCTGTTTGCCGGTCCGACTCAGCACTTGCTGAATACGCTGGTGCAGAACATCGGTGATTACCTCGGCGCATTGCCGACGAAGAGTTTCGACGTCTATGCCTACAACGAGCCGAGCGACTGGCTGGGCGGCTGGACGGTGTTCTACTGGGCGTGGTGGATTGCCTGGTCGCCGTTCGTGGGGCTGTTCATTGCGCGCATCTCGCGTGGCCGTACCATCCGCGAGTTCGTCTTCGGTGTATTGCTGATTCCGCTGGGCTTCACCCTGGCCTGGATGTCGATCTTCGGCAACAGTGCCATTGATCAGGTGCTCAACCACGGCATGGCTGCGCTGGGCCAGTCCGCCATCGACGACCCTTCGATGACGCTGTACCTGCTGCTGGAAACCTACCCGTGGAGCAAGACGGTGATCGCCGTCACGGTGTTCATCAGTTTCGTGTTCTTCGTGACCTCGGCCGACTCGGGCACGGTGGTGCTTTCGACCCTGTCGGCCAAGGGTGGTAACCCGGACGAGGATGGCCCGAAATGGCTGCGTGTGTTCTGGGGTGTGGCAACGGCGCTGATCACCAGCGGGCTGCTGTTCTCGGGCAGTATCGATGCGTTGAAATCAGCGGTGGTACTGACCTCGCTGCCGTTCTCGCTGATCTTGCTGCTGATGATGTGGGGGCTGCACAAGGCGTTCTTCATGGAGTCCCAGCGCCAGATTGCGCAGCTTTACTCACTGGCTCCGGTGTCGGGTTCGCGACGGGGCGGCTGGCGTCAGCGTCTGAGTCAGGCCGTGCATTATCCCTCGCGAGACGAGGTGTACCGATTCCTCGACCAGACCGTTCGCCCTGCCATCGACGAGGTCACGGCAGTGTTTGTCGAGAAAGGCCTGAGCGTGGTCAACGTCCCTGACCCGTCCAATGACTCTGTGACCCTGGAAATCGGCCATGGCGAAGAGCGCCCGTTTATCTATCAGGTGCAGATGAAAGGCTTCTTCACCCCGTCGTTTGCCCGAGGCGGCATGGGCTCCAAGCAATTGAACAACCGTCGCTACTACCGCGCCGAGGTACATTTGAGTGAGGGCAGCCAGGACTACGATCTGGTGGGTTACACCAAGGAACAGGTGATCAACGACGTGCTTGACCAGTACGAGCGACACATGCAGTTCCTGCATCTGGTGCGTTGATCGAGTGGACCTTAATGGGGGGGCGCAGCGTCATGGGCTGAATCCCCACCCGTCCCACTGGCGTAGAGACGATCAGATACAATCGTTGCCGACTGAACGCTTAACCCTGTGGGAGGCGGCTTGCCGGCGATGAAGTCGGCGCGGTGTATCAGACGATCCGTGTCATCGTTCATCGCGGGCAAGCCCCCTCCCACAAGGTAAGTTGTTCGCTGCAAGACGTGCTTAACGCGATGAGCGCACAGCGTGGGGACAATCATCGACTTACGTGCTCTCCCGCTCCACCAGCTCGCATGCCAGCAGGTTCAGCCTCTGAATCTCTCCCTCGACCGGCAACACGCCCAGGCTCTCCAGCACGCGCTGCGCCGCCAGTACGCCGATCTGCAGGGCGGGTGGTTTGATGGTGGTCAGGCTGGGCATCATCATCTGCGCGAAAGCGTAATCCCCGAAGCCCATCACAGCGCAATCTCTGGGCGTTTGCAGGCCGATGCGCTGGCTGGTGAGCAGGCCGCCTGCTGCCAGGTTGTCATTGGCAAAGAAAATCGCATCAGGCTGAAGAGGCTGGTTCATCAGCACATCCATCGCCTGCCTGCCCGCTTCAAACGGCGCAAGCCCCGCATCGGGCACAAATACCCAAGGCTTCAGGCCCAGCGTTTCAAGCGTCGCGACATAGCCGTCGCGGCGCTCCTGTGCGCTGAAGTCCCCAGCGATGCTGTTCTCCACGAAGGCAATGCGACGGTAGCCCTTGCCGTGCAGATACCGCGCGGCCGTGACGCCGACTTCATAGTGGGAAAAACCGATCTGGATCGGGCTGCGTTCAGGCTGATGGTCCCAGGTTTCGATCACCGGGATATCCGCCTGCTCGATCATCTTTTCCGTAGCGTCGCTGTGAAAGCGACTGGTCAGCACCAGTGCCGCCGGGGACCAGCCCAGAAAAGCGCGCACGGCGCTTTCTTCCTGCTCGACGGAGAAGTAACTGGAGGCCAGCAGCAACTGGAATCCGTGCCGACTCAGGGTGTCGCTGAAGCCCTGGATGGTGTTGGCGAAGATCGGCCCGGAGATGTTCGGGATCACCATCGCCACCACTCGGCTGCGCGCCGAGGCAAGTCCGCCTGCCACCAGATTGGGTACGTAGCCCAGCGCACCGACCGCCGCCGAAATGCGCTCGCGCAGTTCCGACGACACCTGCTCCGGCTGGTTGAAGTAGCGCGAAACGGTGATGGCCGACACGCCAGCCTGTTTGGCCACGGCATTGATCGTCACCCGGCCTGCGCCTCGGCGTTTACGTGTCGCGGGTGTTTGGTCAGCCATGCTCATGCGCTTCTTTTAAAATTAAAAAGCATATAAAACTAATTTTTCAGTATTGGACGATCTATCTGTCAGTTCCTGATACTGGCGATGTTAGCGCTAACAAAGATGGTTTGTCTGCTACTCGCCACCGCGAATGCCCGGACCCGGTTTAGTCGTAATCAAAGGCGTCAGTGCCCGAGGCACTGTCGGATCAGGGCATATTTCAGGCAGGCACGCAGATGCACACAACACATGGGGATGGGGTCAAACATACACGACTGGCGCAAGCCATCGATCAGGTTCACGCGGCGCGGGGGCGTCGTTGCGGCTGGTTGCTGATGGGGCTGACGGCCTTGCCGATGGTTCAGGTCATGGCGGCGGATACCGTAGAGCAGGCCAGCGACACACCGACACTTGAATCGGTCACCGTGACCGCCACGCGCCGTGAAGAATCGCTGCAGAAAGTACCGGTCGCCGTGTCGGTGATTCAGGGCGAGCAACTGGAACGCGATAACCGAAACGGCGTCGCCAGTATCGTGCAGCAGGTCCCGTCGCTGAACTTCAGGACCGGCGCATCGAACAAAGATACTTCGCTCTTCGTGCGCGGCGTCGGCACCATCTCCACCTCGCCGGGCGTCGAGCCGACTGTGGCGACAGTCATCGACGGCGTGGTCTACGCCCGTCCCGGCCAGGCCACGCTCGATCTGCTGGATCTGGAGCGCATCGAAGTCCTGCGCGGCCCGCAAGGCACGCTGTTCGGCAAGAATGCGTCGGCCGGCGTGCTCAACGTCACGACCAAAGCGCCCACCGAAGAGACTCACGGCTACATCGATCAGTCCTACTACAGCGGCAACGAAAGTCGCACGCGTTTCGGCATCGGCGGCAGCCTGATCCCGGACACGCTAAAAGGCTCGATCACCACGTTGTTCGGCAGCTACGACGGCAACGTCGACAACAAACTCAACGGCCATGAGGTCAACGGCTACAACCGCAAGGGCGCGCGGGGCAAGCTGGAATTCACGCCCAACGACGACATCACCTTCACCCTCGCGGCAGACTACATGCAGTCCCATGACGACGCGCCCAACGGCGTGGTGACCAAGTCGCTCACACCGGCTTTCTCCAGCGCGCTGTCGCCAGTGCGTGCCGACAGCGACAACCGCAACGTGATCAGCGATTACCGCAGCCATGTCGAAGACACCAACAAAGGGTTGTCCGGGCAACTGGACTGGCAACTGGGTGACTACACCCTGACGTCGATCACTGCCTGGCGTGGCTGGGATAACACGCAGTATCAGGACGGCGACCGCCTCGGCACGATCACGGCAGCGTTCCCCGGCACCGAAGACAAGGGTGATCTGGAGTTCAACCAGTACTCGCAAGAGCTGCGCCTGGCCTCACCAAAAGGCCAGTTCATCGAATACGTCGGTGGCCTGTTCTACATGCACGGCAAGAGCGACGAGACCTACCAGCGCACGTTGATCACGCCGACGCGTCGTGATCAGGGTGTTGCCGATTACACCACCACCAATGAAAGCTATTCGGTGTTCGGCGAAACCACGTTCAATTTCACCCCGGATTTCCGGGCGATTGCCGGGCTGCGCTGGACGCACGACGACCTTGAGTACGATCACCGCCGCGTCTCGACGTCGACCACCACGGTCAGCGGCATTCAGCCGGCGACGAGCAGTTCCGGTTCGGTCAACGAAGAGGGTAAGTCCGGTCGTGTGGGCCTGCAATACGACTTGAGCGAAAGCGTGACCAGCTACATCACGTACTCGCGTGGCTACAAAGGCCCGGCCTACAACGTGTTCTTCAACATGCAGCCGCGCGATACCGAGGCCCTGAAACCCGAGACGTCCAACACTTGGGAAGTCGGCATCAAGGCCACCACCTGGAACAATCGCCTGACCACCAACCTGGCGGTGTTCCACAGCGATTACGATAACTACCAGGCCAACTTTTTCGACAGCGTTGCCGGGCAGGTCGTGACCCGGCTGATCAACGCAGGCAGCGTCAGCACCGAAGGCGTCGAGCTCGATTACGCCTTGCAGGCCACACGCAATCTGAAGTTCTCCGGCGCGCTGTCCTACACCCGGGCGCGCATCGATACCTTCGCCTGCCCGGCCGGTGCCGCCGCGTCCTGCAATGTCGACGGCAAGACCCTGCCGTACAGCCCGGACTGGAAGAGCTACGTCCGCGCCGATTACACCATCCCACTGGACAACGGTCTGGATATCGAACTGGGCACCGATTACAGCTGGCAGAGCGAAGTGCAGTACGACATCAGCCAGAACCCTGACACCAAACAGGGTGCCTACGGCATCTGGAACGCAAGCGTCGCAGTGGCCGACTACAACAGCGGCTGGCGTGTAGCCCTGCTGGGCAAGAATCTGGCAGACAAGTCCTACTCACCGATGCTCGCCACGGGCGGCAGCTACGTGTATCGCTCGGTGCCGCGTGACGACGAGCGTTATTTCGGTGTGCAGGTACGCAAGGATTTCTAAGCGGGCGACCGCACTGAAAGGAGACAGGTATGAGCAAGACGGCTCGACAGATGAAACTGGGCGCTTTCCTGATGGCCACCGGGCACCACGTGGCGGCCTGGCGACACCCGGACGTGCCCGCTGATGCGGGGCTGGATTTCAAGCACTACCGGCATCTGGCGCAAGTGGCCGAGGCGGCGAAGTTCGATGCGCTGTTCGTGGCAGACAGCGTCGCTGCCGCCACGGGCGATATCGCCAGCCGAATGGCGCGCTCCGATCATTTCGAGCCACTGACGCTCCTGTCGGCGCTGAGCGCAGTGACCGATCACATCGGCCTGATCGCGACGGCGACCACGACTTACAACGAGCCTTACCACGTGGCGCGCAAGTTTGCTTCGCTCGATCATTTGTCTGGCGGGCGAGCAGGGTGGAATCTGGTGACGTCCGACGCGGCGGCCGAAGCGCAGAACTTCGGTCGCAGCGAACACGTCGGCCATGCCGAACGTTACAGCCGTGCCCGAGAGTTTCATCAGGTGGTGACCGGGCTGTGGAGCAGTTGGGCAGACGATGCTTTCACCCGTGACAAGGCCAGTGGTCAGTATTACGACCCGGCCAAGGTGCAGGTGCTGAATCATCAGGGCGAACACTTCCGCGTCAAAGGGCCGCTGAACGTGGCGCGCTCGCCGCAGGGACAGCCGGTCATCGTGCAGGCGGGGTCATCGCAGGTCGGCCGCGATCTGGCGGCGCAGACCGCTGAGGTCGTGTTCACCGCACAGACGTCACTGACCAGCGCGCAGGCGTTTTATGCCGACATCAAGGGCCGCCTGGACGCATATGGGCGCAGTGCCGATTCGCTGAAAATCATGCCGGGTGTGTTGATCGTGGTGGCCGAGACCGAAGCGCTGGCCAGCGAGAAGTTCGAATCGTTTCAGGACCTGGTGGAGCCCGAGGTTGGCGTTGCGCTGTTGGGGCGGATGCTGGGCAATTTCGATCTGTCCGGTTATCCACTGGACGGGCCGCTGCCGGAGCTGCCACTGACCGACAGCGGCCAGCGCAGCCGTCAGAAACTGCTCACCGAACTGGCCGAACGGGAACACCTCAACCTGGCGCAACTGGGTCGTCGTATTGCCGGAGGGCGAGGGCATTACAGCCTGATCGGTACGCCTGAGCAGGTCGCTGATGAACTGCAGATCTGGTTCGAACAAGGCGCTGCGGACGGTTTCAACGTGCTGGTGCCGCATCTGCCCGGCGGACTTGAAGACGTGGCCCGCCTGCTGGTGCCCGAGTTGCAGCGTCGTGGTCTGTTCCGCACCGAATACGAAGGCACCACCTTGCGCGAAAACCTCGGCTTGCAGCGCCCGGCCGATGGGTTCTGATCGACACGTAACGTGCTGAGAAACTGATTTTTGTGGGAGGCGGCTTGCCGGCGACGCGTTTTCTGAAGCGACCTGGCGGTGACTGAACTGACGCTATCGCTGGCAAGCCGCCTCCCACAGTCATGTATTCGGCCATTATTTTTTGATCGTCCCCACGCTGTGCGTGAGAACAATCACCGGAAAAGGAAAACCTCATGAAACCCTTCGGGCTCATCGCCGTCTTTCTCGCGTTCATCGGTCTGCTGAACACTGCTTCAGCCAGTGAACCCGACACCCTGCGTATTGGCTATCAAAAAGGCTCGATTAACCTGGTTCTCGCCAAGGAGCATGGCCTGCTGGAGAAACGCTTTGCGCACACTCAGGTCAAGTGGATCGAGTTTCCGGCCGGGCCGCAGATGCTGGAAGCCTTGAACATCGGCAGTCTGGACATTGCCTCGACCGGTGACATTCCGCCGATCTTCGCCCAGGTGGCGGGTGCCGACCTGGTCTACATCGGCGCCGAACCCGCCAAGCCCCAGGCCGAGACCATTCTGGTGCGCAGCGAAAGTCCGTTGCGCAGCGTTGCCGATCTGAAAGGGCGCAAGGTCGCGTTTCAGAAAGGCTCCAGCGCGCACAACGTGGTGTTGCGGGCACTGAACAAAGCAGGACTGACGTTCAAGGACATTCAGCCGATCTACCTGACCCCGGCCGACGCACGCGCTGCATTCGAAAACGGCAGTGTCGATGCCTGGGCCATCTGGGATCCGTACTATTCCATCGCCCTCAACGAAGGCCACAGCCGCCTGCTGGCCAATGGCGAAGGGCTCGGGCTGTCTGGCCCTTTCTATACTGCACGCCGCGGCTTTGCTGACAGCAACGGGGCGTTTGTGCAGAACGTGCTCGACGAACTGACTGCCGCCGATGCGCTGACTCGCTCGCAACGTAACGAGAGCATTCAGATTCTGGCGCGCAGCATGGGCTTGTCCGAAGCGGTCATCACTCAGTATCTTGACCATCGCCCGGCATCACCGAGCCTGCCCATCACGCCAGAGATCGTTCGTGCGCAACAGGCGACCGCCGATCTGTTTTACGACAACCACCTGGTGCCCAAGCGGGTCGATATCCAGCAGGCCGTGTGGAACAGGCCTTGAGTATCCCCCTGACAAGAGAGGATTCAATGACGTATATCGCTGCCGAACATCGCTACAACGACATGCCTTATCGCCGTACCGGTCGCAGTGGGCTGGTCCTGCCGGCGCTGTCGCTGGGGCTGTGGCACAACTTCGGTGACAGCACGCCCATCGACACCCAGCGCGCCATGCTGCGCACCGCGTTCGATCTGGGCATCAACCATTTCGACCTGGCCAACAACTACGGCCCTCCGTACGGCAGTGCCGAAATCAATTTCGGTCGTCTGCTGCGCGAAGACTTCAAGCAGTACCGTGACGAGTTGATCATCTCCAGCAAGGCGGGTTGGGACATGTGGCCGGGGCCTTACGGGCAGGGCGGCGGTTCGCGCAAATACGTGCTGGCCAGCCTTGACCAAAGCCTGCAGCGTATGGGGCTGGAGTACGTCGATATTTTCTATTCGCACCGCTTCGACCCGGACACGCCGCTGGAAGAAACCGCCAGCGCACTGGCCACTGCTGTGCAACAGGGCAAGGCGCTGTACATCGGTATTTCGTCCTACTCCGGGGCCAAGACACGTGAAATTGCCGCGCTGCTCAAAGAGTGGAAAGTGCCGCTGTTGATTCATCAGCCGGCCTACAACCTGCTCAATCGCTGGGTCGAGAAAGACCTGCTCGACGCCACTGAGGAACTGGGCGCGGGTGTGATTGCCTTTACGGCGCTGGCGCAAGGGTTGCTGTCGGACAAGTACCTCAACGGCGTGCCCAAGGATGCACGGGTCAATCGTCCGGGCGGCGGTTCGTTGCAGGCCTCGCACCTGTCCGAGCAGAACATCGCTCACGTGCGTGCTTTAAATGAAATCGCCCAGCGTCGCGGCCAGAGCCTGGCACAAATGGCCCTGGCCTGGACACTGCGCGATCCTCGTGTGACGTCCGCCTTGATCGGTGCCAGCCGTCCCGAGCAGATCGTCGAGAACGTCGGTGCCTTGAAAAACCTGTCGTTCAGCCAGGAAGAGCTGACCGAGATCGACAGTTTCGCGGTGGAAGGCGGGATCAACCTGTGGGAGAAACCGTCGCTGGCGGAGTGACTTGAGCTGGGTCGTTCCCACGCTCTGCACAAATTCCAATGGGCGAATATAAAGCCCCGTGAGGCGGCTTGCCGGCAATACGTTTTTCAGTCACCCCGTTAGTGACTGGCCTGGCGCTATCGCCGGCAAGCCGCCTTCCACAAGGTTTGCATTTATCCAGTCAGACTTGCGTATGACGCCGAGCGCACTGCGTGGGCACGATCGGCGTTCAGGCAGGTCGGTCAGCCTTCCTCTCCCTCGTCATCATCCCCGCCATCGACCTTCATGCCCAATTCCTTGATCTTGCGGGTCAGGGTGTTGCGGCCCCAGCCCAGCAACACGGCGGCATCGCGGCGGCGGCCCGCGGTGTGTTTCAGAGCGGTTTCGATCATGATGCGTTCGAACGTCGGCACCGCGCTGTCCAGCAGACTCGACTGACCACGTGACAGCGCCTGATCGGCCCATTGACGCAGCGCTTGCTCCCAGTTGGTGACCGGCGCCGCATCCTGCGGCAGGCTGAGCAATTCTGGCGGCAGGTCGCTGATGTGCACTTCACGGCCTGAAGCCATGACCGTGATCCAGCGGCAGGTGTTTTCCAGCTGACGCACGTTGCCCGGCCAGGGCAGATGCTTGAGGTATTCCTCGGTCTCGGCCTTGAGCAGCTTCGGCTCGACCGCCAGTTCCTGCGCGGCACGGCTCAGGAAGTGACGGGCGAGTGTCGGGATGTCTTCACGACGGTCCGACATGCGCGGAATGTGAATGCGGATCACGTTCAGGCGGTGGAACAAGTCCTCACGGAATTTGCCGGCCTGAACGAGGGTTTCCAGATTCTGGTGAGTCGCAGCAATGATGCGCACATCCACCTTGACCGGCGTATGACCACCGACACGATAGAACTCGCCATCTGCCAGAACACGCAGCAGACGGGTCTGGGTGTCGGCAGGCATGTCACCGATTTCGTCGAGAAACAACGTGCCGCCGTCCGCCTGCTCGAAGCGTCCGCGACGCAGGTTGGCAGCGCCCGTGAATGCGCCTTTCTCGTGACCGAACAGCTCGGACTCCATCAGATCCTTGGGGATCGCCGCCATGTTCAGCGCAATGAACGGCGAAGCCGAGCGCGGGCTGTGGCGGTGCAACGCGTGGGCGACCAATTCTTTACCGGTGCCGGACTCGCCATTGATCAACACGGTGATGTTGGAATGGCTCAAGCGCCCGATAGCACGAAACACTTCCTGCATCGCTGGCGCTTCGCCAATGATCTCGGGTGTGCGGGTCAGGGTCGGCGCGACATCCAGACCTTGCTGTTCCTGAGCGTGCTGGTTGGCGCGCTTGACCAGCGAGACGGCTTCATCGACATCGAACGGCTTGGGCAGGTACTCGAACGCACCGCCCTGATACGACGCCACGGCGCTGTCCAGGTCCGAATGAGCGGTCATGATGATGACCGGCAGACGTGGATGCTGTTCGCGAATTCGCGCCAGCAGGTCCAGGCCGCTGGCACCCGGCATGCGGATGTCGGAAATGATCACGTCCGGTTGCTGACGGGCCAGGCGACTCATCACCCCATCGGCGCTGTCGAAGCTCTGCGTGGTCATGCCTTCCTGTTGCAAGGCCTTTTCCAGTACCCAGCGAATGGAACGATCGTCGTCTACGATCCAGACAGTTTCACTACGGCTCATGTCGAAGCTGCTCCTTGTTCCAGCGGCAGGAAGATCGAGAATGTGGTGTGGCCGGGATGGCTGTCACACTCGATAAGTCCCTGGTGCTGGCTGATGATGTTCTGGGTAATGGCCAGACCAAGCCCTGTGCCATCCGGGCGGCCACTGACCATGGGGTAGAAAATGGTTTCCTGAAGCTCGGCCGGAATGCCCGGGCCGTTGTCGATGATCTCGATCTTGCTCACCAGCCTGTGGCGCACGTGGCCGATGGTGAACTGGCGCATGGCGCGGGTGCGCAGGGTGATGCGGCCCAGGCGCAATTCGTTCTGACCGCTGATGGCCTGCATGGCGTTGCGTACAATATTGAGCACCGCCTGAATCATCTGCTCACGATCGATCAGTACATCCGGAATGCTCGGATCGTAGTCGCGCACCAGCGTGATGCAGCCCTGGCTTTCGGCTTCGACCAGGCTGCACACCCGTTCGAGCACTTCATGCACGTTGGTCATCGCCAGCGAAGGCAGTTTGTTGGAGCCCAGCATGCGGTCCACGAGGTTACGCAGGCGGTCTGCCTCCTCGATGATGACGTTGGTGTAGTCCTTGAGGCTTTCTTCAGGCAGCTCACGCGCCAGCAGTTGTGCGGCGCCGCGGATCCCGCCCAGCGGATTCTTTATTTCGTGGGCCAGTCCACGCACCAGCATCTTGGTGGTTTCCTGCTTGGACAACTGAGCTTCTTCCTTGGTGATGCGCAACAGGCGGTCACGAGGATGGACTTCAAGCAGCAGCAGGGTTTCGCCCTTGCTCAGGATCGGGGTCACGGCGTAGTCGACGGTCAGGGTCTGGCCGGTCAGCGCGGTGAGCATGGCTTCACGTTTGGTGAAAGGGTGCGCCTGTTCGACGGCCTGGCGAAGCGAACTCAGCGCTTCGGCCGACTCGGTGAACAGTTCGCTGATGAATTGCCCATGGCTGCGCTGCCCACTGATGGCGAGCAGCATTTCCGCTGCCGGGTTCATGTACTCGAGACGCAGGTCGGCGTTGAGCAGAATCGTTGCAGTGGTCAGGTTATCCAGTAACAGTCTGTGCAGCGCGTCGCTGATAGTCATGAATCGTGTTGACCTCTTTTGGCACATGGCAATCGCGCTATGCAGGTGCTTGTCGGCACAAGTAAAGCCACCATTACGGTGCGTGACGGGGTGCTATGCCTGAGAAGTTGCAAAAACCAAACCAAGGCTCCGAAAAGAAGCGCTTTCTCTGCAAAACAACTGCTTTTTCCGAAATCGTGCCCGCATACGGCGCTGCCTCAGGGGCACTTCTGAACCAGAGTGGGCTGTATTGTTGCGCGTATGCACGAGTTGCGCACCAAAAAGGTGCCAGGGAATAACTGAGTTTGAAGACCCGGTGCGAGCACCGGACCTGAAACGCGGCTTATCGGTGATCGCTTCAGTTCAGGGACCGTACAGGCCGCTCGAAGAATCGCATCGCCAGCAAGCCGCCTCCCATAGTCGCTATTCTTCAGTAGGGAAGGTGTCATTCGACGAGGATGAATCAGAAGAACGGCAGAATGCTGCTTTCGGGCTTGGGCTTGTCCTTGAGCGGGCATTCCAGGCGAACGCCGTACTCTTCAGGCTTGCACGGGTTGGTGGCACGCTTTTGAGCCAGCGTGACGCGCTGCAGGTGAAAGGGCTGATTGGGCGTCTTTTCCAGAACTCGACCCATCGTGTCGGAAATCTCGACAGACAGCTGATGCGTGCCCCGGTCGATGTTGCTCAGCGGGAAGACGGGGCTGCGTCCAGGTTGGCCGACAGGTACGCCGTCCAGCAGCAGGCGATAGCTGTGACCGGGTTGCAGAACCGGGTCGCTGCTGACGGTCACGATCAGATCGCCGCTGGGGCTGCTGATCGTGGCGTCGGGCTCCGGCACCAGCACCCGCAATAACTGATACTGAAAGATCGCAGGCGGCTTGCTCTCGGCAGGCTTGGCTTTCAGCGTTCGGGTCGGCGGTGTGCCGGTCATGTTATTGCTGGGCGGGATGTCGACACGCTTGGCGTTCTTGCGCGGCTGGTCGGTGAACACCCGGTTGCCGTTCGCGTCGATGTAGGTGTAGACGTCCGCCAGCGCGGGCAACGTGCACAGCAACAATAGCGTCAGCAGCAGGTTGCGCATGTTCATGGCTTGCCGAGGTGAACGCGTTGCACAGTCAGGGTGATGGTCTCGCTTTGCTGAATGATGCGCTCGCCGTCTTTCACCACCACCGCGAAGCTGTGTTCACCGCGATCAATGTTCATTACCTGAAAGCGGGGAAGGTTGGTGGGCTGGCCATACAGGTTGCCGTCCAGCAGCAGTTGCAGGCGATGGGCCTGTTGCAGGCGCGGCTGGATTTTCACACCGATGATGAAGGAGCCGTTGTTGGCGCGCAGTGCTTCGTCGGTTGGCAGGTCGGAGAGCTCGAGTGTGCTGTAGGCGTCTTGAGACTGTGTCTGCGTTTGCGGCTCGATTGTTTGCGGCGCGGTGTTGAGCGTCGGTCTGGATGGACGGGACTCCACGCTGTTGAGTGGCGGCAGTTCGACGACCTCGGTCTTGACGCCGTTGGGTGGCTCATTACTGAACGCCGTGTTGCCATTCGCGTCGGTGTACTTATAGATCTGCGCTACGGCAGGCAGGCTGATCAATAGGAACAGGCAGATGAGGCTTTGACGCATGAGGCTCTCGACAGCGAAGGGCAAAGGTCACCAGCATAGAACACTTCGCCCTGTGTCGTGCAGCAGGCTTACAGTTTCGTTGCGCACAGATCCGCGGTGGCAAGCACCAGCGCCTGATCATGAATCGGGTCGCTGAGGTGGCGCTTGAGTGCAGCGTCCAGCAGCGTCTGGCAATCACTCGATTCGCGAACCGGCTGGAAGTCGGCGTACGCTTTCAACAATTCGGTCTGCAGACGATCCAGCTTCGGACGGATGTCATCGACCAGGCTGAGGCGAGCCGTGTCGGGCGCCTTGCCTGCCGCGTGCCACTGGGCAAGCAGGGCGTTCTGGACGCGTTTGTTGGCTTCGATCTGCGCGCGGAACAGCCGCTGGACGTCATCCGGGCTCAGCTTGAACTCGGCGGCACGCGCCTGGGCAGCGGTGATCACCTGTTGTTCGCGGGGCGGGTCTTCCACTGCCTTGCCGCTGTCCCATTTGCTCAAGGCCACCTGATCGGCAATCGTCAGGCGCTCGCTGATGGCTTGCAGGAGCGGTTCCAGCGCAGAGGATTTCTGCTCGGCAGCGAAGGTGAAACCGGAGGACATGCAGGTCAGAGTCAGTAACGAAGTGGCCAGAAGCATGCGCATGGTGAAGTCCATCTTGAAAAGGGACATAGAGTAAACGTCATGTTCCTGACCGCTGCCAGCGCCACACGGTGAACAAAAGTTCATGCATCACGGCCAGTCATGATCCCGCTGAAACAAAAAGACCTCCCGAAGGAGGTCTTTTCTGTTACGCCATCAACGTCAGGCCATCAACGCTGGCGCGACTGGATCAGCAGCTGTAGTACAGCTCGTATTCCAGTGGGTGTACGAAGGTGCGTACCTTGATTTCTTCTTCGCTTTTCAGCTCGATGTAGGCATCGATGAAGTCGTCGCTGAATACGCCGCCCTTGGTCAGGAACGCACGGCCCTTGTCCAGTTCTTCCAGGGCTTCTTTCAGGCTGCCGCAAACTTGTGGGATCTCTTTGGCCTCTTCAGGCGGCAGGTCATACAGGTTCTTGTCAGCTGCGTCGCCAGGGTGGATCTTGTTCTGGATGCCGTCCAGGCCAGCCATCAACAGTGCGGCGAACGCCAGGTACGGGTTGGCTGCCGGATCCGGGAAGCGTGCTTCGATACGACGGCCGCGTGGGCTGGAGACGTAAGGAATACGGATGGAAGCCGAACGGTTACGTGCCGAGTAGGCCAGCATCACCGGTGCTTCAAAACCTGGAACCAGACGCTTGTAGGAGTTGGTCGACGGGTTGGTGAAACCGTTCAGTGCCTTGCCGTGCTTGATGATACCGCCGATGAAGAACAGGGCAGTGTCGGACAGACCGGCATAGCCTTCACCTGCGAAGGTGTTCTTGCCGTCTTTGGCGATGGACATGTGGACGTGCATACCCGAACCGTTGTCGCCATACAGAGGCTTCGGCATGAAGGTAGCGGTACGACCGTAGGCATCGGCAACGTTGTGTACGCAGTATTTGAGGGTCTGAACTTCGTCAGCCTTCTTGACCAGCGTGTTGAATTTCACGCCGATTTCGTTCTGGCCGGCAGTGGCAACTTCATGGTGGTGGACTTCCACGACCTGGCCCATTTCTTCCAGGGCGTTGCACATTGCGGTACGGATTTCGTGGTCATGGTCGACCGGTGGAACCGGGAAGTAGCCACCCTTGACGCCAGGACGGTGGCCTTTGTTGCCGCCGTCGATGTCGCCGTCAGTCATCCAGGAAGCCTGTTCGGAGAAGATCTTGAACATGGAGCCGGAGATGTCGGACTTGAACTTCACTTCGTCGAAGACGAAGAATTCTGGCTCAGGACCCACGAATACGGTGTCACCGATACCGGTGGACTTCAGGTATTCCTCTGCACGGTGGGCGATGGCGCGCGGGTCGCGATCGTAGCCCTGCATGGTCGAAGGTTCGATGATATCGCAGACCAGAATGATGGTCGGCTCTTCGGTGAACGGGTCGAGAACGGCGGTTTCGTCGTCCGGCAGCAGGATCATGTCGGAGGCTTCGATACCTTTCCAGCCAGCGATGGAGGAACCGTCGAACATTTTGCCGACTTCAAAGAAGTCGTCTTCCAGCGCATCGCGCGCAGGCATCGTGACGTGCTGCTGCTTGCCCTTGGTGTCTGTGAAGCGCAGATCAATCCACTTAACGTCATGATCTTTGATGAGTTGAACCGACTTCGACATGGTGTCCTCCGGGTGGCTAGGGACCGCCTTATAGTTTTGGGCCCCTTGAATTTGGGTGATGCCGGCGCGAATACTCTGCCAAGGCAACCTGCCTCACAAGGGAGCAATTTGCATGCCAGTGCCCCGTGTTGGGTTTTTTGCCTCAATCCGAGGCTTTCAGGGCTTCAAATCAGGATTCTGCGGAAATTCACGCACTCTTATGGCGCTGTCAATTGAGTGGTCGACCCTTTTTGGTGCGTCGATGATTGGCTGTACGATAACTGGTTAAACCGTGAGCAATTTCCGCTATAATCCGCGCCCCCCTTTTTTGGTCGGCACCTCACGCACCGTTTCCATGAAACTAATCGTTAAAGTTTTCCCAGAAATCACCATCAAAAGCCCGCCGGTTCGCAAGAAGTTCATCCGGCAGCTGGGCAAGAACATTCGTACCGTGCTCCGGGAACTGGACGCGGACATTGTGGTGGGCGGCGTATGGGACAACCTCGAGGTGGAGACCCGGCTGACCGACCCCAAAGTCCTGCAGGGCATCACCGAACGCCTGAGTTGCATGCCCGGTATCGCCAACTTTCTGCAGGTGGCCGAATACCCGCTGGGCGACATGGATGACATCGTTGCCAAGTGCAAGGCGCATTATGCCGACCTGTTGCCGGGCAAGATGTTTGCCGTGCGTTGCAAGCGTGCCGGACGACACGATTTCAGCTCCATGGATGTCGAGAAATACGTCGGCAGCCAGTTGCGCCAGCAGTGCGGGGCGGCCGGAATCGAGCTGAAAAAGCCCGATCTGGTGGTCAGAATGGAAATTCGCGACCAACGGTTGTTCGTCGTTCATGACCAGCACAAGGGCCTGGGCGGTTACCCGCTCGGCGCGCTGGAGCAGACCCTGGTATTGATGTCCGGCGGTTTCGATTCGACCGTTGCGGCCTACCAGATCATGCGCCGCGGGCTTATGGCGCACTTCTGCTTCTTCAATCTGGGCGGTCGTGCCCACGAACTGGGCGTGATGGAAGTCGCTCATTTCATCTGGAAGAAGTACGGCAGCTCCCAGCGCGTGCTGTTCGTGAGCGTGCCTTTCGAAGAAGTTCTCGGAGAAATTCTGCAGAAAGTCGATAACAGTCATATGGGTGTAGTTTTGAAGCGTATGATGTTACGCGCTGCTTCATCCGTGGCTGATCGGCTCGAAATCGATGTGCTGGTCACTGGCGAGGCGATTTCACAGGTGTCCAGCCAGACACTGCCCAATCTGTCGCTGATCGATTCGGCGACCGACAAGCTGGTGTTGCGGCCTCTGGTGGCCAGCCACAAGCAGGACATCGTGGATCAGGCGACGGAGATCGGTACGGCCGACTTTGCCCGGCACATGCCTGAGTATTGCGGGGTGATCTCGGTCAACCCCAAGACCAACGCCAAGCGGAATCGCGTTGAGTACGAAGAAAAACAGTTCGACATGGCGATTCTCGAGCAGGCGCTCGAGCGCGCGAAGCTGGTTTCGATCGATCGGGTCATCGACGATCTGAGCCGCAATGTCGATATAGAAGAAGTCAGCCAGGCGCTGGCCGGTCAGGTCGTCATCGACATCCGTCACCCGGATGCGCAGGAAGACCAGCCGCTGCAGGTGCCGGGCATAGAAGTACAAACGCTGCCGTTCTATGCATTGAACAGCCGTTTCAAGGAACTGGATAACACGCGCCAGTACCTGTTGTATTGCGACAAAGGCGTCATGAGTCGCCTGCATGCCCACCATTTGCTCAGTGAGGGGCATGCCAATGTGCGCGTTTATCGACCGAGCTAAGTGCCCGGGGCTGTTTGCCTGTGGCTTGCGTCACCGGCCCCCCGACACCAGTCGCCAAGCCGTAACGGCTTTTGCCGACTAGTAACTGTTAATCGCCGGCGTTAAACCGTCAGCAGACCGAATCCTCTGATCGAGATACACAAGTGATCGAAAATCTACGCAACATCGCCATCATCGCCCACGTTGACCATGGTAAGACCACCCTGGTAGACAAACTCCTGCGTCAATCCGGCACTCTGGAGCGCAACGAGCTCAACGACGAGCGCGTGATGGACTCCAACGACCAGGAAAAAGAGCGCGGTATTACCATTCTCGCGAAGAACACCGCGATCAACTGGAACGGCTACCACATCAACATCGTGGACACCCCGGGCCACGCCGACTTCGGTGGTGAAGTAGAGCGCGTAATGTCGATGGTCGACTCCGTGCTGCTGCTGGTCGACGCTCAGGACGGCCCTATGCCGCAGACCCGTTTCGTGACCAAGAAGGCTTTCGAAGCCGGCCTGCGTCCAATCGTGGTCATCAACAAGGTTGACCGTCTAGGCGCGCGTCCGGACTGGGTTCTGGACCAGATCTTCGACCTGTTCGACAACCTGGGTGCCACCGAAGAACAGCTGGACTTCAAAGTCGTCTACGCCTCGGCCCTGAACGGTATTGCCGGTCTGGACCACACCGACATGGCTGAAGACATGACCCCGCTGTACCAGTCGATCGTCGACAACGTACCTGCGCCGGCTGTTGACCGTGACGGTCCGTTCCAGATGCAGATATCCGCTCTGGACTACAACAGCTTCCTGGGCGTCATCGGTGTTGGCCGTATCGCACGTGGTCGCGTCAAGCCGAACACTCCGGTCGTGGCTATCGACGCTTCCGGCAAGAAGCGTAACGGTCGTATCCTGAAGCTGATGGGTCACCACGGTCTGCACCGCGTTGACGTTGAAGAAGCGGCTGCCGGCGACATCGTCTGCATCAGCGGTATGGACGAACTGTTCATCTCCGACACCCTGTGCGACCCGCTGAACGTTGAAGCGATGAAGCCGTTGACCGTCGATGAGCCAACCGTTTCCATGACCTTCCAGGTAAACGACTCGCCGTTCTGCGGTAAAGAAGGCAAGTTCGTGACCTCCCGTAACATCAAGGAGCGTCTGGACAAGGAGCTGCTCTACAACGTTGCTCTTCGCGTTGAAGAAGGCGACTCGGCTGACAAGTTCAAGGTTTCCGGCCGTGGTGAGCTGCACCTTTCGGTACTGATCGAAACCATGCGTCGCGAAGGCTTCGAAATGGGCGTTGGTCGTCCTGAAGTGATCATCCGCGTCGTCGACGGCAACAAGCAGGAACCGTTCGAAAACGTCACCATCGACACCCCTGAAGAATCCCAGGGCAAGGTCATGGAAGAGATGGGTCTGCGTAAAGGCGATCTGACCAACATGGTGCCGGATGGCAAAGGTCGTGTGCGTCTGGAATACAACATCCCTGCTCGTGGTCTGATCGGTTTCCGTAACCAGTTCCTGACCCTGACCAACGGTGCTGGCATCCTGACCTCCATCTTTGATCGCTACGACACCATGAAGTCCGGCCAGATGTCCGGCCGTCAGAACGGTGTTCTGGTCTCGGTTGAAACCGGCAAGGCGCTGACCTACTCCCTGGAAACCCTCCAGGCGCGTGGCAAGCTGTTCGTTGAGCACGGTCAAGAGATCTACAACGGTCAGATCGTTGGTCTGAACAGCCGTGACACCGACATGGGCGTCAACCCAACCAAAGGCAAGAAGCTCGACAACATGCGTGCTTCGGGTAAAGACGAAACCATCGCTCTGGTTCCACCTGTTCGCTTCACTCTGGAACAGGCTCTGGAATTCATCCAGGACGACGAGCTGTGCGAAGTCACGCCAAAGTCGATCCGTCTTCGCAAGAAGATCCTGGACGAAGGCGAGCGTACCCGCGCTGCCAAGAAAGCCAAGGCTTGATACTTAGCCCTCGCTGAATGAAAACGCCCCCGGTCGAAAGGCCGGGGGCGTTTTTATTTGTGCGGGTTTTGTAAGGCCTCATCGTGGTGAGGCTCCGCGTTCCCATGGAGCGTGGGAACGATCATCAAAGTCTTTGACTGAATGCGTACCCTGTGGGAGGCGGCTTGCCGGCGATGGCGTCAGTTCGGTGGCTGATAGGTCGCTTCAGAAAAAGAATCGCCGACCAGCCGCCTCCCACGCTCACGTTTGCAGCAAGGCTTGTGTATAGCGATGAGAGCGGAGCCTATGCACGATCATGTGCTCGTGCTCTGAGCCTCACTCGGGGCGGTCACTCAGAACTTCGGGACAGGCGCGCTGGTGGCGTTTCTCAGGGAGCCGCTTTCTGGGCGTACAACTGCCTTGGGCTTGTAGGCGCAGTAGCCAGGGCGCGGTCCGATTTTGGGGTGGTTGCGGCACGTATCGGGGCGCTTGTCGTAGATGGTGCACAGGCGGCTTTTACGGTCCAGATACAGGCAGTCATTGTTGCTCATGCGCTGCAGGGTAAATATCTCGGTCTTCTGGTTGTAACGCTCGACGATCCCTTCCTTCTGCAACCGCTTGGCGATGTTCTTCGCGGGCTCGCCACGTTCGAAATCATCGACGATGCCGATACGGATCAGGTCCTTGATCTTGACTTCGACCGGCAGCGTGCAGCAGCTGGACACGCAGCCTCCGCACATGTGGCTGGAGTACTTGGCCCAGGTGTCGATGCGATCGAGTTCTGCGGCGGCGATCAAGGTGGGTTTCATTTGAGTTCAGACTTCCGGGTGAATCGGGCGCGCGATCATACCGGGCTCGACGGTCTTGGAGTAAGTAAAAATTGCCGGGGCGACTGTCGGTCGTGCAGGTGTGCACCATCGGCGGTATGTCCACGCAGAGCGCGGGCATGATTTACGCCTGCGCTCTGCGTCACATTCAGTGCGTCAGAACAGGTCGATCGGCGCCGACTCATCCGCTGGCAGCGGGCTGCCCGGAGCGCTACTGCCGCCCAGTTCGTTGACGCTCGGCGGCGTGTCTTCGCTCTTGAACAGCTCGAAGAACGCATTCGGCGTGCTCGGCGTTGCCGCGCGGCCACTGACCGGGTCGACGCGCAGGCTGAGGATGCCGTCCGGCTCTGCCTGCTGGTGTGGCGGCTTGTCTTTCAATGCCGCACTCATGTAGTCCATCCAGATCGGCAGGGAAACCGTGCCGCCGAATTCATGGCGTCCCAGGCTTTCCGGCTGGTCGAAACCGCTCCAGACCGTGGTGACGTAATCGGCGTTGTAGCCCGAGAACCAGGCATCCTTGGATTCGTTGGTCGTACCGGTCTTGCCTGCAATGTCAGGCCTGTTCATCGACAGCGCGCGACGTCCGGTGCCGCGCTTGATCACGTCCTGCAACATGCTGTTGAGGATGAACGTCGTGCGACTGTCGACGATACGCTCGGCCACGGCAGGTGCCTGGGGTTCGGCAGGCGTCGTGGATGACGTGGTCGTCAGGTTCGGGCTGTCGTGTACTGCAAAGGTCGAAGTGTCCGGTGCAGCCTTCACATCATGAGCCGGCACGCTTGGCGGGTTGGCGGTGAAGATCGTCTGGCCGTCACGGTTCTCGATAGTCTGGATCAGATAAGGGCTGACCTTGTAGCCGCCGTTCGCAAAAGCACTCCAGCCAGTGGCGATTTCCATCGGCGTCAGCGTTGCCGTACCCAGTGCGAGCGACAGGTTGCGCGGCAGGTCCTGCTTCGCGAAGCCGAAGCGGGTGATGTAGTCGATAGTGCTGTCTATGCCCAGGGCTTGCAGCAGGCGGATCGACACCAGGTTGCGCGACTTGTACAGGGCTTCACGCAGGCGAATCGGACCGAGGAAGGTGTTGGTGTCGTTCTTCGGACGCCAGACCTTGTCCAGGTATTCGTCGACGAACACGATAGGCGCGTCGTTTACCAGGCTGGAAGCCGTGTAGCCATTGTCCAGCGCAGCGCTGTAGATGAAGGGCTTGAAGCTGGAGCCTGGCTGACGCTTGGCCTGCATGGCACGGTTGTAGTTGCTTTGCTCGAACGCGAAACCGCCCACCAGTGCGCGGATGGCACCGTTCTGCGGATCCAGCGACACCAGTGCGCTCTGCGCGACGGGAATTTGACTGAATTTGAGTGAACCGTCGTCCTGACGCAGCAGGCGAACCAGATCACCGACCTTCGCAACGTCACCCGGCTGCTTGGGGTTGGCGCCCAGGCTGTTGGTGTTCAGGTAAGGGCGCGCCCACTTCATGGTGCTCCAGTCGACCTTCTCTTCCTGTTCGCCATTGCGGGTCAGTACCGTCAGACCGGCCTTGTCGACCTGAGTCACGATAGCCGGCTCCAGGCCGTTGATCGGGCGTTGTCTGGTCAGTTCCTGAACCCAGTTGGCGCGGGTCATGCCGGGGAAGCGGCTTTCCGGTCCGCGATAGCCATGACGCTGGTCGTAGTCGATCAGGCCGCGCTGAACTGCCTTGTTGGCGTCTTCCTGCAGGTCGCTCGGAACAGTGGTGGTAACCCTGAAACCCTCGGTGTAGGCATCGCTGCCGTAGCGGCCGACCATTTCTGCGCGTGCCATTTCTGCAATGTAAGGCGCGTTAACTTCCGGTGTGGGAACGTGGTAGCTGGCGTTCAGCGGCTCGCTCAGAGCGGCCTGGTAGGCAGTCTGGTCGATCTTGCCCAAGCGGTACATGCGGCCCAGGATCCAGTCGCGGCGTTCCTTGGCGCGGGTCGGGTTGGCAAGTGGGTTGAAACGTGACGGTGCCTTGGGCAGACCGGCAATCATGGCCATTTGCGCAAGGCTTACATCGCGAATCGATTTGCCGTAGTAGACTTGCGCCGCCGCCTCGATGCCATAGGCCCGGTTGCCCAGATAAATCTTGTTGACGTACAACTCGAGAATCTCGTCCTTGGTCAGTTGGCGCTCGATTTGCAAGGCGAGAAGAATCTCGGTGGTTTTGCGCGAAAAGCTTCTTTCGCTGGTCAGGAAAAAGTTTTTCGCGACCTGCATCGTGATGGTACTGCCGCCCGATTGAATGTGGCCACTTTTCACCAATTGGGTGGCGGCGCGCATGAGGCTGCTTGGATCGACACCGTAGTGATTGGCGAAATTGTCGTCTTCGGCCGATAACAGGGCGTTGATGAAGTTGGGCGGTATTTCGGCAAAGCGAATCGGCGTGCGACGCATCTCGCCAAATTCGGCGATCAGCTTGCCGTCGCTGCTGTACACGCGCAGGGGAATTTGCAGTTGAATGCTTCGCAGCGCCTCAACAGATGGCAGGTTGGGGCTCAGATAAAGGAACGCGCCGCTCAGGCCGAGCAGCAGCGAGCAGAATACCGCGACGAGAGACCACCAGAAAAACTTCAGCAGGCGTATCAAGGCTTTTGGATTTCCAGAAAAAATAGTGGGTTAAGCGCAGGCATTTACAAATGAACACGCCTTGAAGCTTTCTCAAACGAAAAAAACGCTGGGCATTATAAGCATTTTTCGTCCCCAAGCGTGATTTGCGCTACTGTCAAGGCTGTTGGCAGTGACGCTGACCCGAAATAACTCCGTAAGTGACGGAAACTCATAGGAATCAGGTTGTGTTCGAACTCTTCAGTAAGAAGGCCAACACCCTTCTAGGGATCGATATTAGTTCCACCTCGGTCAAGCTTCTTGAATTGAGTCGTTCCGGAACCCGCTACAAAGTCGAGTCTTACGCTGTTGAGCCGTTGCCGGCCAATGCCGTCGTCGAAAAGAACATTGCCGAACTCGAAGGCGTTGGCCAGGCGCTTTCACGCGTGATCGTCAAGGCCAGGACCAGCGCCAGAACGGTGGCGGTCGCGGTTGCAGGCTCGGCCGTCATCACCAAGACCATCGAGATGGACGCCGGTCTCTCGGACGATGACATGGAGAATCAGCTCAAGCTCGAGGCTGATCAGTACATCCCCTATCCCCTTGAAGAAGTGGCCATCGATTTCGAAGTTCAGGGCTATTCGCTGCGCAATCCCGAACGCGTTGAAGTCCTTCTGGCCGCCTGCCGCAAGGAAAACGTCGAGGTGCGCGAGGCTGCGCTGGCGCTGGCGGGCCTCACCGCAAAGGTCGTCGATGTCGAAGCCTATGCCCTTGAGCGTTCATTCGGGCTGCTGGCTGTGCAGCTGGGTAACGGTCATGACGAACTGACCGTTGCCGTCGTCGATATCGGCGCAACCATGACCACGCTGAGCGTTCTGCACCACGGCCGGATCATCTACACCCGCGAGCAACTGTTCGGCGGGCGCCAGCTGACTGAAGAAATCCAGCGTCGCTACGGCCTCTCGATGGAAGAGGCCGGGCTTGCCAAGAAACAGGGCGGGCTGCCAGACGACTATATCAGCGAAGTGCTGGAGCCATTCAAGGATGCGCTGGTGCAGCAGGTCTCGCGTTCCCTTCAGTTCTTCTTTGCCGCAGGTCAGTACAACTCCGTGGATCACATCATGCTCGCTGGCGGTACGGCTTCGATCTCGGGCCTGGAACATCTGATCCAGCGCCGTCTCGGCACGCCGACCCAGGTGGCCAATCCGTTTGCCGACATGGCCCTGAGCTCAAAGGTGAATGCGGGTGCTCTGGCCAGTGACGCGCCTGCGCTGATGATCGCGTGCGGTCTTGCTTTGAGGAGCTTCGACTGATGGCGCGGATCAACCTCCTACCCTGGCGTGAAGAGCTGCGCGAAGAGCGCAGGAAACGCTTTCTGACTGTACTGGTCTGCGTGCTGGTGGTGTCCGTCGGCGTGTTGTTCCTGATTGATCGCTACATCGGTATGGCGATCGACAGCCAGTTGGCGCGCAATGCCTTCATGCAGAAAGAGATCGCGCAACTCGATGTGCGCATCAAGGAAATCAGCGACCTCAAGGCGCGACGCAAGCAATTGCTGGAACGCATGAAAATCATCCAGGATCTGCAGGGCAACCGGCCGATCACCGGACGTGTGTTCGATCAGCTTGCCCGTACCCTGCCGGATGGCGTGTATTTCTCGCAGGTCAAGATGACTGACAAACTGATCGCGATCACCGGTGCGGCCGAATCGAACAACCGGGTTTCCGACCTCATGCGTAACCTTGAAGCGTCCGACTGGCTCGAGGCACCCAGCCTGACCGAGGTCAAGGCGACCACTGCAGGCACCGTGGATCAGGCCAACGTCTTTCAACTGACCGTGCGTCAGACCCAACCCCAAGTCCAGGTCCCGGTTGCCGAAGGAGCCAAGCCATGAACATGAGCGAGTGGCTGGAAGGGCTTCGCAAGGTCGAACTCAACGAACTCGACCTCAACAATCTGGGTTCATGGCCTGCTGCCGTCAAGGCGATTGCCGGCGTGCTGCTGACTGTGCTGATCTTCGCTCTGGGCTATTTCCTGTTCATTCAGGACATGGAAACCCAGCTGGAGAACGCGCAGGCCAGTGAGGTGTCGCTCAAGGAGCAGTTTTCCACCAAGGCGTTCCAGGCCGCAAATCTGGAGCCCTACAAGAAGCAGATGGAGGAAATGGAAAACACCTTCGGCGCTCTGCTTCGGCAATTGCCCAGCGACACCGAAGTGCCCGGCCTGCTGGAAGACATTACCCGCACCGGTCTGGGCAGCGGTCTGGAGTTCGAGGAAATCAAACTGTTGCCCGAGGCGGTGCAGCAGTTCTACATCGAACTGCCAATACAGATCACAGTGGTCGGTGGGTATCACGACCTGGCGACTTTCGTCAGTGGCGTGGCCGGTTTGCCGCGCATCGTGACGCTGCATGATTTCGATATCAAACCGGCTGATCCCAAGGTGCCTGCCAAGTTGCGCATGAACATTCTGGCGAAGACTTACCGTTACAACGATGAAGGGCTGAAGAAATGAGGGTGGCGCGTGTGTTGTGCGTCAGTACGGTCCTGGCGGGGTTGGCCGGTTGCGGCGGCGGCAATGATTACGCTGACCTGAGCGAGTTTGTGGCGCAGGCTCAGGCGCGTCCGAGCGGTACCATCGAGCCGTTGCCCAGGTTTCGTGCCTATGAGGCGTTCACCTATAACGCAGCCAGTCTGCGCAGCCCGTTTCAGCCGGCGGTCAAGGTCGACGCGCTCAGTCGCCAGAAAGGCTCGCGTCTGGTCGCACCGGACGAGACCCGGGTGAAGCAGTTTCTCGAAGGCTTCAACATCGAGTCGTTCGAAATGGTCGGTACCATCGGCAACGACTCCGGCACCTTTGCCCTGCTGCACGGGGCGGGAGGCGTCTATCGCGTGAAGGTGGGTGATTATCTGGGGCGCAACAACGGTCGCATCGTGTCGGTCAGCGACGGGCAGGTCGATGTCATTGAAATAGTTCCTGATGGAGAGGGGGCCTGGCTGGAAAGGCCGCGCAGTATCGCCCTCAAAGAACGCTCATGAAGTGGGCAAGGCCAAGCATGTACAGCACCGCACAACGGAAATTGATCATGACCCGGATTCTCTCGATTATCGGCGTTTCGTTATGGATAGCGATGATTTCGCCGGTTCTCCAGGCCGCCAATCTCAAGACGCTCGATGTCGCGGCCCTGCCGGGTGATCGAATCGAGCTCAAGCTTTCCTTCGACGCACCGGTGCCCGCGCCACGTGGCTATACCACCGAGCAGCCTGCGCGCATCGCGCTGGACCTGCCGGGCGTGACCAGCCAGCTGGCGACCAAGAGCCGTGATCTGGGCGCAGGCAATGCCCGCAGTGTGGTGGTTGTTCAGGCCCAGGACCGCACGCGGGTCATCATCAACCTGACCACGCTTTCGCCTTACAGCTCACGTGTCGACGGCAACAACCTGTTCGTGGTGATCGGTCAGGGTGCGGCGGCAGCGCAGGCTTCCCAGCCGACCACGGCCAAGGGTGCTGCACGGGTCGCCGTGCCGCCGCCAACGCCTGCGTCGGCGCGGCCTTATGTGCCTGCGGGCGCCCGAGCCATTCGCAACGTCGACTTCCAGCGCGGTGAGCTGGGCGAAGGCAACGTGGTCATCGACCTGAGTAACGCCAGCATCGCGGCAGATATTCAGGAGCAGGGCGGCAAGATCCGTGTCGACTTCGCCAAGACGCAATTGCCCGACCCGTTGCGCGTGCGTCTGGATGTGAAGGACTTCGCCACACCCGTTCAATTTGTCAGCGCCACGGCGTCCGGCGACAAGGCCAGCATCTCCATCGAGCCGTCCGGTGCGTTCGATTACTCGGCGTTCCAGACCGAAAACAAATTGACCATCAGCGTGCGTCCATTGACCAATGAGGATGTAGACCGACGAGCGGCCGACAAGCCGGTCTACACCGGCGAGAAGTTGTCGCTGAATTTCCAGGACATTGATGTACGCTCGGTACTGCAGCTGATTGCCGATTTCACCAACCTCAACCTGGTCGCCAGTGACACGGTTCAGGGCGGTATCACCCTGCGTCTGCAGAACGTGCCGTGGGATCAGGCCCTGGACCTGGTGCTCAAGACCAAGGGCCTGGACAAGCGCAAGGTCGGCAGCGTGTTGCTGGTCGCGCCGGCTGATGAAATTGCCGCCCGTGAACGTCAGGAACTGGAGTCGCTCAAGCAGATTGCCGAGCTGGCGCCGCTGCGTCGGGAACTGCTGCAGGTCAACTACGCCAAGGCGGCGGACATTGCCAAGCTGTTCCAGTCGGTCACCAGCGCAGAGTCCAAGGCGGACGAGCGTGGCTCCATTACCGTGGATGAGCGCACCAACAACATCATTGCCTACCAGACTCAGGATCGACTCGACGAACTGCGCCGCATCGTCTCGCAGCTGGATATTCCAGTTCGTCAGGTGATGATCGAGGCGCGAATCGTTGAAGCCAACGTCGACTATGACAAGCAGATCGGCGTGCGCTGGGGCGGTCGAACCGACCGGTCTCGCAAGTGGAGCGTCGGCGGTCTCGACGATAACGGCGATGAGGCAGGCAATACGGGCAACGATCTGACCGCCAACATTCCGTTTGTGGATCTGGGCGCTCCTGATGCAACGGCGGGCGTGGGCATCGGTTTCCTGACCAACAATGCGCTGCTTGACCTTGAACTGAGTGCGATGGAAAAAACCGGTAACGGCGAAATCGTATCCCAGCCCAAGGTCGTCACCTCCGACAAGGAAACCGCAAAAATCCTTAAGGGCACAGAGATTCCGTATCAGGAGTCCAGCTCCAGTGGCGCCACGACGGTGAGCTTCAAGGAAGCGTCCCTGTCGCTGGAGGTTACGCCGCAGATTACGCCGGACAACCGCATCATCATGGAGGTCAAGGTCACCAAGGATGAGCCCGACTACCTCAATGCGGTCCTGGGCGTGCCTCCGATCAAGAAAAACGAGGTCAACGCCAAGGTGCTGATTTCCGACGGCGAGACCATCGTGATCGGTGGCGTGTTCTCCAATACGCAAAGTAAAGTTGTAGAGAAAGTGCCATTTCTCGGTGATGTGCCGTATCTTGGCCGCCTTTTCAGGCGCGACGTGGTAGCAGAGGCGAAATCCGAGCTGTTGGTATTTCTGACACCGCGTATCATGAACAACCAGGCGATTGCTGTGAGTCGTTGATTCTGTGCGAAATTTAATACTTGTGGGGCCGATGGGTGCTGGCAAGAGCACCATCGGCCGTTTGCTTGCCAAAGAGTTGCGACTGCCGTTCAAGGATTCCGACAAGGAAATCGAGTTGCGCACGGGTGCCAATATTCCCTGGATTTTCGACAAGGAAGGCGAACCGGGCTTTCGCGACCGTGAGCAGGCCATGATTGCAGAACTGTGCGAAGCCGATGGCGTTGTCCTGGCCACGGGCGGCGGGGCGGTCATGCGCAGCGAAAATCGTCAGGCGTTGCATGCTGGCGGGCGAGTGGTGTATCTGCACGCGTCGGTCGAGCAACAGGTCGGCCGGACGGCACGCGATCGTAATCGGCCTTTGTTGCGTACGGCGGATCCTGCTCGCGTGCTGGGCGAGTTGCTGGCCATTCGCGACCCGCTGTACCGGGAAATCGCCGACCTTGTGGTCGAAACCGACGAGCGGCCGCCGCGCATGGTGGTTCTGGACATCCTGGCTCGTCTTGCCGAGCTTCCTCCCCGTTAAAGCGCAGACAAAAATGCGCTATCCTCGGCGACCAATAAAACAGCGACGGTAAAGGGGCCGGCACAATGGCCATCCTGACGCACTCAGGTGTGCAACCGTCGAACCGGCAATCAACGTGGGGACACATGCAGACACTTAAGGTCGAGCTTGGTGAGCGTAGCTATCCGATCCATATCGGCGAAGGCCTTCTGGATCGTCCCGAACTCCTGACACCGCACATCGTCGGGCGCCAGGTGGCCATCGTGTCCAATACAACGGTCGCACCGCTGTATCTGGAGCGACTGACCCGCACGCTCGCCGGTTACAACGTTCTGCCGATCGTGCTTCCCGATGGCGAAGCGTTCAAGAACTGGGAAACCCTGCAAACCATTTTCGACGGTCTGCTGACGGCCCGTCATGACCGCCGCACAACGGTCATCGCGCTGGGTGGCGGCGTTATCGGTGACATGGCCGGGTTTGCCGCCGCGTGCTATCAGCGCGGCGTGAATTTCATCCAGATTCCGACCACGTTGCTGTCGCAGGTTGACTCCTCGGTGGGTGGCAAGACCGGCATCAATCATCCGCTGGGCAAGAACATGGTTGGTGCGTTCTATCAGCCCGGCGTCGTACTGATCGACACCACCTCGCTCAATACCCTGCCCGCGCGTGAGCTGTCTGCGGGACTTGCAGAAGTGATCAAGTACGGGCTGATCTGCGACGAGCCATTCCTGACCTGGCTCGAAGAGCATGTCGACGCGTTGCGCGGGCTGGATCAGGCTGCATTGACCACCGCCATCGAACGTTCCTGCGCGGCCAAGGCGCTGGTCGTCGGTGCCGACGAGCGCGAGTCGGGTGTGCGGGCGACATTGAACCTGGGTCACACATTTGGTCACGCCATCGAGACGCATATGGGCTATGGTGTCTGGCTGCATGGCGAGGCGGTTGCCGCCGGTACGGTCATGGCGCTGGAAATGTCCTCGCGTCTGGGCTGGATCAGCACGCAGGATCGCGATCGCGGCATACGTCTTTTCCAGCGTGCCGGTCTGCCGGTGGTGCCCCCGCAGGACATGACCGAAGAGCATTTCCTCGAACACATGGCAATCGACAAAAAAGTCATCGACGGGCGCCTGCGTCTGGTGCTCCTGCGTGAGATGGGTGAAGCGGTCATCACGGACGATTATCCAAAAGAAGTACTACAGGCCACTCTGGTTGCGGATTACCGCGCCCTGGTGGATCAGCTTAGAGGTTAACGGAAACCCATGACTAGTTTGCACGCCGACGAGGCCTTCCTCGGTCATTACCAGTTGAGTCATGACCCCTTTGCAGCGCGGGTACCTGGCTTCAAATTCTTCCCTGCCCAGCGCAAGCCGGTGCTGGGCCAGCTTCATCATCTGGCGCGTTACAGTCAGCTGTTGCTGGCGGTCACCGGTCCTCAGGGCAGCGGCAAGACCCTGCTGCGCCAGGCACTGGTGGCGAGTACCAACAAGCAATCGGTCCAGAGCGTGGTGGTTTCCGCGCGAGGCGCCAGCGATGCCGCCGGTGTGCTGCAACAGGTCGCACAGGCCCTGAGCGTTGCTCATGCCGAAATGCAGTCGATCCTTTCGCAGGTGGTTCAGCTCGGTCTGACGGGGCAGGAAGTGTACCTGCTGGTTGACGATGCGGAACAACTGGGCGATTCGGCGCTCGAAGCGTTGCTGGGGCTTGCAGCGGGTACGCCGGAAGGGCGCCCGCACGTGTTCCTGTTTGGTGAGCCGTCACTGCTCGATCGTCTCGATCAGTTGTGTGCCGAACTGCAGGGCGACGTTGAAGGCGAGCGCTTTCACGTCATCGAGTTGCAGCCTTATACGGAAGAAGAAACCCGGGAGTATCTGGCTCAACGTCTGGAGGGTGCAGGGCAGGGAATCGCATTGTTTACTGCCGACCAGATCACCGATATCCATGAACAGTCCGATGGCTGGCCTGGGGCGATCAACCAGGTGGCCCGCGATTCAATGATCGAGGCGATGATCGCAAGTCGTTCTGCGGTCAAGCGTCCAAGTGTGGGGTTCAACATGCCGAAAAAACACGTATTGGCTCTGGGGGCTGTCGTGCTCGTGGCCGTGGCAGCCGCTGTGCTGATCCCGGGACGTGGCGACAAGACGCCTGTCAATGACCCTGCTTCCGCTCAGGCGCAACTGCCTCTGGGGCAGGGCACGCCATCTGCCCAGCAATCGAACAACGGTGGTCCGGCCATCGAATTCGCAGGCAACTCCCAGCCGATGCCGTTGCCGCTGGGTGGCAATTCACAACCTGTCATGCGCGGCCCTCTGGCCGAGGCGGCGGGTTCGAGTGATTCCGATGAAGACGCGGTGCCATCGGGCTCGCCCGCTCAGCCTCCGACCGTAACCACGACTGCGCCGCCAGCAGGTGTTCCTGCGGGTCAGGCTGCGGCTCAGACGCCACGCTCGTCCATTCCTGCACCGACATCTCCCGCTCCGGTGACTCAGCCTGCACCGGCTGCCAAGCCTGCGCCAGCGCCGACTCAGGTGGCGACTGCCAAACCTGCTCCAGCGCCGGCCGCCAAGCCAGCCGAGAAGCCTGCTGCCGCCAAACCGGCTGCCGGTGGCAACTGGTACAGCGGTCAGGCACCAGGCCACTACGTGGTGCAGATCCTCGGCACCAGCTCCGAAGCGACTGCTCAGGCCTACGTGGCAGAGCAGGGCGGCGAATACCGTTACTTCAAGAAAACCCTGCAGGGCAAGCCGCTGTATGTGGTGACCTACGGTAACTTTTCTGACCGCGCTGCCGCCTTGGCAGCCATCAAGGTATTGCCAGCCAAGGTTCAGGCTGGTAAACCTTGGCCTCGTACTGTCGCAAGTATCCAACAAGAGCTTGGCGCCACTCGCTGAAGTCGCAGCGGCCTTATCCGGGCCGCTCACCCGGCAAACCTGACTTTACCCGCTTGAGCGCGCCGCCTTTTCGGGGCGCGCCTTGTGGCGTCTGCGTTACAAACGCTCCGCAGTCTCAGTCGCTTCAGTCAGATTCTTCAAGAAATACTTTGACTACCACAGCGACCCGCTTTAAAACTTTCATAATTGCGACATTGATTATCCACCAATCGTCGTTAAATTTGTGAGCCCTAGTGTCGCTGTGTACAATGACCTCCGTTTTGCCCGTCCGAAGCCGGCGTACGTTCGGCGTGTCAGGTAATTGGTTGAATTAAAAGGAAATTTGCCTCGCATAGAGGCAGCCTGGTGAGAAAGTGTCTATGAAAGCAGGTCTGTACCAACCAGATGAATTCAAGGATAACTGTGGTTTCGGCCTGATCGCACATATGCAAGGCGAGCCCAGTCATCACCTGTTGCAGACGGCTATCCAAGCCCTGACCTGCATGACCCACCGTGGTGGCATCAATGCCGACGGCAAGACCGGCGACGGTTGTGGTCTGCTGATTCAGAAGCCCGACGGCTTCCTGCGCGCGAAGGCCAAGGAACACTTCGGTGTCGATCTGCCCCGCCAATACGCCGTGGGCATGGTGTTCCTCAATCAGGATGACGCCAAAGCCGAAGTCGCACGCGAAAACATGAACCGCGAAATCCTGGCTGAGGGCCTGGAGCTGGTGGGCTGGCGCCAGGTGCCGATCGATACCAGCGTGCTGGGTCGTCTGGCGCTGGAGCGTCTGCCGAAGATCGAGCAGGTCTACATCGGCGGTGAAGGCCTCAGCGATCAGGAATTCGCGATCAAGCTGTTCAGTGCGCGTCGCCGTTCATCGGTTGCCAACGCCGCTGACACCGAGCACTACATCTGCAGTTTTTCGCACAAGACCATCATTTACAAAGGTCTGATGATGCCGGCCGATCTCACGGCCTTCTTCCCGGACCTGAGCGACGAGCGCCTGCAAACCGCGATCTGCGTGTTCCACCAGCGTTTCTCGACCAACACCCTGCCGAAATGGCCGCTGGCCCAGCCGTTCCGCTTCCTTGCCCACAACGGCGAGATCAACACCATTACCGGTAACCGTAACTGGGCTCAGGCGCGTCGTACCAAGTTCACCAACGACCTGATGGAACTGGATGAGCTGGGGCCGTTGGTCAACCGCGTCGGTTCCGACTCGTCGAGCATGGACAACATGCTCGAGCTGATGGTCACCGGTGGCATCGACCTGTTCCGTGGTGTGCGCATGATCATTCCGCCTGCGTGGCAGAACGTCGAGACCATGGACCCGGATCTGCGGGCCTTCTATGAATACAACTCCATGCACATGGAGCCGTGGGACGGCCCGGCCGGTGTCGTGATGACCGAAGGTCGCCATGCGGTCTGCCTGCTGGACCGTAACGGTCTGCGCCCGGCGCGCTGGGTCACCACCAAGAACGGTTACATCACCCTGGCGTCGGAAATCGGCGTGTGGGACTACAAGCCTGAGGACGTCATCGCCAAGGGCCGTGTCGGTCCGGGCCAGATTTTCGCGGTCGATACCGAGACCGGTCAGATTCTCGACACCGACGCCATCGATAACCGCCTCAAGTCACGTCATCCGTACAAGCAGTGGTTGCGCAAGAACGCCTTGCGCATTCAGGCGACCATGGAAGACAACGACCACGGTTCGGCTTTCTATAACAGCGACCAGCTCAAGCAGTACATGAAGATGTATCAGGTCACGTTCGAAGAGCGCGATCAGGTGCTGCGTCCGCTGGGCGAGCAGGGTCAGGAAGCCGTGGGTTCGATGGGTGACGACACGCCGATGGCCGTGCTGTCACGTCGTGTGCGCTCGCCTTACGACTACTTTCGTCAGCAGTTCGCGCAGGTCACCAACCCGCCGATCGACCCGCTGCGTGAAGCCATCGTCATGTCGCTGGAAATCTGCCTCGGTGCCGAGCGCAACATTTTCCAGGAGTCGCCTGAGCACGCTTCACGGGTGATCCTCAGCTCGCCGGTCATTTCTCCGGCCAAGTGGCGCTCGCTGATGAACCTGGATCGTCCGGGCTTCGAACGCTACATCATCGACCTGAACTACGACGAACAGATGGGCCTTGAAGCCGCAGTCCGCAACGTCGCCGATCAGGCCGAAGAAGCGGTGCGTTCCGGTCATACCCTGATCGTGCTGAGCGACCGTCATATTGCGCCGGGCAAACTGCCGGTTCACGCATCGCTGGCGGTTGGCGCGGTTCACCACCGCCTGACCGAGCAGGGCCTGCGTTGCGACAGCAACATTCTGGTCGAAACCGCGACCGCCCGTGACCCGCATCACTTTGCGGTGTTGATCGGTTTCGGTGCGTCGGCGGTCTATCCGTTCCTGGCCTACGAAGTGCTGGGCGACCTGATCCGCACTGGCGAAGTGCTGGGCGATCTGTACGAAGTTTTCAAGAATTACCGTAAAGGCATCACCAAGGGCCTGCTCAAGATCCTGTCCAAGATGGGCATCTCGACCGTTGCGTCCTACCGTGGTGCGCAGCTGTTCGAAGCCATTGGCTTGTCCGAAGAAGTCTGCAACACCAGTTTCCGTGGTGTGCCGAGCCGTCTGAAGGGCGCGCGTTTCGTGGACATCGAAGCCGAGCAGAAAGCCTTGGCGGCCGAAGCCTGGAGCCCGCGCAAGCCGATCCAGCAAGGCGGTCTGCTCAAGTTCGTGTTCGGTGGCGAATACCACGCCTACAACCCGGACGTGGTCAGCACCCTGCAGGCTGCCGTGCAGCAGGGCGACTACAGCAAGTTCAAGGAATACACCTCGCTGGTGGACAAGCGTCCGGTGTCGATGATTCGCGACCTGCTGCAGGTCAAGACCCTCGACCAGCCGCTGAGCATCGACGAGATCGAGCCGCTGCCCGAGATTCTCAAGCGTTTCGACTCGGCGGGTATCTCGCTGGGCGCACTGTCGCCCGAGGCGCACGAAGCGCTGGCCGAGGCGATGAACCGTCTGGGTGCCCGCTCCAACTCCGGAGAAGGCGGCGAAGACCCGGCTCGCTACGGCACCATCCGTAGCTCCAAGATCAAGCAGATTGCGACAGGTCGTTTCGGCGTGACGCCGGAATACCTGGTCAACGCCGACGTGCTGCAGATCAAGGTCGCTCAGGGCGCCAAGCCTGGCGAAGGCGGGCAGTTGCCGGGCGGCAAGGTCAACGGTCTGATCGCCAAGCTGCGTTATGCAGTGCCGGGCGTCACTCTGATCTCGCCACCACCGCACCATGACATCTATTCCATTGAAGACTTGTCGCAGCTGATTTTCGACCTCAAGCAGGTCAACCCGGCGGCGCTGGTCTCGGTCAAGCTAGTGGCGGAAGCGGGCGTTGGCACGATTGCGGCCGGTGTCGCCAAAGCTTACGCCGACCTGATCACCATTTCCGGTTATGACGGCGGTACGGGTGCTTCGCCACTGACCTCCATCAAGTACGCCGGTGCGCCGTGGGAGCTGGGACTGGCCGAAACTCACCAGACCCTGCGCGGCAACGATCTGCGCGGCAAGGTCCGCGTGCAGACCGACGGCGGCCTGAAAACCGGCCTCGACGTGATCAAGGCTGCGATTCTGGGTGCCGAGAGCTTCGGCTTCGGCACAGCGCCAATGATCGCGCTGGGCTGCAAATACCTGCGTATCTGCCACCTGAATAACTGCGCCACCGGCGTCGCGACCCAGAACGAGAAGCTGCGCAAGGATCACTACATCGGCACGGTCGATATGGTGATCAACTTCTTCACTTACGTGGCTGAAGAAACGCGCGAGTGGCTGGCAAAACTGGGCGTTCGCTCGCTGGAAGAGCTGATCGGCCGTACCGATCTGCTGGAAATGCTGCCGGGCGAAACCGAGAAGCAGCAGCATCTGGACCTGACGCCGTTGCTGGGCAGCGACCACATTCCAGCTGACAAGCCTCAGTTCAGTCTGGTGGATCGCAACCCGCCATTCGACAAGGGCCTGCTGGCCGAGAAGATGGTAGAGCTGGCCAAACCGGCCATCGAAGCCCTCAGCGGCGGCGAGTACGAGATGGATATCTGCAACTGCGACCGTTCCATCGGCGCGCGGATTTCCGGCGAAATCGCCCGTCTGCATGGCAACCAGGGCATGAACAAGGCGCCGATCACGTTCCGCTTCAAGGGCACGGCCGGTCAGAGTTTTGGCGTGTGGAACGCCGGTGGCCTGAACATGTACCTGGAAGGCGATGCCAACGACTACGTCGGCAAAGGCATGACCGCTGGCAAGCTGGTGATCGTGCCGCCCAAGGGCAGCCCGTTCAAGACCAACGAAAGCGCGATCATCGGCAACACCTGCCTGTATGGCGCGACCGGCGGCAAGCTGTTCGCGGCGGGCACGGCGGGTGAGCGTTTCGCGGTGCGTAACTCCGGCGCCCACACGGTTGTGGAGGGCACGGGCGACCATTGCTGCGAATACATGACCGGCGGCTTCGTCTGTGTCCTCGGCAAGACCGGCTACAACTTCGGTTCCGGCATGACCGGCGGTTTCGCCTACGTGCTGGATCAGGACAACACGTTCGTCGACCGCGTCAATCATGAGCTGGTTGAAATCCAGCGCATCAGCGGCGAGGCGATGGAGGCGTATCGCACTCACCTGCAGAGCGTGCTGAACGAGTACGTCGCGGAAACCGACAGTGAATGGGGTCGTAACCTTGCGGAAAATCTGGACGACTACCTGCGTCGTTTCTGGTTGGTCAAGCCCAAGGCTGCCAACCTGAAGTCGCTGCTCTCCAGCACCCGGGCGAACCCGCAATAAGCGCAACTGCACGCGGCGTGTCTCACGCCGCACGACCACAGCAGTGCGCGAACGCCTGCGAACATGATTTCCTGCAGCTTCATGGCCATGGCCTGAAGCTGTCGTGTAGAGGTTCTAGAGAATGGCCGAGCGTCTAAGTAACGACTTTCAGTTCATCGATGTCGGGCGTAAAGACCCGAAGAAGAAGCTGCTGCGTCAGCGCAAGAAAGAGTTCGTAGAGATCTACGAACCCTTCAAGCCCCAGCAGTCCGCCGATCAGGCGCACCGTTGCCTGGGCTGCGGTAACCCGTATTGCGAATGGAAGTGCCCGGTGCACAACTTCATTCCCAACTGGCTCAAGCTGGTGGCCGAGGGCAACATCCTGGCGGCCGCCGAACTGTCGCACCAGACCAATACGCTGCCGGAAGTCTGCGGTCGCGTGTGTCCGCAGGACCGTCTGTGCGAGGGTGCCTGCACCCTGAACGACGGCTTCGGCGCCGTGACCATCGGATCGGTGGAGAAGTACATCACCGACACAGCCTTCGCCATGGGCTGGCGTCCTGATATGTCCAAAGTCGTACCCACCGGCAAGCGCGTGGCAATCATCGGCGCCGGTCCCGCTGGCCTGGGTTGCGCCGATGTACTGGTGCGTGGCGGTGTGACGCCAGTGGTGTTCGACAAGAACCCGGAAATCGGCGGTCTGCTGACCTTTGGTATTCCCGAGTTCAAACTCGAAAAGAGCGTGCTGAGCCATCGTCGCGAAGTGTTCACCGGTATGGGTATCGAGTTCCGCCTCAATACCGAAATCGGCAAGGACGTCACCATCGACCAGTTGCTCGAAGAGTACGATGCCGTTTTCATGGGGATGGGCACCTACACCTACATGAAGGGCGGCTTTGCCGGTGAAGACCTGCCAGGCGTGCACGATGCGCTCGACTTCCTGATCGCCAACGTGAATCGCAATCTTGGCTTCGAAAAGTCGCCTGAAGATTTCGTCGACATGAAAGGCAAGCGGGTCGTTGTGCTCGGCGGTGGTGACACGGCGATGGACTGCAACCGTACGTCGATCCGTCAGGGTGCCAAGTCGGTGACCTGCGCCTATCGTCGTGACGAAGAAAACATGCCGGGTTCGCGCAAGGAAGTGAAGAACGCCAAGGAAGAGGGCGTGAAGTTTCTCTATAACCGTCAGCCGATCGCTATCGTTGGCGAAGACAAGGTCGAAGGCGTGAAAGTGGTCGAGACACGTCTCGGCGAGCCGGATGCCCGTGGTCGCCGCAGCCCCGAGCCGATTCCGGGTTCCGAGGAGATCATCCCGGCCGACGCCGTGGTCATCGCCTTCGGTTTCCGTCCGAGCCCGGCGGCCTGGTTCGAGTCGTCCACCATCAACACCGACAGCCAGGGCCGCGTGATTGCGCCGGAGCAGTCTCAGTACAAGCACCAGACCAGCAACCCGAAAATCTTCGCCGGTGGCGACATGGTTCGTGGGTCCGACCTGGTGGTTACCGCGATCTTCGAAGGCCGTAATGCGGCTGAAGGGATTCTGGATTACCTGGGCGTTTGATGGTTTCGGCGCTGTAAATCGAGAGCGTCAAGCGTTCAGTCCGCAACTGCCTTATCTGATCGCCCCAACAACTTACCCTGTGGGAGGGGGCTTGCCCGCGATGAACGGTGACACAGATCGTCTGACACACCGCGCCGACTTCATCGCCGGCAAGCCGCCTTCCACGATGCAGCGTTTATTCAGTCAATCATCTGTTGTATGGCGGGCGCAGTTTCCGCTTCTCAAGTCTGACCAGCCTTCATCAGGCTGTTTCCCCGTCTTTGCTGTCAGTTCTGACAGTTCCCGCTTCCGACTCATTTCGTTTTACTGAAAACCGGTCCAGCGAGTCATGACTCGCCTGACAGGCCGCAATCTCGACGTGCGTTGCAGGATCGCAGCGGCGTTACAACGAAATTCAGTCACGATCAGGGAGTTGATCATGAACAAGCTACTCGCATTAATTTTTCTGGTCGCCACACTGGGTGGTTGTGTCGCAGACCGTTCCACCGACGGCATTGGAAAGATCATCGGCGGTGAGCCCGCACCTCGCGGGCAATACCCGTTTTTTGCGGCACTGGTCAAGGAAGATGGTGCTCATATCTGTGGTGGTGCGCTGATTGCACCTCAATGGGTTTTGACCGCTGAGCACTGTCTGCGCGACACTCAGGCGCGCCTGGTCAGTATCGGTCTTGAGCAGTATCGACCCAAACTCATCGAGAAAGAGCGCATCGCAATCGGCAATATTTTTCCTCATGCGGATTCGAACCGGGGCCAATACGACATCGCTCTGGTCAAGCTGACCCGTCCAGCACAGAGCACCGATTTCCTTAAGCTGGACAGCGATCAGGCACCTGTCCCGCTCAAGGATGGCTCTCCAGTTACGCTGATCGGGCTGGGTAGAACCGACGCCGGCGAATTGTCCGATGTCCTTTACCAAGGACAGGGCCGTGTACTGACTGAGGTGCGGTGCATCTACGTTCCAGAAGGCTACCCCGACACCAACTTCAATCCGGAAAACAACATCTGCGCGGGCTACAATCAGGCGGGTGGTGATTCCGGAGGGCCTCTCCTGTATCGGGTTGGAAATGACTATGTCGGAGTCGGACTGGTCAGTCGTACGCTGTTCGATGGCGCCGGTCAGTACACGCGCGTGTCTTTTTTTGACGACTGGATAAAAAACATCATGCAATCCAACCCTTAAAAGTCAGGGCTGAGTGACTTCAGTCACCCACCGGCTCCTGCGGCAAATCGACCCGATAGATAAAAGGCACGGCTCTTGCCGTGCCTTTTGCGTCGCGCTCTGAGAAAATGCCCGCACTTTTATAGCGGATGCCGACATGACTGCCCTGAAGAACGACCGTTTCCTGCGCGCCCTGCTCAAGCAACCCGTGGACATGACCCCTGTCTGGATGATGCGTCAGGCGGGCCGCTATCTGCCCGAGTACCGTGCCAGCCGTGCCAGCGCCGGGGACTTCATGAGCCTGTGCAAGAACCCGCAGTTCGCCTGTGAAGTCACGCTGCAGCCGCTGGATCGCTACCCGCTGGACGCGGCGATCCTGTTCTCCGATATTCTGACCATTCCCGATGCGATGGGGCTGGGTCTGTATTTCGAAACCGGTGAAGGCCCGCGATTCAAGAAGACCGTCAGCACACTGGCTGACATCGAAGCCCTGCCGATCCCTGACGCGCAGAAGGATCTGGGTTACGTGATGGACGCGGTCAGCACCATCCGCCGCGAACTCAATGGTCGCGTTCCGCTGATCGGCTTTGCCGGCAGTCCGTGGACACTGGCGACCTACATGGTCGAAGGCGGCTCTTCGAAGGACTTCCGTAAATCCAAGGCGATGCTCTACGACAACCCGCAAGCCATGCACCTGTTGCTGGACAAGCTGGCGCAGTCGGTTACCACTTACCTCAATGGCCAGATTCTGGCGGGTGCGCAGGCGGTGCAGATTTTCGACAGTTGGGGCGGCAGCCTGTCTTCGGCGGCGTATCAGGAGTTTTCTCTGGCGTACATGCGCAAGATCGTCAACGGCCTGATCCGCGAGCATGACGGTCGCAAGGTGCCGGTGATTCTGTTCACCAAGGGTGGCGGATTGTGGCTGGAAAGCATTGCCGATGCCGGTGCCGATGCACTGGGGCTGGACTGGACCTGCGACATCGGTGAAGCGCGTCGGCGTGTCGGCAGCAAGGTTTCATTGCAGGGCAACATGGACCCAACCGTGCTGTATGCGCGTCCTGAAGCGATCCGCCAGGAAGTCGCACGTATTCTCGCCAGCTACGGCAGCGGCACCGGTCATGTGTTCAATCTGGGTCATGGCATTACGCCGGAAGTCGACCCCGCGAATGCGGGCGCTTTCATCGAGGCGGTGCACGAATTGTCGGCGCAGTATCACCAGAACTGAGTCGTCATTGCCTGATCGTGCCTGTCGGTGGGCACGATCAGACTTCTCCGCTTGAACCGTTACTTCGCTTCTTTGCCAATCTTCGAATCATCCTCGCGCCAGATCAGGCGTGAGGTGTCGTAACCCTGTTGGCGAGCCTTGCTCAGCATGTCCTGTTTGACCGATTCGGAGACGGTCGGCGTGCGCGACAGCAGCCAAAGGTATTTGCGGTCCGGGTTGCCGACCACGGCGGTCTTGTAGCCGTTGCCGATGTCCAGTACCCAGTAATCACCCTTGGCGACGCCCGGCAGCAGACGCGAGAACCAGTTGTCGAACACGACCCACAATTTGTCGGTCTTGCCCGGCACCTGCGGTGTCGCTGTGCCGGTCGCTTCCTGCCACTCGCCCTCGAGGGTGCGGCAGCGGTTGGTTACGGCAATAGTGCCGTCATCCTTGAGTGCGTAATGGGCTTCGGACTGGGCGCACTTGCGCTGGAAGAACATCGGCAGGCGCGCCAGCTCGTACCAGGTGCCCTGATACTGCTTGAGATCGACGCTGTCGACTGTCCTCGGCTCGAGGTTGTCAGCCGAGTGTGCAAAGCCGATTGCCAAGAAACTGGCCATCACGAAGATACCAAACCGAACGAGTACCTTGATCATGTTTATTTGAGGCCCTGGCCCGAGAACAGCACGACCTTGTCGGCTGCGTACTGGACGCTGATGAAGGTGTTCTGATCACCCCAAGTGCAACTGGACATGCCTAGCGCGCCTGAGCACTCGGTCGGGCTGCCCAGCAGGGACTCGACCTGAGCCTTGGGCATGCCAGCGGAGAGCTTGGCGTAATTCTCCTGGGTGATTTTGCTGCACGCAGCCAGAAACACGCAAAACGACAGTAACGCGACATAGCGCAAGGACATGGATGTAGCTCCTGAACGGAAGGGGGTCGCGTCGCAACGAAGGCTGATGCAGCCTGACGCTGGCGCAATACCGAAAGCTTAGAAGAGAAAAACCCGATCTGGTTCCCGGCAGGCGCGAGGATTTATCTGGCTGATCAGAAGCTTGAGCCGGGCTTCTTGAGAAATTCTATCTCTTCGTCGGTCGATGACCTGCCCAGAATGGCATTGCGATGCGGAAAGCGCCCAAAGCGGGCAATGATCTTCTGATGGCGTTCGGCGTAATCCAGACTGCTCTTGAAGTAGTCTCTATCCGTGGCGGGCAGCAGGGGAAGCAGGCGGGCAAAGCAGGCGATGGCCCGGTTCTGATCGGCGAGGTCTTCACTGTGTTCCAGCACCAGATAGATAAAGGTGCGCTGCAACGGATCCAGATGCTGATCGCGCTCCAGCTTCAAGCCGTGTTTGACCAGTGACTGCGCACGCGAGTCGCCGGCAAAGGCTTTGGGGGTGTCGCGATGGATCATGCGCGGCAGTTGATCGAGCAACAGGATCAACGCCAGCCAGCCCTTGGGGTTTTCCGCCCATTCGGCCAGTCCACCTGAAAGAGCCTTTTCGACCTGATCACCAAAGCGCTCTCGCGCTTCGGTGTCATTGGCTTTTTTCTTGCCGAACCAGAGCGTGTTTCTGGATTTCACCACTTCAGTGGGCGATTCGGCAGAGCCGAACCACCAGTCGAGCAGCGGCAGCCAGGGCGCACGCATCGGTCTGTTCCTCTTACTCTTTGTGGTAAGCGGTGGCGCGCTCGACTTCCTGCTTCGAGCCCAGGAACACCGCGACACGCTGGTGCAGGCCTTCAGGCTGAATGTCGAGAATGCGCTGATGGCCATCAGTGGACGCGCCGCCTGCCTGTTCAACGAGGAACGACATCGGGTTGGCTTCGTACATCAGGCGCAGTTTGCCCGGCTTGGAAGGCTCGCGACTGTCACGTGGGTACATGAACAGACCACCGCGGGTCAGGATGCGGTGCACGTCGGCAACCATCGCCGCGACCCAGCGCATGTTGTAGTTCTTCTTCAACGGACCTTCTTCACCTTGCAGCAACTCTTCCACGTAACGCTGAACCGGGGCTTCCCAGTGGCGCTGGTTGGACATGTTGATGGCGAATTCCTGAGTGGTCTCGGGAATGGTGATGTCTTCGTGAGTCAATACGAAGCTGCCCATTTCGCGGTCCAGCGTGAAGCCTTTGACGCCGTCACCCAGGGTCAGGATCAGCATTGTCTGTGGACCGTAGATCGCATAACCGGCAGCGACCTGCTCGGTGCCTGGCTGCAGGAAAGCCTTTTCGTTCAGGGCTTCGTTCTGGCTCAGGTACTGATTCGGGCAGCGCAGCACGGAGAAGATGGTGCCGACCGGCGCGTTGATGTCGATGTTGGACGAACCGTCCAATGGGTCGAACACCAGCAGGTAGGCGCCTTTAGGGTATTTGCCGGGAATCTGGTAGGCATTGTCCATTTCTTCGGACGCCATGCCTGCCAGGTGACCGCCCCATTCGTTGGCTTCCAGCAGGATTTCGTTGGAGATCACGTCGAGCTTTTTCTGTACTTCGCCCTGCACGTTCTCGGTACCCATGCTGCCGAGTACGCCGCCCAGCGCGCCTTTGGAGACGGCGTGGCTGATTTCCTTGCATGCTCGCGCCACTACTTCGATCAGGAAGCGCAGATCGGCAGGAGTGTTGTTGCTGCGGGTCTGCTCAATCAAGTAGCGACTTAGTGTAACGCGGGACATGGATAGCTCCGAAAATAGGGGGTATGAAAACCCGCGCAGTTTAACGCGAGTAGCGACGTAATACTGCTATCAGACTGGCTTATGACTGTTTCAGTTCATACGCCGGATCAGCGTAGCTGGAATCCGGCGGTCCTGGATGGCCTGTCAGCGTTTCGACGCGCGCAAGGTGCTCATCGCCATCCAGCCCAGAAAAAGCACGCCCAGCACCAGCACGGCCCAGAGTCCGATGCGCTTGAAGTCGATGCTTTCCTGTACTGCCGGCAACGGGGCAGCCATGTTGGCGACCGCAGCGGTGGTCGGTTTCGCCGTGCCGAGCGCGGCTAGTTTCTGCGGGGTGAAATCGGGAATGAGCGTCGCCAGCGAGAGGTTGGCGGCCTTGACGGAGGTATTGCCTACCGCGAGGGTGAACGGCCCGTTGCCCCGCGCCAGAAACACCACTTCGCTGGCTCGCACGGCGACACTCAGTGCTGGCGCTTCGGTGCCCAGTCCGCCACCGCGGTCATCGACCACCAGTTTGAGTTGCCGGACGATGCGCCCGGACAATTGCAACTGATCCTGAACCACATCGCTGCCATTTTGCGTCAGGCGATACAGCAGCCCGCTGCTGACCGGTTGCCAGGGCTGTCTGATGTCGTTGCGGGCATAGAGAGTGCCCGGTGCGAGGCTGTTGGGCTGGGCGATGTCGACTTTTACACGCTCGACCGGCAGGCCCGCAGGCAGCTCCCAGACATATTCGTTGGCCTTTTCGACCTTGCCGGCGACCGGTGGTGACCAGGTCAGCGGCGGGGTTGGCGTTTCGCTGTCAGCGGCAAACAGGTGGGCCGAAATCAGCGTGGGTGCGCTGTGCGGCGAGCGCCACAACAGACGCAGATAGCGAGCGCTCTGACCGGGCAGACCGACTTCACGCTGATCGACCACTTCGTCGGCGAACGAAAGACGTGCAACCTGTCCCTCACCCCAGTCGCGCCAGTGCTGAAGGTCATCGCTGGCCTCAATGCTGAAACTCTGGAAGCCTTCGCGCTCGGCGCTCCAGTCGATGATCAACTGTTCAAGCGGGGCCGTAATCGCGCTGGTGTCCAGCAGCCAGCCACGCAGCACTTCTTCGCCCGCCTCGATGTCGCTTTGCGGCTGGACCTCGATCACCGTGCCATTGGTGGCGCGCTCGATGCGAATGACCGGCGGAGCGTCACCGGCTTCCTGGGTGCTGTAGAGCGCGAACCATTTGACCGGAATCGGCGTGGGCTCCTGTTCCTGCGAAGCCTGCTTCTGATTCAGGGCATACGCCTGAGGCTGACCTTCGTTATTGAAAACGCGCAGATCGCTCAGGTCGGCCTGCCGCGCATTGAGCTGGACCGAAAGCGGCAGTTCGATGCGATACCAAGGGCCGTCACCGCTCAGGGTCAGCGGCGTCTGGCTGGCGAAATCGGCCGGTTTGTCTTGAGCATGGGCGGCCATCGTCGTGCACAGGGTCATGCCGAGCACAGCGATTTTCAAGGTTGAGCGACTCAAGAACGGTTTCCTCATGGGCGGTTCGGCTCAGCGGTTGGAGCCGTGCCGGGTTGCCCGTCAGCCTGGGTGACGGGAGGTTTCGGCGGTAATGGTGCGAAATATCCCACCACCAGTAGCAGAATGCCAACTCCTATGAACGAGACGATGCGTTCCATGCCCCCACGATTGCCCAGTTCGATGAAGAACAGTTTGATCACCACGACACCGATCAGCGCCGCGCCACCGAGCCAGATCTGCCGGTGGGCGCGCATATGCCCACCGATCATCAGCGCCAGCGCCATCAACGTCCAGATGATCGACAGCCCCGCCTGGACGCGCATCGATTCGAGCAGGTCTTCGGTGTTCCAGGGCACGTCAGCCCAGTGATGTGCAGTACGCATGATCATTGCCGTGACCAGTGCAAAGACTGAAGCGCCTGCCATGAGCAAAGGAATATTGCGCGAGCGGGTGTCATCCAGACCCATTTTCGGCAAACAATGGCGCATCCACAGGAAGACGCCTGTCAGCGAGAACAACAGACCGATTTCCAGCGGGTTGAGCAGCGGGACATACGGCAGCGGATCGGCAGCACCGTCGCTGAAAATGTTGGCCAGCCAGAACCATGCGAGCATCAGCACGGCCAGGGGAGCGGCCGCGTCGACCCGGTAGGCCTCAGGGTAGGCGGATACCGGCCACGGCCACTGGCGCTGCGACGTCATCGCCCACAGGTACAGACTCGGCACAATGGCCCAGCCCAGCCAGCGCCACGCGTTGTACTGCTCGGACAATTGCATCAGCCCGAAACGCAGTTCCAGCGCCAGTAAGGCAATGATCAGCCAGCAGCCGACGATATGTGCAATGCGAGTCGCAAGGCTCGGCAGCAGTTCTGCCAGACGCCGAAGCGAGACCAGGTGCACTGCGACCACGGCCAGCCAGGCCAGCCAGCCGCCATCCTGTGCCGGGTGATACCAAGTGCCTGGCGAGGTCAGCAACAGAACGGTGCAAAACGGTGTCAGTGTGGCGCACAACGTCGCCAGGTCGGGCCAGCGCAGCCGCGATGCCGCGATGCTCCAGAGCGCGACGCTGGTGGCAGTCGCTATCAGAAGGGCGGAGGTCCGCAGCGAGACGGGCACGAACAGCGGGATGAAGCTGATGACGGAAAACATCCACCACGCCGCAGCCCAGACAATCAACAATGCTCTGGCCAATGCCTGATCCACCAGCGTCAATGTCTTGTAGCGATGGATGCACCCGGCGCTGACGAAGGCGGCAATCGCCAGAATCATCGCTGTCCAGTCATCACTCTGGAGCAACGGTGGTGCGTCCGACAGATCCAGGTGGCCCAGCAGAGTGACGCCGGCGGCCAGTTGCAGGAACAGACCAAACGCGCGCGCCAGCACCCGGTGCTGGCGCATGCCCAGCCAGAAAATGGCTGCGCCTTCCACGGCCCAGGCGCAGGTCGTCCATTGCGAGCCCAGCCCCAGCGGGATCGCCAGTGTCATGAACACCACGCCCAGCGCCAGGCAGGTTTCCATCAGCAAAGCAGTCCGTTCCGAGCCTCGTGCTGCCAGCCCTCGCGCCAGTGCCATGTAAATCACACCCAGCGCCAATGCGCTGAATGCAGCGCCCAGTTCCAGGTGTTCGACCAGCGCATATTGCAGGCCGAACCCGACGATGGGCGTCCCGAACAACAGCGTGCCGTCGACATAGTCGCCCTGACGCGCCGACCAGCGCAGCAGCGCCGTGCGGCTGTCATTCTGTGGCTCGCTTGCGTGTTCCTGAAGCTTGCGTCGCGCGAACAGCAGTCCGATCGCCAGATACATGAGGAAAAACAGGATCAGGAATGGTTCGGTGCTCCAGAACAACTCCGGTGTGTACGCCTTGATACCCCAGGCAAAGCCAATGCCGAACGTGCCGAAAAAGCCGATCAGGTTCAGGATGCGCCAGGCCCGGAACCAGGCGATGGCGAAGATGCCTGCGTTGAGCAGGGCGAAGTAGCTGAACAGCGACACGTGGCTGCCTTGCCCGGTCGAGGCCAGAAGCGGCGCGGCAAAGCCGCCCAGTGCACCTGCACAGGCCAGCGCCAGGGAGTTCTGGGTCAGGGCCAGAACGGCAGAGAACGCCGTGATCGCCACCAACAGCCCGAAGCCCAGAGTCGGGTCGAGCAGCGTGTGCAGTTTCATGGCGGCAAATACCGTCAGGTACAGCACGCCGATGCCAGCACCCTGAAGCATTAGTGCGTAAGGTGCGTTGCGAAGGCGCAGCCACCAGCCGAGCCCCAGCAATGCCAGTGCACTGGAAGCCACGCCTGCATAGCGCGCTTCGATGGGGACGACCATGCCTTCGGTGGCGTAGCGCAACAGAAAAGCCAGTCCCAGAAACAGCACCACGATGCCGACCCGCAAAACCGTATTGCCACCCATCAGCCAGCTGACAGCGCTGGACAGGGTTTTTTCGACGAGGTTGGGTGAGGACGGCCTGGCCGGTGCTTTGCGTGAAGAGGCCCGAGTATTCGGGGCGATGACGGGTGCTGCAGGTCCTTCTTCGGTCGGCAGGTCCCAGATCAGCTCAGGCCCGGTGGTCTGGGCTGCGATGATGACCGAGTCGGCGGGCAACGGAGCGGCATGCTGCGCTTCGGCGGCGGGTTGCGGGCCTGGAACAGGCGGGTATTCGAGGAGCGTCAGACGTTGTTGAAGGGACTCGACGGTCTTGCGCGTTGCCAGCAGTTCCACAGACTGCTCTGCCGAACGCTTGTCCAGCAGGTACAGGCGGACACCCGCCCATAGCCCCCAGCCCATGACCGCGCCGATGAGCATGCCTTCCCACTCGTCGTAACTGACCGAGTACCCCAGCACCGCACCGCCCACCACCAGGCAAATCCAAAGCACGCGACGACATCCTTTTCGATGTGTGAAGGTCTATCGGTGCGCAGTATAGGGGAGAGAGGGATTCAGCGCGCTCCTGACGTGGAGCGGTACATTCAGTCGAAATGGAGCGTAAGCCAGTCTTCATGGACAAGTCCGCTCCTGAAGGCCGAAAGCCGGTTTCAGCCAGCAGGAGCGGATTTGTCCGCGAAGGGGGCTGAGCATCAGGTTACGATGTGCCCCCTGTTTTCAGTCCAGCGCTTTCCAGATTTCGCCCGCATATTCGCGAATGGTCCGGTCCGAGGAGAACCAGCCCATGCGCGCCGTATTGAGCACAGCCGAGCGCCACCATTCCTTGGAGTCGTGCCAGCGTTCTTCGACCTTTGCCTGGGCCGCCCAGTACGAGTCGAAGTCCGCGCAGACCAGGAAGCGGTCATAGGCCAGCAATTGATCGACCAGACCTGCATAGCGGTTCGGGTCATCCGGCGAGAAGACCCCGCCACGAATCGCCTGCAGCACATCGTTCAAGCGGCCGGACGCCGCAACATCGCCATGTGCACTGAAGTCGCCAGCCTGTTTGCGGGCTTCGACTTCCTGCGAGGTCATGCCGAAGATAAACATGTTTTCCAGGCCGATCTGCTCGCTCATTTCCACGTTGGCACCGTCCAGCGTGCCGATGGTCAGAGCGCCGTTGAGGCCGAATTTCATGTTGCTGGTGCCTGAAGCCTCAAGGCCTGCGGTGGAGATCTGCTCGGACAGGTCGGCTGCCGGGATGATGCTTTCGGCCAGGCTGACGTTGTAGTTGGGCATGAACACCACTTTGAGCAGGCCGCGTACGGTCGGGTCATTGTTGACGGTGCGGGCGATGTCGTTGGTCAGCTTGATGATCAGCTTTGCCGAGTGATAGCTGGCCGCTGCCTTGCCTGCGAAGATCTTGACCCGAGGCACCCAGTCCGTGCCCGGCTCGGCACGAATCGCCTGATACAGCGCGACGGTGTGGAACAGATTCAGCAACTGACGCTTGTACTCGTGGATCCGCTTGACCTGCACATCGAACATCGCTGCCGGGTTGACTGAGATGCCGAGGCGCTCATGAATGATCGCCGCCAGCGCACGTTTGCTGTGCAGGCGTTGATCGGCCATCTGCTTGCGGAAGGATGATTTCTCGGCGAACGGCTCCAACTCCTTCAAACGGGTTTCTGCGTTGTCCAGCACGTCCGGACCGAGTGCTTCGACCAGCATTTCGGTCAGTTTAGGGTTGGCCTGGAACAGCCAGCGGCGGAAGGTGATGCCGTTGGTCTTGTTGTTGATTCGCTCCGGGTACAGCTTGTGCAGTTCGGCGAATACCGTTTTGCGCATCAATTGGGTATGCAGCGCCGAAACGCCGTTGACGCTGTGCGAGCCGAGGAACGCCAGGTTGCCCATGCGCACACGACGGCCATTGTCTTCTTCGATCAGCGATACCGCGCGCAGCACTTCGAAGTCGTGGATGCCCTTGGCGCGCAGCGTGTCGATGTGTTGCGCGTTGATCAGGTAGATGATCTGCATGTGGCGCGGCAGCATCCGTTCCATCAGGCCGACCGACCAGGTTTCCAGTGCTTCGGGCAACAGCGTGTGGTTGGTGTAGCCCAGGGTGCCTACGGTAATTTTCCAGGCGGTGTCCCACGGAATATTGTGGTTGTCGATCAACTGACGCATCAACTCGGCCACGGCGATGGACGGATGCGTGTCGTTCATCTGGATCGCCGCATGCTCCGGCAGATCGGTCAGCGTGGCGTGCATGTTCAAATGACGACGCAGCAAATCCTGCAGGGAAGCCGAGACGAAGAAGTATTCCTGGCGCAGGCGCAATTCCTGACCGGCTTCGGTCGCGTCGTTCGGGTACAGCACTCGGGAAATACTTTCAGCGCGCACCACTTCCGCTACGGCGCCGAAGTGGTCACCGGCGTTGAAGCGCTCCAGGTGCAGGTCTTCCACGGCACGGGCGCGCCAGAGACGCAGGGTGTTCACGCTCGCGCCACGCCAGCCGACTACCGGAGTGTCATAGGCAATGGCGCGGACGGTTTCGCCCGGACGCCAGGCCTGACGCGTTTCACCGGCTTCGTTGGTGAAGGTTTCGACACTGCCGCCGAAGCCGATCGAGTACACCACTTCCGGGCGTTCGAATTCCCATGGGTTGCCGAAGTCCAGCCAGTTCTCGGTCTGTTCCTGCTGCCAGCCATCGACCACTGCCTGACGAAACAGGCCGTGCTCGTAGCGGATGCCATAGCCGTGGCCGGCAATTCCCAGGGTCGACATGCTTTCCATGAAGCAGGCCGCCAGACGACCCAGGCCGCCGTTACCCAGCGCGGCATCAGGCTCCAGCAGACGAATCCGCTCGATATCCACGCCCAGTTCGGTCATGGCTTCGCGAGCGATTTCCAGCAGGCCCAGATTGCTCAGGCTGTCGTATAGCAATCTGCCGATCAGAAATTCCAGCGACAGGTAATAGACCCGTTTCTGAACTGTGCGATAAATCTGTCGCGTGTGGTCCATCCAGTGCTCGACCATGTGGTCACGAGCAGCCAGGGCAACCGCTTCAAACCAGTCATGCTCAAACGCATGGTCGGGGTCCTTGCCCACTGAGTAAGTGAGTTTGGCGAGCACTGCGGCGCGGAAAGCGGCCACATCAGCGTCACGAACAAGTGGTTCCTGAGACATCGGTACGACCTCAAGTAGTCTGACGGATTGAAAGATGGGGTTATTAGACTGTAGGCGTGTCGTCAGTTATTTCCTGAAAATGAAAGAAATAATTGAAGACAGAGCTCTCGCTTCGACCCAGAGCGGCTGCGCTGGTTCGCGAACTCTGCAAATTGGCAAAACGCTTGCATTGATCGTTCCACTCGCAACGATGATGTGCAGCATGCTCATTCCTCGTTTCGGGTTTATGATGCCCAACGGCAGAATAATAGAAGCCTCTGAATCGGACTCATGGAGCACATATGCAGACTTTGTACCCGCAGATCAAACCTTACGCCCGGCACGATCTGGCCGTGGAACAGCCGCATGTGCTTTACGTCGATGAAAGCGGATCGCCCGAAGGTCTTCCCGTGGTGTTCATTCATGGCGGGCCGGGTTCGGGTTGCGATGCGCAGAGCCGCCGTTATTTCGATCCGAACCTGTACCGCATCATCACTTTCGATCAGCGCGGCTGCGGTCGCTCCACGCCTCACGCCAGCATCGAAAACAATACCACCTGGCATCTGGTGGAAGACCTCGAACGAATTCGTGAGCACCTCGGTATCGAAAAATGGGTGCTGTTCGGCGGCTCGTGGGGCTCGACGCTTTCACTGGCCTACGCCCAGACTCACCCTGACCGTGTACACGCACTGATCCTGCGCGGAATCTTCCTGGCGCGCCAGCAGGATATCGACTGGTTTTATCAGGCGGGCGCCAGTCGCCTGTTTCCCGATTACTGGCAGGACTATGTTGCCAACATCCCGCTGGATGAGCGGGACAACCTGCTGGCGGCTTTTCACAAGCGCCTCACCGGGCCGGACCAGATTGCCCAGATGCACGCCGCCAAGGCCTGGTCCACCTGGGAAGGTCGTGCGGCCACCCTGCGTCCCAATCCACAGGTGGTCGACCGCTTCTCCGAGCCGCAACGCGCGCTGTCGATTGCGCGTATCGAATGTCACTACTTCATGAATAATGCCTTCCTGGAAGCCAACCAGTTGATTCGCGACATGCCCAAGATTGCCCATTTGCCGGGCATCATTGTTCACGGTCGTTACGATGTCATTTGCACACTGGACAATGCCTGGGAGCTGCACCAGGCGTGGCCCAACAGCGAGCTGCAGGTGATTCGTGACGCGGGCCACGCAGCGTCGGAGCCAGGCATCACCGACGCGCTGGTTCGCGCTGCCGCACAGGTCGCGCGTCGCCTGCTTGATCTGCCACCTGAAGAAGCCTGATACCTTCGCGTTCCTGTTGCAGGTCTGAAAGAGTCTCTATGAAAGCGTTATTGCAACGCGTGCAGGGTGCACGCGTGGAAGTGGGTGGTGAGGTAGTTGGTGCAATCGATCAGGGCATTCTGGTGTTGGTCGGTGTGGAGCCTCAAGACACGCAGGCCAGTGCCGATAAGTTGCTGCACAAGCTGCTTAACTACCGGGTGTTCAGTGATGCCGACGGCAAGATGAATATGTCCCTGCGTGACGTGGGCGGCGGGTTGCTGCTGGTTTCTCAGTTCACACTGGCGGCCGATACCAAAAGCGGCATGCGTCCGAGCTTCTCGAAAGCGGCACCGCCTGCGCAGGGTGCAGCGTTGTATGACTATCTATTGGATCAGGCCAGGATCGCGCATTCGACTGTTGCGGCGGGCCAGTTTGGTGCGGACATGCAAGTGCATCTGGTCAATGATGGCCCTGTGACTTTCCTGCTTGAAACCTGAGCTAATATTCCGTTGTCTTCTCCCGGATCAATAAGTCCCGGAGGAATAAAATTCTTTGTCATATCTGATGCGTTGTGGCGCGTGCTACTGGATAATCGCGCGCAACGGAGATCAGCGGTAGTTGATCCATCTGGCATGACAAAAGCGGTTCTGACACTAGGTTGGGGAATCATTAGCCCCAATTGGAGTCGGAACAATGCTCGCCAACCCGGCATCGATAGCTGGCCGTTGGTTTCTTCATCTGTTTTCGGCGAGGGTTGCTCGTGATTGTTAGTCCCTGTGATGCTCCAAAGAAATCTGTCAAGCGCCTGCGCAGTGCGCTCCTGGCAAGCTCGGCGCTGGTCTGCCTGTTCAGTGCGGGTCAGTTGTGGGCGTTCAGCCTGGATGATGTAGCGGCCAAAGCCAAAGAAATGGCCGGGCAGAAATTCGAAGCGCCGAGAAGCAATCTGCCCAACGAGTTGCGCGACATGAAGTTCGCGGACTATCAGAAAATCCGTTTCCGTGATGACAAGGCCGAGTGGGCGGGCGACAAGACGCCGTTCAAAGTGTCCTTCTATCATCAGGGCATGCATTTCGACACACCGGTCAAAATCAACGAAGTCACCGCCACGTCCGTTGACGAAATCAAGTACGACGCCAGTCGTTTCGATTTCGGCGACCTGAAGATCGATCCGAAAGCCACCGAAAAACTGGGCTATGCCGGTTTCCGTGTGCTGTACCCGATCAACAAAGACGACAAGCAGGACGAAATCATGACCATGCTGGGCGCGAGTTACTTTCGCGTGATCGGCAAGGGCCAGGTCTATGGCCTGTCCGCTCGTGGCATGGCGATCGACACTGCCTCGCCGTCGGGTGAAGAGTTCCCGCGCTTCAAGGAATTCTGGATCGAGAAGCCAGGTCCGGACGACAACCATCTGGTGATCTTCGCACTGCTCGATTCGCCGCGTGCCACCGGTGCCTATCAGCTGACCCTGCGTCCTGGCACCAACACGCTGGTCGACGTTAAGTCGCGTATGTTCCTGCGTGACAACGTCAACAAGCTGGGCGTTGCGCCATTGACCAGCATGTTCCTGTTCGGTGCCAACCAGCCATCGCGTGTGCCTAACTACCGTCGCGAGCTGCACGATTCGAGTGGTCTGTCGATTCAGGCCGCCAACGGCGAATGGTTGTGGCGTCCGCTGAACAACCCTAAACACCTGTCCATCAGCAGCTTCTCGGTCGAGAACCCGCGTGGTTTCGGTCTGTTGCAGCGTGGCCGTGACTTCAGCCAGTACGAAGATCTCGACGACCGCTACGACAAACGCCCAAGCGCCTGGATCGAGCCGAAAGGTGACTGGGGTAAAGGTACGGTCGAGCTGGTCGAAATCCCGACTGCCGACGAAACCAACGACAACATCGTTGCTTACTGGAAGCCTGAGACCCTGGCCAAGCCGGGCGAGCCGATGGACTTCAACTACCGCATCCACTGGACCATGCAGGAAAACTCGATTCACTCCCCGGATCTGGGTTGGGTCAAGCAGACCCAGCGCTCCATCGGTGACGTGCGTCAGTCCAACCTGATCCGTCAGCCGGATGGCAGCCTCGCATTCCTGGTCGATTTCGTCGGTCCGGTGCTGGCTGCACTGCCTGAAGACAAGACCATCCGCAGCCAGGTGACTACCGACGACAACGTCGAGCTGGTCGAAAACAACCTGCGCTACAACCCGGTCACCAAGGGCTATCGCCTAACCTTGCGTGTGAAGGTCAAGGATTCTGGCAAGCCAACCGAAATGCGTGCCTATCTGCTGCGCGAGATTCCGGCCGAACCTGGCAAGGAACCTGCGCTGCTGGTTGCCGACAAGGCAGAAGACAAGAAAATCGCTGCCAAGGAAGCGGCTGCCAAGGAAGCCGCCAAACCGGCAGCGACCAAGGACACCGATCAGGTAGAGATTGCCAAGGCCGACGCACCGAAGACCGAAGTCGCCAAGCCTGATGCCGCCAAGGGCGATGCATCAAAGCCTGACGCTGCCAAAGGTGAAGTCGCCAAAGCCGACGCCGCCAAGGCTGACGTAGCCAAGGACAAGGACGGTAAAGAAATCCAGCAGCCTGCAACCGAGGCTGCGCCCACCCATCCGGAACCGGCCAAGACGTTGCAAGTCATGACCGAGACCTGGAGCTATCAGTTGCCGAGCGATGAGTAATTCTCTACCGGTGCCAGTGTCTCTGAACGAGTACCTGGCGCATCTGCCGATGAGCGACGAGCAGCGGGCCGAACTGGCCGGCTGCAAGTCCTTCGCCGAGTTGCATGAACGCCTTTCTGCGCAGCCGATCACCGACACCGCCGAGGCCGCTCAGGCTTCGGTGGGCCGTCGGCTCACGCTGTCTACAGCCGACGAGTTGCAGGACGCCGAGATGCTCGGTGTCGATGCAAGCGGTCGCCTGTGCCTGAAGGCCACTCCCCCGATTCGTCGTACCAAGGTTGTTCCCGAACCATGGCGCACCAACATTCTGGTGCGTGGCTGGCGTCGGCTGACGGGCAAGACCAATCCGCCGAAGCCTGAGCACGACGATCTGCCGCGCGACTTGCCGAAGGCGCGCTGGCGGACGGTCGGCTCGATTCGTCGCTATATCCTGCTGATTCTCATGCTGGGTCAGACGATTGTGGCTGGCTGGTACATGAAAGGTATCCTGCCGTATCAGGGCTGGTCGCTGGTTTCGCTGGACGAAATCACACGCCAGACCTTCGTGCAGACCGCTTTGCAGGTGATGCCATACGCCTTGCAGACCAGCATACTGTTGCTGTTCGGGATTCTGTTCTGCTGGGTGTCGGCCGGTTTCTGGACCGCGCTGATGGGCTTTCTGGAATTGCTGACCGGCCGCGACAAGTACCGCATCTCCGGTGCCAGCGCTGGCAACGAGCCGATTGAAGTTGGCGCACGTACTGCTCTGGTCATGCCGATCTGCAACGAAGATGTGCCACGCGTGTTCGCCGGTCTGCGTGCAACGTTCGAGTCTGTAGCGGCCACGGGTGACCTGGACCGCTTCGACTTCTTCGTCCTCAGCGATACCAACGACACCGACATCGCCGTTGCCGAGCAGCAAGCCTGGCTCGACGTCTGCCGTGAAACCGGTGGTTTCGGGAAGATCTTCTATCGTCGCCGCCGTCGTCGCGTCAAACGCAAGAGCGGCAACCTCGATGACTTCTGCCGTCGCTGGGGTGGTGACTACCGCTACATGGTCGTACTTGATGCCGACAGTGTAATGAGCGGTGAGTGTCTGACCAGTCTGGTTCGCCTGATGGAAGCCACTCCAGACGCCGGTATCATCCAGACCGCACCACGCGCCTCCGGCATGGACACGCTGTATGCCCGCATGCAGCAGTTCGCCACACGCGTCTACGGTCCGCTGTTTACTGCCGGTCTGCACTTCTGGCAGCTGGGTGAATCCCACTACTGGGGTCACAACGCGATCATCCGCATGAAGCCTTTTATCGAGCACTGCGCGCTGGCGCCGTTGCCGGGTAAAGGGGCCTTCGCCGGTGCGATCCTGTCTCACGACTTCGTCGAAGCTGCGCTCATGCGCCGTGCCGGCTGGGGCGTGTGGATTGCCTACGATCTGCCGGGCAGCTATGAAGAGTTGCCGCCGAACCTGCTGGACGAACTCAAGCGCGACCGCCGCTGGTGCCACGGCAACCTGATGAACTTCAGGCTGTTCCTGGTCAAGGGCATGCACCCGGTTCACCGTGCGGTGTTCCTGACGGGCGTCATGTCTTACCTGTCGGCACCCTTGTGGTTCTTCTTCCTGGTGCTGTCCACCGCCTTGCTGGCCGTGAACACGCTGATGGAGCCGACCTACTTCCTTGAACCGCGTCAGCTTTATCCGCTGTGGCCACAATGGCACCCGGAAAAAGCCGTTGCGCTGTTCTCGACCACTATCGTCCTGTTGTTCCTGCCCAAACTGCTCAGCGTCATTCTGATCTGGGCCAAGGGCGCGAAGGGCTATGGCGGCAAGTTCAAGGTCACCCTCTCTATGCTGCTGGAAATGCTGTTCTCGGTGCTGCTGGCTCCGGTTCGCATGCTGTTCCACACCCGCTTCGTACTGGCCGCTTTCCTGGGCTGGGCAGCGACCTGGAACTCTCCACAGCGCGACGATGACTCCACGCCATGGATCGAAGCGGTCAAGCGTCACGGTCCTCAGACCCTGCTGGGCGCCTGCTGGGCAGCGCTGGTGTTCTCCCTGAACCCAAGCTTCCTGTGGTGGCTGGCACCGATCGTGGTGTCGCTGATGCTGTCGATCCCGGTGTCGGTGATTTCCAGCCGAACGGGTCTGGGTCTCAAGGCGCGGGACGAGAAGTTCTTCCTGATTCCGGAAGAGTTCGAGCCGCCGCAGGAACTGATCTCTACCGATCAGTACACCCACGAGAACCGCTGGCATGCGCTGAAGGAAGGCTTCATTCGCGCCGTGGTCGACCCACAGCAGAATGCGCTGGCGTGCGCACTGGCGACGTCTCGTCACAAGCAGGCCAAGCCGATCGAAGTGGTCCGTATGGAGCGCGTCGAGCATGCACTGAAGGTGGGTCCGGACAAACTCGGCAATCATGAGCGTCTGATGTTGTTGAGCGATCCGGTCGCCTTGGGTCGTCTGCACGAGCTGGTCTGGAGCGGTGGTCATGAAGAATGGCTGGCAGCGTGGAGAGCGTCCATTGCTGCTGACCCTCATGCGCCGTTGCTGCCATTGCAGCCGCTGAAGCCTGAGGTACAGCCGGTTCTGGCCTGACAGCCACCCGGTTTGAAAGAGCCCCTGAAGCACGGCTTCAGGGGCTTTTTTGTACGCGCTGTGCTCATGACCGTACCAGTGACGCGGCGCATGGGCACGATCAGTGTGCCTGAGACCTGTGATCGTTCACACACGCTGCGTGGTAACGCCTCTCGGGACGCTGCGCATACGGTCTGGCGAACCATCACTCCACTCGAAACTTCCCCACCAGCGCTTTCAGGTGCGAGCCCAGGCGGGCCAGTTCCACGCTCGACGCAGCTGTCTGGTTGCTGGCGGAGGCGGACTGTTCGGAGATGTCGCGCACGTTGATGACGCTGGCGTTGATCTGCTCCGCCACGGTGCTCTGTTCTTCGCTGGCAGCGGCGATCTGTTCGTTCATCTGTTGAATGGTCGCCACGGTACGAGTGATCTGCTCCAGCGCACCGCCAGCCCGGCGACTCAGCTCGACGCTGCTGTCAGTCAGGCTGCGGCTGTTGTCCAGCGTGGTTGCAACCTGCTGGGTGCCTGTCTGCAGCGCCTCGATCAGCTCTTCGATTTCCTCTGTGGATTTCTGCGTACGTTGCGCCAGGCTGCGGACCTCGTCGGCTACAACCGCGAAGCCGCAGCCGGCCTCGCCTGCACGAGCGGCTTCGATGGCGGCGTTGAGTGCCAGCAGGTTGGTCTGTTGGGAAACTGATTTGATCACGTCAAGAACGCCCACGATCTTGCCGCTTTCCTGTTTAAGCTGATTCATCGCCTGCGTCGAGTTGACGACTTCGCGGGCCAGTTGCTCGATCTGAATAACGGCCTGGCCGACCACCTGATCTCCATCCCTCGCCTGCTGGTCAGCCTGGGCGGCCGATTGCGAGGCTTCCTGCGCATTGCGAGCGACCTCCTGAACCGTTGCGGTCATCTCGTTCATGGCGGTGGCGACCTGGTCGGTTTCGTCTTTCTGCGTGTTGACTCCTTTGCAGGTCTGCTCGGTCACGGCCGACAGTTGCTCGGCTGCGCTGGCAATCTGCGAAACGCCGTCACCGATGCCGCCAATCAACTCCCGCAGGCTCAGGGTCATGGCCTGCATGCTGTTCTGCAATTGCCCCAGCTCGTCGCGTCGTCCGGTTTCAAGGTCCTTGCTAAGATCACCCTGAGCGATCCGGGCGGCAGCGATCAGCGTCTGGCGCAGGGGTTCGGTAATCTGTCGAGTCATGATCCAGGCTGCCAGCAGGCCGACCAGCAAGGCCAGCGCCGCAACGCCAGTCAGGGTTGTCCTTGAACTATTCGCTTCGCCATCGCGCCGCGCGCCTTGCAGGCTGCTCAGCTCGGCGACGGCGCTGAGCATCTTGTCACCCAGGTCCTCCAGTGTTTCCTGGCCTGCTTCAGTCTTGATCTGTATGACTTTGAACCGGGTCAGATGCTCCTGATACTGCTGCAACGCTTCGTTGGCGGGTGCCAATGCCTGGATGTTTTCATCAGCCTGATCCTGCGAGATCTGCTGTATCTCCTTGAGCGCTTCATCAATCGCAGTGGCGGCTGCGGTCTCATCAGCTTCCTTGCCGGTGAAGGTGTAGGCCTGCACTTGATAGCGGGCGATCTGAATCTGATGCTTGAGTTGCGAGAGGTTGGTGAACTCTTCCATCCGTTCACCGTTGTCCTGCTCCTGACTGACCGCCTTGAGCACTTCCGCTTCTACCTGGGCAACTGCTTTTACCGCTTGCTCGGATTTCTGATCAAGCTGTGTGCGCATCTGATCACGTGCTTCACGGTCGGCCCCAAGTTCAGTGAAGGTTTTTTCCATGAGACTGATCAGTTGGCTCTGGGCCTCAAGACCGGTGAGGGTGTCGGCTTCATCGCTTTGTTTGCGCAGCAAGGCCAGGTGGGCTTCGATCTCATTGAGTCGGTCGACGACCTTCGAGACGTTCTCCGGGGTGTTTTCCACCCGGGCGATGATGCGCTCGGAGCGCAAATCCTTGGTCAGGCTGTTGAGCCGGTCCACGGCGGAGAGCGATTCGGAACGATCAATCATCGTGTCCAGGCCATGCCAGCCGGTCAGCGTGATAACCAACGTCAACAACAGCACCAGGCCGAAACCGAGTGCCAATTTGAGTCTGACGCTCAGATTGCCGAGCGTGTAAGTGATCCTTCCAGGCATTGAAATGCTCCTGCGATATGCGAACGAAACCAGATTCTGAACAGCACAGAACCTGCGTTATGAGCGCATCGGCGAGGAGTTGAATCGCGTGACCTGAACAGGTCGTAGGAGATTTCCGAGTCGATCGGGACAGTGACGGGGGTCACCTGATGAGGGAGTGGGGGTATTCCGCGCCGCTTGTCGAGCGCGGAATGACCTTGAGTACAATCAGACAGTAAAGCGGCTCACCAGCGTTTGCAGATGAGTACCCAGACGCGCCAGTTCGATGCTGGATGCGGCAGTTTCTTCGCTGGCAGCGGAGGTCTGTTCCGACACATCGCGAACGTTGATGATGCTGCGGTTGATTTCCTCAGCCGTGGCGCTCTGCTGTTCGGCGGCGGCAGCGATCTGCTGGTTCATCGACTGGATCGCCGAGACGGTCTTGGTGATGTTTTCCAGCGAGCTACCGGCGCGACGCGTCAGATCGACACTGCTGGCGCTCAGTTCGCGGCTGCTGTCCATCACGCTTGCCGCCTGCTGAGTTCCGCTCTGCAGGCTGACAATCAGGCCTTCGATCTCTTCGGTGGACTTCTGAGTGCGCTGCGCCAGGCTGCGAACCTCATCGGCAACCACGGCAAAGCCGCGACCGGCTTCACCAGCGCGGGCGGCTTCGATGGCTGCGTTCAGGGCCAGCAGATTGGTCTGCTGGGCGACGGATTTGATCACATCCAGAACGCTGCCGATCTTCTCGCTTTCCTGCTTCAGCGTGCCCATGGCCTCGCTTGAGTTACCGACCGCCGATGCCAGGCGCTCGATCTGCACGATGGCTTCGTTGACCACGCGCTCACCTTCGCGTGCCTGCTGGTCGGCCGCTACGGCTGCTTCGGAGGCTTCTTCAGCGTTGCGAGCGACTTCCTGCACAGTGGCCGTCATCTCGTGCATGGCAGTGGCGACCTGATCGGTCTCGACCTTCTGGTTGTTGACGCCGGCGCTGGTCTGCTCAGTAACCGCTGACAGCTCTTCGGCAGCGCTGGCAATCTGGGTAACGCCATCGCGAATACCGCCAACCAGCTCGCGCAGGCTGACGGTCATGCGCTGGATGGTGCTTTGCAGCTTGCCCAGTTCGTCCTTTCGATTCACGTTGAGGTTGCGGCTCAGGTCGCCAGCGGCGACGCGCTCGACCACTTCCAGCGTTTCCTGAAGTGGGGCGGTGATCTGACGGGTGATGATCCACGCTGCCAGAACGCTGAACAGCAACGCCAGGGCGGTGGCCGCAACAATCATCATGACGGCGTGGTCGCTTTCGGCATCGCGGCTTTTGTTCTGGCGCTCGATCATTTCAGTGCTGGTGGCCACCATTTTCACGCCCAGAGCGGTCATTTTCTCCAGTGCGGCCTTGCTGGCAGCCTGCGAGTCCCGGTATACGCCTACCGCCGCGCGGTAGCCCTTCAGGCCCGCAATGGCTTGTTGCAAGGTCGGTGCGAACTCGGAGGAAACATCGCCTGCCAGGGTGTTGATACCAGTGACCGCGTCATCGATGGCCTGATTGGCATTCTTCTCGAATTCCGGTTTGCCGCTGTAGGTGTAGCCGCGGACCTGAAAGCGCGCCTGCTGGATCAGCTTGCTGACGCCCACGATGCCATTGAAGGCCAGGATGTTGTCTTCCTTGAGCAGCGCCGCTTCGATCTTGTTCGCCTGCTCCACGGCCTTGTCGGCGTTGTCGCCCATCTGGCTGCGACTGCCTTCACGTACTTCGATGGCTTTGGTCATGTCGCCGAACGACTGACGGTATTCGCGCGTCGCCTGGATCTGTCCATCCAGCAACTGAATGTTCTCCGGGGAGCGCAGCATGTTTCTGGCGCTCAGCAGCGCGGCGTCAAGCTGGTCGAGCGTTGCTCTGACGTCTGTGGCTGTCTCGGCGTTGTACAGCGCTTCGTAGCGCATGCGGTTGACGCGCAGCTGCAGGGTCAGCTCGTTGATTTCGGCAATCGCTGTCACGCGATCTCCGCGATCAATCAGGGCGTTGGTGCTGAACCAGGCCGTCGTTGAGATCATTAAGGTCATGATCAGTACAAGACCGAAACCGATGGCCAATTTCAAGCTGACACTCGCGTTGGCGAGACTTTGAGTTAACCCGCGATACATGACCACTCCTCGATGACTCATTCTTGTGCGTATCCATTCCTATCGGCCAGTCATGACGTAACTGAAGCGATTGAGTGGGATGCCGCAACTTGAATCAGAACAGTCGTGCGAGCAGTGCAGTGACAGCGGTTTCGACCCGCAGGATTCGGTCGCCCAGTTGCACCGGCTGCAGGCCGGACTGGCCCAGCAGATCGACTTCGTAGGGGATCCAGCCGCCTTCCGGGCCGATGGCGAGGGTGACCGGCTCGGAGACGGCGCGCGGGCAATCCGGGTAGTCGCCGGGATGGCCGACCAACCCCAGGGTGTTCAGCGCCAATTGCGGCAGACGATCTTCGACGAAGGGCTTGAAGCGCTTTTCGATCACGATTTCCGGCAGCACGCTGTCGCGTGCCTGCTCCAGCCCGAGGATCAGTTGTTCACGGATCGCGTGCGGCTCGAGAAACGGCGTCTGCCAGAAGCTTTTTTCCACCCGGTAGCTGTTCAGCAGGATGACTTTCGGCACACCCATGGTCGCGACGGTCTGAAAGACTCTGCGCAGCATCTTGGGTCGGGGAAGGGCGAGCAGCAGAGTCAGCGGTAACTTGGCAGGCGGCTCGCTGTTCAACGAGACGCGCAGCTCGGCTTCACGGGGTTCAAGGCGCAGCACTTCGGCGGTGCCCAGCAGGCCGTTGATGCGACCGACCCGCAGGCTGTCGCCGACCTCGGCACGATGCACTTCCTGCATGTGCCTGAGTCGACGGTCACGCAGCACCACCCGGTCGGCCGCAATAAAATCGGCCTCTTCGAGAAGCAGCAGATTCACGGCTGAGTCGCGGGCGGCTGGTCTTGCTTATCAGCTTCCTGTTCTTCATCGTCCGGGTGCTCGCCGCGTTTTTTGATGAGTCCGCTGCACAGCACGCCCAGTTCGAACAGCAGCCACATCGGTACGGCCAGCAGGGTCTGCGAGAAGATGTCCGGCGGGGTGAGGATCATGCCGACCACAAAGCAGCCAATGATCACGTACGGGCGGATCTTCTTCAGGTACTTCACGTCGACAATGCCGATCCAGACCAGCAGCACCACCGCCACGGGAATTTCGAACGCCACGCCGAAGGCGAAGAACAGGGTCATCACGAAGTCGAGGTAACTGGCGATGTCGGTCATCATCGACACGCCTTCCGGTGTCACGCTGGCGAAGAAGTGGAAGATCAGCGGGAAGACCAGAAAGTAGGCGAACGCCATGCCTGCGTAGAACAGGATAATGCTGGACACCAGCAGCGGAATGGCCACGCGCTTCTCATGCTTGTAAAGCCCCGGCGCGATGAAGCCCCAGATCTGATGCAGGATGACCGGCATGGACAGGAACAGCGCCACCATCATGGTCAGCTTGAACGGCGTGATGAACGGCGAGGCCACGTCGGTGGCAATCATCGTTGCGCCTTCCGGCAGATAGACCCGCAGCGGTGCTGACACGAGCGTATAGATCTTCTGCGTGAAGTAGAACAGACCGGCAAAGATCAGAAACACTGCGGCAACGCAGCGTAACAGGCGTGTACGCAGCTCGGTGAGGTGCGAGATCAGCGGCATTTGCTGATCGTTTTCCGGGGTATCTGCGCTCATGGGGCTCGCGGTGGCAATGACGAATCGTGGGCGGGAGAGGGTGTGACGTCCTGTGTCGTGTCGGCGACAGGTTTTGCGGTTTTCTCGAGCGTCAGCGGTGCCTTGTGTGCAGGCTCTGCCGGACCGATCTCGTGTTGCGAGGCCGGCGGGACAGCCTGCGGCGCAGTCGGCGGAGTGATCGGCTCGTAAGCCACTTCAGGGTGCTGCTGCGAAGCGAACATTTTGCGCGCTTCATCTTCCAGCGAAAGAATGTGCTCGTTGTGCAGTTGCCGACGAATCTCGTCGGCACCGATTTCACGTTCAACTTCCTGTTTGATCGCGTTGAAGCTGCGCTTCAGCCGGCCTATCCAGAGGCCTGCGGTACGTGCTGCGCCGGGCAGTCGCTCCGGGCCGAGCACCAGCAGCGCCACGAGCCCGATCAACAGCAATTCAGAGAAGCTGATACCGAACATGGTCTTAAACCTGGTCTTTGCGGGTCGGCTCTTCGACTTTGTGCGCCTGCGCATCAATGGTATGCGGCTGGTTCAGAGGCGAGCCCTGAGGCGCAGTGTATGGTTGTTGGGTCTGAGGCTGCGGCTGGGGCTGCGCCGAGGCTTGATCGGCTGTTTTTTCGTCGTCGTTCATAGCCTTGCGAAAGCCCTTGATCGATTCGCCGACGTCAGTGCCCAGACCCTTGAGTTTCTTGGTACCGAAAACCAGTACCACGACGATCAGGATGACGATCCAGTGTTTCCAGTCAAAAATACCCATGAAACAGTCCTCGTAGAAGATTCTTCAAGCTCGAAAGGGGAAGGCAGTCAGTCTGCTGTGCGGGCGGCTTTTTCCGCATGACCGGACAGCCCGAACCGGCGGTCCAGTTCATCGAGCACGGCTTGTGGATGCTGACCCAGCGCCGCAAGCATGACCATGCTGTGGAACCACAGGTCAGCCGTTTCATAAATCACGTCGCTGCAGTCACCGCTGACGGCAGCGTCCTTGGCGGCAATGATGGTTTCAACCGATTCCTCGCCCAGTTTTTCCAGAATCTTGTTCAAACCCTTGTGATACAGGCTGGCGACATAAGAACTGTCGGCAGCGGCATCCTTGCGTGATTCCAGCACCTCGGCCAGGCGGGACAGCGTATCAGTCATGTTCAATGGCCTGCATGGTAAATAGCATCAGGATCTTTCAAGACCGGGTCGACGGTCTTCCAGCCTGAATTTTCATACACTCGGTAGAAGCAACTTTCGCGGCCGGTGTGACATGCGATGCCGCCGATCTGCTCGACCATCAGGATGACGACATCGGCATCGCAGTCCAGGCGCAGTTCATGCAGCTTTTGCACATGACCCGATTCTTCACCTTTGCGCCAGAGTTTGCCACGCGAACGCGACCAATAGATTGCACGATTCTCGGATGCCGTCAGGCTCAGGGCCTCGCGGTTCATCCAGGCCATCATCAGTACGCGGCCGGTCTTGTGGTCCTGAGCGATTGCAGGCACCAGACCGTCGCTGTTCCAGTGAATCTCGTCCAGCCAGTCTTTCATATCTACTCCGGCAGCCGGACTGGAGGTCCGGCGGATTGAACAGTGTGCCAGCGCCATGCGCTGCTGGCTATCGGCGAACGATCAGATACAGCCCGGCAATGAGCATGATTGCCGCAGGCCATGCCGCGAGCGTCGGCAATTGAGTGCCGGCTTCGCTGATCACCCAGCCTTGTATGACGCCACCGGCCAGCAGCGCCGAGCCGATCAGTCGCAAGGCCCAGCCGTCCCTGTTCTCGCGCCACGGGTTTGGCGGGTCGGAGGCGTGTGGGCGGGACAGACGTTCCAGCAGGTCGCGGGTCATGTTGGCGATGTGCGGCAACTGCTCGACCTGCGATTGCAGGTTGCTCACCAGCGTCCTGGGGCTGACGCGCTCGCGCATCCAGCGTTCCAGATAAGGTTGCGCGGTGCTCCACAGGTCGAGCTCGGGGTACAACTGACGACCCAGGCCTTCGATGTTGAGCAGCGTCTTTTGCAGGAGAACCAGTTGTGGCTGGACCTCCATGTTGAAGCGGCGCGCGGTCTGGAACAGGCGCATCAGCACCTGACCAAAGGAAATGTCCTTGAGCGGCTTCTCGAAGATCGGCTCGCACACGGTACGAATCGCCGCTTCAAACTCATTGAGCTTGGTTTCGGCCGGCACCCAGCCTGAATCGATGTGCAATTGCGCCACACGCCGGTAGTCGCGCTTGAAGAAGGCAAACAGGTTGCGGGCCAGATAGTCCTGGTCTTCCGGTGTCAGGCTGCCGACGATGCCGCAGTCGATGGCGATGTACTGCGGGCTCCAGGGGCTGACCGTGCTGACGAAGATATTGCCGGGGTGCATGTCGGCGTGAAAGAAGCTGTCGCGGAAGATCTGGGTGAAGAAGATTTCCACGCCCCGCTCGGCGAGCAGTTTCATGTCGGTGCGCTGATCGGCCAGGGTCGCCAGATCGGTCACCTGAACGCCATAGATGCGCTCCATGACCAGCACTTTCGGGCGGCACCAGTCCCAATAGACTTGAGGCACATACAACAGCTCGGAGCCTTCGAAGTTGCGGCGCAACTGGCTAGAGTTGGCCGCTTCGCGCAGCAGGTCCAGTTCGTCGTAGATGGTTTTCTCGTAGTCCATCACCACCTGAACCGGGTGCAGCAGCCGCGCATCGGCCGACACGCGCTCAGCGGTGCGGGCGAGAATGAACAGCCACGCCAGGTCCTGACCGATGATCGGTTTAAGGCCCGGGCGCACCACCTTGACCACCACTTCTTCGCCGGTCTTGAGACGAGCGGCGTGTACTTGCGCGACCGAGGCCGATGCCAGTGGTGTTTCGTCGAAGCGGCTGAACACGTCGCAGATTTTCGCGCCAAGCTGCTCTTCGATCAGCTTGATGGCCAGATTCTGGTCGAACGGCGGGACGCGGTCCTGCAACAGCATCAGTTCGTCGGCGATGTCCTCAGGCAGCAGATCTCGCCGGGTCGAAAGCAGTTGCCCGAACTTGATGAAGATTGGCCCCAGGTCCTGCAAGGCCAGACGGAAGCGTGCGCCGCGGCTCAGCTCCGATTTGCTGCGCGGCAGCCAGCGCCATGGCAGCACGAAACGCACTGCCAGCATCCACCATGGCAGGGGCAGGGCGAACAACAGGTCATCGAGGCGGTAGCGGATAACGACACGTTGAATGCGAAACAGACGGCGGACGGCAAGCAGCTTCATGCGTTATCGCTGGATTTGAGGGATCGGGCAAGGCGCGAAAAACGCGCCTCGAGGCGTTCCAGATCGAGCTTGATCTGGTCGAGTTCGGCAAAACGGGCTTCGGCTTCATGCTTGCCGACCAGTGTGCGTGACTCTTCGCTGAAGTAATCGGCAGCGTTCTGGCTCAGGCTCGCCACACTATCACGCGTCCAGCGTGCACGGCTGCGCAAATGGCCGCTGAGCAACTGGCTGGCCACAGGGCCCAGCCAGCGGGACAGTTCGTGTTCCCAGTCCAGTTCCAGGTCCTGAAGGACGCCGACCAGTTCCAGCAGTACGCCGCTGTCGCCATCCAGCTCGACCTCAGGACCATGCAGCACTGCTGTCTTGTCCTTGCTCAGCGCCAGGCGCAGCAGACTTGACGCTGGGGCGCGCAGGGTGCAGTCGGCGTCCGCGGCCCACTCCGGGGCCAGCAGCAGACCCTCGTCGCTGGGCAAAATATAGATTTTCAGGGACGGGTCGCGGCAATCGATCTTGATCACATGGCCTGACAGCCGCGCCAGACGTGGCAATGCCGTGCTGTCCAGACGCAACACGCGATTGATACCGTGCTCGACGCTGGCGAGCAGCCCCCGAAGCAACATTACGGTTTGATGCCGCGATGCAGGGCGACGATGCCCGAGGTCATGTTGTGATAGGTCACGCGGTCAAAACCGGCTTCGACCATCATCGACTTCAGGGTTTCCTGATTGGGGTGCATGCGAATCGATTCGGCCAGGTAGCGGTAGCTTTCCGAATCGTTGGTGACCAGCTTGCCCATGAACGGCATGAACGCAAACGAGTAGGCGTCGTACGCCTTGGACATCAGCTTGTTGGTCGGTTTGGAGAATTCCAGCACCAGCAGGCGACCGCCGGGCTTGAGCACGCGCAGCATGGAGCGCAGAGCGTCTTCCTTGTGCGTCACGTTGCGTAGCCCGAAGGCGATGGTCACGCAGTCGAAATGGTTGTCCGGGAACGGCAGCTTTTCAGCGTCGGCCTGGACGAACTCCACATTGCCAGCAACGCCAAGGTCGAGCAGGCGATCACGGCCGACCTTGAGCATCGAGGCATTGATATCGGCCAGCACCACATGGCCAGTCGGGCCGACGAGGCTGGAGAACTTGCGGGTCAGGTCGCCCGTGCCGCCCGCGATATCGAGCACGCGGTTACCTGTGCGAACGCCGGAGAGCTCGATTGCAAAGCGTTTCCAGAGCCTGTGCATGCCGCCGGACAGCAGGTCATTCATCAGGTCGTACTTGGCCGCTACCGAGTGGAATACCTCAGCGACTTTTTCTGCCTTCTGGCTTTCCGGTACATTTTTGTAACCGAAGTGAGTCGTAGGTTCGGCATCGCTGCCTTTGCGCTGATCGTTCATATCGCTTCACCGGAATAGATTGCGGGCCATTCTAATCGTCAAGGCTGGCTTTGTCTTGACAAGGCTCACCGCCAACGCTTTCTTGGATGCAGACGGGTGTATATAGTTGCGCCGCATTTCATACGATGATCAAGGAACTCTCTCATGGCGAAGATAACTGTTGAGCGCCCTCATTCCCTGGGCCGGGAGCAGGCGCGCGAAAAGGCAGAGCAGTTGGTGGACAAGCTGGCCGAGCGATACGGACTGGCCCATGAGTGGGTAGGCGACACCGTGAAACTCGAAGGCAAGGGAGCCAAGGGGAAGGTGGAAGTCGAGGACGAGCTGATTCGCATCAATATCGACCTGAACTTCATCCTGTCGACCATGAGTGGCTCGATCAAGTCCGAAGTTGAGCGCGTGCTGGACAAAGCACTGGCTGCTTGAGACCGTCTGAAGTGTAATCCCCGTCTGTCGGCGTCTGGCAGGCCGCCGGAAGTCGTTCCTTCTTTTCACCCTAGGGTGAGCATTCTAATTTTTCTCCGTAGCGTTGAGCCTATGCCCCTATCGGGCGGTTCCTTCAACTTTCGAGCATGAGGTGCACCATGGCCAGAGCGACCATCAAGAAAAAAATCGAAGACGAACAGGCTTCCACCTTTTCCGACGTCAAACTGTATGCCCGCAAGATCTGGCTGGCAGGCCTGGGCGCCTATGCCAAGGTCAACGAGGAAGGCACCCAGTACGTCAAAGAGCTGATCAAGACCGGCGAAGAAGCAGAGAAAGAAGCCAAGAAAGCTCTCGATCAAAAACTGGAAGCCGCGAACAGTGAGATGGACTCGATCAAGGGCGAAGTGTCCGATGCCAAGGGTCGTGTCGAAGCGCAACTCGATCGAATTGAAAGTGCTTTCGACCGCCGCGTCGCAAAGGCCTTGAACCGGATCGGCATCCCATCTAAACATGATGTTGACACGCTCTCTGCTAAGCTCGATGAGCTGACGGCATTGCTTGAACGTGTCGGGCCTAAAAAGCTCGAACGCTCTGAGCCTAAACGACTCGAACGTTCCGAGCCTGGACAATAAGGAGAGCAGGATGGCTGGCAAGAAAAAGATAGAGAAAGAAGGCAGCTCCTGGATTGGCGAGGTTGAGAAGTACTCTCGCCAAATCTGGCTGGCTGGTTTGGGCGCTTACTCCAAGATAAGCAATGACGGCAGTAAGCTTTTCGAGACGTTGGTAAAAGACGGCGAGAAGGCCGAAAAGCAGACCAAGGCCGAAGCTCAGAAACAGATCGATGAAGTCAAGGACACCACCAAGGCAGCCAAATCCCGCGTTGGTGATGTCAAGGACATGGCGCTGGGCAAGTGGAGCGAGCTGGAAGGTGCATTCGACAAGCGTTTGAACAGTGCCATTTCGCGCCTGGGTGTTCCGAGCCGTAACGAAGTCAAGGCTCTGCACAGCAAGGTCGATCAACTGACTCAGCAGATCGAGCAACTGACTGGCGCAAAGGCGCGTCCAGTTGCATCGCGCGCTGCAGTCGCGCCCAAGCCTGCTCCCAAGACCACGGCCAAACCGCTGAAAACAGCGGCCAAGTCCGTCGCCAAGACGGCAGACAAGGTTGCGGATAAAGCAGCAGCGGCCAAACCTGCAGCCAGAAAGGCAGCGGCCAAGCCGCTGGATGTGGCCGAGAAAGCCGCGTCGAAAACGGCAAGCAAAGCCAAGGACGCTGCCAAGCCGGCCGCCAAACCGGCTGCGCCAAGAAAACCGGCAGTCAAAAAAGCCGCAGCGCCCAAGCCTGCCGCCTCGGCCACGGCAGACAGCTCGAAACCGGCTGCCGCCCCGACGCCTTCACCGGAAGCGCCAGCCAACCAGCCTTCGTAAGAAGACCGGAACGTCAAAGCCCGGCCTGCTCAGCAGGTCGGGCTTCAAGCCTTTCGCCAAGCCTGTCTGGCTCCTTTCGGTGAAGGCCGTTGCTGATCAATCCTTACCGCCCCAGATACTCCATCGCAATCTGCTCGGCCGCCTGCCTTGAGGTGGGCAGCAGGTGCGGGGTGACTAACATCATGATCTGGTACACCACCACCCGCACGTCGCCCTCGCGCCCTAGAATCCGCTGGTAGTCCAGCGAGAACAGCAGGGTCATGGTGATTTGTTCCACCAGTTGTCCCAGCGCCTGGGTTTCACTGACCAGTTGGCCCTGGGATTTCAGGCGGGCCAGCAGTGAGGCCAGGGTGCGTTTGAGTGAGTTGAGCAGGCTACGTATTCCACGCGCCAGTTTGGGCAGGCGGCCGGCGAGGTTGGACAGGTCCTGAAACAGAAATCGGTAATGCGACAGCCGCTCGACGATCAGATGCAGGAACATCCAGTATTCCTCGGCGTTGAGCCGGGCGTCTGCTGGTGGGTCGAGCAGCGGCGCGAGCTCGGCCTGGAAGCGCTCGAACAGGCTCAGAATCAAGGGTTCCTTGCCATGAAAGTGGTAATACAGATTGCCAGGGCTGATGCCCATTTCGTTGGCGATTTCCAGGGTGGAAACATTGGGTTCGCCTTGTTGGTTGAACAGCGTCAGTGCACATTCGAGGATACGGTCGCGGGTCTTCATCCGGTCTTCTTGTTCGAAAATCACAAAACAGGTGATTGATAAGGGGCACGGCGCATTGGCCGGCCCCTTCGAGTCAGGCCATCAGCGCACGTGCACGTAGGTGCCGGGCGCAGCCTCCATCGGTGGGAATTTCGCATTGCCCAGTTCTGTGCGGGTTTCCCGCTCGGTGCCAGAGCGCTCCTGAATCCAGGTCAGCCATTCAGGCCACCAACTGCCGTCATGGCTTTGTGCGTCGTAATACCAGGCACGCGGATCGCTGCTGAGCTTGCCGTTTTCGACGTAAGTGGCTTTCGGGTTGCCTGGAGGATTCAGGATGCTTTGCACGTGGCCGCTGTTGGACAGGATGAAACGCCGCTCGCCGCCCAGCAGCAGGGTCGAACGATAGACCGAATCCCAAGGCGTGATGTGGTCGTTGATGCCGGCGATGCTGAAGCTGTCCACCGTGACTTTCTGCAGATCGATGGGCGTGCCGCAGACTTCCAGACCGCCCGGATGGCTGAGTGGGTTGTGCTTGAAGAAGTCCAGCAGGTCACCGTGCAGCGCGGCTGGCAGGCGCGTGGTGTCGTTGTTCCAGTACAGGATGTCGAACGGTGGCGGTGCCTTGCCCAGCAGGTAGTTATTGACCCAGTAACTCCAGATCAGGTCGTTGGGGCGCATCCAGGCGAACACCCGGCTCATGTCGCTGCCTTCCAGAACACCCCGCTGGTAGGAGCGCCGCTTGGCCGCTTCCAGTGCTTCTTCATCGATGAACAGCGTGGCCGGGCTTTCGATCTGGCTGTCCAGCAGGCTGACCATGTAGGTCGCGCTGGCCACCCGACGAATCTGGCGCTTGGCCTGCAAATGGCCCAGCAGCGCAGCGATGGTCAGGCCGCCCGCACAGGCGCCGACCAGATTGACCTCGCGTGCGCCGGTGATCGCCCGGCACACGTTCATGGCTTCTTCGGTCGCTTCCACATAACTGGACAGGCCCCATTCCCGATGCCGCACATCCGGGTTGCGCCAACTGATGACGAACGTCTGCAGGCCGTTTTTCAATGCGTACTGTACGAAGCTGTTGGTGGGGCTCAGGTCGAAGATGTAGTACTTGTTGATCTGTGGCGGGACGATCAGCATCGGCCGGTTGAACTGTTTTTCGCTCATCGGCTTGTACTGGATCAATTCCAGCATGTCGTTGCGAAACACCACCGCGCCGGGCGTGGCGGCCACGGTTCTGCCTATTTCGAAGGCGTCCCGGGTGGTCTGGCTGGGCAGGCCGTTGTTGTGCAGCAGATCATCGGCCATGTGGCTCAGGCCCTTGATCAGGCTGGTGCCGCCCGAGTTGAACAGTTCCTTGACCGCCAGCGGATTGAGCAGGGTATTGGTGGGTGACAGGGCGTCGTTGAGCAGGTTGAACAGAAAGTGCGCGCGGGCCCGGTCATCCTTGGACAGATCGCAGTCGTCGATCCAGCGTTTGACCTGATGCTGCCAGCTCAGATAGGCCTGTAACCCACGACGGTACAGCGGGTTGAGGCTCCAGGTCGGGTCGGCGAAACGGCTGTCACGAGGGTTGGGCGGGTAGGGCGTTTCGCCCAGCAACATCACTCGTCCCAGTTGACTGCCCAGCGCGAGGGCGTGACGGGCGCTGCGCAACGGATGCCGCCAGCCTTGGGCGGCGACGCTACGCAGGGTGGAAAAAAGGTCTCGCCCGCGTAGGCCGGTGACAGCGCTTTGCGCGTTGATGAAAGTGGCCGGGGTCATTTCGGCCACTTTCTTTGGTTTTTCTTGCATGAGGGCAACACTCCTTCGTCAAGCCATCAACCCATGGACTGGCGTAGGCCCGGTCCCGGCGGCCTGCGTCGTTCTGCGCGGTTCGACACTCCTGTCTCTGGCGCAGTCGGTGAAGCGTATTCGTGTTCTCGAAGCGTTCCAGTGCCTTCGACCGTGACGGACGCAATCAGCGCGCTCTGGGAGGTGTGGGGTGCGGGTGCATGACCGCGCGTTGTCGTTCCTGTTGCAGAAAACCCATGATGATGGGAGCCACCGCTTCGGCTCGGGTGATCAAAAACAAATGTCCGTCATCGATTATGTGTAGCTGGGCATTGGGGATACGCCAGGCCAACAGACGCATATTTACCAGCGGAATCAACGGATCGTCGTCACCGGCCAGTACCAGCGTGGGCTGATGAATCTTGTGCAGCCAGTGGATGCTGGTCCAGCCCATGCCCGCGAACAGCTGCCAGTAGTAACCCAGCTTGCCAGACGAGCGAACCTTGGCCGCATGGTTGGCTGCCAGATGAGGGTCGCGGCGAAAGGCGCCGCCGTAGATTTCCGGTGCAATACGAATCACGTGCGACGGCTGGATGTAGCGCCGCGGGCTCGCCATCAGCCACAGCACCCGCGGCTTGCCGGGCACCATCGCCATGCCGGCCGCCGTGGCGGCCAGCACCAGCTTCTTGCAGCGTTCCGGATAGTCATGAGCGAACTGCTGCGCCAGTGCGCCGCCCCACGACACGCCAATCGCATTCACCTGCCCGTAATCCAGATAATCGAGCATGCGCGCAGCCAGCTTCGCCAGCCCCGGAAAGCGGTAAGGACGTCTGGGTGTGGAAGAGCCGCCGACCCCCGGCACATCGAACGCGATGACCTCCAGATCCGGGTCCAGCGCATCGACGAACGGAAACACCAGCTCGAGGTTGGCGCCGATGCCGTTGAAGATCAGCAGCGGCGTCAAATGACTCTTGCCAGGTCGCACGGCGGTGCGAATGGTGTGACCGTCCAAGTCAATGGAGCGAAATACAAACGGTTGAGGCATGCGCGAAGCCCTGTTGGTTAAACCGCTGGGAAAGCAGTCCTGCGTTTCGACCAGATCGTACGTCTGTCATTCGCCTAACGAGCGCTGCCGGTCTTTTCATAAAGAACGGCAGCGTGCCTTCTTCCTTGAGTCTAGCGTTCGTGAACGTAGGTGCCGGGCGATGCCTCTCCTGCCGGAAACGCCTTGTTGCCAAGCGATGCAGGTGCCTTTTTGAGCTTGCCAGAACGCTCTGTCTGCCAGGCCTGCCAGTGCAACCACCATGAGTCGGTATGTTTGGTGCCGTTTTCCTGCCATTCGTCCGGCGTGGCCGGCAGCTCGGTGTTGGTCATGTAGCGCGACTTGGGGTTGCCGGGCGGATTGAGAATGCTCTGGATATGTCCGCTGCTGGACAGCACGAACTCGGTCTTGCCGCCAAACAGACGCGCAGACTTGTAGCACGACGGCCACGGCGTGATGTGGTCGTTGGTGCCCGCCAGACAGAACACATCGGTGGTGACCTGTTTCAGGTCGATCGGCGTGCCGCAGACTTCCAGCGCATTGGGCCGGGTCAGCGGGTTGTTCTTGAACATCTCGATCAGGTCGCCATGAAAGGCCGCAGGCAGACGCGTGGTGTCGTTGTTCCAGAACAGAATGTCGAAGACCGGCGGTTCGTTGCCGAGCAGGTAGTTATTGACCCAATAGTTCCAGATCAGGTCGTTGGGGCGCATCCAGGCGAACACCTTGGCCATGTCCCGACCTTCCAGCACGCCCGCCTGATACGAATGGCGTTTGGCGGTTTCCAGGGTCTGCTCGTCTACGAACAGCGCCACATCGGTGTCCAGCGTGGTGTCGAGTACGCTCACCAGCAGGGTCATGGCATTGATCTTTTGGTCGCCGAGCGCGGCGTAATGACCCAGCAGCGCGGTGCAGGTGATGCCGCCCGAGCAGGCGCCCAACACGTTGAGGTCCTTGCTGCCAGTGATCGCCAGCACCACATCCACCGCTTCCTTGAGCGCTTCGATGTAAGTCGACAGGCCCCATTCGCGCTGGGCCTTGGTCGGGTTGCGCCAACTGATGATGAACGTCTGCACATTGCTGCGCAGGCAGAAGCGCGCCAGGCTTTTTTCCGGGCTCAGGTCGAATACGTAGAATTTGTTGATCTGCGGCGGAATCACCAGCAGCGGTTTTTCATGAACCTGTTCGGTGATCGGCTTGTACTGGATCAGCTCCAGCACATCGTTGCGAAACACCACTGCACCTTCGGTCGTGCCCAGGTTCTTGCCAACCTCGAACGCATCCATGTTCACCTGGCTCGGCATGCCGCCGTTGTGCACCAGGTCTTTGGCCAGGTGTGACAGACCGTCCAGCAGGCTTTTGCCGCCTGTCTCGAAGAAACGCTTTACCGCTGCGGGGTTCGCAGCCGAGTTGGTGGGCGACATCGCTTCGGTCATCAGATTGATCACAAAGTGAGCGCGACTGATGTCCTGCGGAGTGAGATTGCTGGTGCCTATCCAGTCGTGCAATTCCTTGCGCCAGGCCAGGTAAGTCTGCAGATAGCGGCGATAGAGCGGGTTCTGACTCCAGGCGGGATCGGCGAAGCGTCGATCGTCCGCAGACGGTTGCAGGGCGGATTTGCCGAACACCACATTCTTGAGTTCAACACTCAGATGCGCAACGTGCTTGAGACTGTGGATCGGTTGCTTGATCGCCTGGCGCAACACCATGCGAGCGGTGGTCAGTAAGTCCTTGCGACGCAAGCCCACCACCGGATTGAGATTCAAGGTGTGTTCAGAGGCCTGGCGCTGCAGGTCATCGTCTTTCGTGTTACTCATCTACGACGCTCCGTTGTCCTGAGACGAGTACCGCCACTACTTCCCTGTGAACCAGTGACACAGGCGAATAGCCGGTACTACTGCTCGTGTGACCTAAGATGGCTTGGCTGCCGATTCCTCGATTTTCATGCAGGCTACCGCGAAGGCATCCGAACAACTGCGCTTCGTGTAACCACTCCTTGCATACCACTTCTGCGCATCGAATCGATGCGGAGGAATTGCCAATGCCATTGGTTACGCGAGATTTCAAAAAATCGCAAGCAGCGACAGTCATTAGCCGCTGCGCGGAACATTGAAACAAATCCGATTAGAAAGCGCGTCCTAAAACGGCAGATGGCGTGCCAGGGCAGCGGGGAAGGGGGTTGCGGGTCAGAGCATCAGTTTGACGACGTGCTCGGAAGGGTCTCGGGACTTGCCGGCTTTTTCCAGTTCCTGAAGGTAATCCGCCCACAGCGATTCCTGGCGCACGGCCAGTTCGTAAAGGTACTCCCAGGTGAACAGCCCGCTGTCGTGACCATCGTCGAAGGTCAGTTTCAACGCGTACTGACCGGCCGGTTCCACTTTGATCAGGCCTACATTCAGCTTGCCGTATTGCAGGATCGGCTTGCCGTGGCCCTGAACTTCGGCCGATGGCGAATGCGTGCGCAACAGTTCGGCTGGCAGATGGTATTGCTCGCCTGTCGCGTATTTCAGCGTCAGAGTTCGGGAGGCTTTGTGCAACTGAATGGCAGTGGGGATTCGGGTCATGGTTTCCGCTTTCGATGTTCTATCAAGCCACGCATCACCGGCGCGAACAACCTGGATACTAAAGGAGCGCCTCGCGCGGCGCTCCTCCAGGTGACGACAGGTTCAGAGAATGTAGCGTGACAGGTCTTCGTCCTTGGCCAGTTCGCCCAGGTGACTGTTGACGTAATCGGCGTCGATGGCGATCGGTGCAGCATCCGGACTGGAAGCCATGTCCCCTGCGCTGAACGACACTTCTTCAAGCAGACGCTCAAGCAACGTGTGCAGACGACGCGCACCGATGTTCTCGGTCTTCTCGTTGACCTGCCAGGCGATCTCCGCCAGACGCTTGATGCCGTCGGGCTGGAACTCGATGTTCAGGCCTTCGGTCTTGAGCAGCGCGCAGTACTGCTCGGTCAACGACGCGTGCGGCTCGCTGAGGATGCGTTCGAAGTCCTGCGGCGACAGGGCCTTGAGCTCGACACGGATCGGCAGACGACCCTGAAGCTCAGGCACCAGATCGCTCGGCTTGCTCAAATGGAACGCACCGGAGGCGATGAACAGGATGTGGTCGGTCTTGACCATGCCCAGCTTGGTGTTGACCGTGCAGCCTTCGATCAATGGCAGCAGGTCGCGCTGCACACCTTCACGGGAGACGTCCACGCCACCGGAATTGCCGCGCTTGGCGACCTTGTCGATCTCGTCGATGAACACGATACCGTGCTGCTCGACTGCTTCCAGCGCCTTGACCTTCAACTCTTCGTCGTTGACCAGGCGACCCGCTTCTTCTTCGCGCACCAGCTTGAGCGCTTCCTTGACCTTGAGCTTGCGGTTCTTCTTCTTGCCCTTGCCCATATTGGCAAACAGGCTCTGAAGCTGGTTGGTCATCTCCTCCATGCCCGGCGGCGCAGAGATGTCGACGCCCACGGCCTCGTTGATCTCGATCTCGATTTCCTTGTCGTCCAGCTGGCCTTCGCGCAGACGCTTGCGAAACAGCTGGCGGGTGTTGGAATCGTTGGTCTGGACCGGGTCATCGTTGAAGCCGACACGGGCAGGTGGCAGCAGGGCATCGAGGATACGGTCTTCGGCAGCGTCTTCGGCACGGTGGCGAACCTTGACGATTTCCTGCTCGCGCAGCAGCTTGATCGCAGCATCGGCCAGATCGCGGATAATCGACTCGACATCACGACCGACATAGCCGACTTCGGTGAACTTGGTCGCTTCGACCTTGATGAACGGCGCATTGGCCAGTTTGGCCAGGCGACGGGCAATCTCGGTCTTGCCGACACCGGTCGGGCCGATCATCAGGATGTTCTTGGGCGTCACTTCGACGCGCAGCTCTTCAGGCAGCTGCATGCGGCGCCAACGGTTGCGCAGGGCAATGGCGACGGCGCGCTTGGCATCGTCCTGACCGATGATATGGCGGTTGAGTTCGTGGACGATTTCGCGGGGAGTCATGGACATAATGATTGACGGTCCTCTGGCGCAAATGAAGCCGCAGCGGCTTATTCGGCGAGGTCCTGCTCCTCAATGGTGATGTTGTGGTTGGTGAACACGCAAATGTCGCCTGCAATGTGCAGCGAGGTTTCCGCGATTTCGCGTGCCGACAGATCGGTCTTGAGCAGCAGGGCGCGCGCGGCGGCCTGGGCGAATGCACCGCCGGAGCCCATCGCAATGAGGCCATCTTCCGGTTCAACGACGTCGCCATTGCCGGTGATGATCAGCGAGGCGTCCTTGTTGGCGACGGCCAGCATGGCCTCCAGACGGCTCAACGAGCGGTCGGTGCGCCAGTCCTTGGCCAGTTCGACGGCGGCGCGGACGAGATGGCCCTGGTGTTTTTCCAGCTGGCCTTCGAAGCGCTCGAACAGCGTGAATGCATCGGCGGTGGCACCGGCGAACCCGGCAATCACTTCGCCGTGGTAAAGGCGGCGCACTTTCTTGGCGTTGCCTTTCATGACGGTGTTGCCCAGGGAAACCTGGCCGTCGCCAGCCATGACGACTTTGCCGTGACGGCGCACTGAAACGATGGTGGTCAAGGGGAGAGTCTCCACGCAGCGGGGCGAAAATGCCCTGATGCAGACTCATATGGGGGTGTGGGCGGGTATTTCAACCGTTGGCAGTGAATGGCCGTTCCGGGCGGCGTTGCCACGCAGGAGGATGGGAACGATCATCAACGTGTCTGACTGAATGCATGCCCCGTGGGAGGCGGCCTGCCGGCGATGGCGTCAGTTCAATCACTGATAGGTCGCTTCAAAAAAAGCGTCGCCGGCAAGCCGCCTCCCACAGTCCGTTGCGGCAAGACTCAGGTATAACGATCAGCGCCTTACCGGCTCTGACGCTGCTGCAACAAAAGGTTACTGAATCCACCACCCGCCAGCTGCTTCTGGGCTGTGGTCAGTTGCTCGCGGTTGCTGAACGGGCCGACCAGCACGCGGTACCAGGTTTCGTCCTTCACGGTGCCCGATTCCACGGTCGCGGTCTGGCCCAGCAGGATGATCTGCGCACGGACCTTCTCGGCGTCTGCCTGTTTGCGAAACGAACCCGCCTGCAGGAAGAATGTGGTCACCGCCGCCGGTTTGGTCGCCGCGACCGGAGGCGCTGGTGGCGGAGTCAGGCCGCTGAGCGCAGCCTGGGCGCGGGCGGTATCGATTTTGGCGGCCTGCTCCGGCGTAACCGGGGCAGTCGGCGCGACCGCAGGCGGCGTCTTTTCAGGCACCGCTTCGTTCGGCACGATCACTTCCGACTCGGGCAGCAAGGTGTAGAAGTCGTACTTGGGCTTGACCGGGGCCGTCGGGCTCGGTGGCGTCTTGTTCGCTTCGGCGATTTTTGCCGCCTTGGCGTCAGCCTTGACCCGCTTGATGTCATCGCCGCCGGGCTCGAGCTTCATCAGAAAGACAACGAATGCGCCTACGGTCAAGCCAATGACCAGCCACAACCATCCTGGAATCGGCTTCTTCGCAGGTGCCTGATAACGGCTGGCGCCGCGCTTGGGTGCCGGTTTCTTCTTCGCAACTGCCAACTTACATACGCTCCAGAGTTTCCAGACCCAACAGATCCAGGCCTTGCTTGAGGGTGCGACCGGTCAGCGCTGCCAGACGCAGGCGGCTCTGTTGCTGATCGGGATTTTCGGCACCAAGGATCGGGCAGTTTTCGTAAAAGCTCGAAAACAGACCCGCAAGGTCATACAGGTAAGCACAGAGTACGTGAGGCGTGCCTTTTTCTGCGACGTTGTTCAGGGTTTCGGTGAATTGCGCCAGGCGGGCTGCCAGTTCCTGCTCTTGCGGAGCTTCCAGCGCGATCTTGCCTTTGCTGGCATCGAACGGCGTGCCCAGCTTGCGGAATACACCAGACACACGCGTGTAGGCGTAGAGCAGGTAAGGCGCTGTGTTGCCTTCGAAGCTCAGCATCTGATCGAAGTTGAAGCTGTAGTCGCTGGTACGGTGCTTGGACAGGTCGGCGTATTTCACCGCGCTGATGCCCACCGCCCTGGCGATGCTGCGCAGCTCGGCTTCCGCAACTTCGGGGTTCTTTTCTTTTACCAGCGTGTAAGCACGCTCTTCAGCTTCGTCGAGCAGATCGATCAGCTTTACTGTACCGCCATCGCGGGTCTTGAACGGACGGCCGTCGGCGCCGTTCATGGTGCCAAAGCCCATGTGTTCCAGTTGCATGCCTTCATGAACGAAGCCTGCGCGTCGCGCGACTTCGAACACCTGCTGGAAGTGCAGCGCCTGTCGCTGGTCAACGAAGTACAGCGCGCGATCAGCCTTGAGCACCTTGCTGCGATAACGAATGGCGGCAAGGTCAGTGGTGGCGTACAGGTAGCCGCCACCGGCCTTTTGTACGATCACTGGCAGTGGTGTGTCTTCAGCGGTGCGGAATTCTTCGAGGAATACGCACAGGGCACCATTGCTTTCCACCAGCAGGCCCGCGGCTTTCAAGTCGCTGACCACATTGGCCAGATCGTCGTTGTAGGCGCTTTCGCCCATGACATCGGCCGGGGTCAGATTGACGTTGAGGCGCTCGTAGGTCTTCTGGCAGTGCGACAGCGAGATTTCGTTGAAGCGTTTCCAGAGCGCCAGGCATTCGGCATCGCCGCCCTGCAGCTTGACCACGAGCCCGCGGGCGCGCTCGGCGAACTCTTCGGATTCGTCGAAACGCTGCTTCGCTGCCCGATAGAAGTTTTCCAGGTCCGACAGCTCGTCGCTGGTCGCCGGTTTTTCCTGAAGATAAGCGAGCAGCATGCCGAACTGGGTGCCCCAGTCGCCGACGTGGTTCTGGCGAATGACGGTATCGCCCAGAAAACCGAGGACATTGGCTACGCCGTCACCAATGATGGTCGAGCGCAGATGGCCGACGTGCATTTCCTTGGCCAGGTTCGGTGCCGACAGGTCGACCACCACACGCTGCGCCGGGCCTGCCTTGCGTACCGCGAGGTGCGGGTCGGCCAGGGCTGCGTCCAGACGTGCGGCCAGGGCTTGAGTGTTCTGGAAGAAATTCAGAAAGCCGGGACCTGCGATTTCCACCTTGCTGACCTGCTCATCGGCGGGCAGCGCTGCAATCAGCTTTTCAGCCAGATCGCGCGGCTTCATCCCGGCGGGCTTGGCGAGCATCATTGCGATGTTGCTGGCGAAGTCGCCGTGGGTCTTGTCGCGAGCGTTCTCGACCTGGATCGCCGGCGTCAGCCCTTCTGGCAAGACGCCCTCGGTGACAAGACGGGTCAAGGCTTGTTGAATCAGCTGGCGAATGGTGTCTTTCATGATGCTCTCTTCGACCGCAAGCGCGGTGGCGCCAGGATGCGCGGGTGGAAAAACTTTGCATTATCCGTTGCTCAAGCCGCCTTGCCAACCGTGTTGGTTTTCAGGCGTCTATTCATGCGGACCATTCAGGTATCCCGCTGCGCCAGAGAGGCTGCCCTGTCTTGCAGTAAACACTGGGCCGTCTCCCACAAAAAAACAGCGTTAATGCAGGGGGGATCAGTACAGGTCAACGGGGTCCACGTCCAGCGACCACCTGACCTGCCTGCCACTGGGCATCTGCTCAAGAGCGATCAGCCAGTTGCTCAGCAATTTGTGCAGCGGCGCACGGGCGCTGGACTGCAACAGCAATTGCGCACGATAGCGTCCGGCACGACGTTCCATCGGTGCGGGCACCGGGCCGAGCAGTTCGATACCGCCCAGGCTCATGTCAGTCAGCAGTCGCTCCGCCTCGCTGCAAGCCTGATCCAGAAACGCTTCGGCCTGCCCCGGCTTGTGTGCTTCGGCGCGCAGCAACGCGAGGTGCGAGAACGGCGGCAGACCGGCCGAGCGGCGTTCGCTCAAGGCCTGTTCGGCGAACGCGAAATAGCCCTGTTCGGTGAGCTGGATCAACAAGGGGTGGTCGGCCAGGTGCGTCTGAATGATCACTCGGCCCGGCTCCTCGGCCCGGCCTGCGCGCCCGGCGACCTGGACGATCAGTTGTGCCATGCGCTCGCTGGCGCGGAAGTCGCCGGAGAACAGCCCGCCGTCGGCATCCAGAATCGACACCAGCGTGACGCGAGGGAAGTGATGCCCTTTGGCGAGCATCTGCGTGCCGACCAGAATGCACGGCTGGCCGCGCTGGATGGTCGCGAACAGCTGATTCATCGCATCCTTGCGCGAGGTGCTGTCGCGGTCGACGCGCAGCACCGGGTAATCCGGAAACAGTATCGCCAGACGCTCTTCGGCGCGCTCGGTGCCTGCGCCGACCGGTCGCAGATCCACCTTGCCGCACGACGGGCACTGACGCGGCACTCTTTCAACGTACCCGCAGTGGTGGCAGCGCAGCTCGCCGGAGCGCTGGTGCACCGTCATGCGCGCGTCGCAGCGCTGACAGCCGGACATCCAGCCGCAGTCGTGGCACAGCAGGGTCGGCGCAAAGCCGCGGCGGTTGAGAAACACCAGCACCTGCTGGCCAGCCGCAACGGTCTGACCAATGGCTTGTTGCATCGGCCCGGAGATGCCGCTGTCCAGCGGTCTGCTTTTTACGTCCAGTCGCAGAAAGCGTGGCTGTTGCGCGCCGCCGGCACGTTGATTCAGGCGCAGCAGGCCGTAACGACCGGTGTAGGCGTTGTGCAGGCTTTCCAGTGATGGGGTGGCCGAGCCGAGCACAATCGGGATGTTTTCCTGACGGGCACGCACCAGCGCCAGATCGCGAGCGTGATAGCGCAGACCTTCCTGCTGTTTATAAGAGCCGTCGTGCTCTTCGTCGATGATGATCAGGCCAGGGTTTTTCATGGGCGTGAACAGCGCCGAGCGGGTGCCGATGATAATGTCGGCTTCGCCATCGCGCGCCGCCAGCCAGGCATCCAGTCGCTCACGGTCGTTGACGGCTGAATGTATCAACGCAATACGTGCATTGAAGCGCTGTTCGAAGCGCGCCAGAGTCTGCGGCCCCAGGTTGATTTCCGGGATCAGTACCAGCGCCTGCTTGCCCGCCTCCAGCGTCTCGCGGATCAGTTGCAGATAGACTTCGGTCTTGCCGCTGCCCGTCACGCCTGCCAGCAGAAACGCATGGAAGCTATCGAACCCGGCGCGTATGGCTTCATAGGCGGCGCGCTGCTCGGTATTAAGCGGCAATTCCGGCTGCGCCAGCCAGTGTTCATGACGCGCACTGGGCGCGTGGCTGCGCACTTCGACGTACACCAGCTCCTTGGCCAGCAACAGGTTGAGGCTGTCCTTATTAAGCATCAGCTTGCTGAGCAGTTGATGCGCCACACCATGAGGATGCTGGGCGAGGGTGGTCAGGGCTTCGCGCTGCTTGGGTGCACGGGCGATGCGCGAGTCGTCGACGCTGGCGCCGGGCGATACGTGCCAGAAGCGTTCCTGGCGGGTTTCGGCCAGTTCGCCCTGACGCAGTAGCACCGGCAAGGCCCAGCTCAAGGTGTCGCCCAGGCTGTGCTGATAATACTGGGACGTCCACAGGCACAGCTTGAACAGCGCTGGGGGCAGTGGCGCCTGGCTGTCGAGCAAGGCAATCGCGGGCTTCAATTTGTCAGCAGGTACTTCACTGTGATCCACGACCTCGACCAGAATGCCGATCATTTCCCGCCGGCCGAATGGCACCCGCAGACGCATGCCGGGCTGCAGAACGCTGCGCGACACGCCAGCAGGGGCGCGGTAATCGAACAGGCGGCGAAGCGGCGAGGGCAGGGCAAGGCGCAGGATGGCGTTGGGCACGCGTTGTTTCCCTGTGGCGGTCGTGGGCGATGCGCGATCTTAGCAGACGACCGGTGCAAAGGTTCGCTTGCGTCGTTCTGATTGTCTGATACTATCCACGGCCTATTTCCGTGCGGTATTCAACAATAGTGTTGGGTGGCGGCACGCTAGACTGAGGAAGTACCGATGAAAGCTGATATCCATCCAGTTTACGAAGCCATTGACGCAACCTGCAGCTGCGGCAATGTCATCAAGACCCGTTCCACTCTCGCCGCTCCTCTGAGCCTCGACGTGTGCAACGAGTGCCACCCGTTCTACACTGGCAAGCAGAAGACGCTTGACATCGGCGGCCGTGTCGACAAGTTCAAATCCCGTTTCGGTGCGTTCGGCGCAACCAAAGCGAAGTAAGACTGGCTGCCTCATGGGCATTTCCAGACTGCTTGAAAAGACGCCCCTTGTGGGCGTCTTTTTTATGTCCGCGATTTGGCTGTCCGGCGCAGAGGCGTTCTGCCCTGCGCCGGACGGTTTGCCCGTTGTAAAGGTGCAGAGCGTGGTGGACGGTGACACCCTGCGTCTGAGCGATGGTCGCAGTGTACGAATGATCGGTCTCAATACGCCCGAGACCGGCAAGCGCGGTCAGTCCGCCGAGCCGTTCGCCGAAGCGGGCAAGCGACGCCTGCAAGCGCTGGTCAAAGACAGCGACGGCCAGGTTCGCCTGCAGATCGGTCAGCAGGCCAGGGATCGTTACGGTCGTACGCTGGCCAACGTCTACGCTCGCAACGGCGCCAACCTCGAGGCGCAGTTGCTGAGCGAAGGACTCGGCTATCTGGTCGCCGTCGCGCCCAATACGGCGCTGGTCGATTGCCAGCAGAGCGCCGAGCGTCAGGCGCGCCAGGCCAGACTGGGCCTGTGGCGCAACGCTCCTGTGCAATCTGCCAGTCGTATCAACAAAGGCGGCTTTGCCGTGATATCCGGGCGCGTGAAGAGCGTTCAACGCAACCGCGGCGGAGTCTGGATCGAACTCGACGGCCCATTGGTGCTACGCGTTGCCCCTGATCTGCTGCCAGCCTTCGATGTGGCGAAGCTTGAGCGGCTAAAGGGCCGACAGGTTGAAGCGCGGGGCTGGGTGGTGGACCGTTCCCGGCGCGGTGGTCTACAGTCAGGACAGGCTCGCTGGCTGATGCCGCTGACCCATCCGGCCATGCTCAACCCCTAGGCGTCGCCTGCAATCCCGGGCCTTTCGACGAGCGGTTCGGCTTTTTGTGTTTCCAGTGCCTTAGCGGAAAGTCTAACTTCTCGCCCCTTGACAGCAGTGACTGGTCAGTCTTGTTAGGACTATGCATCTTGCGTATCCTCGGCGGTCCGTCTGTCCCACAGTAAAAAAAGCGGAATCCAATACATGTCAGATTTGAAAACTGCCGCGCTCGATTACCATGCCAATCCCCGTCCAGGGAAGCTGAGCGTAGAACTCACCAAGCCGACCGCAACCGCTCGTGACCTGGCTCTGGCCTACAGCCCTGGCGTTGCTGAACCCGTGCGTGAAATTGCCCGTGACCCGGAGCTGGCTTACAAGTACACCGGCAAAGGCAACCTGGTAGCAGTTATCTCCGATGGCACCGCAATCCTCGGCCTTGGCGATCTGGGCCCACTGGCCTCCAAACCAGTCATGGAAGGTAAAGGCGTTCTGTTCAAGCGCTTCGCCGGTATCGACGTTTTCGATATCGAAGTCGATTCCGAAAGCCCGCAGGCCTTCATCGACACCGTAAAGCGCATTTCGATTACTTTCGGTGGTATCAACCTGGAAGACATCAAGGCGCCCGAGTGCTTTGAAATCGAGAAAGCGCTGATCGAACAGTGCGACATCCCGGTGTTCCACGATGACCAGCACGGCACTGCTATCGTGACTGCAGCCGGCATGATCAACGCACTGGAAATCGTCGGCAAAACCCTCGACACGGCGAAGATCGTCTGCCTGGGCGCTGGCGCTGCAGCCATCTCCTGCATGAAGCTGCTGGTGAGCATGGGCGCAAAGATCGAAAACATCTTCATGATCGACCGCACCGGCGTGATCCACTCCGGACGTACCGACCTGAACCAGTACAAGGCTGTGTTCGCACATGCCACTGAAAAGCGCACGCTGACCGATGCGCTGGATGGCGCTGACGTGTTCGTGGGCCTGTCCGGTCCTAACCTGCTGAGTGCTGAGAATCTCAAGCTGATGGCCAAGGACCCGATCGTGTTCGCCTGTTCGAACCCTGATCCGGAAATCTCCCCGGAACTGGCTCACGCCACTCGCAGCGACGTGATCATGGCGACCGGCCGTTCGGACTACCCGAACCAGGTCAACAACGTACTGGGCTTCCCGTTCATTTTCCGCGGTGCTCTGGACGTTCGCGCCAAACGCATCAACGAAGAAATGAAGATCGCCGCAGCCAACGCCCTGCGCGAACTGGCCAAGCTGCCTGTTCCTCAGGAAGTGTGCGACGCCTATGGCGGCATCAAACTGGAATTCGGTCGTGAATACATCATCCCGAAACCGATGGATACCCGCCTGCTGGGCCTGATCGCCGAAGCAGTCGCCAAGGCCGCCATCGAAAGCGGTGTGGCCACCCTGCCATATCCGAAGCACTACCCGCTGACCAGCGTGGACGACGTGTTCAAGGGCTGATTCCTTGAGGCAATAAAAAACCCGCAGAGATGCGGGTTTTTTTATAAGACGAATCAGGTATTCGATGTGTTTGCCAGCACGCTGATCGTGTCCGATGTCAGTTTTGGGAGCAGACACGACATAACTGGCTGAGTCATCACTCCCGCAAAATCACCCCCGCCAACTCATCAATCACCTCTTGCCTTTCAGCCTGATTCAAGCGCGCACGGGGATTGAGCGATGACCACTGCGGGTGGGCGCGAGAGCGTGACAAGGGCTCTGGCAGTTTGCCTTTGCGCCAGGTCGTGTCCTGCGGGCTGGTCAGTTCGATGCTGTTGATTGCCGCGTGGCCTCTGACGCCGAGTGCGGCCAACAGATGGGTCTGACGCAGTGCGAGCAGTCGCAGTACGGCATCGTCGACCGTCAATTCCCGATGTCCTTTGAGTTTGCCCAGCAGGCGTCCGCCGTAGCTGCGTGCGGTCAGCAGGGCGCCGCCGGCAATGGCACCCACCAGCGCAGCTGCGCCCAGTGTGACCCCTCCGACCATCAGATCCACGCCTGCTCCGGCCGCAGCGCCTGCCGCCACGCCGCCGCCGACCCGTACGCCCATCAGCTTGAGGGTTTCCGGGTTGAACAGGTCATCGCCCCAGCGGCCATCCATCAGCGGCAAGTCGCTGGCGGTCACGTCATCCTTGCGAAACGCATGCAGTTTGAGCAGCGCCTTAACGCATTGCTGTTCACGCTGCCGGACCGCCTGACGCAACGTGTCGATGGCCTGCTTCTCCTGGTCAGGCGTGGTTTCGACGCTGCGCCGACAGGCTGCGCAGTCGATCAGCATTTCCGCGATCAGGCGCCCTGCACTGAGGCGCCTGGCCTGACGCTGTTTCTCCTGATCCTGAATCAGGCGCTCCAACTGCGGGCGTGCGCTTTCCAGCATCAGCGCCAGGCTTTCGTAGAGACGCCGCCCGCCGTCTTCAGGAGGCGCGACACTGTCGAAACGCACCAGCGCATGCAGGCCGAGGCGCGAGAGGGCTTCGCGCCATTCGGGCTCACGGTGCTGCTGCGCGCTGACGAAATTGAGGACCGGTAACAAGGGTTTTCCGCAACTGGCAAGCACTGCCAATTCGTCACGGTATTTGGACAGCACCGGTTCGCGGGCATCGATCACATAGAGACCTGCGTTCGAGTCGAGCAACTGCCGCAGCACCTTTGCTTCCTGTTCGAAGCGTTGGCGCGCCTCGCTGCCTTCCAGGAAGCGCGCCAGCCTTGCCGGGCCATCCAGTCGTTCGCCTGGACGGTCCAGGCGTTCCAGATAGTCGAGCAGGGCGATGGCGTCTTCCAGGCCGGGAGTATCGTACAGCTCGACCGTGGCCTGGCCTTCCACCGAGAGGCGGGCACCCTCAACGTGCCTTGTCGTGCTGGGTCTATGGGACACTTCGCCGAAGCTGACGTCGCCTGTCAGGGTCCGCATTAACGAGGTCTTGCCCACGTTGGTGTGCCCGACCACTGCCAGCTTGATGGCTGTGGGTTTGCGCGCTTCACTCATGACCTGTCTCCAGCCAGTTCATGGGCGTGCTGTCTGTCCATGGCAATTGCAGTTGATCCAAAGCGACATGCCAGTCGTCGAGTCGCTCGGGGTCCAGTGTCTGTCCCGCAGGTGCTGGCAGCAGCCAGACGCGGGTTGCTCCGGCGCAGCGGGCCAGCTCTGCGATCAACGCAAGGCTGCCACGGTCCGGCGAGCGGCGCGGATCACAGGCAATCAGCAGGCGTGCGGGCGGGTATTGAGTCAGTTGTTCCAGCAGTCTGTGCCGGGATTCGCGGCTGTCCAGAACCCCCGCATTGGAAACGCCAGCGGGCAGGTGTGGCGGCCAGACGCATTGGTCGTCCAGTTCGATGGCCACCAGCAGAGCGCCTTCGCTTTGAGCAATCCCGGCGTCGCGCTGAACCTGGTGCAGCATTGCGGGCTCGGCGTCGTTGACGCCCAGGCGCTCGCTGCTGGGCATCAGCCGTTCGCGCAGCTCAAGGTAATCGGGCTGCTCCAGATCAAGTCGCAGGCCAGCGCGGCCACTTTTCCAGCGCCACAGACAAAACGCGGCCAGCAGCAGGCGCGGCAGAACGCCATAGACCAGCAGCACGCCAACCAGCCAGGCCGCCCAAGCCTGGCGAGAATTTTCGATACTTGATGCGCCGTTGCCGCTGGCGCGGATCATCGATTCGTCCGGTACGCTGAAACCCAGCCATGCCGGGATCGTGCTCAGCGTCTGGGTCAGGCTGACGAATGTGTCGCTGCTCAAGATGGTGGTTTCCCAGACAAAGCCGTAGCGTCGGGTCGACATCAGCATCAACAGCACCACCAACGCGCTGAGCAGCGCGATCAGCCACAGGCTGTTGATCACCGATCCCAATACCCAGCGATTCAGGCGCTTTCGTTGCAGCAGTAGAATGAGCGCTGGCGCCAGTTGTGCGGCCTGCGCATCGCGGGCGAGCTTTTCACTCAACCATAACCACAGGCGACCAAGCCCGCTGTTATTGCGTCCGGCGAAGATCAGCCCCAACCCCCAACTGATCAGAAGAATCAGATTCAAGCCGAGCAGGCTGCCCAGCGCCCAGAATACGTTCACTGGTGTCCGGCCATCGCCCATGGCGGCGAAAGCCAGACCTGCACCACTCATGATCGCCAGTATGGCCAGCGCAATCAGGGCCAGTCGCGCCCCCTGTTTCCAGTGATGCAGCGCGGCAACCATGCCGTCGCGCTCCGCCAGCCACAAGGCGCGATGGGTAATGCGGGTTGTGAGGTCGCCTTCGCCAGCGCGGGCGCGGCGGTTGGCTTCCTGATCGTCCAGCGTGCCCGCCTGATGTTCACGCAGGCGCACAGCTTCGGTCAGCCAAAGGGTATCGAGTGGTGTCAGCGCAGTCACACGGCGTCTCTTCAAGGAATTCAGCGGTGAGCATAACCGCTGTCATGGGACTGAGCACGGCGTGTAACAGTTCAGTGGCTTGCCGGGCGCGCTCTGATATCCTCGCGGCATGACTACTCATCTCCCCCTCAGCCTGATTGCCGCCCTTGGTGAAAACCGAGTGATCGGCGTCGACAATTCCATGCCCTGGCATTTGCCGGGGGATTTCAAATACTTCAAGGCGACCACCCTCGGCAAGCCCATCATCATGGGCCGCAAGACCTGGGATTCGCTGGGCCGTCCGTTGCCGGGCCGCCTGAATCTGGTGGTCAGTCGCCAGACAGACCTTCAGCTCGAAGGAGCCGAGGTTTTTGCTTCGCTGGACGCCGCTGTAGTGCGCGCCGAAGAGTGGGCGCGAGAGCAGGGCGTCGATGAGGTCATGCTGATTGGCGGCGCGCAGTTGTACGCTCAAGGCCTGGCCAAGGCGGATCGTCTGTACCTGACTCGGGTGGCACTGAGCCCGGAGGGCGATGCGTGGTTTCCCGAGTTCGATCAGGCGCAATGGAAGCTGGTTTCCAATACTGAAAACGCCGCTGTTGAAGACAAGCCTGCCTACAACTTCGAGGTGTGGGAGCGGGGTTGAGCCATCGGCGATGATGCGACGGCAAACAAAATGTCACAAAAATGTCGTTTTTGGTTTTGCTGTCGTGATCAGTGGGGCAAATGACGTCTTCCGACGCCTCCAAGGTCGCTCGCGCACTTTTGCGTTCATAATATTTTGTTACGGTCTGACCTTTCAAATTTTTGAGAAGGGGACTTTGCCCATGAAACTCGTGCCAAAAATGCTGTTTGCTGCGCTTTGTGTCGGGCTGGCCAGCCAGGCTTTCGCCGCCACCGAATTGAAGCATTGGCCCGAGCCTGCCGCGAAAGCACTCGATGCAATGATCGCCGCCAACGCCAACAAGGGTAACTACGCGGTCTTTGACATGGACAACACCAGCTACCGCTTCGACCTTGAAGAGTCGCTGTTGCCGTACATGGAAAACAAAGGCCTGATTACCCGCGAGAAACTCGACCCTTCACTGAAGCTGATCCCGTTCAAAGACACTGCCGAGCACAAGGAAAGCCTGTTCAGCTACTACTACCGCCTCTGCGAAGTTGACGACATGGTCTGCTACCCATGGGTCGCACAGGTGTTTTCCGGCTTCACCCTGCAGGAGCTCAAAGGCTACGTGGACGAGCTGATGGCGCTCGGCAAGCCGATTCCTGCCACCTATTACGATGGCGATACCGTCAAACAACTCAACGTCGAGCCGCCGCGCGTGTTCACCGGGCAAACCGAGTTGTACAAAAAGCTGATGGAAAACGGCATCGACGTCTACGTGATGACCGCGGCATCCGAAGAACTGGTCCGCATGGTCGCCTCTGATCCCAAGTACGGCTACAACGTCAAACCGGAGAACGTGATTGGCGTATCGCTGTTGCTCAAGGACAAAAAAAGCGGCGAGCTGACCACGGCGCGCAAACAGATCACGGCAGGCAAGTATGACGCGAAAAGCAATATGGGCCTGGAACTGACGCCTTACCTGTGGACCCCGGCCACCTGGATGGCTGGCAAGCAGGCGGCCATCCTGACCTATATCGATGAATGGAAAAAGCCGGTGCTGGTAGGTGGCGATACCCCGACAAGTGACGGCTACATGTTGTTCCACAGCGTCGACGTCAGCAAAGGCGGCGTGCATGTGTGGATCAACCGCAAAGACAAATACATGACCCAACTGAACGGCATGATCAAGAAGAACGCCGAAGCCCAGGCGAAGGAAGGGCTGCCGGTCACTGCCGACAAGAACTGGGTGATCGTCAAGCCGGACGAGATTCAGTGAGTTGAAGGTGATCGAGCCTGCGCTCTGCGTCTGCGCTTGATGGCACCTACACCCAACAAAAAGCCCGGCATCTCTGCCGGGCTTTTTGCTTTGACGATGCTGCTTTACGGTACCAGTTTGTCCAGCAATGCCTTGTCACGTACAGCGCCCTTGTCAGCACTGGTCGCCAGCAGGGCGTAGGCCTTGAGGGCGGTGGTCACCTTGCGAGGCCGTGATTCAACCGGCTTCCAGCCTTTCTTGTCCTGCTCGGCACGGCGCTCGGCCATTTCAGTGTCGTCGATCAACAGGTTGATCGAGCGGTTCGGAATGTCGATCAGCACCTTGTCGCCATCGCGCACCAGACCGATTGCGCCGCCAGCAGCGGCTTCAGGCGATGCATGGCCGATGGAAAGGCCCGAGGTGCCGCCCGAGAAGCGACCATCGGTGAGCAGCGCACAATCCTTGCCCAGCCCTTTGGATTTCAGGTACGACGTCGGGTAGAGCATTTCCTGCATGCCCGGACCGCCTTTCGGGCCTTCATAGCGGATGATCACGATGTCGCCAGCTTTAACTTCGTCAGCCAGGATCCCGCGCACGGCGCTGTCCTGGCTTTCGAAGATCTTGGCGTTGCCTTCGAACACGTGGATCGACTCATCGACGCCTGCGGTTTTAACCACGCAGCCATCCAGCGCGATGTTGCCGTACAGCACGGCCAGGCCGCCCTCCTGCGAGTAGGCGTGCTCGACGCTGCGGATGCAGCCGTTTTCACGATCGTCATCCAGGCTGTCCCAGCGGGTCGACTGGCTGAACGCGGTCTGCGTCGGGATGCCGGCAGGGCCAGCCTTGAAGAAGGTGTGAACCGCTTCATCGGTGGTCTGGGTGATGTCCCACTTGGCGATGCCTTCGGCCAGGGTCTTGCTGTGGACGGTCGGCAGGTCGGTGTGCAGCAGGCCGCCGCGGGCCAGTTCGCCGAGGATGCTGAAAATGCCGCCTGCGCGGTGAACGTCTTCCATGTGGTACTTCTGGATGTTCGGGGCGACCTTGCAGAGTTGCGGCACCTTGCGAGACAGGCGGTCGATGTGGCGCAGGTCGAAGTCGATCTCGGCTTCCTGAGCGGCGGCCAGCAAGTGCAGGATGGTGTTGGTCGAGCCGCCCATGGCGATATCCAGCGTCATGGCGTTCTCGAACGCCTTGAAGTTGGCGATGTTGCGCGGCAGCACCGAGTCATCATTGTGGGTGTAGTACTGTCGGCACAGGTCGACGATGGTGCGGCCCGCCTGCAGGAACAGTTGCTCACGGTCACTGTGAGTGGCGAGCGCCGAACCATTGCCCGGCAAGGCCAGGCCCAGTGCTTCGGTCAGGCAGTTCATGGAGTTGGCGGTGAACATGCCCGAGCACGAACCGCATGTTGGACAGGCGCTGCGTTCGTACTCGGCGACTTTTTCATCGCTGGCTGTCGAATCGGCGGCGATCACCATGGCATCGACCAGATCCAGCCCGTGACTGGCCAGCTTGGTCTTGCCCGCTTCCATCGGCCCGCCGGACACGAAAATCACCGGGATGTTGAGGCGCAATGAGGCCATCAGCATGCCGGGTGTGATCTTGTCGCAGTTGGAGATGCAGACGATGGCGTCCGCACAGTGGGCGTTGACCATGTATTCCACAGAGTCGGCAATGATCTCGCGGCTCGGCAGCGAATACAGCATGCCGTCATGGCCCATGGCGATGCCATCGTCTACCGCAATGGTATTGAATTCCTTGGCCACACCACCGGCGCGTTCGACTTCGCGAGCCACCAGTTGACCCATGTCTTTCAGGTGCACATGGCCCGGTACGAACTGGGTGAACGAGTTGGCGATGGCGATGATCGGTTTCTTGAAATCTTCGTCCTTCATGCCCGTTGCGCGCCAAAGGGCACGGGCGCCGGCCATGTTGCGGCCGTGGGTGGACGTTTTCGAGCGGTAATCAGGCATTGGAGCACTCCGGCAAAATAAGGCTGATCAGGAAGGGAGTGAGCTTCTATTGACGTCGCTTGCAAGCGGCAGTGACCGGATGCAGCGAAGAAACCGAAAACCACGGGATCACCGTGTACTCGGCCTGAGCTCATAAACCCGCCGGGGATGACTGGCGATGAATACGGCCGATTCTACACCGCTGATGGGCCGGGGGACACATTGCGCACAGGTAATGCGGCACTGTGGTGCTTTGGCAGGCTCATGCACGACGAATGAAATATTGAGGGGGGGCGAAACGGTATGACGGAAGTCGCCGACAGGGCCCTGTCGGCGACGGGTTTATCGTGCGTGACCGGTTAGCGCCTCACGATGGCCTGGATCTGATGCAGATACGTTTCGCCGCTCACAGGCTGGAGCATTATGGCCTCAGGTCTCCACGAAGAAGGCAGGCGAGTGATTTCTTCGAAGTAATCGGCGACGAGATGGCGTTGATCTTCCTGCACCAGGTCGAGCATGTATTCCAGTCCGCCGGGTTTACCCAGAAACTGAACCAGTATGTTCGCGGTGCGTACCCAGTCGTGGTTTTCATGAAAAATGCGATTGGTGGGTGCCGCAGGTTGTTCGGGGACATAAAGGATGTGCTGGCCGGACGGGCCGCGAATCACGAACAGGCGTGAAAGGTTGATGCCACCGTGCTGAGGCATGAGGAACTGGCCGATGGTGATGCCATCGTCATCGGAGGCCGCTGGCGCGTCGACGACATGGTGAATCAGGTCGGCACCCTCTTCGGAAAGCAGGCCTTTGGACAGCTGGTCGGCCGCCATCTTTTTCAGGTCATCGCGAATGTAGTCAACATAGGTAGGGTCGATCATGATTTAAATCCATTTAAATTAAACAAAGTCCATTTTGAGTCGTCCCTTGCTTCGCGATCACGTGGGTGTTCGCTTGCAGGACGATGACAATTTATCAGCGAGAAAAAGCGCAGAGCGATATTTAATTATCGCCTGTGAATGTGGGTGTTTCGAGATATGTTCAGGTAAGGCGGCGCCAGGCCGAAGTGGATCGCAGGGGAGGTCGTGGATCGGACCAGCGTGTCGCTGGCCCGATCACGCGATCAGCTGTTGGGCAGCAACCGGCAGGTAATGCTCTTGATGTAACGTGTTTCGGCAATGGCTGGATGGACCGGATGATCGGGACCCTGACCGCCACGTTCCAGCAACTGGATGTTGCGGTCCAGGTGGCGGGCGCTGGTCAGCAGGATGTTTTGCAGGTCATCTTCAGGCAGGTGCATCGAGCACGAGGCGCTGACCAGAATACCGTCCTTGGTAAGCAGGCGCATGGCCTGCTCGTTCAGGCGGCGGTAGGCGCCTTCGCCGTTTTTCATGTCTTTCTTGCGCTTAATGAACGCAGGCGGATCGGCAACGATCACGTCGAAGCGCTCTTCACCCGCCTTCAGCTCTTTCAGGGCTTCGAACACGTCACCTTCGATGCAGGTCAGCTTTTCGGCAAAACCGTTCAACGCTGCGTTGCGTTCCACACCATCGAGGGCGAAGGACGAGGCGTCGACGCAGGTCACGTCGCTGGCGCCGAAGGCGGCGGCCTGAATCCCCCAGCCGCCGATGTAGCTGTACAGGTCCAGCACGCGTTTGCCTTTGACGTACGGGGCCAGACGCGCACGGTTCATGCGGTGGTCGTAGAACCAGCCGGTCTTCTGGCCTGCCATGACCGGCGCTTCGAACTGCACACCGTTTTCTTCCAGCGCCACCCACTCGGGAACCAGACCGAAAACGGTTTCGACATAACGATTCAGGCCTTCGGCATCGCGGGCGGCCGAGTCGTTCTTGAACAGGATGCCGCTTGGCTTGAGCACCTGGACCAGTGCGGCAATCACGTCGTCCTTATGGTGCTCCATGGTGGCCGAAGCCAGTTGCACGACGAGGATGTCACCGAAACGATCCACCACCAGGCCCGGCAGCAAGTCGGAGTCACCGTAGACAAGGCGATAGAAGGGCTTGTCGAACAGGCGATCACGCAGCGACAGAGCCACGTTCAAGCGATGGACCAGAAGGGATTTGTCCAGCGGCAACTTGACGTCGCGCGACAGCAGGCGGGCGCAGATCAAATTGTTGGGGCTCATGGCGACGATGCCCAACGGCTTGCCGCCAGCGGCTTCGAGAATGGCTTGATCGCCAGCCGCAAAGCCGTGAAGAGGGGTGGCGGCTACATCGATTTCATTGCTGTAGACCCACAGATGGCCGGCGCGCAGGCGACGGTCGGCGTTGGCTTTGAGGCGCAAGCTAGGCAGGGACATGACGTCGCTCCGGAAAAAAGAGCGGGATTATAGCGCGTCATCCCGGCTGCGCGCCGGGATGACAAGAATTAACACGTTCGCTTATGCCGACAGCGCTTCAATCAACTTGTTGTTGAACGCCGGAATATCATCGGGCTGGCGGCTGCTTATCAGCGTGCCGTCGGTAACCACTTCCTGATCGACCCAGTTGGCGCCGGCATTGACCAGGTCATCTTTCAGCGTCTTGAAGCTGGTCATGGTCTTGCCCTTGACCAGTCCAGCGGAGATCAGCAGCCAGCCGCCGTGACAGATGACTGCCAGTGGCTTGCCGGATGCGCTGGCATCCTTGACGAGTTGCTGAGCATCGCTGTCCAGACGGATGGTGTCGGAGTTCTGCACGCCGCCAGGCAGGACGATGCCGTCATAGCTGCTCGCGTTGGCGGACTTGAACGTGCCGTCCACAGCAAAGTCGTCAGCAGGCTTGTCGTGATTCCAGCCTTTGACATTACCGTCCTGGCTGGAAAGGATTTCTACTTTGGCACCCGCCTGCTCCAGAGCTTCCCTGGGGCCGGTCAGTTCGACCTGCTCGAAACCATCGGTTACAAGAATTGCGATGCGTTTGCCATTCAGTGCGTTGGACATGGGGTCCTCCAGTCTTTTGCGTAGGGATGGCGCATTACTGGCCTTTGTGGGGCCGAGCCTGCGTCGGTTATACAGAGTCCGAAGCTGTCGCCAAGCCAAAGTTCCGAGAAATGAGCAACGAAGGTGATGGACCGTTGCCTGATGAGGGGGCAGAATCCCATCACGCCTTCGAGTAAATACCTATGCCTCCAGAGCTAACACCCGAGCAGATCCAGCAAGCGTTGCAGGGCATCAGCGTGCCCCCGCAGCCGCAGATCATGGTGGACCTGCAGATGGAACAGTACATGCCCGACCCCGACCTGGGCGTGATCGCACGGCTGATTGGCCAGGACCCCGGCCTGTCCGGGGCGCTGCTGAAGATCGTCAACTCGCCTCATTACGGCCTGTCCAACAAGATCGCCTCGATCCAGAAGGCCGTGAATCTGCTGGGCAGTCGCACCGTCATCAACCTGATCAACGCCCAATCGATCAAGGGTGAGATGAGCGATGAAACCATCGTGACCCTTAACCGTTTCTGGGATACCGCTCAGGACGTGGCGATGACCAGTCTGACGCTGGCCAAGCGCATCGGCTCGCAGGCGGTGGATGAGTCCTATGCGTTGGGGCTGTTTCATGACTGCGGCATTCCACTGATGATCAAGCGTTTTCCGGACTACATGAGTGTGCTTGAAAGCGCCTACGCCAATGCGGGGCCGGAATGCCGTGTGGTGGATACCGAAAACGAGGCGTTCGACACCAATCATTCGGTGGTCGGTTATTACACCGCCAAGTCGTGGCGATTGCCGGATCATGTCACCGAAGCCATTGCCAATCATCACAATGCCCTGGCGATCTTTCAGGACGACTCCAGTCGCAATGCGGCACTCAAGAACCTGCTGGCCCCGCTGAAGATGGCTGAGCACATCTGTCAGTCCTATCGTGTGCTGGGCAATCAGGACGAGGATCACGAGTGGGAAAGCATCGGTGCGCTGGTGCTGGACTACGTTGGCCTGTCCGAGTACGACTTTGAATACTTGAGGGAAAGCATCCGCGAACTGGGCGCTCACTGATTCCGCTCATCGCCCGTTTTCCCTCTCTGCACGACCGAGTTATCCATGCCTGAATTACCTGAAGTCGAAACCACCCGACGCGGCATTGCGCCCCATCTCGAAGGGCAGCGCGTCAGCCGCGTGATCGTGCGTGACAGCCGTCTGCGCTGGCCGATTCCTGAAGACCTCGATATCCGCCTTTCCGGGCAACGCATCGTCCAGGTCAATCGCCGCGCCAAATACCTGCTGATTCAGGCTGAGGTCGGCACCTTGATCAGCCACCTCGGCATGTCAGGCAATTTGCGCCTGGTCGAAGCCGGTCTGCCTGCGCTCAAGCATGAACACGTGGACATCGAACTGGAGTCGGGTCTCGCCCTGCGCTACACCGATCCACGGCGTTTCGGTGCCATGCTCTGGAGTCTGGATCCGCATGCCCATGAACTGCTGATTCGCCTGGGGCCCGAGCCACTTACGGATCTGTTCGATGGCGAACGTCTCTATGAGCGTTCCCGGGGCAAGTCGATTGCCGTCAAGCCATTCATCATGGACAACGCGGTGGTGGTTGGCGTGGGCAATATCTACGCGACCGAAGCCCTGTTTGCGGCCGGAATCGATCCGCGCCGTGAGGCGAAAAGTATTTCCCGGGCGCGTTATCTCAAGCTCGCCATCGAGATCAAACGCATCCTGGCCTATGCCATCGAGCGGGGAGGCACCACGCTGCGTGATTTCATCGGCGGTGACGGCAAACCGGGCTATTTTCAGCAGGAATTGTTCGTGTACGGACGTGCCGATCAGCCGTGCAAGGTCTGCGGCTCGACATTGCGTGAAATCAAGCTGGGGCAACGTGCAAGTGTGTATTGCCCCAAGTGTCAGCGCTGAGAACAGGGCAGGGTCTTGAAACATCAAGGCCCCTTGCTTAACCCTCATCGCTGTTTATAGTGATGGGCAAAACCTCAACGCCACGCCTGAAGGACCACGCTATGAGCCCGTTTCGCATTCTTGCTGCCACGTTGGCGCTGCTCTTCGGCCTGCAGGCCGTGCCCGCCATTGCAGCGGATATTCCCGCAGGCAGCGGCAATCCCGTTTACACCATTCAGAATCCACCCGTGTTCGCCATGGTGGGTGATCTGCTGATCGCGCGCCCCTTGTTGATTGCTGCCACCGTGATCGGCACAGGACTGTTCGTCATCGCAGCTCCGTTTGCGGCGGCGGGCGGCAATTTCAAAGCGACCGCCAAGGCGCTGGTAGTCGACCCTGGCAAGTCGGCTTTCGTGCGTTGTCTGGGGTGTACGGGCGACGGTTACGGCAAGCAGGAATAACGACAGCGAACTAGACCACCTTGCTGGTGATGATCCGGTACTTGTCCATCAGTTGTTCCTTGCTCTCGACGTGATTTTCATCCAGCGGGATGCAATCCACAGGGCAGACCTGCTGGCATTGTGGTTCGTCGTAGTGGCCCACGCATTCGGTGCACAGGTTCGGATTGATCACGTAGATCTCCTCGCCTTGTGAAATCGCCTCGTTCGGGCACTCGGGTTCGCAGACGTCGCAGTTGATGCAATCGTCGGTGATGATAAGGGACATGAAATGCTCCAGCCGCGGCCGACGCCGAGGCATATAGAAACCAATGCGGCGAATTGTGCCGCATTAGTCCTCGGGTTGCACCTGCACGTTCCAGCCTTGTGCTATCGCTTGAAGCGCTCGGTCAGCGCCTGTGCGACTGCAGGATGCACGAACTTGGTGATATCGCCGCCCAACGCCGCGATTTCACGCACCAACGTCGAGGAAATGAACGAGTAGCGCTCGGACGGAGTGAGGAACAGGCTTTCGACGTCCGGGGCCAGCTGGCGATTCATGTTGGCCAGTTGAAACTCGTACTCGAAGTCCGACACGGCGCGCAGCCCACGCAGAAACACATTGGCACCCTGTTCCTTGGCGAAGTGCGCCAGTAGCGTGGAGAAACCCACGACTTCGACGTTAGGCAAGTGTTTGGTGACCTCGCGAGCCAGTTCGACGCGTTGTTCCAGAGGAAACAGCGGGTTTTTCTTGGGGCTGGCGGCAACGGCAATGACCACTTGGTCGAACAGGCGCGAGGCGCGCTCGACCAGATCTCCATGGCCCTTGGTAATAGGGTCGAAGGTGCCTGGGTACAACACTCGGTTCATCGCGTCGTCCTGGTCGGAGTCCGTTGTGGGACTCGGATGGTATCGCAGCCTACCCGATGGGCCAAGCCACGCAGCGGGCATCAAAGGGCGTATTACGCCGATAATCGGCCATCTTCGGTCCAAAAAGCCCTGTTTACAGGCGTGCAGTGCGTTTTGATCAATGCAAAAAGAGTTTATAAACCCAGCGTTGAATCGCACGTCCGTATGGCGGATAAATCAGCCGTGCTGCGTTGAAGCGCTGCTTGATGAACACTGCCTTGGCCTGGCTGAACGTGATGAAGCCCTCGCGCCCATGATAATTGCCCATGCCTGACGGGCCGACGCCGCCAAAGGGCAAGTCGTCCTGAGCGGCGTGCATCAAGGTGTCGTTGAGGCAAGCGCCCCCGGAATGAGTGCGTTCCAGCACCTGTTGCTGTTCTGCCTTGTTGTAGCCGAAGTAATAAAGCGCCAGCGGGCGAGGGCGTCGATTGATGTAGGCGTAGGCGTCTTCGATTTTTCGGTACGGCACGACAGGCAGCAGGGGGCCGAAAATCTCGTCCTGCATGACCAGCATGTCGTCACTGACATTCAACAGCACGCTGAACGGCATGCGTCTGTCCTGGCCCTGTTCATAAAAGGAGATAAGGGTTGCGCCTTTGCTGGCAGCGTCATCCTTGTAGCGAGTCAGTCGAGTGAACTGGCGGTCGTTGATGATCGCGGTGTAGTCCGGGTTATCGATCAGTGTGGGATAAAAGCGTTTGACTGCCTGCCGGTAGGCGTCGACGAATCCGTTCAGACGGTCCTCTGGCACCAGTACGTAATCGGGGGCGATGCAGGTCTGCCCCGCATTGAGTGTCTTGCCGAAGGCGATGCGCTCTGCAGCGTCTTCAAGCGGTACGTCATGGGAAACGATAGCAGGCGACTTGCCGCCCAATTCCAGCGTGACCGGTGTCAGGTTTTCGGCTGCGGCCCGCATCACGTGTCTGCCAACGCTGGTCGCGCCGGTAAACAGCAGGTGATTGAATGGCAGGCGCGAAAACGCCATGCCGACCTCGGCTTCGCCCTGCACGATGGTGACCAGATCTTCTGGAAATATACGGCCGAACAGGCGCTTGAGCAGTTCGCCTGTGGCGGGTGTCGACTCGCTCAATTTCAGCATCACCCGGTTGCCTGCCGCCAGCGCTCCGGTCAAAGGGCCGATGGCGAGGAACAGGGGGTAATTCCAGGGCACGATCACCCCGATCACGCCCAGCGGTTGGTAGACGACCTTGGCCGAGGCCGGTTGAAACGCCAGGCCTACGCGGCGGTGCGAGGGTTTCATCCAGCGTTTCAGCTGCCTGCGCGCATCGCGGATCCCCAGCAGGCTGGGCAGCAACTCGGCCAGCAACGTTTCATCGGCGCTGCGGTGGCCGAAGTCCTGATCGATGGCTTTGATCAGCTCCTGTCGATGGATGCTTACCATCGTTTCCAGGTGTTTGAGCCATTGCAGGCGCTGTCCCAGAGGCGGCATCGGATTGGCCGCGAAGGCTGCCTGCTGTGCCGAGAAGGCTGCGGTCATGGCCTGAAGCACATGGTCATTCTGATGAATAGTGTGTTCCGCCGGCATGGTCTCTTCCGATGAGTCGTTAACGGGTTTTTAGAGTCATTACTCTATAAAGTCAACATTCGCCTGAGCGATATCCGGCAATCAGACCGCGTGATGTTCGCCGATGATGCGCTTGCGCTACTATCGGCAACATCTCATCAGTACTCGAGCGGTTCAGGCAAGCATGGCACCACGCACTAAAACCCGTGAGCGTATCGTTCAGGTCAGCCTCGAGCTGTTCAATCAGCAAGGCGAACGTAACGTGACGACCAATCACATTGCGGCCCACATGGAAATCTCTCCGGGCAATCTCTATTACCACTTCCCCAACAAGCAGGCGATCATCGCCGAATTGTTCGGTCAGTACGAAGCGTTGGTAAAAAGTTTTCTGATGCCCACTCAGGATCGCCTGCCAAGCATTGAAGACAAGCGTGATTATTTTCTGGCGATACTCGACGGCATGTGGCGCTACCGTTTTCTGCATCGTGATCTGGAGCATTTGCTGGGTGCCGATCCGGAGTTGGCAGCGCGCTATCGATTGTTTTCCCAGCGTTGTCTGGTTCAGGCGATGGCCATCTATCGAGGTTTCATCGATGCAGGCATTCTGCAGATGGATGAATCGCAGATTGAGTGGACCAGCCTCAATACCTGGATCGTGCTGACGTCGTGGGTGCGCTTTCTGTGCACGGCTCGGGAAAACTCCGAGCACTTGAACGAAGAAGCCATTCGACGCGGTGTCTATCAGGTGCTTATGCTTGAGTCAGGCTTTATCGCGCCGCAGGCCCGCGAGGCGTTCGATGCGTTGTGTCAGGCGTTTCATGCGCCGTTGCACAAGGTGCTGGTTTGAGCGAGCGGCGAAGTGCCTGATTATCCGGTTTCTGTCACAGGAGTTTGTCATGTCCATCGCGCAACTGATTGGCCCTGAACAACTGGCGGTTCGTCAGCAAACGCCGGGGCTGGTGATTCTCGATTGCAGGTTCGCTCTGGAAGACCCTGATTACGGGCAGCGCAGTTATGCGCAGGGTCACATCGACGGTGCCCGGTTTGCAGACTTGAACCGTGACCTCAGCGGTCCGGTCGTGAAAGACAGGACAGGCCGCCATCCGCTGCCGGACCCTGCCACGCTGGTGGAAAGGCTCCGGACATGGGGCATCCGCAATGACAGCGATATCGCGCTCTACGACGACGGGCCCGGCATGTACGCCGCTCGCGCGTGGTGGCTGTTGGCATGGCTGGGCAAACGCGAAGGTGTGTACCTGCTGGACGGCGGCCTCAAGGCCTGGCATGCGGCGGGTCTGCCGCTTAGCCTGGATGCGCCGCGCGGCGAAACGGGCGATTTCACGGGTGAGCCGGACATGTCGCTGGTGCTCAGTGCCAGCCGTTTGCAAGGCCGTCTGGGCCGCCCTGAAATGACCCTGATCGATGCCCGTGCCGAAGCCCGTTTTCGCGGAGAAGTCGAGCCCATCGACCCGATTGCCGGGCATATTCCCGGTGCGCAGTGCGCAGCTTTCAATGAGAACCTTGGGCCTGACGGACGTTTTCTGCCGCCCGATCAGCTCAAGCAGCGATTTGCCGAGCAGCTTCAAGGGCGACCTGCGCAAAGTCTGGTTTCATACTGCGGATCGGGTGTCACCGCCTGTCATAACCTGTTCGCGCTGTGCCTGGCCGGTTATCCACTGGGGACGCTGTATGCCGGTTCGTGGAGCGACTAGATCACCGATCCGACGCGTGAAATCGCAACAGGCGCAGGTTGATTCGGCGTCAGCTCAGGTAAGGGTTATCCCGTTCGTGGGCGATGCTTAGCCACAGTGGAATGCGTCGCTCCAGGTAATAGCCCGGATTGCGCAGCGAGCCCTCGACGAACCCGACATGTCCTCCCTTGGCTTGCAGTTCGAACTCCGTGCAGGGTGAAAGCTCCTCTGGCTCGGGCAGGCTGTGCGGGAAGACGAAGGGGTCGTCCGCTGACTGGATGATCAACGTTGGCGTCTGAATCTGGCCCAGGTAATAGCGGCTCGAGGCTTTGCGGTAATAATCCTGGGCATCGGTAAAGCCGTGCAGTGGCGCTGTCACTCGGCCATCGAAGTCCCAGAAGGTGCGCATGTTTTCCAGAGAGCCCAACGCTGCCAGTTCCGCCAGGCCTTCGCTGAGACCTTCGTTCTGGAAGCGGTTCTGCTTGTCGCGGATGTAGGCCAGCATCTCACGCATGAAGTGCCGCTGATAAACCTTGGAGAACCCCTGTCCGATCCGGTTGGCGCACTCATCCAGCCGAAACGGTACCGAGACCGCTACTGCGCCGAGCAACTCACTGTTCGCGCCGGATTCACCCAGGTACTTGAGCAGCACATTGCCACCCAGCGAATAGCCCACGGCATAGAGCGGCGCCAGAGGGCGCAGTGATCTGAGGTGCGCGATCACTTCGGCCAGGTCTTCGCTTGCGCCGGAATGGTAACTGCGCGACAGCAGGTTCGGCTCGCCGGAGCAGCCGCGCCAGTTCAACGCCACACTTGCCCAACCCTGCGTCGCGAGCGCTTTCTGCAGGCCGGCTACATAAGGTGAGTTCGATGAACCTGTCAGGCCATGCAGCACCAGCACCAGCGGCGCATCGACCTGATGCGGCCCATGCCAGTCCATGTCGAGAAAGTCCCCGTCCTGCAGCCACATCCGTTCACGCGTGCGCGCCAGCAACGTCCGCTTGCGCCACAGCGGCCCCCACAGTGTTTGCAGATGCGGATTGCCCAGGCCGGACGCTGGTGTGAACGGGGTGACATGGAACAGAGAAGTGGGGCTGGTAGGCACAGTCTTGCTCGTCGATGAATTCGGTGGCTGACAGATCCTACGTTGCCACTAACTGGAGCCGGATGTAAGAGGGGGCGGGTCGAGTGGTGGCTCATGCTGACCGTTTGCTTGGCTGCACGACCCTCGTCATTGGCAACGTCTCGCAGCAAACATCGGACTGTGGGAGGTGGCTTGCCGGCGATGGCGTCAGTCCAGCTATGAGGTGTCTCATCAAAAATCCCATCGCCGGCAAGCCCCCTCCCACACCTGGATAGCCTATGGCTGTTCTAACGATTGCCTGAATCCTGTCCCCGCTGCCAAAGTGCGTAATACACCTGTCCGGCTTTTTTCTCGCGATGCAGCCGCCAGGTGCCTGGCAGGCCGGTCGTCGAGGGCGGCGTTTCGCTTTCGGTGTAGATCCACGCCTGGTCGGCGAGCCAGCCACGGGTTTCCAGCAGGTTGCAGGCCGAGGCCAGCAAACCCTGGTGGAAGGGCGGGTCCAGGAAGACCACGTCGAACGGCGAGGCCACGGCGGTTTCCAGATGGCGCAGTGCGTCGGTCTGGGAGACCTGGCCAGTGGTGCAGTTCAGCGCAGTCAGGTTCTGGCGCAGGCTGGCGATGGCTGTGGCGTTGCTGTCCAGCGCCAGGCCCATGCTTGCACCGCGCGACAACGCTTCGAAATACAACGCGCCACTGCCGGTAAAAACATCCAGCACTCTGGCGCCCGCGATATAAGGCGCCAGCCAGTTGAACAGCGTTTCGCGCACGCGATCTGGCGTCGGGCGCAGGCCGGGAGCGTCGGGGAATGTCAGTTTGCGACTGCCCCATTCGCCGCCGATGATACGAAGCTGACCCAGGCCGTTATGACCCTTCGGACGTGGATTGGCCATCAGTGCTCCGGAACCCCTGCAGGTTGACGAGTGGGTTTGTCAGTTGGCGCAGGCAGTTCTTTCTGCGGCACGGTCGGGCCGACGGTCACAATCACCATCTTGTCGGCATCCAGATGCTTGTTCATCGCTGCCTTCACTTGTTCGACCGTTACGCTCTGGGCGGCGGTCATGTAGTCCTCGAGGTAGGTCAGCGGCAGATCATAGAAGCCGATGGCGCCCAGCTGCGCGACGATGGCGGAATTGCTGGCTGCGGTCAGCGGGAAGCTGCCGGTCAGCTCGCGCTTCACGTCGTCGAGTTCTTTCTGGGTCGGACCGTTGGCGAGGAAGTCCTTCACAATGCCCTGCACCAGCTTCAAGGTGTTTTCATTCATCTCGGCGCGGGTCTGCAGGTTGATCATGAAAGGCCCTTGCGCCTGCATGGCACTGAAACCGGACGAAACGCCGTACGTCAGACCGCGCTTTTCGCGCACTTCTGTCATCAGGCGACTGCCAAAACCGCCGCCGCCCAGGACGGAATTGCCTACGGTCAACGCGGCATAATCCGGGTCGTTACGCGTAATGCCCAGTTGGGCCAGCATCAGAAGCGTCTGGTTGGAGGGAAACTCGATGTGCGTGACGCCGGCCTTCGGCTCGACCGGGTCGGCAACTTTCGCCAGCGCCGGGCCTTTTGGCAGTGCGGCCGAAACCTCTGCTGCGACAGTCTGTGCCTCTTCCTTCGACAGATCACCCACCAGCGCGATCACCGCATTGCCAGCGGCGTAGCCTTTGGCGTGGAATGCCTTGAGCTGAGCCAGTGTGATGGCATTGATACTTTTGGCATCGCCATCGCTCGGGTGTGCGTAGGGATGGTCACCGTAAAGCTTCTGGAACAGCGCTTTGCTGCCGATGGTGCCGGGATTCTGCTTCTGGTATTCGAAGCTGGCGCTCAACTGGTTCTTGATGCGCGCCAGCGAGTCGGCCGGAAAGGTAGGCTTGCCGACCACTTCGCTGAACAGTTTCAGGGCGGGTTCACGCTTGTCGGGTGCGCTCAGGCTGCGCAACGAGGTGACGGCCATGTCGCGATAGGAGCCGTTTTCAAACTCTGCACCCAGCCCCTCGAAGCCCTGGGCGATGGCGCTCACATCCTTGCCCTTGACGCCTTCGTTGAGCATGGCGTTGGTCAGCAGGGCGATGCCGGGCATCTTCTCATCCTGGCTGCTGCCTGCGGCAAAGATCAGACGCATGTCGATCATCGGCAGCTCGCGGGATTCGACAAACAGCACCTTTGCGCCCTCGGCGGTGTTCCAGGTCTGAATGTTCAGCGCGCGGCGAGCCGGTGCCTTGCCATCCAGTTCCTTGAGCGTTTGCAGGTTACTGCCCAGTGGCTGTGCGGCAACGTCGTCCGCAAGAGCTGGCTGGATGGCAAAGGTACCGGCCAGGATCAGGCCAAGCAGCGCATGACGTGGAGCGTTGCGCTTGATCATTTGGCTTTCTCCTCAGGCAGAACGTGCGCGATGCTGAGGCGCTCGCGTGTGAAGTAGGTGTTGGCAGCCTTCTGGATGTCCTGAGGCGTCACGCTCTGCAGGGCTTCCAGTTCTCCGTCCATCAATTTCCAGGACAGGCCGACGGTTTCCAGTTCGCCGATCATGGTCGCCTGGCTGGTAATCGAATCGCGCTCGTAGACCACGCCAGCGATGACCTGGGCCCTTACACGCTCCAGTTCTTCAGCAGAAGGTGCCTTGGTTTTCAGGTCGTCCAGCAGGCGCCAGATACCGGCTTCTGCGTCAGCCAGGGTTTTCTTCTTCTGAGCGTTGGGCGTGGCGCTGATCATGAACAGGCTGTCACCACGGGCAAAGGCGTCGTAGCGGGAGGATGCCGCTGATACCACTTCCTCGCCGCGCTCCAGGCGCGATGGAATGCGTGCGCTGTAGCCGCCGTCGAGCAGTGCTGCAATCAGGCGCAGTGCATTGACCGAGCGCTGATCTTCCGCCGTGGCCACGCTGGGCACATTGAAACCGTAGAGCAGGCTCGGCAGTTGGGTTTTCACATGCAGGGTGATCTTGCGCTCGCCGGGTTCGGCCAGTTCAAGCGGTTTTTTCGATGGCGGCACGTCACGGCGAGGGACAGGACCGAAGAAGCGTTCAGCCAGGGCCTTGACCTCATCCGGCTTGACGTCACCGACCACCACCAGTGTGGCGTTGTTCGGTGCGTACCAGGCTTCGTACCAGTGGCGCAGTTCCTCGACCTTCATGCGCTCAAGGTCGGCCATCCAGCCGATGGTCGGGGTGTGATAGCCGCTGGCGGGGTAGGCCAGCGCGTTGAAACGTTCCAGCGCCTTGCCAAGCGGCTTGTCGTCAGTGCGCATGCGGCGCTCTTCCTTGATGACTTCGATCTCGCGGCTGAACTCGTCGGGCGGCAGCTTCAGGGTCGCCATGCGATCGGCTTCAAGTTCCAGCGCGACGCTCAGGCGATCGCTGGCCAGGACCTGATAGTAGGCGGTGTAGTCGTTGCTGGTGAAAGCGTTCTCTTCGGCACCCAGATCGCGCAGGATCAGGGAAGACTCGCCCGGTCCGGTCTTGCTGCTGCCTTTGAACATCATGTGCTCGAGGGCGTGGGACAGACCGGTCTGGCCCGGTGTCTCGTAGCTGGAGCCAACCTTGTACCAGATCTGGGAAACCACCACGGGCGCACGGTGGTCCTCGCGGACGATGACCTTCAGGCCATTGTCGAGGGTGAATTCATGAGTGGGTTGCGGATCGGCGGCCAATGCTGTCAGCGGCAAACAGATTGTGCTGAACAGCAGGCCTGCAGCACGGCGGGCTAGAACATTCATTCGTGGTTTGAACCTGTAGGACGGCCTGCGTGAACTTGGCGTCGGCAGGCGCGGGGGTATTAGGATACTGGTCCGTTCGCATGAGAAACAGTCTTCACTGGCTGAATGAGAGTGAAACCTGTTTGAAGCGACGCTGAACGATAACTGTAGAAGGGGTTGTCACGTGAGCGGACAGCCCGTAATGCGGCCTTTTTTGCATGTCAGAATCTTTCAGAATTGCACGTGTGACGCTCGCCAATTCTGAGATAACCGTCCTTTCTGTCCGGCTCCAGCGACGACTGAAAGTTCTGAATGCGGCCGAAGGGAAGAAAAGTCAGTGGTGGTTCTCCATCAGATTGCGGGTTCAGCTCGGCAACCTGATGGAGGGTCAAAGCCAGAAAGGCAGTCTTACCTCGTAATGGCTGTTATTGCGCTTTGGCGTAAGCCGCTTGAGACAGCGGCTTTTCGATTGGCGCAGGCAGCTCTTGCTGCGGGACGGTCGGGCCTGCGGTCACGACAATCATCTTGTCGGCACTCAGGTGTTTGCTCATCGCGGTCCTGACCTGCTCGACTGTCAGGCTCTGGATGGCTGCCATGTAGTCATCGAAATACGATATTGGCAGATCGTAGAAACCAATATCGGCCAATCGGGAACCAATGGCACCGTTGCCCGCTACCTCCAGCGGGAAGCTGCCGATTATTTTGCGTTTGACGTTATCCAGCTCATTCTGGGTCGGACCATCGGCGAGGAAGTCACGCACAATCTGCTGAACCAGCTTCAAGGTGTTTTCACTCATCTCGGCGCGGGTCAGCAACTCGATCATGAACACGCCAGGAGCCTTTGTGGCTTTGAAGTTGGACCAGACGCTGTAGGTCAGACCGCGTTTTTCACGCAATTCAGTCATCAGACGGCCGCCAAAACCACTTCCGCCCAATATCGAATTGCCCGCCATCAGTGCCGCGTAATCGGGGTCGTTACGCGTGATGCCCAACTGGCCCAGCAACATTTGCGTCTGGCTGGAGGCGCTCTCGAAGTGCGTTGCGCTTGCCTTGGTGTCAACCGGGTCGGCTGCTTTCGCAAGTTTCGGCCCCTTTGGCAGCGAGGCTGAAACCTGAGCTGCAATGACCTGAGCCTCTTCTCTGGAAAGATCGCCAATCATCGCAATCACGGCATTGCCCGCGGCATATCCCCTGGCGTGGAATGCCTTCAAATGTTCCTGGCTAATTGCGTTGATGCTTTTTTCATCCCCATTGGTTCGATTGGCATAGGGGTGATCACCGTAGATGTTTTTGTACAGCTCATCCCAGGCCATGGTGCCGGGCGTCAGCTTGTCCCTCTGGAGATTGGCAATCCACCGGTTCTTCATGCGCGTCATTACTTCGCTAGGAAAGGTCGGTTTGCCAACGACTTCGCAGAAAAGTTTCAAGGCCGGTTCACGCTGTTGTGCCGTACTCAGGCTGCGTAGCCAAACCTCGGCCCTGTCATCGTATGCCCCGGGTTGAAATTGGGCCCCCAGTGCCTCGAAGCCCTGTGCGATTGCGGTGGCGTCCTTGCCGTTGATGCCTTCGTCGAGCATGTGGCAGGTCAGTTTGGCGATGCCCGGAGTCTTGCCATCCTGGCTACTGCCAGCAGCGAAGGTCATGAATATGTCCAGCATGGGCAGTTCGTGTGCCTCGACGAACAACACCTTGGCGCCCTCGGCGGTGTTCCATGTCTGGATGTTCAGTGCACGGCGACCCGGTGCCTTGCCATCCAGCTCTTTGAGGGTCTCCAGTTTACTGCCCAGAGGTGGTGTGGTTGCCGTCAGATCGGAGTGGGCAATGGAGGTATCGGTCATGACCTGGCCAGAAATCGTACGAGGTGTATCGGTGCGCGTGTTCATTGGGCTTTCTCCTCTGGCAGCACATGGGCGATGCTGAGGCGCTCGCGGGTGAAATAAAGCTTGGCGGCATTCTGGATGTCCTGCGGCGTCACGCTCTGGAGCGCTTCCCGCTCGCCGTCCATCAACCTCCAGGGCAGGCCAATGGTTTCCAGTGTTCCGATCATGGTGGCCTGGCTCTCGATCAGGTCACGCTCGTAAACCATGTTGGCAATGACCTTCGCTCGAGCGCGTTCAAGTTCTTCAGCAGAAGGCAGCGTGGTCTTCAGGTCCTCCAGCAGGCGCCAGAGGCCCGCTTCGACATCCGCCAGGGTTTTTTTCTTCTGGGTATTGGGGGTCGCCTTGATCATGAACAGGCTGTCGCCGCGCGTGAACGCGTCGTAGCTTGAAGAGGCTCCAGACACCAGCTCTTCGCCCCTTTTGAGTTGCGTTGCGATACGTGCGCTGTGACCGCCGTCCAGCAAGGCTGCGATAAGACGCAGTGCATTGATCGAGCGCATGTCTTCAGCCGTGGCCATGCCTGGAACGTTGAAGCCGTAGGTCAGTCCGGGCAGTTGGGTGTTGACGTGCAGGGTAATTTTGCGTTCGCCCGGTTCGGCAAGCTCCAACGGAGTTTTCGACGGTGGGAGGTCGCGGCGTGGGATAGCGCCGAAGAATCGTTCTGCCAGTGCTTTGACTTCGTCTGGCTGTACGTCACCGACCACCACCAGCGTGGCATTGTTCGGCGCGTACCAGGCTTCGTACCAGCGGCGCAGTTCCTCGATCGTCATGCGCTCAAGGTCGGCCATCCAGCCGATGGTCGGATTGTGGTAACCACTGGTGGGGAAGGCGAGAGCGTTGAAGAGCTCAGCCGCCTTGTCGCTGCTCATGCGCCGCTCTTCCTTGATCACTTCGATTTCGTTGCTGAACTCGTCGGCGGGCAACGTCAGAGTCGACATGCGATCTGCTTCCAGCTCCAGCGCTACACTCAGAAGATCACGAGCCAGTCTCTGGTGGTAGACGGTGCAGTCATCGCTGGTATACGCGTTCTCTTCGGCGCCCAGGTTTCGCAGGATCAGCGAAGACTCGCCGGGACCGGTCTTGCTGCTGCCTTTGAACATCATGTGTTCAAGGGCGTGTGACAGGCCGGTCTGCCCCGGCATCTCGTAGCTGGAGCCGATTCTGTACCAGAGCTGGGAAATCACCACCGGAGCCCGGTGGTCTTCGCGGACAATGATCTTGAGACCATTGTCGAGGGTGAATTCGTGAGTGGGTTGCGGATTGAGGGTCGATGCCGTGAACGCTACATCGTGTGTGCTGCGCGGGAGTGCCGCAGCAGTGCGGGTTAAAGTATTCATCCGTGAATGTGAACCTGTTCTGGTGCGACTGCCTGAACTTAGCGTCGGCAGGCGCGAGGATGTTAGGATATCGGGCGTTTCGTGAGAAACAGCTTTCACCTGACAAATGCGAGTGAACCTGTTTAAAACGAAGCTGAACCATACCCCAACAGAGGGCTGCAAAGTGAACATGCAGTCCTAAATGCAGTCTGTTTTTACTGTCAGAATTTTCCGGATCGCGCTCTGGCGTCCCGCAACCTTGAGATAGCCGTCCTCCATGTTTGGTTCTAACGACGACAAGAAGACCCCAGCTGCCGCTGGAGAGAAGAAAGGCCTGTTCGGATGGCTGCGTAAAAAGCCGCAGGAAGCCGAGCCGGCGCCGCAAGAGTCAACTGCTGCACAGCCTGAACCCGTCGTCGAAGCGACGCCGCAGGTTGAGCCTCTGATTGCCCCTCAATCCGTTCCCCAGGCTGCCAAGCCGCAGCCGCATGTGGAACCGGGCGAGCCTTCGCCGCAGCCCTGGCTGACGTTGCCGGTGGCCGAAGAGTCGGTGGCGTTGATCGACGAGCTCGAGCTCCACGTCACGCCACCGATTCCCGAACAGCATCACGTATCGTCGGCACCTCAATACGCAGCGGTACCTGCTCCAGAGCCTCGGCCGGAGCAGGCGCCTGTCGCCGATATTGTGCCGGTCAGCGTTCCCGAGCCGGTACTGCTCGAGCCTGCGCCTGTTGCAGAACCTGTGTTCGAACCCGTTGTCTCTGCGCCAGTTGCGCAGCCGGCTCCGCAGGCGCTCGCGCCTGTCGCTGCGCCGGTTCAAGAGCCTGAAACCGGCAAGGTCGGCTTCTTCGCCCGTCTCAAACAGGGCCTTTCGAAAACCAGTGCCAGCATCGGCGAAGGCATGGCCAGCCTGTTTCTGGGCAAGAAGGCCATCGACGATGACCTGCTCGAGGAGATTGAAACCCGTCTGCTGACGGCCGATGTCGGCGTGGAGGCGACGTCGGTCATCATCCAGAGCCTGACCCAGAAGGTCGCCCGTAAACAGCTGACTGATGCTCAGGCGCTCTATACTTCGCTGCAAGGCGAGCTGGCCACGATGCTCAAGCCGGTCGAGCAACCGCTGGTCATCAAGGCCGAGCACAAGCCGTTCGTGATTCTGGTCGTAGGCGTCAACGGCGCAGGCAAGACCACCACCATCGGCAAGCTGGCCAAGAAACTGCAGCTTGAAGGCAAGAAAGTCATGCTGGCCGCAGGCGATACCTTCCGTGCCGCTGCCGTCGAGCAGTTGCAGGTCTGGGGCGAGCGCAACAGGATTCCGGTCATCGCTCAGCACACGGGCGCTGACTCCGCTTCGGTCATCTTCGACGCCGTGCAGGCCGCCAAAGCGCGGGGTATCGACGTATTGATCGCCGACACCGCAGGTCGTCTGCACACCAAAGACAACCTGATGGAAGAGTTGAAAAAGGTGCGCCGCGTGATCGGCAAGCTCGACGCAGATGCGCCGCACGAAGTGTTGCTGGTACTCGACGCAGGCACCGGTCAGAACGCGATCAACCAGGCCAAGCAGTTCAATCAGACGGTGACGCTGACCGGTCTTGCCCTGACCAAACTCGATGGCACCGCCAAGGGCGGCGTGATCTTCGCGCTGGCCAAGCAATTCGGCCTGCCCATTCGTTACATCGGCGTGGGCGAAGGTATTGATGATCTGCGCACCTTTGAAGCCGAACCCTTTGTCCAGGCTCTGTTTGCGGAGCGGGAGCGTCCATGATTCGTTTCGAGCAGGTCGGTAAGCGCTATCCGAATGGACATGTCGGGTTGCATGAACTGAGCTTTCGAGTACGTCGCGGCGAGTTTCTGTTCGTTACCGGCCATTCCGGGGCGGGCAAGAGCACGCTGCTGCGCCTGTTGCTGGCCATGGAACGCCCGACAACCGGCAAACTGATGCTGGCTGGCCAGGACCTCGGCCAGATCAGCAATGCGCAGATCCCGTTCCTGCGTCGGCAGATCGGTGTGGTGTTTCAGAATCACCAGTTGCTGTTCGATCGCACAGTGTTCAACAACATCGCACTGCCCTTGCAGATTCTCGGGCTGTCCAAGCCTGAAATCGCCAAGCGCGTCGATTCGGCGCTGGACCGCGTGGCGTTGTCCGACAAGGCTGACTTGTACCCCGGTGATCTTTCCACCGGTCAACAGCAACGCGTCGGTATTGCCCGCGCCATCGTTCACCGCCCGGCCTTACTGCTGGCGGACGAACCGACCGGTAACCTCGATCCACGATTGGCAGCGGAAATCATGGGTGTGTTCGAAGACATCAACCGACTGGGCACCAGTGTGCTCATCGCCAGTCATGACCTGGCACTTATCGCCCGCATGCGTCACCGCATGCTGACCCTGCAACGCGGTCGTCTGATCGGCGACGGGGAGGCCGGGGTATGAGTGCCACACGCAGTCCGAAGGTTGCGGAGCGCGTCGCGCCCAAGGCCGCTGATCCCGCACCCGGGAAACAGAAAAAACAACGCCATGATCACGACGATGACGGGCCGGACTTCAGCACCCTGCTTTCAGCCTGGCTCGAAAGCCATCGCTCCAGTCTGGTCGACAGCCTGCGTCGTCTGGGCAAGCAGCCCATCGGCAGCTTCTTTACTTGTCTGGTCATGGCTATTGCCCTGAGTCTGCCCATGGGTTTGTCGCTGCTGTTGAGCAACGTCGAGCGTCTGGGAGGTTCCTGGCAGCGAGCTGCGCAGATATCGATCTACCTGAATCTGGATGCCAGCACAGCAGATGGCACTCGTATGCGCGACGAGATCAAGGCGATGCCCGGTGTTGCGGATGCCGAGTACATCAGCAGCGAGCAGGCACTGGGCGAGTTTCAGCAGCAGTCCGGGCTGGGCGAAGCGCTCAAGGAACTGCCGGAAAACCCGTTGCCCGGCGTCGTACTGGTGACGCCCGATGAAGTCGACAAGCCTGCGCTGGAAGCCTTGCGCACGCGCCTTGCCGAGCTACCCAAGGTGCAGCAGGCCCAACTCGATCTGGTCTGGGTCGAGCGCCTGGCAGCCATCCTCAAGCTGGGCGACCGGTTTGTGTTCGGCTTGACGGTTCTGCTGGTCTCGGCTTTGCTGTTGGTAATTGGTAACACAATACGTCTGCACATCGAGAACCGTCGCACCGAGATCGAAGTGATCAAGCTGGTGGGCGGGACTGACAGCTACGTGCGCAGGCCCTTCCTTTATATGGGCGCGCTGTACGGTTTCGGGGCGGGCATCCTGTCCTGGGGCGTACTTGCCTATGGCCTGAACTGGCTGAACGGTGCTGTGACCGGACTGGCGGGGCTGTACGGAAGTGACTTCGCGCTCACAGGTGTGCCGATGGGCGATGGTTTTTCGCTCTTGCTTGGAGCGGTGTTGTTAGGGTATATCGGTGCTTGGATTGCGGTCGCCCGTCACTTGCGTGAACTGGCGCCACGGTAGAGCTTAAATGGTTTCACCAGATTGGCTTCTGAAAATCAAGGAACTTGTCTCGCGGTTCCAAGTCAATCTGGCAGTGCTGAACTGCACATTTATGTGCGCTGGAGGTTTTTTCGTATGACCAATTCTTTGCAACCTGCTTATGCCTTAGTCCCGGGTGCGAACCTTGAGGCTTACGTGCATACGGTCAACAGCATCCCGCTGCTGACGCCCGAGCAGGAGCGTGAACTGGCTGAGAGTCTCTATTATGAGCAGGATCTGGGGGCGGCTCGGCAGATGGTTCTCGCCCACCTGCGTTTTGTCGTGCACATCGCACGCAGCTATTCCGGTTACGGTCTGGCTCAGGCTGACCTGATCCAGGAAGGTAACGTCGGTCTGATGAAGGCCGTGAAGCGGTTCAACCCTGAAATGGGTGTGCGTCTGGTGTCTTTCGCCGTGCACTGGATCAAGGCTGAAATTCACGAGTTCATCCTGCGCAACTGGCGCATCGTGAAGGTCGCTACGACCAAGGCGCAGCGCAAGCTGTTCTTCAACCTGCGCAGCCAGAAGAAGCGTCTGGCCTGGCTGAACAACGACGAAGTGCATCGCGTCGCTGAAAGCCTGGGCGTCGAGCCACGTGAAGTGCGGGAGATGGAAAGCCGCCTGACCGGCCATGACATGGCCTTCGACCCGGCAGCCGAAGCTGACGACGACAGTGCATTCCAGTCGCCGGCCAACTACCTGGAAGACCATCGTTACGACCCGGCGCGTCAGTTGGAAGATTCCGACTGGACCGACAACTCCACCGCCAATCTTCATCAGGCGCTGGACGTGCTGGACGAACGCAGCCGCGACATTCTCTACCAGCGCTGGCTGGCAGAAGAAAAAGCCACGCTGCACGACCTGGCGCAGAAGTACAACGTCTCCGCCGAGCGTATTCGTCAGCTCGAAAAGAGTGCGATGAACAAGCTCAAGACGTCGATTGCCGCGTAACGTACCCGGTAACGCAAAACGCCCCGATCTGATCGGGGCGTTTTTGTTTAAAGGTCGTCAGCGTTGCATGTCAGTTGGTAAAAGTAGTTTGGGTCATGGGTTTCATCACCGATGAGCTTGACGATGGCTGCCAACTGAGCGGCGTCCAGGTTGTAGCCTTCATCGCCCCACTGCTCGGATGTCCAGCCCATGATACTTTTGAGCCGTTCGTCATTGCCGGCGGGGATTTCTTTTTTGAATGCAAGAAACTCGGTTTTTTTATCAAATGCTTCAAGTAAGTATTTCATTGTTTGGATACTTTTAGGTCCGGCCTCTTTGGCCTGTGCCAGATTGTCTGGCCAGAAATAAAGCGTCTTCACTGAGCGTATTCATCATCTTGAGAAGAGTGCGATGCATACGCTCAGTACTCCGATAGCAGCGTAACGTAAAGCGGTAAAAAGCTCCCTCGATTCGAGTAAAGCCGTCTTTGTTAATAGTCGTCAACGTTGCATGTCAACTGATAGTCGTAGTTTGGGTCGTGGCTGTCGTCACCTAGAATCTTAACGATGGCTTTCAATTGAGCATCGTCAAGGTTGTAGCCCTCATAGCCCAATTGCTCGGATGTCCAGCCCATGATGCTTTTGAGTTGTTCATCATTACCGGTGGGGATTTCCCTCTCAAACGCCAGTATCTCGGTTTTTTTATCGAATGCTTCAAGTAGGTACTTCATGGTTCAATACTCCTTTTAGGGTCAGCATCTTTGGTCTGTGTACCTGTTTCAGGGTTGAATTCGCCTAAGTGTTTCCCTCGTTTATTGTACATTTCTACCATTCCATGCTGGTAATCCCACTCCAGAATCAGCCCTTTTGCGATCCTCCATCGCTTTCTCAATCCGCCACCGCCCTTAACAGAAGTAAAACGCTTTATATTTACTGCACCAGGAAAACCTTGAAGTGATTTTGGCGGAGGATGGTAGCCTGTTTCTGACAGGCTCAATGCAACATAAATAGGCTGTAAACCAGTATCTACAGGGAAAACCAGAATCGCATCCCGATAATCGACGGGGAGAACTGGATTTTCGTGATTCTGTTGCGCCCGCTCGCTGGTCGGATAAACCAGGATCAGTTTTGGAAATGACTTGGCCTCAAGTGCAGGAACGCCCAGCACTTCACTTGTATCCGTTGCCGGTGTCCAGATCAGATTGATGCCTTGATCCAGTTCTGCCACGAATTCTTCGCCGCGCGGGACCGCTTTAACGATCGGAACCTTCTGCCACTCCGGATGGTTGCCTGTGTAGAATCCATAGGCATCTACACTGCCATCCGACAGCTGCTTGACGTTAAGTCGTACTTGCGTTCGGCCAAGCGTTAAGAGGTCGTACTGCTCGCGCTTGTAAAACGTACTGTCTTTGTCCGTATTGGCGGGCATCAGAAGCGCGAGTGTGCCAACCACAGCGCCTCTTGTTACGGCGGGGCTAACTGTTTGAGCGATGACTTCAAGAGACAAGCTGCCGCCAAGTCTCGCAGCAATATTTGTTGAGCTGGACGCAGGGGTCAGAAGTTTCAGACTTGCAGGTCCCGCCCCTATTGCAACGCCGGTACCAAGGGCCGCCCAGTCGCCATAATCCTCCAGGACTTCAACAACGCTGAAGTCGCAACGCGTCATACCGTCGATGACGCCGTTTGGCAGCTTTCGGGATTTGGAGAAGACATAGCCGCAGCGCTGGTCTTCTTCCTTTTTACGCTGCGCTAATATGATGGATCGCTCTTTTGACTCGCTTATGGCTCGATCCAGATACGCCTGTTCTCTCTCTGCTCTCTCTCTATGAAGTTTCTCTTCAGCGTTGCGAGCGGCGAGTTCAGTTTCTGTCAGATCATCGATGTATCTATATCCGCCTCCATCTCCGCCTGTGTGGCGCCATGTTTGATGTCTTCTTTTGCTCAAGGATAAGTTTCCGACGTTCTATCAAGAAGTCAGATTAAATATTTTAGATCCCTAAACAAGGTGCCGAGGTAAAATGAGATGGATACTACGAGAGTAAGTAAATAATCATACGCAGTGGTGGGGCGGTTTCATTCTTTCATTTTTGCAGTGCACAACCTTGCGCAGAAGTACCGCATCTGCGAAGAGCGTCAGTTGGGACAGAGCGGGATGAACAGGCCCTACACGTTGATCGCGCTGTGCTTGGTCTGGTAAAGCGGAACTCTTGAATTGATCGTGCGAACGCTATGCGTCCCGATGGTCCGATCGCCAGGACTTTTAGATGTAAACAACGGCAGGCGAAGCGTCAGTCTTGTTGAAGTGAGCTTGCTCACGAACAGCCCTTCAAACCTGTTGAAGAAACGTGTCGCAATCTTGGGATCGCTGCTCAAGGCACGTTTCCATAGGGTTCGTGCCCATCAAAACCGGCGGCTATGATTCAAATTCGCCAAATACCCATCCCCACCCAATTGCCGCATCTGCTGACGGATCCAGCCAGCGCGGCGGGAGACGTAGCTGCTGGGGTGGCTGGCGCTCCATTCCCGGGGGTTGGGCAGGACGGCGGCGAGGTAGCTGGCCTGCTGGACCGTCAGGGCGCTTGCGTTGACGCGGAAGTGGTGCTGCGCAGCGGCCTGGGCGCCGAACACGCCTTCGTCCCATTCGACGCTATTGAGGTAGACCTCAAGAATGCGCTCCTTGGACCACAGCAGCTCAACGAGCATGGTGAACCAGGCTTCCAGGCCTTTGCGCAGGTAGCTGCGGCCGGACCACAGGAACAGGTTTTTCGAGACTTGCTGGCTCAGGGTGCTGGCACCGCGGATCGAGCCGCCGCGTTCGTTGTGCAGGATGGCGGCCTGGATCGCGTCGACATCGAAGCCCCAATGCTCGGCAAATTTCTGGTCTTCGCCAGCGATGACGGCAATTTTCAGGTTGTCGGAAATCTTGTCCCACGGCTGCCAGTCGCGCTGCAGGTCGATAGGCTGGCCGTCAAACCAGGATTCGACCTTGCGCTCGATCATCAACGCGGTGCCCGGCGGCGGTATCCAGCGGAAGATCAGAACCAGAATGACGCTGCCGGCAGCGAACCACAGCAGGGCTTTGAGGAGGCGACGAAAGAGAGACTGCAGCATAGAGATGGCTTGGCCGAACCCGTTGAGCGGGCCATTATACAGACCGTGCGCCTTCGGACGATTTTTCACTGGAGTTCCTGATGCTTCGTAGCTTTTTAATGCTGGCCGCTTTCTTCGGATTCACCGGTGTAGCGCTCGGTGCCTTTGCCGCTCATGGCCTGAAAGGGCGCCTGACTGCCGAGTACCTGGCGATTTTCCAGACGGGCGTGCTGTATCAACTGGTGCATGCGCTCGCACTGCTCGGCGTAGCGTTGCTGGCGACTCAGGTTCCCGGTCGGCTGGTGACCTGGGCCGGTGTTTCGTTCGCCGTCGGCATCCTGCTGTTCTCCGGCAGCCTGTATGCGCTGACGCTGACCGGCATCAGCAAGCTGGGGATCATCACCCCGTTCGGCGGCCTGGCGTTTCTGTTCGGCTGGTCGATTCTGGGGCTGGCAGCCTGGCGGCTGGGTTCTGCGTCCTGAATCCAGGCTGATTACCCTGAAGGCTGAGACGAATGGCGTGGCTTTGATTTGGTCATACCGGCTGATCGGGCTAGAATGCTGGCCCCCTAAAATGATGGCTGCTCTCGCATGCACATTCAGTTGAACGGTGAATCCTTTGAATTGCCCGACGGTGCAACCGTCGCGGCGCTGCTGACCCGTCTGGAACTCGCCGGACGTCGCGTCGCAGTGGAAGTGAATCTGGATATCGTGCCGCGCAGCCAGCACGAAACCACCGCCCTGTCCGAAGGTGATCAGGTCGAAGTGGTCCACGCCATTGGTGGCGGCTAGTTGGCGGCACTGGACGGCGATGCCCCCTAATCTGCAAGTTGAAGAGGATTTCCGATGAACAATGTTCGCAGCGACAAGCCCTTCGTTCTGGCCGGTCGGACCTTTGAGTCGCGCCTGCTGGTAGGCACCGGTAAATACGTGGACATGGAGCAGACCCGTCTTGCCATCGAAGCCTCGGGTGCCGAGATCGTCACCGTTGCCGTGCGTCGTACCAACCTGGGCCAGAACCCGGGCGAGCCTAACCTGCTGGATGTGCTGCCGCCGGATCGCTACACCATCCTGCCGAACACCGCTGGCTGCTTCGATGCGGTCGAGGCGGTGCGCACCTGCCGCTTGTCCCGCGAACTGCTCGACGGCCGCAATCTGGTCAAGCTGGAAGTCCTGGCTGATCAGAAGACCCTGTTCCCCAACGTGATCGAAACGCTCAAGGCCGCCGAAGTGCTGGTCAAGGACGGTTTCGACGTGATGGTTTATACCAGTGATGACCCGATCATCGCCCGCCAACTGGCCGAGATCGGCTGCATCGCCATCATGCCGCTGGCCGGCCTGATCGGCAGCGGTCTGGGGATCTGCAATCCGTATAACCTGCAGATCATCCTGGAAGAAACCAAAGTGCCGGTGCTGGTCGATGCCGGTGTCGGCACAGCGTCCGATGCCACCATCGCGATGGAACTGGGCTGTGAGGCCGTGTTGATGAACTCTGCCATCGCCCACGCCCAGCAGCCGATCATGATGGCCGAAGCCATGAAGCACGCTGTAATTGCCGGTCGTCTGGCGTACCTCGCCGGGCGCATGCCACGAAAACTCTATGCCAGCGCATCTTCGCCGCTGGATGGCCTGATCAAGTAAGAGCCCGTTGATGACTGATTCGCACGTTCCGCACCCAGAGTCGCCTGCTACCGAAGAGGGCGAAGAGCGCCAGCACCGCCGCATCAAGAGTTTCGTGATGCGAGCCGGCCGTATGACCGAAGGCCAGCAGCGCGGCCTGGATCAGGGGCGCCCGAAGTTTGGCTTGTCGTTGACAGACGCGCCGGTCGATTTCGATCAGGTGTTCGGCCGCTCTGCGCCGCGCACCCTGGAAATCGGCTTCGGCATGGGGCATTCGCTGCTGGAAATGGCAGCAGCTGCGCCTGAGCAGGATTTCATCGGTGTTGAAGTGCACTATCCCGGTGTCGGCGCATTGCTCAATGGTGTGCTGACTCAGGGCCTGACCAACGTGCGGGTCTATGACTGCGACGCCATCGAAGTGCTCAACCGCTGCATTGCGGACAACAGCCTGGATCGTCTGATGCTGTTCTTCCCGGATCCGTGGCACAAGAGCCGTCATCACAAGCGCCGCATCGTACAGCCTGAGTTCGCGGCGCTGGTACGCAGCAAGCTGAAGACCGGTGGCGTGTTCCACATGGCGACCGATTGGGGGCCTTACGCCGAGTACATGCTGGAAGTGATGAGCGTCGCGCCGGGTTTCCGCAATCAGGCCGAAGACAACCAGTACGTGCCACGCCCGGCTGAACGCCCGATCACCAAGTTCGAACGCCGTGGCGAACGTCTGGGTCATGGGGTCTGGGATTTGAAGTTCGAGAAGGTTGATTAACCGTCTGAGGGCCCTGGGCGCCGCCACCATGCGGAGTGCTCAGCGTTATACACGCGCAAAACGGGGCCAAAGCTAGAGTGTCTGACTGGATGCGTATCCGTGGGAGGCGGCCTGGCGATGGCATCCGTTCAGTCGCCGATAGGTCGCTTCAGAAAAAGCATCGCCGGCAAGCCGCCTCCCACAGTCCGTTGGTGTAGCAAGACTTATGCATAACGCTGAGTGCTCTGTCCTGGGAACGCATCCCGTGACGCTCTATGTCACATCCTGAAGCGGACGCAGAACGTAGGAGCGATCAAAAACCATCACTTCCTGTCCGCCACCACCCCGATCAGCACCAGGACCACCAACAGCACCGGCGCAAGGCTGTAGTTGTTGAACTGGCTCAGGCCGCGCACGACCCAGGGAGTGGCGTAGATCAGGGCCAGGCCACTGCCGACGGTGCACAGCAGGGCCATGATCGGGATGCGCAAGGCGCCTGCCATGCTGCCCACGCGTTGCTCCAGCCAGCCTTTGACGTCAGAGCCGAACAGCACCAGCAGGCAACCCACCAGCGCCAGGGCGATCTCTGAAAGGTTGCTGCGACTCCAGCGTGACACGGTGGCGAGCAGATCGAGTACGAGATCCATGCAGGGTCCTTAGATCAGAAAGTATTGCAACAAGTCGTTGAGGAAAAGCTGGCCTTGCGGCGTCGCTGCCAAACGTGTCGGATCGGTCTGCAACAGACCGCGCTGCTCCGCCTGTTTACGAGCGCTGACCAGTGAGTCGACGCTTAGACCCGTTCTTTCCTGAAATAATGCAGCGTCAACGCCCTTTGTAAGGCGCAGTGCGTTCATCAGGAATTCGAACGGCAATTCGTCCAGCGGCAGTAGCTTCATGCCCGCCTGAAAAGGCTTGTCCGGGTTCAGGTAATCCTTGGGCAGTCGTGTCTTCCATGTGCGGACAATACGCCCGTCCAGATGACTCAGTTTGCCGTGCGCACCCGCGCCGATACCGATGAAGTCACCGAACGCCCAGTAGTTCAGGTTATGCCGCGCCGGTTTGCCGGGTTGTGCATAGGCCGAGACTTCGTATTGCGCGTAGCCATGATCGGCCAACAGTTGCTGACCGGTTTCCTGAATATCCCAAAGGATGTCGTCTTCCGGCAGCACAGGTGGCTGGTTCCAGAACACCGTATTGGGCTCCAGTGTCAGCTGATACCAGGACAGGTGCGTCGGTTTCAGTGCGATGGCCTGGCGCAGGTCATCCAGCGCTTCGTCCTGCGACTGATCTGGCAGGCCGTGCATCAGGTCCAGATTGAAGTTGTCGAAACCGGCCTGACGCGCCATGTCCGCTGCGCGGATCGCTTCGTCGCCATTGTGAATCCGGCCCAGCGCCTTGAGTTTGGACTCCTGAAAGCTCTGGATGCCGATGGACAGCCGATTGATGCCCAGTGCGCGATAGGCGCTGAACTTGGCCTGCTCGAACGTACCGGGGTTGGCTTCCAGAGTGATTTCGATGTCGCTGGCGAACCGAATGCGTTGTTCCACACCTTTCAGCAGGCGGCCCAGCGCCTCGGCACTGAACAGGCTGGGCGTGCCGCCTCCGAAGAAGATCGATTGCAGCTCGCGGCCGTAAACGTGTGGCAGGTCCTGATCCAGATCGGCCAGCAATGCATCGACGTATTCCTGCTCCGGCAGAACCGGACTTGCCGTGTGGGAGTTGAAGTCGCAGTACGGACATTTGCGCACGCACCACGGAATGTGGATATACAGCGACAGCGGTGGCAGGTGCGGCAATGCAGGGCGCGGGCTTTCGGACGAAAAACCGGTCTCGCCCAGGAACAGCGGCTGCGCAGGCGGATCGTGGATCATTTCAGGCCCAGGCGTTCGCGCAACAGCACCATCGCGCGGGCGCGGTGGCTGAGCTGGTTTTTTTCGGCCGGTCCAAGCTCTGCACTGGAGCAGTCGCGCTCCGGCACCCAGAACAGCGGGTCGTAGCCAAAGCCGTGTTCGCCGCTGGCCGCATGCAAAATCCGCCCGTGCCACAGGCCTTCACACAGAATCGGCAGTGGGTCATCGGCGTGCCGGACCAGTGCCAGTACGCATACGAACTGCGCGCCGCGTTGCTCGTCCGGCACGTCTTTCAGGGCTTCCAGCAGCTTGGCGTTGTTGGCTGCGTCGCCCTTGCCATCGGCGTAGCGCGCGGAATAGATCCCTGGCGCGCCGCCCAGAAAGTCCACCGCCAGCCCCGAGTCGTCCGCCAGAGCAGGCAGGCCCGACAGGCGCGAGGCATTGCGGGCCTTGAGGATGGCGTTCTCGACGAACGACAGTCCGGTCTCTTCCGGCTCGATCTGGCTGAATTCACCTACCGAGCGCAGGGTGACGCTGTCGCCGAGCATGGCCTGGAGTTCTTTGAGCTTGCCAGCGTTGTGGCTGGCCAGTACGAGTTGGGTAAGGTTCATCATTGGCCCGGAAAGAGTTCCTGGTTAAAACTGAAACGGTGAATAGTGCCGCCCGTCTGGACGGTAATGTCAAAAATTCGGACTTCCTGCTGCGGCACAGGGTACTGCGCCACGTAGCTCACCGCGCCGTATTCGATGACCGGCTTGAATTTCAGCGGCAGCGAAACGTTGGCCAGATCCCTGATCGTCCCGCTGACTTGCGCCATCTGCGGCTTGCCATCGCGGATCACCAAGATATTGATAACGCCCTGTTCCTTGCTGCGAATCAGCTCGGCGCCTCTGGCGATGTCCGGCTGCAGCACCGTCGAATTGAAGGTGTTGTAGTGAGCCGTGACGTCGCCGAAGCGTTCCTGACGGTTGCCCTTGATAGCGCCGGCTGCCAGTACGGGCAGGCCGAGGCTGGTAATCAGCAGAGACAGCACCAGGCGACGCATATCGTTTTCCTCGAAAACGCAGTATTACACGGCGATCCTGTGGTCCGTCAGCCCAGGGCTGGTGACCCGGTAAATGCCGATTTCACCCAACAGATTAGGCCATAGCTTGCTGGCCCATCCGTGGCGATGCTGCTGATCGACGGCCAGTCGGTCGAGGACCTGTGCATCACGCTCACGGCACAGTTCTTCGAAATCGCCGAAGGTGCAGAAGTGGATGTTCGGTGTGTTGTACCAGGTGTACGGCAGAAACTCGGAGACGGGCATGCGGCCCTTGCTCGCCAGATACCAGCGGCAGCGCCAGTGGCCGAAGTTCGGGAAGGTGATGATGCATTGCCGACCGACCCGCAGCATTTCGTCGAGGATCCGGTCCGGGTAATGCACGGCTTGCAGTGCCTGAGTCATGACCACGATGTCGAAACTGTTACTGGCGAAGTTGCCCAGCCCCTTGTCCAGGTCCTGCTCGATGACATTGATGCCCTTGGCGACACACTGGGCGATGTTGTCTGCGTCGTTTTCCAGTCCGTAGCCGGTAACCTGCTTGTGGTCACGCAGCCAGGTCAGCAACTCGCCGTCGCCGCACCCCAGGTCGAGCACGCGGCTGCCAGCGGGAATCCATTCCTGGATGATTTCCAGATCGGCTCTCATGACATCCTCACAGCGAAATTCGATTCATGTAATGACTGAACGCCTGCAGATAGCGCGGGATAGGGATCAGGAAGGCGTCGTGACCCTGAGGCGCATCGATTTCCAGGTAGCAGACGTCCTTGCGGGCGGCCATCAACGCATCCACCAGTTCGCGGGATCGGGCTGGAGAGAAGCGCCAGTCGGTGGTGAAGGACATCACGCAGAATTTTGCGGTGGCATTGGCGAAGGTTTTGGCCAGGTCGTCGTTGAAGTTCGCTGCCGGGTCGAAGTAGTCCAGCGCCTTGGTCATCAACAGGTAGGTATTGGCGTCGAAACGCCCGGAGAACTCTTCACCCTGATAACGCAGGTAGCTCTCGACCTGAAATTCGACACTGTGAAAATCGTAATTGAGCTTTTCGCTCTTCAGGCCGCGGCCAAATTTCTCACCCATCGAGTCATCCGACAGATAGGTGATGTGGCCGACCATACGTGCCAGCATCAGGCCTCGCTTGGGGATCACGCCACGTTCCTGGAACGAGCCGCCGTGGAATTCGGGGTCCGTGAGAATGGCCTGACGGGCGACTTCGTTGAAGGCGATGTTCTGCGCGGACAGCTTGGGTGCCGAGGCGATTGCCAGGCAGTGACGCACGCGTTCCGGGTAACTGATGGTCCATTGCAGCGCCTGCATACCGCCCAGACTGCCACCGATGACCGCAGCCCACTGGGCAATGCCCAGCACGTCGGCCAGTCGGGCCTGACTGTTGACCCAGTCTTCCACGGTCACGACCGGGAAGTTGGCGCCGAAAGGCTTGCCGGTGTCCGGGTCGATGCTGCTGGGACCGGTCGAGCCGTTGCAGCCGCCCAAATTGTTCAGGCTGACAACGAAGAACTTATTCGTATCGATAGGCTTGCCGGGACCGATGCAGCTGTCCCACCAGCCCGGCTTGCGATCGTCGACGCTGTGAAAGCCCGCCGCATGATGATGCCCGGACAGCGCGTGACAGATCAGCACGGCATTGCTGGCCGTGGCGTTGAGTTGACCGTAGGTTTCGTAAATCAGGTCGTAGGCCGGCAGCGAACGACCACACGCCAGCGCCAGAGGCTCGCTGAAATGGGCCAGTTGCGGTGTGACCAGACCGACAGAATCATGGGGAAAGACCGTGGGCATCGACCCTGTTCTCGCTTGAATGAGGCGTAAGTCTAAAGACCGTGGGGTGTAGCGGCAATAAGGGAATAGCCGTCAGGCGGACTGGGTCAGTGGTGGAGCGGACCTAGACATGCATTCCAGCGGCAAAGCGTACCCACACAGCGTATGGGTACGATCTTTATCGACGGATTACATCAACAAACGCAGCACTTCTGGCATATCGCTCATGGCCGCAAGGTTGTTGATGACCAACATGTCTAGCAGCTTGAGCACGATAAAGGCCAGGATCGGCGAGATATCGAGGCCACCCAGGTTCGGCAGGATTCTGCGGAAGGGGGCCAGTGCCGGTTCGCAGATCTGATTGACCAGTTCCGCACCAGGATTGTGGCTGCCCGGCGCGACCCAGGACAGGATCACGCTGGCGATCAGGGCGAAGAAGAAGATCTTCAGGAAGAGGGCGGTTACGCTGATGATCGACCAAAGCAGCAGATGCAGCGGATCGCCCGTGGTGCCGGAAATCAGCAGCAGGGTAAGGGCCATCAGAATCATCTGGACGATGATCGCCAGCACCAGAGACGACATGTCCAGTCCGAAAATGCTCGGAATGATGCGGCGCAGCGGCTTGAGCAGCGGCTGAGTGGCCTTGACGATGAACTGGCTCAGCGGGTTGTAGAAGTTGGCGCGTACCAGTTGCAGCACGAAGCGCAGCAGGATGAGCATCAAATACAGACTGCCGAGGGTTTGCAGAACGTAAATTGCAGCGGTGTTCAATCCGATCATCAATCTGCTCCGAAAAAGACCTGAAAATTATTTGCCCAGTTGCTCAGCCAGTTCGGCTGCGCGGTGATCGGCGGCGGTCAGCGCGGTTTGCACCAACGCTTCGAACCCGCCTGCCTGAAATGCCTTGATAGCCGCTTCCGTGGTTCCGCCTGGCGAGGCGACACGGCGACGCAGCTCGCCTGCATCCACCTCACTGCCGGTGGCAATCAGCGCCGAGCCGAGTGCGGTTTGCAGCGTGAGCTTTTTAGCGATGTCTTCCGGCAGGCCCAGTTTCACACCTGCGGCGGTCATGGCTTCCATCATCAGAAAAAAGTAAGCAGGGCCGCTGCCGGATACCGCAGTGACGGCATCCATGTGCTTTTCCTGCTCGACCCAGACGGCGATCCCGACGGCGGACAGCATCTGCTCGGCCTGTTCGCGCTGTGTCGCGGTGACATTCGCGGTGGCGTAGAGGCCGCTGGCACCCTGACGCAACAGCGAAGGCGTATTGGGCATGCAGCGTACCACCGGCTGGTCGCCCAGCCATTGGGTCAAGCTGGCGCAGGTGATGCCGGCAGCAACCGAAACAATCAACTGATGCGCTTCCAGGCTGGGTTTGAGGGCTTCGCACACGGCTTTCATCAACTGTGGTTTGACCGCGAGCACCACAACGTTCGCACCCTTGACCGCCTCGGCGTTATCGGCAAAGACCTTGATGCCGTGTTCGGTCGAAATGCGCTCGCGGGTTTCAGCACCCGGTGCGCTTGCACAGATCAGGCTCGCTTCTACACCTTGGGCCCGCAATCCGCCGATCAGGCTTGAGGCCATGTTTCCGGCGCCGATGAAGGCGATACGCGTCTTGCTCATGAAAGGGGTCCTTGTCTGAAAAGTTAGGGCTGACCGTAGTCGCGGGCGCCAAAGAGGGCGGTGCCAATCCGTACCCAGGTCGCGCCTTGAGCGATGGCGGCTTCCAGGTCGTGGCTCATGCCCATGGATAGGGTGTCGAGCGGCAGGTCCAAGTGATCCTGCAGCGTGCGCACAGCCGCAAAGGCCGCTGCCTGCTCGGCCTGGTCTTCGGTCGGCTCGGGAATCGCCATGAGGCCGCGCAGCTTCAGGCGCGGCAGGGCGCTGATGGCCGCGGCCAGTGCAGGCAGATCTTCTGGCGTGCAGCCTGACTTGCTGGCCTCGCCACTGACATTCACCTGAATACAGATGTTGAGCGGCTCCAGACCTTCAGGGCGCTGCTCGGAAAGGCGTTGAGCAATTTTCAGGCGATCCACGGAATGTACCCAGGCGAAGTTTTCTGCGATTGCGCGCGTCTTGTTCGATTGAATGGGGCCAATAAAGTGCCAGCACAAGGGCAGGTCGGCCAATTCGGTCTGTTTGCCTAAGGCTTCCTGCAAATAATTTTCGCCAAAGTCACGCAATCCGGCAGCGTAGGCTTCCCGCAACGCGCTGGAGGGCTTGGTTTTACTCACCGCCAGCAGACCAACCGAGGCCGGATCGCGCTGCGCCGCGAGAGACGCTGTACGAATTCGTTGTTCGAGCGTTGAAATGTTCGCTGCTATCGTGGACATTGATTTGCGCCAGCAGGGCTAAAGTCTGCGGCATTCTATGTGATTGAGGAGCTGTATGGATATTACCGAGCTGCTGGCCTTCAGTGCCAAACAGGGCGCGTCGGACTTGCACCTCTCTGCAGGCCTGCCGCCGATGATCCGTGTCGACGGCGATGTGCGGCGGATCAACCTGCCTCCGCTCGATGCCAAAGAAGTCAAGGCGCTGATCTACGACATCATGAACGACAAGCAGCGCCAGGTCTTCGAGGAGTCTCTGGAAACCGACTTCTCGTTCGAAGTGCCGGGTGTCGCGCGGTTCCGTGTCAATGCGTTCAACCAGAATCGTGGCGCCGGCGCGGTGTTCCGGACCATTCCCTCCCGGATCCTGAGCATGGAAGATCTGGGCATGGGCAATGTGTTTCGCAAGATTGCAGACGTGCCTCGCGGCCTGATTCTGGTCACAGGGCCGACCGGGTCCGGTAAATCGACCACGCTGGCGGCGATGATCGACTACCTCAACTGCAACAAGCATCACCATATCCTTACCATCGAGGACCCGATCGAATTCGTCCACGAATCCAAGAAGTGCCTGGTCAATCAGCGCGAAGTGCATCGCGACACGCTCGGGTTTTCGGAGGCTTTGCGCTCGGCACTGCGTGAAGACCCGGATGTGATTCTAGTGGGCGAGCTGCGCGATCTCGAAACGATTCGTCTGGCCCTGACCGCTGCCGAAACCGGTCACCTGGTGTTCGGCACGCTGCACACGACGTCAGCGGCCAAGACCATCGACCGGGTGGTGGACGTGTTTCCGGCCCAGGAAAAATCCATGATCCGCTCGATGCTGTCCGAGTCGCTGCACGCCGTCGTGTCGCAGTCGCTGCTCAAGAAGGTCGGCGGCGGCCGGATCGCTGCTCATGAAATCATGATGGGTACGCCTGCGATCCGTAACCTGATTCGCGAAGACAAGGTGGCCCAGATGTATTCGGCCATCCAGACCGGAGGCTCACTGGGCATGCAGACGCTGGACATGTGCCTGGCCGATCTGGTGAAGAAAGGCCTGATCACACGCGAAAGCGCGCGTGAGCGGGCCAAGGTGCCCGACAACTTCTAGGATTGGAAAGGGGGAGATGAAACAGGCCTGCGCAGAGGCAGGCCTTGGGGATATCAGCGCTGCACAACCCGCATTTGCGTGGTCTGCTTGGGCAATACGCGCTTGGCGATCTTGTAATGGCTGTTCCAGTACGGCTTGTTCAGCGTGTCCACAGTGACAGCCTTGCCACGACGCGGTGCATGGACGAACTTGTTGTCGCCCAGATAAATCGCAACATGGTTGACGTTGCGGCTCTTGATGTTGAAGAACAGCAAGTCACCCGGTTTCAAATCCTTGCGATCCACCGTCTGGCCGTGGCCTTGAGCCATGGCATTGGACGTGCGTGGCAAATCAACTTCGCGAACATCGCTGTAGGCGTACTTCACCAGTCCACTGCAATCCAGACCCTTGCCTGGCGTTGTACCGCCCCAGCGATAGGGCGTGCCAACAGTCTGCAGCGCACGTTTCACAACGGCGTTGCCCTGTTTGGCATTGCCGGCGTTCAGTGCCTGAACGTGGGCAGCCTTGGCGGAATTCTTTCGCGAAACCGGCGTCTGAACGGCGCGGGTGGTTCGCGTTGCATGTGGAATGACGGTGGCTTCCTGAGGCGCATTGCGCGTTGCGATCACGGGCGTAAGGTGACTTTTAGCGGTGTAACCCGAGAAGCTCGCAGGAAGCTGTTGCTCACGATTGGTGGCGTGGGCGGCCAGTGGCATAAACAGGCAAATGGTTAGCCATGTCTTGAAAAAAGGACGCATTCGGCAAGGCTCATAGTGGTCAGCGCGCAACTTTATAACAGCTTTTTTGAAAATTCTGACCCCATTTGTCGAGTGATTCACAGTGGCATCATTGCAAAATGCGCGAAAGACTCTTTCTCTTTTCTCTGTAATCCCTTTGGCGACAAGGGTTTGACGGTGTAGAAGGGAGTCGGATGCCATACGTCGGATGACGACAGTGGAGTCACAAAAATGTTATTTATTTTTTTCTATTGGCTCAGAGAGGATACAAATGAACGGCTATCGCTCCGATACCCACAGCAAGGTCATGGGTTATCTATTGTGGATTTTCGGGTTTCTCGGCGCGCACCGTTTCTACTACGGCAAGCCTGTGACCGGGACGATCTGGTTCTTCACATTCGGGCTGCTTGGCATCGGCTGGCTGATCGACCTGTTCCTGATTCCGTCGATGGATCGCGAAGCCGACCTGCGCTTCACTTCGGGCTCGACCGACTACAGCCTCGCCTGGATCCTGCTGACCTTCCTCGGCCTGTTCGGCGTGCACCGCATGTACATGGGCAAGTGGATCACCGGAATTATCTATCTGTGCACAGGCGGGTTGTTTCTGATCGGCATCCTGTATGACTTCTGGACACTTAATAACCAGGTCTCGATGGAAAATGCTCGACGCGGCTGACATCGGGTTGGCATGCCTCCCTTAACGCTCTGCGTCCCACCTTACGGCCGGACGCGGAGCGTGGTTACGATCAGGAGGTGCTTCAACGGCTATAGCTGATCCGCCCATCCACCAGTGTGTAGCGCACCGAGCCCGGCAGGCAGTGGCCGATGAAAGGACAGTTCTCGCCTTTGGACAACCAGCTTTCGCCTGCAAGGGTTGAAGCGGCCGGGTCGAACAGGACGATGTCTGCCGGCGCTCCGGCGCTCAGTTTGCCCGCAGGCAGGCGCAGGGCGGCGGCAGGGCCGCTGCTCAAACGAGCGATGAGGGTCGGCAGGTCCAGAAGGCCGTCTTCGACCAGCGTCATGGCCAGCGGCAGCAGCAGCTCGACGCTGCTGATGCCAGGCTCGGTCGCACCGAATGGCGCGAGCTTGGCGTCACGCTCGTGAGGCTGGTGGTGGCTGGAGATGGCTTGAATCACCCCTGACTTCACGGCTTCACGCAAACCGTCACGGTCGGCGCGGGTGCGCAGTGGCGGCTGTACGTGGTAAAGGCTGGAGAAGTCGATCAGTGCCTCGTCGGTCAGGATCAACTGATACAGCGCCACATCCGCCGTCACCGGCAGCCCGCGCGCCTGTGCCTGTGCAATCAGGGCCGCGCCGCGAGCGCTGGTCAACTGGCTGAAGTGGGCACGCACGCCACTCTGCTCGACCAGCAGCAGGTCGCGAGCCAGAGCAATGGTTTCGGCCGTTTCCGGAATGCCTGCCAGACCGAGGAAGCTCGCGGTCGGGCCTTCGTGAGCCAGCCCGCCCTCGGCCAGATCACGATCCTGCGAGTTGAAAATCACGGTCAGGTCGAACGTGGCCGCGTATTCCAGCGCCCGGCACAGCGTGCGCGTGTTGTTGAAGCTTCTCAGGCCATTGCCGAACGCAACGCAGCCTGCATCGCGCAGGGCGATCAGTTCGGCCAGTTGCTCGCCTTCCAGACCCTTGCTGAGCGCACCGATGGGGAAGACCTTGCTGAAACCGGCTTCGCGGGCACGGTCCAGAATCAGCTCGGCAACTGCCGAGGTATCCAGTACCGGTTTGGTACGCGGCGGGCAGCACAGGCTGGTCACACCGCCAGCCGTCGCCGCACGGGTTTCGCTGGCGATGCTGCCTTTGCGGCTGTAACCCGGCTCGCGCAGGGATACATTGAGGTCGACCAGACCGGGCGCGGCGACAAGGCCGGTGGCGTCTATGGTCTGGCTCGCTTCGAAACCGGCCGGTGCCGCGCCGATTGCCAGAAGCTTGCATGCTTCAATGTGCAGGTCGGTGACTTGATCCAGACCGCTGACCGGGTCGATGACGCGAGCGCCGAGAATACTGAGCTTCACAGGGCGTTCTCCTGCTCGAACTGTCGTTGTGCGGTTTGTCCGCTCATGGCCATGGACAGCACCGCCATGCGTACCGCGATGCCGTAAGTCACTTGGTTGAGGATCACCGAATGAGCCCCGTCGGCCACTGCCGACTCGATTTCCACGCCGCGATTGATCGGGCCGGGGTGCATGACGATGGCATCCGGCTTCGCAACCGCCAGACGCGCGGTGGTCAGGCCGAACAGGCGGTAGAACTCGCCTTCGCTGGGCAGCAGGCCGCCGGTCATGCGCTCGCGTTGCAGACGCAACATGATGACCACGTCCACGTCCTTCAAACCTTCGTTGAGATCGGTGTAGACCTTCACGCCATACTGTTCGATACCGACCGGCAGCAGGGTTTTCGGTCCGATCACACGGATGTCCGGGCAGCCCAGTGCCTTGAGCGCCAGCATGTTGGAGCGCGCTACGCGTGAGTGCAGGATGTCGCCGACGATGGCCACCGAGAGGTTCTCGAAACCGCCCTTGTGACGACGAATCGTCAGCATGTCGAGCATGCCCTGGGTCGGGTGAGCGTGACGGCCGTCGCCGCCGTTGATGATCGCCACGTCCGGGCAGACGTGCTCGGCAATGAAGTGCGCTGCCCCCGAGTCGGCATGACGCACGACGAACATGTCGGCTGCCATGGCCTCAAGGTTGCGCAGGGTATCGAATAGCGTTTCGCCCTTGCTGGTGGACGAAGTCGACACGTTCAGCGTGATCACGTCGGCCGACAGGCGCTGGGCCGCCAGTTCGAAGGTGGTCCGCGTACGGGTCGAGTTTTCGAAGAACACGTTGCATACCGTCTTGCCACGTAACAACGGGACTTTTTTCACCGCCCGGGCACCGACTTCGAGAAACGAGTCGGCTGTGTCGAGAATTTCGGTGAGCAGCTCGCGAGGCAAGCCGTCCAGAGACAGAAAATGGCGCAGCTGACCCTGATGGTTCAACTGCAGCGGGCGCTTGGCGTCGAGAGGCGTCATCGCAATGGACTCTTAGAGGGCGGTAGAGAGGTCTTGAAGTTCGAGTGCAAGAGGCTCGGGGCCGGACAGCTTGATGCGTTCCTGTGGTGCCAGAGACAGCGTCGCGCCTACCACGTTGGGCCTGATCGGCAGTTCACCGGCTTCCAGGTCCAGCAGGCACACCAGCGTGACACTGGCAGGGCGGCCGTAGTCGAACAGCTCATTGAGGGCTGCGCGAATGGTGCGGCCGCTCATCAGCACATCGTCGATCAGCACCAGATGCTGGCCTTCGATCTCGAACGGCAGCTCCGATGGGCGCACTTGCGGGTGCAGGCCGTTCTGGCTGAAGTCATCACGGTAGAAGGAAACGTCCAGCGTGCCGAGCGGGGCCGGGCTATCGAGCGTTTTGAGCAGCGCCTGCGCAACCCATACGCCGCCGGTGCGAATACCGATGAAGCGAGGGTCGCTGATGCCGCGCTTGCTCAGGTGAGCGTTCAGGTCAGTGGCCATCTGACGAATCAGTTCGGCGGGATTGGGCAGGCTCATGGTTGCTCCTTGGGGCTCTGACAGCGTCCGACCATGCGGCGCGGCTCAGGCGTAAACGTGGAATCCGGGTATCTCGAAGCTGTGCGGATGCAAAAAGTCACGCATTCAGCAGCTCGGGGTGCTCGTCGAGCCAGCCTTGCAGCAGCAGGGCGGCGGCGATGGCGTCGACCGGGTTGTCGCGGTAGCTGCCTTTCTGGCCGCCTCGGGCCATGCGCTCGCCTTTTGCTTCGAAGGTGGTCAGGCGTTCATCGTGGGTGTACACCGCCACGCCGAAACGGCCATTGAGTTTGCGGGAAAACTTTTCGGCCAGATCGCTCATGTTACTGCGCGTGCCGTCCATGTTCAGCGGCAGGCCAACCACAATGGCGTCGGGTTGCCATTCCTTGATGAGTGCCTGAACCTTGTCCCAGTCCGGGATGCCATTCTGCGCCTTCAAGGTACACAGCTCACGGGCCTGACCGGTGATGGCCTGGCCGACCGCAACGCCGATCTGTTTGGTGCCGAAATCAAACCCCAGCAGCAGGCGCAATGCAGCCATCAGGCGTGTCCCGCTTGGGTCGAAAGAAGATTGAGATTGACGCCCAGTCGTGCGGCGGCGGCATTGAGACGCTGGTCGCTGTCCACGTCGAACAGGATGCCCGGGTCGAACGAACAGGTCAGCCAGGCGTTCGCGGCCATTTCGGCATCCAACTGGCCGGCGTCCCATCCGGCATAGCCCAGTGTGATCACATTTTGATCAGGGCCATAACCGTCAGCGATCGAGAACAGCACATCCTGGGACGTGGACAGTGAAATGCCGCCGGGCAGATCAACCGTCGCCTGAAAAATCTGGCCGCTGGGGTGCAGCACAAAGCCGCGATCGGTCTGCACCGGGCCGCCGGAATGAATGGGAATCTGCTGGCAGCGTACCGGCGCAGGCAGCTCCGGTCGCAATTGTTCGAGCACATCGGCCAGGGTCAGGCTTTGCGGGCGGTTGATCACCAGTCCCATTGCGCCATTGGCGTTGTGCTCGACGATGTAAGTCAAGGTCTGCGAGAAGTTCTCGTCGTGCATGTGCGGCATGGCGATCAAGAACTGATGCTTTAGGTAACTCGGAGAGACTTTTTTCATGAGCCCTAGTGTGGCGCTGAGCCGCGTGCCTGACAACTGTCAGTTGTGCGTGCGCTGGCGGTATTGGCAAAAAAGCGTCAGTTGCTGGAAAGCTTGTCCCCGCGGGCAAATTTCCAGGTGCGAATGATCTCGAGTCGGTCAATGTCAGCCAGATCGCCGGTAAACGGCGCAAATGGCGCTGCAAGCCTCACGATTCGCTGCGCCGCCTGATCCAGCAGCGGTTGTCCGGAGGATTCGAGCACCAGCACTTCATACAGCGAACCGTCGCGATTGATCGAGACCAGCAGTCGCAGGTTTCCGTAGATCTGCTTGCGACGCGCTTCCTCAGGGTAGTTGAGGTTGCCGACCCGCTCGACTTTCTTGCGCCAGTCATCCTTGTACCAGGCGCCCTTGTCGCGCATGGTCGAGGCCGCGTTCAGGCGATGGATCTTCGGGCGTTTGGCATAAAGCTGCTGTTCTGCAGACAGCTCGGCTTCAAGGCTGGCGATTTCGTTGCTCAGCTCGGAGCTGTCGAAGGTCGGCGCGGCCTTGACCGCAGGGTCGGGTTTGACCTCTTCGCGCTTGGCGACGGTTTTCTGAGGGCTGGGTGCCGTCGTAGCGACAGCCGTCTTGGGCGCTTCCTGCTTGACCACCGGCTTGCTGGCCGGTGGCGGCGTGACCTTGTTGACCTTGGTGTCCTGATAGGGCGCGATTTCGGTGGTCTTGAGCGTTTCAGCCTTGTCCAGCGTACCGCTGCCCTGCTGGTCATCCTGAGCGAGGAAGTCGGCCTGTTTGGGCTTTTCCTCGCTCTTGAACGTGGCGAGTGTGATTTCCAGCGTCTGCGAGATCTGCTCCGGCTTCACATAGGTAAAGCCCACGCCGAGAATGATCGCCAGATGGATCAACGCCGCGATCATCATGGTGAAGCCCAGACGATCAGCCGGACGCACGCCGACGTTGGCGAGTTCCAGGGGAAGGTCGTTTCTGGCCATCGATGTCATAGGCGGTTCAGCATCTCGTCAGCCTGCATGTCAAAGTCCGTGTCGTGTTACAGGTGACGCATGATAACGCAATGTCGCCTGAAGCTCTGGTCCGGATCGGACGAAGGGGCCCGGTGCATGATAGGCCCGGCAGTCATCGTGGCACGTTGTGCAGCAAACACTAAGCCGTGGGCGGCTTGCCGGCGATGCCATCGACGCGGTGCATCAGGAGCGCCGCATGGTCTTCATCGCGGGCAAGCTCCCTCCCACTGTCTGGTCTGCTGCGCCATGGCGCTAGTCTTCACGCCGTGAAACCTGCCAATCAGGCGGTGCGCGCCTGCAGTTTCTTCTCGATTGCATCCATCAGCAGCCCGCCAATGTTGGTGCCGAAGGCGTTGTCGATTTCACGGATGCAGGTCGGGCTGGTCACGTTGATTTCGGTCAGGTGCTCACCAATCACGTCCAGACCCACGAACAACAGGCCTTTTTCGCGCAGGGTCGGGCCGATCTGCTCGGCGATCCAGCGATCCTTGTCGCTGAGAGGACGCGCTTCACCACGGCCGCCTGCCGCGAGATTGCCACGGGTTTCGCCCGCTGCCGGAATACGCGCCAGGCAGTAAGGCACAGGTTCGCCGTCGACCATCAGAATGCGTTTGTCGCCGTCCTTGATCGCGGGCAGATAACCCTGCGCCATGATCTGCTGGGTGCCGTGGGCAGTCAGGGTTTCCAGAATGACCGACAGGTTCGGATCGCCCGCACGGTGCCGGAAGATCGACGCGCCGCCCATGCCGTCCAGCGGCTTGAGGATCACGTCGCCGTGCTGTTCGGCGAACTCGCGGATGATGTCGGCGCGGCGGCTGACCAGCGTCGGCGGGGTGCATTGCGGGAACAGCGTGGCAAACAGCTTCTCGTTGCAGTCACGCAGGCTCTGCGGTTTGTTGACCACCAGCACACCGGCGCGCTCGGCCTGCTCCAGCAGGTAAGTCGCATAGACAAATTCCATGTCGAACGGCGGATCCTTACGCATCAGGATCACGTCCAGATCGTCCAGGCCTGCGTCGACTTCAGCCTCGAATTCAAACCATTTGCCCGGATCGGCGAACACCTTGAGCGGCTTCATGCGCGCACGGGCCTGACCTGCGTTCTGATACAGGTCCTTCTGCTCCATGTAGAACAGATCCCAGCCACGCGCCTGTGCAGCCAGCAGCATGGCGAGCGAGCTGTCCTTTTTATAGGAGATGCGCTCAATGGGGTCCATGACAATCCCTAGGCGAACGCTCATGGGCAATATCCTCTGATCGATAAGGGCCGATACGGCCGTGAAATTGGCGTCAGGGTGGCGCTCCGAGTGCTCCCGGTCAAGGGGCGGCGCAGTTTATGGATTGAGAGGGAGGAGTGTGCTAAAAAGGCCTCACACCAAGTCCAGGATCCTTCCGGATCAGTGAAGCCATACCATCAGGCTCCCAGTGCTTTGCAGTACACGCAAAAATTCGCTGCGGCGATGGAAGAGCAGATATGGAACAACATCCCACAGCCTTGAAAGTCATGGTCATCGATGACTCGAAGACCATTCGCCGTACCGCCGAAACGCTGCTGAGAAACGTCGGCTGTGAAGTCATCACGGCCGTCGACGGTTTCGACGCGCTGGCCAAGATTGCCGATAACCACCCGCGCATCATATTCGTCGATATCATGATGCCGCGTCTGGATGGCTATCAGACCTGTGCCCTGATTAAGAACAATCGAGCGTTCAAGTCCACGCCTGTCATTATGCTGTCCTCCAAGGACGGGCTGTTTGACAAGGCCAGGGGGCGGGCTGTCGGGTCGGATCAGTTTCTGACCAAGCCGTTCAGCAAGGAAGAGCTGCTCAGCGCGATCAAGGCTCATGTGCCGAGTTTCGTTGCAGTAGAACAACACATACCGTGACGCTCGCGCCATTGAAGAACGCGTGCTCGCAACCTGACGGGGAACACCCATGGCTCGAATATTGATCGTCGATGACTCGCCGACTGAAATGTACAAACTCACCGGCATGCTGGAGAAGCATGGCCATGAGGTGCTCAAGGCTGAAAACGGCGCAGACGGCGTGGCCCTGGCCCGTCAGGAAAAACCCGACGCCGTGCTGATGGACATCGTGATGCCGGGGCTCAACGGCTTCCAGGCCACGCGTCAGCTGACCAAGGATGCCGACACCGCCATGATCCCGGTGATCATGATCACCACCAAGGATCAGGAAACCGACAAGGTCTGGGGCAAGCGCCAGGGCGCGCGTGACTACCTGACCAAACCGGTGGATGAAGACACCCTGATGAAAACCCTGAACGCGGTGCTGGCCGGCTGATTGCCGGAATCGCCATGGCCGAGCCACGCACAGCCTTTGAAATGCTTCTGGACATCGACCGGCGCTGTCGGTCGCTGGCGGCCGGCCTGCCTTTGCAGGAAGCTCATCAGCAGGACTGGGTCGGTATCGGGTTCAGAATGGGCGAGCAGCGTTTTGTGGCGCCCATTGGCGAGATCGCCGAAATCCTGCACGAGCCACGACACGCTGCGTTGCATGGGGTCAAACCCTGGGTGGTGGGCATTGCCAATCTGCGCGGACGACTGTTGCCGCTGACCGACCTTTGCGGATTCTTCGGGCAGGAGCTATCGCCCGTGCGCAAGCAGCGCCGCGTGCTGGTGGTCGAACATCAGGATGCGTTCGCCGGTCTGCTGGTGGACGAAGTCTTCGGCATGCAGCATTTCAGTCAGTTGAGCCTGATTTCCGAAGCGCAGGCCACGCTGGATCCGCGTCTGTTGCCGTTTCTGCGTGGACAGTTCATTCGTGAACAGGCCTGGCTGGTGTTCAGTCCGTGGGCGCTGGTGCAGTCTGCGGAGTTTGTGGATGTGGCGTTCTAGAAGGTCGCAGCGGCTCGCCGTGGGCGGGCCGGTTTTTGTGTCACGAATCGCAGTTGGTCCAGGCGGGGGCCTGATTTCATGAGTAAGACAGGCAGGTCACTGGAAGGCGCACGCAGTCGTACGCAAATTATCGTGCTGTTCTTCGCGCTCATCGTGTTCATCATGTTGCTGTTCGCCAACTTCGCTTACCTCAATACTCAGTCGAACTACGACAAGCAGTACATCGGGCACGCCGGAGAGCTGCGCGTGCTGTCCCAGCGCATCGCGAAAAACGCCACCGAAGCGGCGGCAGGCAAGGCCCAGGCGTTCAAACTGCTGGCCGATGCGCGCAACGACTTCGACCTGCGCTGGGGCTACCTGAGAAAAGGCGATCCCAACACCAGCCTGCCCGCCGCACCGTCATCGATCCGCGACGAGCTGCGCAACGTGCAGAACGACTGGGAAGCGCTGCGCAAGAACACCGATGTGATTCTGGCCAGCGAGCAGACCGTGTTGTCGCTGCATCAGGTGGCCGCAACCCTTGCCGAGACCATTCCGCAATTGCAGGCCGAGTACGAAAAGGTCGTCGAAATCCTTCTGCAGAGCAAAGCGCCTGCCGCGCAGGTCGTGGTCGCCCAGCGTCAGGCCTTGCTGGCCGAGCGGATTCTGGGTTCGGTCAACACCGTGCTGGCGGGGGATGAAACCGCCGTGCAGGCTGCCGATGCCTTTGGCCGTGACGCCAGCCAGTTCGGACGTGTGCTCAATGGCATGCTGGAAGGCAACGCGACCCTGCGTATTGCCCAGGTCGAAGATCGGGATGCGCGAGCGCGGCTGGCCGAAATTGCCGAACTGTTCGAGTTCGTCTCCGGCTCGGTGGACGAAATCCTGGAAACCTCGCCCGAGCTGTACCGGGTGCGTGAAGCGTCGGGCAATATCTTCAATACCTCGCAAACCCTGCTGGACGAGACCTCGGTGCTGGCCAACAGTCTGGAAAACCTGGCCAACCGGCGTACCCTTAACACTGTGGGCGGTTATGTATTGGGTCTGCTGGCGCTGATGTCGATCATCCTGATTGCGCTGGTGATGGTTCGCGAAACCAACCGCCAGTTGCGTGAAACCGCGCAGAAAAGCGAGCGCAATCAGAATGCGATCATGCGCCTGCTCGACGAGATCGAAAATCTGGCCGATGGCGATCTGACCGTCACCGCCTCGGTGACCGAAGACTTCACTGGCGCCATCGCTGACTCCATCAATTATTCCATCGACCAGTTGCGTGAGCTGGTGGTCACCATCAACCTCACGGCAGAGCAGGTGGCTTCGGCCGTTGCCGAGACCCAGGCCACGGCCATGCAGCTGTCGGCGGCCTCCAGGCATCAGGCGCTGCAGATCAGCGCGGCCTCGACCTCCATCAACGACATGGCGGCGTCCATCGATCAGGTATCGGCGAACGCGTCGGAATCCTCATCGGTGGCCGAGCGTTCGGTGACCATCGCCAACAAGGGCAATGAGGTGGTGCATAACACCATTCGGGGCATGGACAACATCCGCGAGCAGATTCAGGACACCTCCAAACGCATCAAACGTCTTGGCGAGTCGTCTCAGGAAATCGGCGACATTGTCAGCCTGATCGATGATATTGCTGATCAGACCAACATTCTGGCCCTCAACGCCGCCATTCAGGCGTCCATGGCCGGTGATGCCGGGCGTGGTTTTGCCGTGGTTGCCGACGAAGTCCAACGCCTGGCCGAACGTTCGTCGTCGGCCACCAAGCAGATCGAGACGCTGGTTCGAGCGATCCAGAACGACACCAATGAGGCGGTCATCTCCATGGAGCAGACCACCAGTGAAGTGGTGCGTGGTGCACGGCTGGCCCAGGATGCAGGCGTTGCGCTCGAAGAGATCGAAGGCGTGTCCAGAGTGCTGGCCGAACTGATCGAAAGTATCACCGATGCCGCGCGACAACAGGCCGAATCGGCCGGCCAGATTTCCCAGACCATGAGCGTGATCCAGCAGACCACCTCACAGACCACCTCGGGGACCGCGGCAACCGCCGAGAGCATTGGCAATCTGGCGAAGATGGCCAGCGAAATGCGTCGTTCAGTGTCGGGTTTCACCTTGCCGCCATCGAAAAAAATCGGATGATGTTCACTCAATGAACGATCTGGACCGGGTAAAGGGCGGTATTTGTCATGGCTGATCGTCACGACTACGTGGCGCTGGAGTGGCTCAAGGGCGAGATCGCCGAGACGCTCACGCAGGCACGTCACGCACTGGATGAGTTCATCGAGAACCCTGCCGACGCGGCGGCGATAGCCGACTGCCTGAACCTTGTGCATCAGGTGCATGGCAGCCTGCAGATGATCGAATTCTACGGCGCTGCGCTGTTGGCCGAGGAAATCGAGCAACTGGTGCTGGCCGTGCAGCAGGATCGTGTCAGTCATCCGGTCGAGTCCGAGCAGTTGCTGATTCAGGCCATGACCCAGCTTCCGGTGTATCTGGAGCGCATTCATTCGGCGCGCCGGGATCTGCCGCTGGTGGTCCTGCCGCTGCTCAACGATTTGCGCAGCGCCCGGGGCGAAAGCCTGCTGTCGGAAACCAGCCTGTTCGCCCCGCAACTGATCGTCGTCCCTGCACTGGGCGAGGAAGAACTGGCCCGGCGTAATACACCTGATCTGCCCAATTTGTTGCGCAAGTTGCGTCAGACGTTGCAAGCCGCGCTGGCGGGCCTGATGCGCGAGCAGGGCGTCAAGACGCAACTCGGCTACATGGCCAAGGTCTTTGCCCGTCTGGAACAGCTCTGCGAGGACGCGCCGCTGGGACCGCTCTGGCGAATCGCCACGGCGCTGGTCGAGACCATGCTCAACGGCAACTTCACCAATAGCCCGGCGCTGCGCAGCCTCCTCAAGGATGCCGACAAGGAACTCAAGCGTCTGGCCGAACAGGGCATTGAAGGCATCAATCAGCCTGCGCCCGAAGAACTGCTGAAAAGCCTGCTGTTTTACATCGCCAAGTCCGACAGCCTCGCGCCGAAGATGCTCGATCTCAAGGACCAGTACGCACTGGCCGACGCGCTGCCCGGCAACGACGTGGTCGACGAAGAGCGCGCCCGCATGGCCGGGCCGGACCGCGATGCCATGCGCTCCGTCATCGTGGCTCTGTGCGAAGGGCTGGTGCGGGTCAAGGAACGGCTGGATGTGTTCGTACGCGGCGACCGGGAGCATGTCAGTGAGTTGAATGCCTTGCTGCCACCGCTGCGGCAGATCGCCGACACCCTGGCGGTGCTCGGCTTCGGTCAGCCGCGCAAAGTCATCATCGACCAGCTCTCGGTAGTGCAGGGCATGGCGCATGGGCAGCGCGAACCCAGTGACGCCGCGCTGATGGATGTGGCGGGTGCCTTGCTGTACGTCGAATCGACCCTGGCCGGCATGGCGGGCAGCACCGAGCAGGACAGTCGTGAAGACAGTCGCCTGCCGACCACCGACCTGACCCAGATCCACCAACTGGTGATTCGCGAAGCGCGTGTGGTACTGCAGCAGGCCAAGGATGTGATTCTCGAATACATCGACAGCGAATGGGACCGACAGCGTCTCGACCCGCTGTGCGCCTTGTTGGTCCAGGTGCGCGGCGCGCTGGCGATGATTCCGCTGGCGCGGGCGGCCAGTCTGCTGGCGGCGTGCAACGAATACATTCAGGAGCACCTGCTGGTGGACGAGACGCGTCCTGGCGCGGTGCAACTGGACTCTCTGGCTGACACCATCTCCTGCGTCGAGTACTACCTGGAACGCATGGGCGAAGACCATGAAGCGCCGGGCGATCAGATTCTCGACATGGCGCAGCAGAGTCTGGCCCTGCTGGGCTACACGCCAGCGCCGGACATGCTGGAAGTGCCGCTGCTCGATGAAGTCATCACTCAGGACGAACTGCTGGCGCTGGACGACCGCAAGGCCCTGGTCAGCCCGACGCAGACCATCGCTCAGGTTCTGGCCAGACCGGTTTCGGCCGTCAACCCGCCAGCCCGCAACGCGCCCACCAGTCTGCTGCCGCCGCCTTCCGGTGAAGACGCCGTAGACGAGGAACTGCGCGAAGTGTTTCTGGAGGAGGCTGACGAAGTGCTGGACGCACTGCGTGAGTACCTGCCTCGCTGGTTTGCCTCGCTGGGCAAGGGCGATCAGTGGGATGTGGTCGCGCTGACCGAAGTGCGCCGTGCCTTTCACACATTGAAGGGCAGCGGCCGGATGGTGCGGGCACTGATTCTGAGCGAACTGGCCTGGGCTGTGGAAAACCTTCTGAACCGCGTGCTGGAGGGCGATGTGTTGCCTGTTCCGCAGGTCCAGCAGCTGTTGACGGATGTGCTGGCACTGCTGCCGCGGGTCGTCAGGAATTACGCCGAAGGAGCCCAGCGTCAGCGCGACGATGTCGACCTGCTGGCCGCGCGCGCTCATGCGTTGGCCAATGGTCTGGAGCCGCCTGCGTTGCCGGTGCAGCCGGGCGAAGCCAGAGTCGAAGTCATCGATCCCCAGTTGCTGGAGATTTTCCGTCAGGAAGCCCTCGGGCATCTGGGTACGCTGGATCGCTTCCTTGAAAGCGCCGAACAGTCGCCCTCGGCATCAATCAGCGACAGCCTGCTGCGCGCGCTGCATACCCTCAAGGGCAGCGCGCACATGGCGGGCGTGTTGCCGATGGCCGAACTGGTCAGCCCGCTGGATCAACTGGTGCGCGAGTACAAAGCCAACCTGATCGCCATCGGCATGCCTGAAATCCGCCTGCTGCGCAGCGCCGAGCCGTTGTTGCGCAAGGGGCTGGAGCAACTGGACAGCCAGCCGCTGGCGCCGATTCCGGGTGCGCCTGCCCTGATCGAGGCGGCTTGCTCGCTGCTCAACGACCGGCTTACGGCCGCGCTGCGCGAGTCGGACAACGGCCTGCGTATCAAGCGTAATCCCAAGCTGATCGCCAGCTTCCTCGCCGAAGGCATGGACATTGTGCTGGATGCGGAAAACCTGTTGCGACGCTGGCGTGAACATCCCGGCGAGCGGCAGGAGCTCAGCGCGCTGCTCGACGAACTGACCACCCTTGGGCACGGCGCGCATCTGGCCGATCTGCCTCAGGTCGATGAGCTGTGCGAAGCCCTGCTCGACCTGTATGGCGCAGTGGAGGAGAGCAGCCTGGCGGTCAGCGATCAGTTCTTCGACGATGCCGAGCGGGCTCACGAAGCGCTGATCAATATGCTCGATCAGGTCGCGGCCGGGCAGGATGTCGACCCGCGTCCCGAGTGTGTGCGGGCTTTGCACGACCTGCTCGAACAGGCACTGGACCCTTCTGCTACCGGGCTGATCAAAAGCGACGGACATCGGACATTGAGTGTCACCGAACTCAATGCCGCCACCGCCCAACTGGCTAGCGAGGCCCCGCAATCCGGCGTACCGCAGCCTGAAGTGGCCAGTCTGGACGACGAGATCGTCGAGATTTTTCTCGAAGAAGCGGTCGATATCCTCGACAGTGCCGGGCAGGCCTTGCAACGCTGGCTGGACGAGCCGGAAAATCCGTTGCCGCTGTCGTCGCTGCAACGCGATCTGCACACCCTGAAAGGCGGTGCGCGGATGGCAGAAGTCGCCGAAGTAGGCGATCTGGCCCATGAGCTGGAAAACCTCTACGAGGGGCTGATCGACCGACGCTTCAACCATTCGCCGCAACTGGCCGAACTGCTGCTCAAGAGTCACGACGAACTGGCAATCATGCTGGAACAGTTGTTTCGTCAGGAAGCGCTCAGCGATCCGACGTCATTGATCGACGCCTTGATTCAATGCCGCAACGGTGAGGTCAGCGAGCCCGAGCCGGCTGCGTCAACGACTCGCGTCGACGAGCCGCAGGAACGCGATACCGAATTGCTGGAAATCTTTCTCGAAGAAGGTTTCGACCTGCTCGAAAGCTCCGGCGCATCCCTGTCGCGCTGGCAGGCTGATCCGCAGAACACTCTGGAAGTCGAGAACCTGCTGCGTGATCTGCATACGCTGAAGGGCGGGGCACGCATGGTCGAGATAGCGCCGATCGGTGATCTCGCCCATGAACTCGAAACCCTCTATGAAGGGCTGTCATCGGGAGCCCTGCAGGCTGATCCGCTGATGATGAGCCTGTTGCAGAGCGGTCATGACGTGCTGGCCGACATGCTTGATGCCGTGCGGACCGACAAGCCGCTGCCTGATGCGACTCTGCTGATTCAGAACATTCAGAACCTCGCCAGCCAGGAGCCGGGGCAACGTCTGCCGCTGGTGAGCACGCCTGAGCCGGAACCGGTTGCCGCACCGGTGCCCGCAGCCGATGCCGAATCCGAGCGCAACGTGCCAGAGACCATCAAGGTGCCGGCTGAACAGCTGGAGAACCTGGTCAACCTGGCGGGTGAGACGTCGATCTTTCGGGGACGTATCGAACAGCAGATGCTCGACGCTCAGGTCGCACTGGTGGAAATGGAAACGACCATCGAGCGGATGCGCGATCAACTGCGGCGTCTGGACATGGAAACCCAGGGTCGGATTCTCAGTCGCGAGCAGGTGCAGGCCGAGCGTCTTGGCTATGAAGAATTCGATCCTCTGGAAATGGACCGCCACTCCCAGTTGCAGCAGCTGTCTCGCGCGCTGTTCGAGTCGGCCTCCGACCTGATGGACCTCAAGGAAACCCTCGGCGCACGTACGCGTGACGCCGAAATGCTGTTGTCGCAGCAGGCACGGGTCAACACCCAGTTGCAGGAAGGCCTGATGCGTACGCGCATGGTGCCTTTCGAGCGGATGGTCCCGCGCTTGCGGCGTGTGGTGCGGCAAGTGGCGACCCAGTTGAATAAGAAAGTGCAGTTCGAAGTGGCCAACGCTGACGGCGAAATGGACCGTAATGTGCTGGAACGGATGGTCGCGCCGCTGGAGCACATGCTGCGTAACGCGGTTGACCACGGCCTTGAGAGCACTGAAAAGCGCCTGGCGGCAGGCAAGTCCGATCAGGGGTTGATCACGCTGGAACTCATGCACGAGGGCGGCGATATCCTGATCGAGCTCAGCGATGACGGATCGGGTGTCGATCTGGCCGCCGTGCGCCGCAAGGCGATCAAACGCGGGATGATCCATCCCGATGCCGATCTGGCCGATCACGAGGTCCTGCCATTCATCCTTCAGGCCGGATTCTCCACGACCGACATCATCACGCAGATTTCCGGGCGTGGCGTGGGCATGGATGTGGTACACGCCGAGGTCAAGCAACTGGGCGGCTCGATGGTGATCGATTCGACACCGGGCAAGGGTACCCGCTTCAGGATTCGCCTTCCATTCTCGGTCTCGGTCAACCGTGCGCTGATGGTCACCTGCGGCGATGAGCAGTACGCCGTGCCGCTCAATACGGTGGATGGCATCGTGCGGGTCATGCCCAATGAACTGGACGCCTGCTACCAGACCAGCCCGCCACGCTATCAGTACGGCGGGCGCAGTTACGAATTGCGCTATCTGGGTGAGCTGATCGACAACAGTCCGCCACGCTTCATCGGCCAGCTCGAGCCGCTGCCGGTGTTACTGGTGCATCTTCAGGATCAGTGGGTGGCCGTGCAGGTCGATGCGCTGGCGGGCTCGCGGGAAATCGTGGTCAAGACTCTCGGTCCGCAGTTCTCCAGGGTTCAGGGTATTTCCGGTGCAACCATTCTGGGCGACGGCCGTGTGGTGCTGATTCTTGACCTGATGGCGCAGATTCGTACGTTGCAGGGGCGTCTGCACAGACCGCCAATGGACGGGGCTGCGAAGACGTTCCACGAGATCGAGCAGGCCAGGCCGCTGCTGGTCATGGTGGTGGACGACTCGGTCACCGTGCGCAAGGTCACGGGCCGATTGCTGGAGCGCCACGGCATGCACGTGCTGACCGCCAAGGACGGTGTCGATGCCATGACCCTGCTGCAGGAACACACGCCGGACATCATGTTGCTGGACATCGAAATGCCGCGAATGGACGGCTTTGAAGTGGCGAGCCAGATTCGTCGCGACGAACAGCTCAAGGATCTGCCGATCATCATGATCACCTCCCGCTCCGGCAAGAAGCACCGCGATCGGGCGATGGCCCTGGGCGTCAACGAATACCTGAGCAAGCCGTATCAGGAAAATGTGCTGCTGGACAGCATCGCGTACTGGAGCCAGGTTCATGTCTGAAAGTTCGTTCCAGACCCAGCGGCTGACCAGCCTGACCGGGTTGATCCTGCCGTTGAGCGATCGTCACCTGCTGCTGCCCAACGTCGCCGTTGCCGAGTTGATCGATTATCAGGATTGCAGCGCCGAACCGGGTGCGCCTGAGTGGTATCTGGGGCCGATCACCTGGCGCGAACTGACCTTGCCACTGCTCAGCTTCGAAGCGGCCTGCGGTGGTCGCACGCGTGTAGGCGGACGAGCAAGAATAGTCGTGCTCAATGCGCTGGGCGGACGCCATGACGTCAGGTTCATTGCACTGCTGACCCAAGGCATCCCGCGCTCCTGCAAGGTCGACAGCCAACTGAGCTACGTCGACGTGCCCCTGACCGAACTGGAACTGGCCGCCGTACAGGTCGGCGACACCGTAGCCCGCATTCCCGACCTGCAAGGGCTGGAGCAATGGCTGGTGAATGCAGGGCTGGCCGATCCATCCCTGCGCAGCTGAAAGCGGACGCGGATTGCGGACTCGGTGAGCGGGGCGCATGGCTCACGTCACGACGAACAGCTGATCTCCAGATGCTTGCCCCAGTCCGGTGGGCGCTGGGCGTAGCGGTCCATGTCGGGTTGTTCGGTGAAGGGATTGCAGAGCACATCGTGCAGGCGGCGGACTTCTTCGTAGTCACCCTGTTCAGCCGCCTTAATCGCGTTTTGCGCCAGGTAATTGCGCAGGATGTACAGCGGGTTGACGGCGTGCATGCGTATTTTGCGTTCGTCTTCGGAGGTACCGCCTTCTTGGGCGATGCGCGCCAGATAGGTCTCGCCCCACCTGTCGAAGCCGTTAATGTCGACAAAATCGTCACGCAGGACGCGTAAAGCTTCGGCGGCCGGTGCATCGCCCAGTCGGCGGAAGAACAGGGTGTAATCGACGCCGCTGTTCTGCATCAGTTGCAGCAGGCGGCTGATCAGCAGGTCGTCCTGTTCGTCGGCGTGAGTCAGGCCGAGGCGACGGCGCATCAGGTCCAGGTAATGCGCCTGATAGAGCGGCAGAAACAATCCGATGGTCTCGCGCAAGGCGTCGACGCTGATGAACGGCGTCAGTGCCTGAGCCAGCGCACTCAGGTTCCATTGCGCAATCGGCACCTGATTGCTGAAGGAGTAGCGTCCTTCGTGATCGGAGTGGTTGCAGATGAAGTGCTGATCGAAGTCGTCCAGAAACGCGAACGGGCCGAAATCGAAGGTGATGCCCAGAATCGACATGTTGTCGGTGTTCATCACGCCGTGACAGAAACCGTAGGCCTGCCACTTGGCAATCAGCTCGGCGTTGCGCTCGACGATTTCCCGGAACATCGCCAGATACGGTTCGGGCTGCTCTCGGCACTGTGGGTAGTGCATGGTCAGTACATGCTCGGCCAGCTGCTTCAACTGCTCCGGCTGCTTGGTGTAGTAGAAATACTCAAGACTGCCGAAGCGCACGTGGCTGTGGGCCAGACGCAGGACCATCGCGGCGCGTTCCTCGGTTTCCCGCCAGACCGGCGTGCTGGAGCCGATGACACAGGCGGCGCGGCTGCTCGGGATGTTCAAGGCGTGCAACGCTTCGGAGGCCAGAAACTCGCGGATAGACGAACGAAGAACGGCGCGGCCATCGCCCATGCGCGAATACGGCGTCTGCCCGGCGCCCTTGAGGTGCAGGTCCCAATGCTCGCCTGCCTCGTTGTAGACCTCGCCCAACAGCAGTCCGCGACCATCGCCCAGGCGTGGGTTGTACGAACCGAACTGGTGGCCGGAATAGACCATCGCTCGCGGTTCGGCTTCCTGCCAGAGCTTGTGCCCGGCAAAGATTTCCGCGAAGAGGGGTGTCTCGGCCTGGCTCGGGTCAAGGTCCAGCAAGGACAGCGCGGCCTTGCTGGCAACCACGAGACGGGGTTCGGCGATGGGTTCAGGCATGACCGAGGTGGAGAACGCGTCGCCCAGACGGGCGAAGCGGTTGTCGAAGACGAGTTCGTCGAGGGCTTTCACAGGCCATCTCCAGCAAAATGTGAAGGCATTCTGCTGGGGTTGACCCGATCAGTCGAGCCTGAGTTCAGGCGGCTCGGGCGCGTCCTTGGTGGCAGGCGCCACTTTGGTGTTGACCGGCGGCGTGCCTTTCTCGGTCGGCAGCACGGTCTTCTCCTCGGAATCCACGGGCACCATCTTGTATTCCTTGCCCTGAGTATTTTTGAGGTAGATCTCCATCTGGCGGAACGAGATGTTGATCTTCTGCTTCTTGAACTCGCGGTTGATGAACCGGTTGATCTCGTCCAGAACCGGGTTGCGATCGCCCAGATCGCGTACGTGCATGCGCAGTTCGTGGTCCAGAGTGCTTTCGCCGAAATTCAGGAAGTAGACGATTGGTTCAGGCTCTTTCAGTACCCGAGGGTTCTCGCGAGCCGCCTGCAGCAGCAGTTCGCGAACCAGATCCAGATCCGAGCCGTAGTCCACGCCCAGTTTGAGGGTCACGCGGGTGATGGTGTCGGTCAGCGACCAGTTGATGAGCTGGCCGGTGATGAACGTCTTGTTCGGGACAATGATGTCCTTGCGATCGAAGTCGGTGATGGTCGTGGCACGAATGCGGATCTTGCTGACCGTACCCGACAGGTTACCGATGGTGATGGTGTCGCCGATCCGCACCGGTCGTTCGAACAGGATCATGATGCCGGAGATGAAGTTGGCGAAGATCTCCTGCATACCGAAACCGAGACCGACCGATAGCGCGGCTACCAGCCACTGCAACTTGTCCCAGCTCACGCCGAGTGTCGAGAGCGTGGTGACGAAACCGATGCCGGCAATCGCATAGGACAGCAATGTCGTCGTTGCGTAGGCACTGCCCTGCGCCAGATTCAGGCGTGACAGCACCAGCACTTCGAGAAGGCCGGGCAGGTTGCCTGCCAGCACGAAGGTGATGGCAATGATCACCACCGCGCCGATGAAGTCGCCGAGGCTGATCGGCACCATGCTCATGTTGGCGCCGGTGCCGCTGGTGTACTCGTACAGGGTAATGTTGTCGAGGTAGGCAAAGACCGTGATCAGGTCGGCCCAGACCAGATACAGCGCGCCGATGAAGCCGCCCAGCAAGGCCAGACGAATCAGACGCAGCGACTGCTGGTTGACCTGCTCGATGTCCAGTTTCGGCTCTTCGACCGGTGCGTCGCTGTCGCCGTTTTCGCGAGCAGCCTGACGTTTGGCCAGGGCGCGCTGGTAGGCCAGACGGCGTGCCGCCACACCCAGGCCGCGAACGAAGGTGGCTTCCACCACCAGCCAGAGCATAAGCAGGTAAAGCGTGTCGATCAGTCGGTCGCTGAGCTTGAGCGCCGTATAGTAGTAGCCGAAGCACACCGCCACGAACAGGGCGATGGGCAGCGCGGTAAACGCCATGCCCACGGCTTTGCGAAACAGCGAAGCATTGTGGTGGGTCGGGCTTGAGACCAGCAGGCGACCCAGCAGCCAGGCCATCAGTGCGTAGCAGGTCAGCACCACGCCAATCCCCAGCACATCGTCGGCCAGCGCGGCAGGCTGGTGTTCAGCCACCGCCACAACCGCGACCAATGCCAGAACGACCAGCCCGAGGCGACGAACCCAGCCGCGCAGGAACTCGACCTGCGCCGTCTCCCAGCGGAAATGCAGCTGCGCAACACCCGAAGGCGCAAGCACGCGGTAGGCGGTGTAGAACACCAGCCAGGCCAACGCGATCTGCAACAGCGCCTCGCCGAGGTTGGCGTTCTGCCCGCGTGCATCGATCTGCAGTGCATAGCCGCACAGGGCCAGGCCCAAGGCGACAGGCATGGCCAGCAGCACGTTGATCAGCAGGGCCAGCGGGGTTTTCCACTGGCTGTCACGCTTGAAGTGACCAATGTCGGCATGCAGGCGGTTCAGGCGCTGATACAGCGCCTTGCGCCGCCAGGTCAGAACACCGATCAGCAACAGCAGCGGGAGGAACAGCAAAGGGCGCTGTGTCAGTCCATCCGACAGTTCGCTGAGGCTGGACGTCCAGGGAAGGGTGGCGACCTGCTTTTCAAGGCGCGGCCAGATGTTCTGGAACCACTCGATGTCCAGCGGCTTGTTGCTGGGAATCCAGAACATCTGCTCGTCCAGTGTGGAGCGCAGGCCGATTGCGGTGCTGGTCAGTTGCTTCTGGTTCAGTTGCAGGGTGATGGATTCATTGAGCAACGCACTGAGCTCGCGGTTCAGGCGTTCCAGCAGGTCGCTGCGGGTGATCGCCAGATCCATCAGGGTTCTGCGCAGTTGCGGCGTGATGTTTTCCGGGGGCTGAGTGGCGAGCAGCTTCTCGACATAGGCCGTAGGTGTGCTCATCTGCTCGCGTTGCTGGTTGATCTCGAACTGATACAGGCGAATGTTGGCGATTTCGTCCGCCAGGCCTTTGTCCAGTTCCAGATGCGGCAACGACTGCTTCTGTTTGTAGAGAATCTTGGACAGCAGCAGGCTGCCGCTGAGCACGTTGATTTGCTCGCTCAGGGCCTGATCGGTTTGCGTCAGGTTGTCCAGTTGCTGTTTGGTCTTGAGGTTCTGCTGGGTCAGTTCGTTGAGTCGGTCGGTGCCACGCAGCAGGTAGTCGGACAGTTGCAGGTTGGCGGCGCTTTCGGTCGCCAGCAGACTGCTGCCTCCGGATTTCTGGGCTTCAAGGGACAGGTCGGCCACGGTTTTCTGCGACTGGGCACGGCGTTTGTCATTGATCAGGGTCTGCAGGTCCTGGATTTCCTGCTCCTGCCGCGCGACTTTCTCGGTGAGCAAGTCGTGCTGGCTGTTGCCCAGATCCTGCAACTGACTGTTGCCGGCCAGTTCCTGGCGACGCAACAGGTTCAGGGCGTTGATCGACGCCAGTTCGGCGTTGAGCAGGTTGCGCTGATCGGCGCTGAGGGTCTTGCCGTTGTCCTTGCCCAACTTGAGGATCGCGTTGATCTGCTGAATGCGGTTCTGATTGGCGCTGATTTCCGCCTGGGCACGCTCCGGACGTGTCTGGGCGGTAATGCTCAGGCTGTTGGCGTCATTGAGTTCTTTCTGCAGATCGCTCTGTTGAGTGCTGCGCTGGCTGAGCATCTGCTCCAGCTGCGGCACATCGAGGCCGCCGTAGCGCTGTGCGATCGGTACGATCTTGCTTTCCTTCAGGCGACTCAGCTCACGTTGGTTCTCGACGGTCTGTTTGGGTGCCTGATTGAGTTGTTGCTTGAGCGCGGTCAGCTTCTGCTCGCTTTCCTGCTTGCTGGCCAGAAACCCCAGAGTTTGCTCGAGCACCTGTTGCAGCGCTTTCTGGTCGGCGTCCGGCAGTTTGCGGTCGGCGATCTTGTCCAGACTCTGCTGCACGGCCTCGCGGGTGGGCGGGTCGGCAGCAAGGGCGGGAAACGTGGAAAGACAAAGCGTAAACAGTGCGGCAGCACAAAGAGAGCGCAGGGAAAACATAGACACCGGTCGCGTGATGGTACGTGTGGGTTGGCAGTTTAAAGGAACAATCCGGGACCCGGGCGGCTTCCTTCGGGGAATTTGACGCCCACTTTCTGGATCTTGTTCCCGTCCATGACGGCAACGGTCCAAATAGTTCCATTCCATTCGATCTGGTCGCCCACAATCGGCTCGCCGCGATTCTTCTGCACAATGAACTGGCTGAGCGGCATGCCGGGGTCCAGCCCGTCGAGTTTCAAGCCGTAGAGCGCCGCTACATCACCCAGTTGTGCATCGCCTTCGAGCACGAAATCGCCGAAGAAACGCAGGTCCAGGCCGCGTTGCGGGGCCTGGCTGAACAGTTTGCCCAGTGCGGGCAGGTCATGTTCGTGGCCGATCACGCAGAGCAGATCGCCGACTTCCAGCGTGGTACTGCCGGACGGGTGAAGCAGTTGCTGGCCGCGAAACAGGGCCGCGATACGGGTGCCTTCAGGCATCTTCAGCTCACGCAGGGCCGCGCCGATGCACCATTTTTCTGCCCCGAGGCGATAGACGAACAGTTCCCACTCGCTGGTGACATGCACTTCAAGAGCGGCGCGGGAAATAGGCGCAGGATCCGGCGGAACCGTCACTTTCAGCAGTTTTGCCATCCACGGCAGGCTCGTGCCTTGCAGCAGCAGCGAAACCAGCACGATGAAGAATGCGAGGTTGAAGTACAGCTGCGCATTGGGCAGCCCGGCCATCAGCGGAAACACCGCCAGGATGATCGGCACCGCGCCACGCAGGCCGACCCAGGCGATGAACGCCTTTTCGCGACCATGAAAGGCCTTGAACGGCAGCAGGCCGACCATGACCGAGAGCGGTCTCGCCACCAGAATCATCCACAGCGCCAGACCCAGCGCCGGAATGGCGATAGGCAGCAGGTCGTGAGGTGTAACCAGCAGACCCAGCACCAGAAACATACCGATCTGCGCCAGCCAGGCCATGCCGTCGAGCATATGCAGAATGCCGTGGCGACTGCGGATCGGACGGTTGCCCAGCACCAGACCGCACAGGTACACCGCCAGAAAGCCGCTACCGTGGATGGCGTTGGTCAGGGCAAAGATCGCCAGGCCACCCGCGATCACCAGAATCGGGTAAAGACCGGCCGCCAGATTGATGCGGTTGACCAGTTGCAGCATGATCCAGCCGCCACCCAGGCCGATGATTGCACCGATGCCGAACTCCTGAATCAGGTGCTCCAGAAGCCCCCAGTGCAGGCCGGTCTGGCCGCTGGCAAGCATACCGATCAGGGTCACGGTCAGGAATACCGCCATTGGGTCGTTGCTGCCGGATTCGATTTCCAGCGTGGCCGTGACCCGCTCGTTCAGGCCTTTGCCGCCCAGCAGCGAGAACACCGCAGCAGCGTCGGTCGAGCCGACAATCGCGCCGATCAGCAGGCCCTGAATCATGTTCAGGTTGAACAGCCAGGCCGCGACCATGCCGGTCAGCACTGTGGTGATCAGCACCCCGACCGTGGCCAGCGACAGGGCAGGCCAGAGCGCCACCCGGAAGCTGGCCACCCGGGTTCGCAGGCCGCCGTCGAGCAGGATGACGGCCAGTGCGAGGTTGCCGACCAGATAGGCCGTTGCGTAGTTGTCGAAGATGATGCCGCCGCCATCGACGCCCGCCACCATGCCCACGGCAAGGATGATGACCAGGATCGGAATGCCGAGGCGCGAGGAAAGGGAGCTGACCAGAATGCTCGCCGTTACCAGCAACGCGCCGATCAGGAACAGGCTGTTGATGGTGGTGGCATCCAAGGGCGGTACTCCATAGAAAACGAATCGAAAACGATGAGAGCGAAAACTGACCATGCAGTCCGCGTGCCAAGGGATTCTAACCTGTTGAAATGGCTGGCTGTCAAAGTTTTGCCGATTAATACACAGCGTATCGCGGTCCCTGCTGCCACCGGCTCGTCTGCCTGACTCATGTCATAACTATTTAGGGTCGATGCGCCCCCTGGATCTGATCACGTGTGGCTTCCATCCCAAGAGGAACAGGAAGCCATGACTTCTGAAGCAACACGGTCACACCTTACAGACCTGCAACAACTTCGAAAAAAGGCCCACGAGTACATTACCGACTATCCCGACCTGTACGACATGGCGCGGCGGGCTGCGCGGGCCATTGTCTACAAGCGAACGGGCAAACGACTGAACCCTGATAACGTTTACTGGCACCGGTTCAGCACTGCCGTGAGCAGTTCTCGCACGTTTACCGGCTGGGAGCATTTCGGCACGCCGGTGGAGTCGATGACGATAGTCGAACTGGTGATACGCCGCTTCAGTCCACAGGATCAGGTTGCCAGTGACGAGCTTTCGTCCTGGGGCGGTTTTTATTCGGTAAAGGCTGACCATGGCACGTTCAATGAAACCTGCGAAGTGTCGTTGCTCGCTCAGGACGTGCTGAATGATTTCTGGGCGCTGGATTTCAGCACCGGTTACCGGCGCAAACTGCAGCAATTCTGGAGCCTTCATGGGCAAACGTTCTGCCTGTTGGCCAAGGCCGACTTCCTGGCGGCGGCAGGGCGATGCCTTCGCAACAGACAGATCCCGGCGGCTGACTTCAAATGGCTGATCAGTTTGATTCTGGATGAAAACAGCGACACGCCGACCCTGACGTCCCTTGGCGCTGTCATGGCATCCGGCACAAAAGCAGCGTTTCACTGGCTGGATGTCGGTGGCTTCAAGGCTCGGGACGTGCTGCGCATCGTTGATGAGCGCGGCGCGCAGATTCTCTACGTGCCAGGTGACAGCAAGCCTTTTCACCGGTTTGCCGGGCCGCAAGAACTGTTCGACTGGCTCAAGGCTCAGTTCGCCGCTGCCCGGACGCGCAGCGAAATGCGCAGCCACTTTATTCGCCCTTCAGTCGAGCAGACGTCTGGCGCTGCGTTCGACCGGTGTATCGAAGGCCTGCTCGCTCACGATTGGCATTCGGAGCAAGGACTGGTCAATCAGATCCAGACGTCCATCCCCGGCGATCCTTTTGAATCTCTGCGCGATAAGGCGAGAGACGAAATGACCGCTGATGCCCATGTCTTGCTGACAAGTAACGTCGAACTGCGTAAGCGACTGTGGATGGGCTATCTCGACGCTTTCCTGCAGGTCACCGGCAATCTTGCGCTGCTGGGCTGGCCGGTCGCCCTGGCAGTGGTCGGGGCGAGCGCTTTCAACCTCGGGCTGAACATTGATCAGGCGGTGCTCGGCAAAACGTCAACGCAACGCAAGGCCGGGGTGCTGGGCTCTATCTGCAATGCTCTTTATCTGGCGTTCAATCTGCCGTTGGTGACGGGCTTGAGTCGTGCAGCCGAGGGTTTGACCGACACGTTGGCAACACCGTCGCTTGCAGACACCCTTGCCAATCTCAACGGCAACCAACTGACGCTCGAAGGTGTAATGCCCGTTGCGGCCGAAGGAAGGCTGCGGGGCGTTTACCAACGGTTTAACGGCGAAACCTGGATCAGGCTGAGCGGATTGTTTTACCGCGTACGCTTCAATGAGTCGCTGGGGCGCTGGCAGGTAATTGATCCGCATAACCCCTTTGCCTTTTCTGCCGGCCCATTGGTGGTGCTTGATGAGCACGGCGAGTGGCAACCGCTCGCAAGCCCGGGCCTGTCGGGCGGCTCGCCTCAGGACGTGCCTTCGGCTGCAGACGCGCAGCCAGCCTCACTTCCCTATGGCACGACAGGTTCAGCGTTTTGGGATCACTACATGTTGATCAACGTTTACGACGAAAGGAGTCTGGCGGAGGCGGCTATCGCACGTCAGGAAGCGGTCATGGATATCTTTCGGATGGAGCCGGATGAAGAGGTGGTTTCCGACTCCGAGGGCGAAGACGTGCACATTGATCTGTGGGGCGCGAAGCACCGGGTGTTCAGGACCCACGATGCGACGTACCAGGCGCAGAGCATTCGCCGTTACACCCATAACGGAGGGATCTACAACCACTACCTGCGCACAGGGGATGTGTTCGGAGGAGGCCTGCCGACAGGCGCGTTTGATATCGCCGAGCAGTTTGAGGACATCAAACGCTTCGTCGAGGATGTCAGTACGCTGGGCTTCAATAATGACGTCACGCTGTATCGCGGTGGAAGCGGCGAGCGGGGCACGTCAGGTCAGTTCTTTCGAAGCGGTCAGGTCGCGGTCGGTGATGTGCTGACCAATACCGATATCACCTCGTTCAGCGAAAACCCCTACCAGGCCAGAACCTTTGCCAGTAGCCAGGCGGGCGTCAACGCCATATCCATTTCGGCCCCGGTCAGCTTTGATGACACATCGGTCGTCTTTGAGTTGCCTGCCGGACAGTACCTGGGCGCCGCTCCCATCGCGCCCTTTTCATCCAGCCCCAGAGAGGCAGAGTCGATCTTCCTGCCCGGCCGCTACTTTTTGATCGAACACCTCGATGAGGTGCGAGGCGCGTTCTACCGGTTCATGAGGGTGCGAATCAAGGAAGTGCCTGCACCTGTGGCCGGACGCAAACTGCTGGACATGCGCACCGGTGAGCCGTTCAGCCGCGAGCGCTATGCCGCCCGGCTGGGTGCGGCGGGTAAACCGCTTGTAGACGTGTTTTATCCGCAGGATGCGTCGGTTCTGTCATGACAGCCGCCTGGCTTCAACGTAAATAGTTACCTCAAACGGATACCGACAAGCTGGTTTAGTGCATGACTTTCCTCAAGAGCAAAGACAGGACGTCATGCACTCAACAACTCACAACACCCCGACGACAAAGGATGCTGTCGATGTCTGGACAGACAAGGCGCTCAAAGCGCGCGCAGCCGCCCTGATGGGCGCTTATCCGGACCTTTACAGCCTGGCCTTTCAGGCGGCGCGCACGATCATTGCCCGGCACACCGACAAGGTGCTCGATCCGGGCAAGGTGTATTGGCATCGATTCACGAATGCAGATAACAGCGGTCGCACGTTTTCCGGCTGGGAACATGTCGGTCCGCCCTCCGAATCGATGACCCTGATTGAGCTGGTGATGCATCGCTTCAGCGTCAGTGACAACGTTGCCGTCGACGAAATGAACACCTATAGCGGCTTCTATCACGCAGGTCCCGGCGAGCGTTTCTACAACGAGCACAACGAAGTACCGGTTCTGCCCAGTGATGTGCTGAAGGATTTCTGGGCGCAGGATTTTGCCGTCGAGTGCAAGCGCAAGGCCGATGCTTTCTGGCGTGATCATGGGCAGGATTTCTGTACCTTCGCCAGGATAAGCCTGTTGTCTTCGGCAGGCCTTGCGGTCAGCAAAAAACAACTGCAGACGGATGACTTCGAAACTGTGCTCACTGCCGTCAATGGCAGCGGCGATACCTCTGATGCATGGGCGGCAGTGCAGAAAGACAAGGCGTTCACGTCCGGCGTATCCCTGCGAGTGTTGGAACTCGCCGGCCATGCATCGAGGGACATGTTGCTGGTCACTGACGCCCATGGGAGGCAGATTCTCTACACCGCTGGCGCTCAGCCGGCGTTTCAGCGGTTTGCCAACGAACAGGCTCTTTATCAGTGGCTGCAATCCCGGGTCGCCCAGCCTGCCGACAGGGCAGCGCTGGTGTCGCACTTCGCGCGTGAAGAGCAACAGAAAATGGCGCTGGGCGCAAAGCTAGCCAAACGCTTTGCGAAAGCATGGTCCGTCGATCAAACGTTGATCGGCCGCCACGTCCCGGCGAGTCCAAAACCTGTGTTTGAGCATCTGCGCGACGCGGCGCAAAAGGAGATGAACGAGGATATTCACCACCAGTTGACCAGCAGTGCCAGCCTGCGCAAGCAGATGTGGATTGGCTACCTGAGTGCGTTCATCAGGCTGGCGGGTGGCGTGTCGTCGCTGGCGTGGCCGATCGCGTTGAGTCTGGTGGGCGCAGGTATCGCAAGCGTCGGACTGAACATCGATCAGGCCGTCAACGGGCGCACTGCGCAACTGCGAAAGTCCGGCGTGCTCGGAGCGGTTCTCAATTCGGTCTACCTGCTCTTCAATTTGCCGATGCTGGTGAGTATCGGTCGCAGCGCCGAGCTTGCGCCGGTCCCTGAAGACGAAGCGGTCGCGCTGGCCGGCCTTGAAGGTAACGAACTGCTGGAAGATGCACCGCCTGCCGTGGGAGAGCATGCCCGAGGCATCCATGTTCTGGGAAATGACCAGACCTGGATCACGTTGGGAGACTTTCCCTATCGGGTTCGTTATCTGCAGGACTTCAAGACCTGGGCCATTGTCGATCCTGAGAATCCCTTTGCCTTCAATGGCGCGCGTCCTGTGCGTCTGAATGAGCTGGATGAATGGGAACTGATCCGCCAGCCTGTGCTGCGGGGCGGCAAACCTCCTGTGGAAGGTGCCAAGCCTTACATCACGACGTCCTCGGACTTCTGGGATACGCACATGCAGTTCAATGTGGCGGAAGAACAGCGCCTTTCCATCGCGGGCAACCACCGGCAGAGGGACGTGATCAACATCTATGATATGGCCTCTGACGAGGAAGTGGTTTCCGATTCCGAGGGCGAAGATGTCGTCATCGACGCGTGGCAGGACAAGCATCGGGTCTTCAAGACACCTGAAGATGATTACTACGGTGGGGCGATCACTCGATACACCGAAGACGATGACGCCTATAACCAGTTTCTGCGCACAGGCACACCTAAAGGGGCGGATCAGATCGAGGCACTGGAGACGTTGGTCGAAGATGTCGGGGAGATCCAGCATAACAACGATGTTCCGTTGTATCGCGGCGGCAGTGGGGAGCGTGGCACCTCGGGTGAGGTTTTCCGCAAGGGCAACCTCAAGGTCGGGGATGTCTTGGTCAATACCGATATCACCTCGTTCAGCGAGAATCCCTATATCGCACGCGTCTTCGCCAGCAGCCAGGGTGGCGTGGTGTCGACCTCGCACGAAGGGGCAATCGTCTTTGATGACACATCGGTCGTTTTCGAACTGCCCGCCAAGGAATATCTGACGGCAACCCCGATCAGCCCGTTCTCCAACAGCCCGAGTGAAGTCGAGTCGTTGTTCCTGCCGGGCAACTATTTCGAGATAAGCCGTGTTGAGGAAGTGGCGGGTGCCAACTACCGCTTCATGAACGTTCAGCTCAGGCAAGTGCCGGTGGAGCAGGTCACAGGCCCCGCCTACGACCTGCGTACCGGAGAACTCTTCAGTCGCGAGGCCTACGCCGCGAAACTGGGTGATGACGCGAAAATGCTGGTCGATACCTTCTTCCCGCCCCAGGGACAGGGTTCATTGTGACGTAAACGTTCTGAAGCAACGTTTTGAAGCCGGCAGGGTGCGACAGTGTCAGTTCAACTTTGATTCATCGCATCGCTGGCAAGTCGCCTCCCGCAGTGGCTGGGTGAATGACACCCGCCTGGCGCCGAATCAGAACCACTCGTTCTGCATCGACAGGCACACGTCATCACGGGCTTGCAGTATCGCCAGGTCGTGATGACACGCCGGTACTTCCCATGTCAGGAAGTACCGCGCGGCCTGCAGTTTCCCCTTATAGAAATCGACGTCTGCCGCGTTGCCTTTGCTCAATCCTTCTTCGGCACGAATGGCCTGTTCCAGCCAGCGCCAGCCGATCACGGTATGCCCGAATGCCTTGAGGTACAGCGCCGAGTTGGCCAGTGCGACATTGACGTTGCCTTGTGCCAGGTCGGTCAGCAGGCCGACGGTCACGCCTTGCAAGGCGCTTACCAGTTGCTCCAGCGGCTGGCGTAGATGATCGAGCTGACTGTGGGCACTGGCGCGTTGTGCGGTGTCGGCGATCAGCCTGACCAGTTGCTTCAAACCGGCACCGCCGTTCTGCGCCAGTTTGCGGCCAAGCAGGTCCAGCGACTGAATGCCGTGGGTGCCTTCATGGATCGGGTTCAGCCGGTTGTCCCGGTAATGCTGCTCGACCGGGTATTCGCGGGTATAACCGTGACCGCCGAGAATCTGGATCGCCAACTCGTTGGCCTTGAGGCAGAACTCCGACGGCCAGGATTTGACGATGGGGGTCAGCAGGTCCAGCAGTTCGTGGGCTTGCTGGCGCATCTGTTCGGTCTCGCCAGTCTGCGCGTCGTCGAACAGGCGGGCGGCGTACAGGCCCAGGTCGAACGCGCCTTCCACGTAAGCTTTCTGGGTCAGCAGCATGCGGCGTACATCGGTGTGCTGGATGATCGACACGGGTGCGCTGTCCGGACTCTTGTTGTCCGGCAGCCGACCCTGGGGCCGCTCGCGTGCGTAATCGAGCGAGTACAGATAGCCTGCGTAACCGAGCATGACCGCACCCATGCCGACACCTATGCGCGCTTCGTTCATCATCTGGAACATGTAGCTGAGTCCATGATGCGGCTTGCCGACCAGGTAGCCGACGCACTCACCGTTGTCGCCGAAATTGAGCGCAGTCGAGGTCGTACCTTTCCAGCCCATCTTGTGAAACAGCCCGGCCAGCAGCACGTCGTTACGCCTGCCGAGGCTGCCATCGTCATTGACCAGAAACTTGGGCACGATGAACAGCGAGATGCCTTTGACCCCGCCGGGTGCATCCGGCAGCTTGGCCAGTACCATATGCACGATGTTTTCCGACAGGTTGTGATCGCCACCCGAGATGAAAATCTTGTTGCCGCGCAACCGGTAGGAACCATCTGCGGCGGGTTCGGCGCGGGTGCGGATGTCGGACAGGGAGGAGCCTGCGTGAGGTTCGGTCAGCGCCATGGTGCCGAAGAAACGGCCTTCGATCATCGGTTGCAGAAAACGCTGCTTCTGCTCGTCATCGCCGAAACTTTCGATCAGATTCGCCGCGCCCATGGTCAGGAACGGATACGCAGTGGTCCCGGCGTTGGCGGCCTGAAAGTGCGCGAAGCAGGCTTGCGACAGCAGCGTCGGCAACTGCATGCCGCCTGCCTCGAAATCGCGTGCTGCATTGAGAAAACCCGCTTCCAGAAAAGCGTCCACCGCAGGCTTGACCTCCGGGATCAGCACCGCGGCGCCATGCTCATAGCGTGGCTCGTTCTCGTCAGCCTTTCGGTTGTGCGGTGCGAAGTACTTCTCGGCAATGGTCCGTGCCGTGCCAATCGCCGCATCGAACGTCTCGCGCGTGTGCTCGGCAAAGCGCTCGCGGCGTATCAGGGCTTCGGCATCCAGCACTTCATACAACTCGAAAGCCAGATTACGGGAACTGAGCAGCGACTCGGACATGGCAACGCACCTTGACTGGATGTCGCACCAGTCTAGGTGGCTGAACGGGTAGGGGGTAGCAAGATTGATGCGGGTGATGAAGGGCAGTGGGCAGTGGGTATTGCGGAACTTGTTTGATCGGGAGCGCAGGTTTCGCGGCCTGTTGAATAAACCCAACGCTTCGCGATACGTCAAATTGGCACCTCTACTTACTCGACGGGCTCACCACAGCCTGCCAGCCAGCTATCAGGCTTTGGTTTTCAACGACGATTCGACAGGAGTCACCATTGTCTTTCCGGCAGCGAGTGAGCGCTTTTTCTCGCGCCTCATCGATTGTGCGAGCACCGTAGTGCCAGTAAATTTTGTTGGAGTTTGCGGACATTGCCATCGCCTTTTCTGTGACGCTGAGGAGATAGACCTGCGCTCTGGTGGATTCAGTGGTTATCAGTCTCGAGAGAAGAGGCATTAACGCGCTGTGGTTCATCGCGGGTAACCGGTTGCGCCTCAGGAAATCGTCGATGTGAGGGTTGATAAGTACACTGGCTTCATTTTTGAAAAGTGTGTGCCCGTCCTTGCCAAATGGCGGAAGCATGACGAGATCAGCTATCCCGCCCTGCGATCGATAACCCGCGATCATTTGATCGACCAGATCCGGGCCAAAAAAAGGATCGTTTTTGGCATAAATCCAAAGGGTGGGGGTCGAATTCCCAACGCCGAATTGCGTGACCGTTCGTATCAGGTCCGCCTGGTATAAAGAACAGTCAGGATCGGCGGTCCCCGCTTTGGAATAGTGGTAAACACCCCCCGAAATATTGATTATTGCCGCCAGCGGATGTCCGGATCGGGCACCCAGGTTTAGCATCGAAGCCCCACCTATGGATATGCCGACACCCAGCGCCAACGTTGGGTCAACATCCGGTCTCTCACGCAGAGCCGACAACGCAGCACCGAGTTCTTCCCCATGCGCCTCTAGAAAGTTGGCCACTTGAGGGGCTGCGCAGTTTCCCCCCTCATTCATGAACCTGCCTGTCGAATGGCCATATCCTGGCCATACAATTGATACGGCCAACCAGCCTCGATGAGCGAAGTCATGTGCCATGTTCGAGAGCCAGTCCGCATGGGCCGCTGACGGATCTTCGGCTGATGAACCGTTGACAATGAGCGCTATGGGAAGCTTTTCGCCGTCAACCGGACGGACCACCAGTGCCTCTATGTTCTCTACATGGGCTCCTGCCTGTATCGGCAGAAGAAGTTGTTCTTCGCGCACGTTCGTCTCGGAATGCGCTTGGCCAACATACAACATCAAACCTAACGCCAATGAAATCAAACGTTGCATGGTAGCGGGCCCCGGAAGGTTGTTCTTATGTCGGGATTTTCACGCATTAGGAGCCGTTGTCTGATTCATGCGCAAGTGACAAATAGTTCAGGTCTGCCAATTAAAGAATGACGCTGGAAGTCACGTTTCTGCCGGCATCACGCTCACACGAGACTTCCCGTGGATGATGTGCGATGCCCGCACTTTCAGCGCCTGACAGTCCTCCCTGCCTGGTTCCAGTATCCAGAGAACACTGCCCTGAATCAGCCGATCGTCATCAAACTCGCATTACCACCCGCCGCTGCGGTGTTGACGCTCAACGCACGTTCGATCACCAGACGCTCCAGCGGGATGTTGGTCTCGCCGTGGGACAGGCCGTTGACGCCGACAATGGCGCCGCTGCGTTGGGCGATCTGCTGGCAGATGGCGCGCAATTGGTCCGAATCACCGTGGTGCAGAACCGCGTCGATGCTCACTTCGTCCTTGGTCCAGTCGGCAACCTGCTTGATGCGCGCCTGAACCTCTTTCGGCAGGCGAGCGCGCAGCGCTTTGCAGATCTCGGTTTCCGGCCAGACCGCCGAGCTGCCCACTGCCAGCACAGCGGCCAATTGCGTCAACAGATCGGTTTCGTCATCGGCCAGACACAGCACGTGCTCGCGCGGCAGGATTGCGTAGCTGTTGCGCTCGCCGGTCGGGCCCGCAAGTTGGCGCGTGATGCCGCTCTGCGATTGCTCGGCGTATTGGCTGCACAGCGCAGTCAGCTCAGCGTTTTGATGGCTGGTCGCCCAGGTTTTCAAGGCTTGCAACGGCTTGCTCATGGCTTCGCGCAGGCGAAGATCCGGGGCCGACAGCGCATCGCCGCGTACGAAGGACTTCTCGATGGCGTCCTGTGGGCGCGTCGACAGCAGGCGATACAGGTACAGCGGCCCACCGGCTTTCGGCCCCGTGCCTGACAGACCTTCGCCACCAAACGGCTGAACACCCACCACGGCACCGACGATGTTGCGGTTCACATAGACATTACCGGCATGGACGTTGTCGATCACCTTGGCGATAGTCTCGTCGATCCGAGTGTGCACACCCAGCGTCAGGCCATAACCGGACGCGTTGATCTGGGCGATCAACTGGTCCAGTTCCTTGCGCTTGTAGCGCACCACGTGCAGCACGGGACCAAAGATTTCACGTTGCAGTTCGTCGAAGCTTTCCAGCTCGATCAGCGTCGGCATCACATAAGTGCCGCGTTTGAGTTCGGCGCTGTCGGCGATGGCCACTTGATACACGGTGCGGCCTTTGTCGCGCATGGCCTGAATGTGTTTCTCGATGCTGGACTTGGCTTCAGCATCAATCACCGGACCGATGTCCACGGACAGACGCTCAGGGTTGCCCAGACGGCTTTCGGCCATCGCACCCTTGAGCATTTCGATGACGCGGTCGGCGGAGTCCTCCTGCAGGCACAGCACGCGCAGTGCCGAGCAGCGTTGACCGGCACTGTCGAAGGCCGAGGAGACAACGTCGATCACCACCTGTTCGGTCAGCGCCGAAGAGTCGACGATCATCGCGTTCTGGCCACCGGTCTCGGCGATCAGCGGAACCGGACGACCCTGCGAATCCAGGCGACCGGCCACATTGCGTTGCAGCAGACGGGCGACTTCGGTGGAGCCGGTGAACATCACGCCTTTGACGCGCTCGTCGCCGACCAGCCCGGCACCGACGGTTTCACCGCGACCCGGCAGCAGTTGCACTACGCCTTCAGGAATACCGGCTTCCAGCAGCAGACGCACCGCCTGGGCGGCGATCAGTGGCGTCTGCTCGGCAGGCTTGGCCAGCACCGGATTGCCAGCGGCGAGTGCAGCTGCCACCTGTCCGCTGAAGATCGCCAGCGGGAAGTTCCACGGGCTGATGCAGACCACAGGACCCAGCGGGCGGTGGGCATCATTGGTGAAATCATTGCGTGCCTGGACGGCGTAATAACGCAGAAAGTCCACGGCTTCGCGCACTTCGGCAATGGCGTTGGCGAAGGTCTTGCCCGCTTCGCGGACCAACAGGCCCATCAGCGGCTGGATCTCGCCTTCCATCAGGTCGGCGGCACGTTCCAGAATGGTGGCACGTTCGGCGGGCGGCGTGGCCTGCCAGATCGGACCGGCGCTCAGGGCGCACTGGATGGCGTTGTCGACATCCTGAACGGTGGCTTCCTGAACATGACCGACCACGTCACGCAGATCGGACGGGTTCAGTGCCGCGTTGGCGACGCCTTCGCTGGCCGGGCAGCCCAGCATCGGTGCGGCTTTCCAGTCGTTGTGCGCAGTGGCCAGCAAGGCCGAAGACAGCGACGCCAGACGGTGTTCGTTGGCCATGTCGATGCCGCTGGAATTGGCGCGTTCGCTGCCGTACAGGTCGCGTGGCAACGGGATGCGCGGGTGCGGCAGGCCGAAACCGCCTTCCTGCGTTGCCATTCTTTCGATCTGGCTGACCGGATCGGCCACCAGTTCCTGAATGGAGATGCTGTGGTCGGCGATGCGGTTGACGAATGATGTGTTGGCACCGTTCTCCAGCAGGCGACGCACCAGATAAGCCAGCAGCGTTTCATGGGTGCCGACCGGTGCGTACACACGGCACGGACGGTTCAGCTTGCCATCGGCGACCTTGCCTACAACCTGCTCGTACAGCGGTTCGCCCATGCCGTGCAGGCACTGGAATTCGTACTGGCCGGGGTAATAATTCTGACCGGCAATCTGGTAGATCGCCGCCAAGGTGTGTGCGTTGTGTGTGGCGAACTGCGGATAGATGACTTCCGGTGCTGCCAGCAGCTTGCGGGCGCAGGCGATGTAAGACACGTCGGTGTACACCTTGCGGGTGTATACCGGATAGCCTTCCAGGCCCTCGACCTGAGCGCGCTTGATCTCGCTGTCCCAGTAAGCGCCTTTCACCAGGCGAATCATCAGGCGATGACGACTGCGACGGGCCAGATCGATCACATAGTCGATCACGTAAGGGCAGCGTTTCTGGTACGCCTGGATCACGAAACCGATGCCGTTCCAGCCGGTCAGCTGCGGCTCGAAGCACAGGCGTTCGAGCAGGTCCATCGAGAGTTCCAGGCGGTCCGCTTCTTCAGCGTCGATGTTCAGGCCTATGTCGTATTGCTTGGCCAGCAGGGTCAGGGACAGCAGGCGCGGGTACAGCTCTTCCATTACGCGCTCGTACTGGGCGCGGCTGTAGCGAGGATGCAGCGCCGACAGCTTGATGGAGATGCCCGGGCCTTCATAAATACCGCGACCGTGTGAGGCCTTGCCGATGGAGTGGATAGCCTGCTCGTAGGACGCCAGATACTTCTGCGCGTCGTGTTCGGTCAGGGCGGCCTCGCCCAGCATGTCGTAGGAATAACGAAAACCCTTGGCCTCGAAACGACTGGCATTGGCCAGGGCTTCACCGATGGTTTCGCCGGTAACGAACTGCTCGCCCATCAGGCGCATTGCCATGTCCACGCCCTTGCGGATCATGGGTTCGCCGCTCTTGCCGATGATACGGCTCAGGGATGAGGTCAAGCCTGTTTCGTTGTGCGTGGCGACCAGCTTGCCGGTCAGCAACAGGCCCCAGGTGGCGGCGTTGACGAACAGCGACGGGCTGTTGCCCAGGTGCGGCTGCCAGTTGCCGTTGCTGATCTTGTCGCGAATCAGTGCGTCGCGAGTGCCCTTGTCCGGAATACGCAGCAGCGCTTCGGCCAGACACATCAGGGCGACGCCTTCCTGCGACGACAGCGAGAATTCCTGCAGCAGGCCTTGAACGATACCGGCACGGCCACCAGCGCTTTTCTGGTTGCGCAGCTTCTCGGCGATGGAGGCCGCAAGTTTGTTGGCAGCTTCAGCCATCGGTACCGGCAGACGCGCCTGCTCCAGCAGCATGGGTACCACTTCGGGCTCGGGGCGACGGTAAGCGGACGTGATGGCGGCACGCAGAACAGACTGCGGCTGGATGCTTTCGGCAAAGTCCAGAAAGCATTGCAGGCCCGCATCGTCGGCCAGCTCGCCACGGTCATCGCTGTCCTTGCTCGACGAGCCGTTCAGTTCCAGCAGGGTTGTACCACTCTCCAGCTTTTCCAGGTAATTGAAGATCGCCTGCTTGATCAACCAGTGCGGAGTCCGGTCGATGGAGTGGGCGGCTGCTTTCAATCGCTCGCGGGTCGGGTCGTCCAGCTTGACGCCCAGCGTGGTGGTGGCCATGTATTGTCCTCATTGTAGCCACTACGAACGTGGCATCGGCTTTGACGCAGATTAGCCTCGCACTGGTATGAGGTGCAACCGGGTGCAACCTTATTTTTCAAAATATTTCACCCCGGTTTTGCCGGTTTGTGATTAAAAACAGTGAGTTGCTCTTTCAAAGTGCGGTTTTATTTGATCAAAGACGGTTTGCCGCCCCAAAATAGGGCGTCTTAACACCCGGATCGGGTTTTTCAGAGCAGGTGCAACTTGCCTGATGAAAGTGGTTGCACCTTGTTTAAATTGTTTAATAGGATTCGTTCCCACGGTGCAACCGTAGTCATTGCCTGCTCATTTCAATGAAATGGACAGGCAGCGCGGTGTCGGGTGCAAGGGCGTGGACAGGCTGAGTTTCAGTGGTCACCCCTTGGTCATCAGGTGCCAACATAAAAACAATGCCAAGGCAGAACTCATGAGTGTCAGTAACCCTACCTTGATCACGTTCGTGATCTACATCGCGGCAATGGTCCTGATCGGCTTGATGGCCTATCGCTCCACCAACAATCTTTCGGATTATATTCTTGGCGGGCGCAGCCTGGGCAGCGTGGTTACCGCCTTGTCGGCCGGTGCTTCGGACATGAGCGGCTGGCTGCTGATGGGGTTGCCGGGTGCCATCTACATGTCGGGTCTGTCGGAGAGCTGGATTGCCATCGGACTGATCGCTGGTGCCTACCTGAACTGGTTGTTCGTGGCCGGTCGTCTGCGTGTGCAGACCGAGCACAATGGTGATGCCCTGACCCTGCCGGACTATTTCAGCAGCCGTTTCGAAGACAACAGCGGCTTGCTGCGCATCATCTCGGCTGTCGTGATTCTGGTGTTCTTCACCATCTATTGCGCCTCTGGCATTGTCGCCGGCGCACGACTGTTCGAAAGCACCTTTGGCATGTCCTATGAAACCGCCCTGTGGGCCGGTGCGGCAGCGACCATCGCATACACCTTCGTAGGCGGTTTTCTGGCCGTGAGCTGGACCGATACCGTGCAGGCCACGCTGATGATCTTCGCGCTGATCCTGACACCGATCATCGTGCTGCTCGCGACGGGCGGTGTGGACACGACCTTCCTGGCCATCGAAGCGAAGGATCCGACCAGCTTCGACATGTTCAAGAACACCACCTTTATCGGCATCATCTCGTTGCTGGCCTGGGGCTTGGGTTATTTCGGCCAGCCGCACATTCTGGCGCGCTTCATGGCGGCAGATTCCGTGAAGTCGATCGCCAATGCCCGGCGGATCTCGATGGCGTGGATGATCCTTTGCCTGGGCGGCACCGTGGCCGTCGGCTTCTTCGGCATCGCGTACTTCTCCGCGAACCCGGATGTTGCAGGTCCTGTCACCGAAAATCCTGAGCGGGTGTTCATCGAGCTGGCCAAGCTGCTGTTCAACCCATGGGTTGCAGGTGTGTTGCTGTCGGCCATTCTTGCAGCGGTCATGAGCACGCTGAGCTGCCAGTTGCTGGTGTGCTCCAGCGCGCTTACCGAAGACTTCTATAAAGCCTACCTGCGCAAAGGTGCTTCGCAGCTGGAGCTGGTCTGGGTGGGCCGTGGCATGGTGCTGTTGATCGCGATCATCGCCATTCTGCTGGCCGCCAACCCGGAAAACCGCGTGTTGGGTCTGGTGAGCTATGCATGGGCAGGCTTCGGCGCTGCGTTCGGTCCGGTGGTGCTGATTTCGGTGCTGTGGAAAGGTATGACCCGTAACGGCGCGCTGGCTGGTGTGATCGTCGGTGCCGCGACCGTCGTGCTCTGGAAACAGTTCAGCACGATGGGCCTGTACGAAATCGTTCCTGGCTTCATCTTCGCCAGTATCGCCATCGTGGTGTTCAGCCTGATCGGCAAGGGCGCTTCGGAATCGATGCAGGCGCGCTTCCTGGCGGCCGAGAAGGACTTCCAGGCCAACCGCTGATCCGCAACGTTTCAGCGTCCATAAAGAACGGCCCGTGCTCTGATGAGTGCGGGCCGTTTTCGTTTATGGAGTGGCGTGTCGTTCAGGTCTTGTTGTGGTCGATGTCCAGGCTGTAGAACGTGGCCTTGCCTCCTTCGCTGCTGTAGCCGGTGTGGTCCTGGGTATAGACGCCCGCCTTGAAATAAAGCGGCTTGTCTCGCCAGCTCGAGCTGACCTGGGTATCCCAGTTCACGTCCCGCGTGCTGACGCTCAACTGACCGCCCGGACTCAGGTGGATGATGTATTTGAATTTCTCGTTGAGCGGCACGCCTTCGGCAATTTTGTAGACCTTGCTCTTATCGTCGTCGAAGCGTTTGCGCACCTTGACCACGATATCGCCCGCCTTGTCCTTTTCCTTGTACTGATACTCGACCTTGAGCATCGGCTCGGTACTTTCGTACGCATGTATCTGACCGATGACGATTTTGCCGGAAGAAGGCACCTGATCCACTTCCAGCGTGGCATTCAGGAAATTATCCGCATCGCCGTACATCCAGTTACGCAAGGTGCCGTCAGGCCAGGTTTCACGCAGCTCGCTGCGTGCGTATTTGGCGTTTTCGGTTTTGGAACCCGTAACAGGTGCCCAGAAAAAAATCGATTTGGAGGTGGATTCGAAGTATTTGCCGTCGTAACCCTTTACCAATTGTGAGGTCCCAATGGTCTTGGGTGGCGAGCCTACCGGAATGCTGAGTTGCCACGTCGCAAGATCTATCATTTTGGTCCATCCGAATATGTCTGTTTGCCAGCAGGGGAGGCCTCTAGCCAGAGGGTTTCAGCATGGCTTTATACGGGTTGTAGGACAATTTGTTAACGCAAAATTGCCGGTCGAATGACGTCAAAGTGCTGTCACTTTTCCTACAGGGCAGTGTGGGTGGGGCCTACAGAAAATGACCGTTAGTCGGTTAATTGAAGTTTGATGATGGCAAACAGATAGCTAGCTTCTGCTTTTTTCAAGACGCGGCTAGAGTTGATTTCATATGTATGGCGGTCTTCCTGAACTTCAGGCGTCGTACCACAGATTAGAGAAGCAGCATGGAACGCGCGCAATTCGGGCCAGCCGATGGCTCCTCAGTGTTACTGGTTGTAGATGACTATCCGGAAAACCTGGTCACGATGTGCGCTGTCCTGCAAAGGACGGACTGGCATATCGTCACGGCCAGTTCAGGCATCGAGGCCCTCACTATTCTGCTGGAGCAGGAGGTGGATCTGGTGCTGCTGGACGTGCAGATGCCAGGCATGGACGGCTTCGAAGTGGCCCGTCTGATGCGGGGCAGCCAGCGTACTCGTCTCACGCCCATCATCTTTCTCACCGCCAACGAGCAGAGCAAAGATGCGGTTCAGAAGGGGTACGCCAGCGGCGCGACGGATTACCTGTTCAAGCCCTTCGACCCGAACATACTCAAACCCAAGGTTCAGACCCTGCTGGAGCAGCAGCGTAACCGTCGTGCACTGCAGGCTTTGTCGCAGGAACTGGAGTCGGCGCGAGCGTTCAATGCTTCGGTGCTGGCCAATGTGGCTGAAGGCATCCTGGTCGTGGATGAACAAGGCATTATCAGCTTCGCCAACCCCGCCATCTGTTTTCTGCTGGGCGCCACCGTCGAACAGCTGTGTGGCACTCGGGTGCTGGATTACATTCAGGAGCCGCAGGTTGCTGGCTGGCTGGACTCGGGTTTCTACAAGCATTATCGACGTGCCGATACCTATCGCGTGCATGACGCCATTCTGAGAACGACCGAGGGGCGCCAGTTGCCGGTCGCGCTGTCCTGCGCGGCTTTGCCGGCCGAGCAGAAAGCCATGGTCCTGACCGTTCTCGACATGTCGGTGGTGCGTGACCTGTATCAGCAATTGGAAAAGCAGGCTGTCACCGATGCCCTGACCGGGCTGCTCAATCGACGCGGTTTCTATCAGACAGTCGAGGGCATGCTCGGGCGCAACGATCAGGTCGGCAAGTACCTCGTGGTGCTGTACATGGACCTCGACGGCTTCAAGCAGATCAATGACGCGCTGGGCCATGACGCGGGTGATGAGATTCTGCTCTGGGTGGCGGAGCAACTCAAAGAAAGCATGCGGCCCTACGATGTTCTGGCGCGTATCGGTGGTGACGAGTTCACGGTGGTCATCGACGGGCTCGACTACCCCGAACAGGCAGCCAAAATCGCAGAAAAGCTGATCGAACGTGTCTCGGGTCGTCGGCATATCGACGGTGTGGAGATCAGCATGGGTGCCAGCGTCGGGATTGCCACCTATCCCGATTGCGGGGCCAACCTGGACGGATTGCTGCGCGCCGCGGATATCGCCATGTACGAGGCCAAACGGGCAGGGCGCCAGCAGTACCGGTTCTATGACCAGAATATGAATGGCCGTGCCCGTTCGCGACTGATGCTGGAAGAAAGTGTGCGCACGGCCATCGACGGCAAGGATTTCTCGGTCGTTTATCAGCCTCAGATTCATGTGGCGGACGGCCGACTGCGCGGGTTCGAGGCGCTGTTGCGCTGGCAGCACCCCGCAGTGGGGGATGTGCCGCCGGCCTTGTTCATTCCGTTGCTGGAAGAAACCCGGCTGATCAACAAGCTGGGCAGCTGGATCTTCGATCAGGGCGCGGAGCAGCGGCAAGTCTGGAACGGCGTGTTTTCGTCCGATGTCGTACTGAGCGTTTGTGTCAGCCCCACGCAGTTCTGCATGCCTAATCTGGTGTCGGAACTCAAGCGTGCCATGGATCGGTTCGGCCTCAGGCCGGGTCAGCTGGAGGTCGAAATCACCGAAAGCTCGCTGGTGCACAACCTCTCACACAGCCACAAGCAGCTATCCGAGCTGCATGACATCGGGGTACGGATCGCGCTGGACGACTTCGGTATCGGCGAGTGCTCGTTGTCGCATTTGCGCAATCTGCAACTGGATACGCTGAAGCTCGACCGGCATTTCGTGGCCAATATTCTGGGCTCGCCGCGAGAGGCTGCGATGGCGCGCAGTATCATTGATCTGTCCCGCAACCTCGACATGCTGATCATTGCCGAGGGCGTCGAGACGCAGGAACAGTACCAGTGGCTGGCCGACAGCGGCTGCCAGGTCGTACAGGGATTTTTCATCGCCCATCCGATGCTGGCGGAGGAAACGCTGCACTTCCCGGCACAGTTTGAGGTGCAAGGCTTGAAACGGGGCTGAGTGCGGTAGACTGGCGCCTTTCAAGCCTGTGCCCCGATCTCATGACCCGTCACGCTCCACTCAAATACCTGCAGGCCTACCCTCAGGCGCTGCAGGATCAGGTGCATCAACTGATAGCGCAAGGTCGGCTTGCGGACTACCTGCAGCAACGCTACCCGGCGCGTCATCAGGTGCAGAGTGATAAGGCCCTGTATGCCTACGCGCTGGCGTTGAAGCAGGATCACCTGCGCAATGCGCCCAGTATCGACAAGGTCCTATTCGATAATCGTCTGGACCTGACCCATCGCGCGCTGGGCTTGCATACTAAAATTTCGAGAGTGCAGGGCGGCAAGCTCAAGGCCAAGAACGAAATTCGCGTGGCGTCGCTGTTCAAGGACGCGCCGCCGGAGTTTCTGCAAATGATCGTGGTGCATGAGCTGGCGCACTTTCGTGAGTCGGAACATAACAAGGCGTTCTACAAATTGTGTGAACACATGCTGCCCGCTTACCATCAGCTGGAATTCGACTTGCGTGTTTACCTGACGTACCGCGACCTGCAATCCGCCTCTGGATCGATCACCTGAACAACGCATTGAAGGATACGACGATGGAGGTCAGCAAGACCAAAAGCAGTTTCTACCGCCGCCTTTACGTGGCGTACCTTATCGACTGTCAGCTCGCCAGCAGCGTCCCGGAACTGGAAAAAGTGACCGGCATGCCACGCCGCACCGCCCAGGACACCATCGCCGCACTGGCTGATCTGGACATCCAGTGCGAGTTTGAACAACAGGACGGCGCCCGCAACCATGCCGGGCGATACCGCATCATCGACTGGGGCGCCATCGACCGCGACTGGATCACTCATCACCTGACCACGATCAAGGCGGTGTTGGGTTATCCGTGATGGAGCGTGCGTTCGCCGCGCTGCGGGTGGCTCGATCTACGAATATGGATTCTGAGATTCCGCCGCATAGCCAGTATTGACGCTGATGCAGATCGGCTGCCCTCACTCCAGATCCCGACGCATGCCGATGTGGGGGATATCGTCCTCCAAATAGACCTCGCCCACCGGATTGAAGCCATAACGGCTGTAGTAGCCCTGCAGGTGCGCCTGTGCTGACAGGTAGATGGGCTGGTCTGGCCATTTGCGTTCGGCGTGCTCCAGTGCCTGGACCATCAGTTCATGGCCGATGCCCTTGCTGCGAATCGAGGGTGCCGTGACCACGCGGCCGATGGTCACGTCGCCGCCTTGCTGGATAGGGTCGAGCAGGCGCAGGTACGCGACCAGTTGATCTTCCTGCCACGCCATCAGGTGGCAGGTGTCGCCTGTAAGGTCCTGTCCGTCGACGTCCAGGTATACACATTGCTGTTCCACCACGAACACCTCGGCGCGCAGTTTCAGCACGGCATAAAGCTGTTGGATGTTCAGCTCGGTGTGGTGTTTGCAGATCCATTTGATAGACATGTTGCCGACTCGCAGAGAAACCAGAAGCGAAGTCTAAACGCATCTGGCGTCATTCCCAATAAACGCTGGCAGATGGGCGAGTAAGCGCGCGTGTTCGCGACGTACCGTTCAAGCCTTCTGCCGGTTACCTGGCCTGATCGTCTGCGTAATCCGGCAATTTCACTTTTTCGGAGTCACGAAGAAATAGCCGTGAAAAGATCTTTCTCACTGAAGGTCTGCCCGCCAGCCGCATGGCACCACGCAGCAGCGCCAGTCCTCTGCGGGTGTTGGGCCAGAGCATGCGCGGGACGGCTTTCGGCAGGCCTTGTCCTTCCTTCACGAATGGTCGCATCACGCGATCATAGGCTGCCAACGCAGCGGAAAGATCGTCTGTTTTCGACAGCTCACCCGCCAGCACATACCCTCCGACCACCGCCAGCGTCGTGCCGATGCCGGAAAGCGGCGTGGCGCACCATGCCGCGTCGCCCGTCAGAACGACGCGGCCGTTGGACCAGCGGTCCATCCTGACCTGACGCAGCACATCGAAGTAGAAGTCATCGGTCTTGAACATCCCGTCCAGAATGCGCGGAAAGTGCCAGCCCGCATTGGCAAACTTCTCGGCCAGAAACTGCTTCTGGCGTTCTTGGCTCCACAGGTTTTCGCCTTCCGGTTTCTTCTGCATGCCCATGTAGACATGGACCCTGTTTCCCCGACCTGGCTTCAACGTCGCGCCGATGCCGCCGATCGTGTTGTATTGCCGGGCAAACTCACCATCCTGTTCCGTTTTGGCAATGCCGAAGTAGGCGATGGTGATGTCCATCCAGCGGGGCGTGTTCTCTCCCGGGAACATCTTTTCGCGGGTGGGCGAGCCGACGCCTTCGGCAACAATCACCAGGTCGTAGCGTTCCTGCGTGCCGCCGGCGAAATTGACTGTTACGCCGGACGCGTCCTGTTCGAGCGTTTCAATGCGCTCGCCAAAACGATAGGTGGCGCGGGTGCTGGCAGGCACATAAATCATATGCGCGATGTCGCCGCGCATGATCTCCAGTTCAGCCGTCGGACCATCGCCGATGTCTTCGACGGCAAAGCGGGCAATGACGTTGTCCTGCTCATCGACCCAGTCAGTGCCTGCTTCGCCAGTATTGAGGGCGAGCGCCGCTTGCTCCAGATTCATACGGCGCAGAACCTCTCGGCCTGCGCCGCGTACGTCCACGTTCTGGCCGCCATCACGAAAGGCGGGCGCCTTTTCGATGACGGTCACATCAAAACCATTACGCGAGAGCCACCAGGCGGTGGTGTTGCCTGCGACGCTTGCGCCGCTGATAAGAATTCGTTTGGGCATGAGAATGACTCCTGATGCCCGCACTTAATATCACGCATGATATAAAGTCAATCACTTGTGATATATATTGCCCGTTATTCAAGATTGCCAATGAAGCGATGAAGCAGCGTCACGAGCGCTGTGGCCTCTTCAGGCGTGAATCCATCAACACCGCGTGCATTGGTGTCCAGCAGGACCTGCTTGCCCACGGCCGCGATCTGTTTTCCTTGCTCTGTGATGCTGACCGTCGATGCCCGGCGATCCTCTGGCAGGGGGGCGCGCTCGACAAATCCTGCAGCCTCCAGCTTGTCCAGAATCGCCACCATGGCAGGCTGCTTGATGGCCGAGGCGTGCACCAGATCGCGTTGAAGCATCGGGCCTCGCCATGACAGCCAGAGCAGTGGCCCCAGCAACGCCAGCGAGATGCCGTGAGGCCTGAGTGCTGCCTCGACGGCCCGGTTGAAAACGCGTTCAGCATGGTTGGCCAGATAGCCCGGAGCGACTGCGGCTTCGGGGTGGATATTTTCATCATTTCGCATGGGCGTACTTTTCGGAAATCGGAAACGCTTCGTCAGCTCTTGATCCGCGCTTGCGCAGGTCAAACAGCCCCGGTGTTCAAGGCTTGAAACTGTATACAGGGAAGCAATCCTATCGTGCTGGTGGGCATCGCAACAGCGGCCAGCCTGATCGTCTGCAAACGAGCCGATCCTGCGCCACGACGAAGCAGTTATTGCTGCCTGTTTTTGACTTGTTTAATAGCGGTTTTGGGTCTTCACTCAGGGTCAGAGTCATCCTTATGAAGGGTGGACTCGCCGTTGTCAGATATCGACCCGGCAAGCTGTCCTTCCAGGAATCAAAGCATGTCGTACCTGCTTCGAGTGTTGGGGTTGCTGGTGATGTTGGCGATGGCATCCGCCAATGCCGGCGAAAGACTGCGCATCGTTGCTGACCCTTGGCCACCGTTCACCGACGCTCTGCTGCAAAACGGCGGGCTTGCGACCGACATTGTCAGTACCGCACTCAAGCGCGCCGGTTACACGGTCGAGTATCAGCAGGTGCCATGGGCCAGAGCCCTGCTGGGTGTGAGAGAGGGGCGTCATGATGTTCTGGTGAATGCCTGGCTCAGCGAAGACAGAAAGCTGATCGGGCAGTTTTCCCAGCCTTATCTGGTCAATCGCATACGCCTGCTCAAGCGCAAAGACTCGCCCATGGCGCCCCTGAATCATCAGCAACTGCACGCCTACCTGATCGCCGTCGTGCGCGGCTATGCCTATTCGCCTGAATTCGACAACGACCCGCTTTTGCAAAAGGTGCCGGTGCAGAATTTCTCCACGGCAATCCGCATGCTGGCGGCCGAGCGCGTGGATCTGGCGATCGAAGACGAATACGTGGCCCGCTACAGCCTGTCGCTGGAGGCGCAGGAAGTACGCGACCGGGTGGAATTTCTGCCCGGCTCAGTGAGCGAGAATGGCCTGCATATTCTGGTCAGCCTGAAGCACCCGAAGCATGCCGAGATCGTCGCGGACTTCGACCGGGAAATTGCCGCCATGAAAGCCGACGGCAGCTATGACGAGTTGTTCAGACGGCATGGTCTGGGACAGCCTGCGGCGCTTTGATCAAATGAGCGGCGAGGGTGCGCAGAGGTGCGAGCTGGCGGCAGATCAACGCGAGCTGGGTCTGCACCAGTCGCTGGCTTTCATCCATCTCTTCCGGTATCTGCTCCAGTTGGGAGGCCAGCGCTTCTTCTTCATCGCTCTGCACGGCAACGCTTTGTTTCTCGGCGAGACCGCGGGCAATTTCGTCGATGCTGGCGGCGAGTCTGGCGCCTGCGCCGTCTATGAGGTACTCGTGAACATCGCCGGGTAGCTGCGTGTCACGGTGCGCGCCCAGGCCGGACAGATAGCTCAGCAGCGTATGCGACAGCACCAGAAAACGGAATCCGACGTCAGCTTCCTTGCGAAAGTGCCCAGGCTCCATGAGCATGTTCGCAAGCGTCGTCGACAGCGCCGCATCAGCGTTGTGCGCGTTGCGCCGTGCCAGCCGATACGCCAGATCGTCGCTCTTGCCCTTGGCGTATTGCTGCATGATCTGACGCAGATAGATGCTGTTGCAGGTCAGGGTATTGGCCAGCACCTTGTTCAGGCGTCGACCCTGCCAGTCAGGCAGGAACAGGAACACCGCAAGGCCTGCGATCAGGCTGCCCAGTAGCGTATCGAACAGGCGTGGCAGGAACAGCCCGTAGCCATCGCCCACCTGATTGAAGCAGAACAGCACCATGACCGTGATCGCGGCCGTCGACAGCGTGTAGCGCGTGGTCCGGTTGACGAAGAACACCACGCCGGCCAGCACTGCGCACATCGATTGCAGAATCGGACTGGTGACCAGATCGAACAACACCCAACCGACGGTCAGGCCGATAGCGGTGCCGATGATCCGCTGCCCGAGTTTGCGCCGGGTCGCGCCGTAGCTCGGCTGGCAGACGAAGACTGTGGTCAGGATGATCCAGTAGCCCTGCGAAGGATGAATCAGGTGCACCATCGCGTAACCGATGGTCAGCGCCAGCGGCAGGCGCAGCGCGTGACGAAACAGCAGGGAAGTGGGCGTCATCTGCAGGCGCAAGCGTGTCCACACGTCCTTGAGGTTGCGTGGCGAGCGGTCCAGCAGGCTGCTGTCCGTGGCATCTGCTACGGCATCCGGGTTGCTGGCGTCGCTGATCAGCCGGTCCAGTGTGGTGAGGTTGGCAGCCAGTGCGCGCAGTGAGCGCAGCAGCCCACGCCAGGCGGGATTGCTCTGAATGCGCAGGTGTTCGAGCGAGGCATGCAGGTCTTCCATGGCCTCGGCAAAATTGGGGTCGTAGACGAACGGCTGACGTAACTGGATGGATTCCGACAACGCCTCGCACGCACTGCCTTGCTGGCGCAGCAGACGCTGACAGCGGAACAGCACGTCGCTGTGGAAAAACGCGTCAGTCAACGAGTTGTAGGGATAGTGCGATGAGCTGGCGCGCTCATGGATGTCCTGGGCGATGAAATACAGCTTCAGGTAGCGGCTGACTTTCGAGCCCGGCCGACCGCTGCCGACCCGATGCAGAATGATTTCCTTGGTCGCGTTGAGTGCGGCGACCACCTTGCCGTTCTGCTGCGCCAGTTCAAGGCGCCGGGCTTCCACGTTCAGGGTACGGATGGGCTCGAACAGCGTCGATTTGAGCTTCAGGTACTGTCCCAGCTCGCGGAACAGTCTGGCCAGCGCCTGCTGCACCGGTTGGTTGGAAAACAGCATCTGCCACAGTACTGACAGCAGGCCGTACCATGCGGCACCGGCCACCAGCAGCATCGGTTCATGCCAGAAATCCAGCACCTCTCCGCCGCGCTGGTCTACGCCTATCATGGTGTAGACCGACAGAATCAGCGTGCCGTAGGCAATCGCGCCGTAGCGCTCGCCCAGTGCGCCGAGCATGGTCAGGCAGAAGCTGGCCAGCGCCAGCGAGCAGACGAACAGCCAGGGGTAGGGAAACAGCAATTCGACGGCGAGGGCGGCAATACTGAAACACACCAGCGTCACGGCCAGCGCGTTGAGGCGGCCTTGCCAACTGTCGTCGGTCTCGGCCAGGGCGCTGGCGATAATCCCCAGGAATAGCGGGATCAGCAAAGCCATTTCGTTCTGATACCAGCACAGCGCCATGCTGCCGGTCAGGGCAATGAAGACTCGAACGCTATAACTGAATTTATCCAGCGCCCACAAACGGCGGAAAGTATGACGAAGCGATTTCGATGCCATGAATAAGCTGACGGCCTTGTGCTCAATTAATCGATCCTGCAGGAGGATATGTACAGACCAAACGGCTGGCTGTACATCCGACTCGCAAAATTTATACCGGCATTCAGTGTTGCGTCACACGTATTGCGCTGCAGCGTAGGCCGATGCCCACGCCCATTGGAAATTGAAGCCGCCCAGGTGGCCGCTGACGTCCAGCACTTCACCGACAAAATAAAGACCGGGCGATTTCAGCGACTCCATGGTCTTGGACGACACTTCACGTGTGTCGATCCCACCCAGCGTGACCTCGGCGGTGCGGTAACCTTCGGTGCCCGCCGGGATGACCTGCCAGCTCGCCAGCTTCGCGGCGATGTCGGCCAGTTCAGCGTGGGTGTACTGCTTCATCGGTTTGGACACGAACCAGTGTTCGGCGATCAGGTTGGCCATCTTCTTGGTAAAGATCTCACCCAGCAGCGTCTTCAGCTCGCTGTTGGGGCGTTCAGCCTGTTGTTGTGCGAGCCAGGCAGGCACGTCGTGATCGGGCAGCAGGTTGATTTCAACCGTGTCGCCCGGCTGCCAGAACGAGGAAATCTGCAGGATCGCCGGGCCGCTGAGGCCGCGATGGGTGAACAGTATGTTCTCGCGGAAACAGGTGTCGTTGCAGCTCACCAGACAATCCACCGAAGTGCCCGACAGCTCGGTGCACAATGCCTTGAGCTGATCGGTGATGGTGAACGGCACAAGGCCTGCGCGCGTCGGCAGAAGCGTATGGCCAAATTGTTTGCCGACCTGATAGCCGAACCCGGTCGCGCCCAGCGTCGGGATCGACAGTCCGCCGGTGGCGATCACCAGTGACTGGCAATCCAGCGTGCCGAGCGTGGTTTGCAGGCGGTAGCCCGAGTCGGTCTTTTCGATCTGCTGCACCGAGGTGTCCATGTGCAGGCTGGCACCGGCCTGACGGCATTCTTCCAGCAGCATTTCCAGAATGTCGCTGGACTTGTTGTCGCAAAACAGCTGGCCGAGCTTTTTCTCGTGATAGGGCACGCCATGTCTGGCGACCATCTCGATGAAGTCCCACTGGGTGTAGCGTGCCAGCGCCGACTTGCAGAAGTGCGCGTTCTGCGAGAGGAAGTTGGCAGGCTCGGTGTACATGTTGGTGAAGTTGCACCGCCCGCCACCCGACATGAGGATCTTCTTGCCGGGTTTGTTGGCGTGATCGATCAGCATCACCTTGCGCCCGCGACTGGCAGCGGTAAACGCACACATCAAACCTGCGGCGCCAGCGCCAATGATTACAACGTCAGTAACGGGCACAGCATGGTCCTCGGGAATCGCCTGCATGGACGCCGCGCGTCCGCTTCTGGAGGTGACGCAATGCGTCACGGGCTGCGTGCCCGGGCGGGAGCGCGGGCACGATCATCATCCTTTTTTGGTTACAAAATCCGCACGCGCAGCGACTTGCCTTTGATCTTGCCGTTGTTCAAGCGCTCCAGCGCCTGTTTGGCCATGCTGCGCTCGACCGCTACGTAAGCCTGGAAGTCGAAGATCGCGATCTTGCCGACCTGCGTACCCGGAATACCGGCTTCGCCTGTCAGCGCACCAAGGATGTCGCCTGGACGCAGTTTGTCCTTGCGACCCGAGCCGATACACAGCGTGGTCATGGCCGGCAGCAGTTTGCCGCCTTCCTTGATGCTCAGTTGATCGTATTGCTGCCAGTTCAAAGGTGCTTTCTGCAGTTCTTCGATGGCACGGGCGCGCTGGCTTTCCGACGGTGCCACGAGGCTGACCGCGATGCCTTTCTCACCTGCACGACCGGTCCGGCCAACGCGGTGGATGTGGATTTCCGAATCGCGTGCCAGTTCGACGTTGATGACCATGTCCAGTGCATCGATGTCCAGACCGCGTGCCGCCACGTCAGTCGCGACCAGCACCGAGGTGCTGCGGTTGGCGAACATCGCCAGCACCTGATCACGGTCACGCTGCTCCAGGTCGCCATGCAGGCCGACGGCAGACATGCCCTTGGCAGTCAGGTGATCGACCACTTCCTGAACCTGCTGCTTGGTGAAGCAGAACGCGACGCAGGAGGCCGGGCGGAAATGGCCCAGCACTTTGACCACCGCTTCCAGACGTTGCTCGGGGGATATTTCGTAGAAAATCTGCTCGATCTGGCTGTCAGCGTGCAGTGCCTCGACCTTCACGGTCTGCGGATCGCGCATGAACTTCGACGACAGTTGTTTGATGCCGACCGGGTAGGTGGCCGAGAACAGCAGGGTCTGACGACGCTGCGGTGTCTGCTCGATGATGTCGGCGATGGCGTCGTAGAAGCCCATGTCCAGCATACGGTCGGCTTCGTCGAGGATCAGCGTGTTCAGGCCGTCCAGTACCAGCGAGCCTTTGCGCAAGTGCTGCTGAATGCGGCCCGGTGTGCCGACGATGATGTGCGCGCCGTGCTCCAGCGAACCGATCTGCGGGCCGAACGACACGCCACCACACAGGGTCAGCACCTTGATGTTGTCTTCCGAACGGGCCAGACGACGGATTTCCTTGGCCACCTGGTCGGCCAGTTCGCGCGTCGGGCACATGACCAGTGCCTGACAGCCGAAGAAGCGTGGATTGATCGGGTTCAGCAGGCCGATGCCGAAGGCGGCGGTCTTGCCGCTGCCGGTCTTGGCCTGAGCGATCAGGTCCATGCCCTTGAGGATCACCGGCAGGCTCTGCGCCTGAATCGGTGTCATTTCGGCATAACCAAGCGACTCCAGGTTAGCCAGCATGGCAGCGGACAGAGGCAAAGTATTGAAAGCGGTGTTTGTCACGACGATGGACCTGCAAAACAAAAATGTCGCGCAGTGTATCAGGTCCCGGGCGCGGCTCAGATGGCGATGTCGATAAATGGCTGTCCAGTTTATTCGGCCCGGTTCAACGGACTGTGGGAGGCGCGTCACATCTTCTTGCGTCCCTCTCCAGCAGGCAGTTGCAGAAAAATCCCCGCCGCGAACATCGCCAGGATGCCGACGCTCAGGAAAGTCATATGGAACGCGCCCAGCACGTCGCTGACCTCGCCTGTCGCCACTTCGTCACTGAAGCCGCCCAGCAAGGCGGCGGCGCTGGCCACCCCCAGGCTCAGCGACAGTTGCGCCACCACCGACAACAGGCCGTTGCCGCTGGCCGCGCTGGCGTCATTCAGATCGATCAGGGTCACGGTGTTCATCGCGGTGAATTGCAGCGAGTTCACTGCGCCCAGAAGCCCCAGGTGCACCAGCAACACCCAGTACGGCGTGTCCGCCTCGACCAGTGCGAAACTCGCCAGCAGTATGCCCAGCAGCAGCGTGTTACTGGTCAGAAGGGTGCGATAGCCCAAATGTTCGATCAGCCAGCGCGCCACGGTTTTGGCGAACATTCCGGCGGCGGCCAGCGGCAGCATGCTCATGCCTGCCTCGGACGGCGAATAGCCCAACGCGACCTGCAGCAGCAACGGCACCAGAAACGGCAGCGCGCCGCTGCCGAGTCGGGCGAACAGGTTGCCCATGATGCCGACTGCGAAGGTGCGGGTACGAAACAGTGAGGGTGCGAACAGCGGCGCGTCGATGTGTCCTGCCCGCAGCCAGTAAGCCGCCAGACAGCCCATTCCGGCGAACAACAGCAGCACCACCCGCATGTGCGGCAGTTTCAGTTCGCCCAGCCCCTCGAGTGCAATGGTGATCAGCACCATGGCCGCGCCGAACAGAATGAACCCGACCCCGTCGAAGCGGGTGCGCCCGCCGCCGGGGATGTCCGGGATGAAATGCTTGACCGCATAGCAGCCAATAATGCCGACCGGGATGTTAAGCAGGAAAATCCAGTGCCAGCTCAGGTATTCCACCATCCAGCCGCCCAGTGTCGGACCGAGCAACGGTCCGATGAGCCCCGGCACCGTGATGAAGCCCATGATCCGCACCAGCTCCGAACGCGGATAAACCCTCAGCACGATCAGCCGCCCGATAGGCACCATCAACGCGCCGCCCAGCCCCTGAATCACCCGTGCACCCACCAGCATGCCCAGCGAGTTGGACAGCGCGCACAGCAGAGAGCCGAAGCTGAACAGCAGGATGGCACTGAAAAAGATGCGCTTGATCCCGAACCGGTCGGCAATCCAGCCCGAGGCCGGGATCAACAGCGCAATGGTCAGCATGTAAGCGATGACCACCGACTGCATGCGCAGTGGGTCTTCAGCCAATGAGTGAGCCATGGACGGCAGGGCGGTGTTGAGAATCGTGCCGTCCAGGCTTTGCATGAAAAAAGCGATGGCGATGACCCAAGGCATCCAGCGAAGGGTTTTGTCGTCCATGACGTGCGTGGCAGAGTTGGCCATAAGCTCCTGACTATAACGTGAGGGTCAATCGGCTTATCAAAGCACCGGGCAATTGAATGGATCCTGTCTGGCGCTGACTGTAGGTACTCGATTGCAGAATGAGTTCCCTTTCATGCGTCAGATCTTCCAGTGCGCTGCCCAGCAGGCTGTAAGCGCTGTCGTCGAAACGCATGGTGCTGACCGGCGCGACGATCTTGCCGTCCTCGACCCAGAAGGTCGCGAAACGTGTCATGCCGGTCAGACGTCCTGCAGCCTGATCGGAGAAGTTCAGGTACCAGAGGTTGCTGATGTACAGACCGGTGCCGAGCTTTTGCAGCACCTGATCCAACTCCAGTGAACCGCCTGCAATGTCCAGCGCACTGGGCCATTCGCCGTAGTCGGCACCGTTGGCCTGCAGGCCGTATTCGGCGGCGCTGCTGGAGTCCACCAGTTGATCGCCCGCTTTGCCGCCCGCGACGAGGGACAGATCCTTGCGCGGGTAGCCCTCACGCGAAAACGCCGGCGACAGCGAACCACTGACCTTCTCCTGGATGCTGACCAATGGACTGAACTGCGCGTCGCCGTTGTACAGGCGCTGCAAAGGGCTGCGTTTGCTGGCAATCGCCTGCGCAGAAAATCCACCCCAGCTCAGCATTCCGATGACTTCGTCCAGCGCCGCCGGAGCCAGATAGGCGCGGTACTGGCCGGGTTCGAGGGTATGCAGCGGGCGACCCAGATAATTCAGTTGCTCGCGGGCCTGCTCGAAGCGACGGCTGAACGCCTCGTTGTCCCAGTCATGACCGGCATAGTTGGCCTTCACGGCCTGACCGTTTTCGTGAAACAGGCTCCAGTCGAAGTTGAAGCTGTTGGCCTGATGCCAGCCCAGCGCACCCCATGAACTGGCGAAACCCCGGTACAGCGGTCCTGAAGCATAGAAACCAACCAGGTCGAGTCCTTGAGCCAGTTCGCTGATCCGTTCCACGACCTGCCCGCTGTCAGGCAGCGGATTTTCCTGCACGTTATTGCTCTGCCACGGCTGCGTGTTGGGCAGCAGATACGGGTCCTGCGACAACAGCGGCAACGTTTCGCGCAGTTGCTGAAGGGCATCGGTCAGACGTTGGGCATCGGTGTCGTTATCGCCGGACAGCGTCACTTCCAGATTGGCGTGGCGGCCGTCATCAATCAGCTTCAAGCTCAGAATGGCCTGCTGCACCTGTCCGGCCTGGCGCACTTGGCCGTGGTTGAAACGAATGAAATCCGACGCCTCGGCGTCATAGGCCAGGGTGAACTGTTCGGTCGGGCGGATGGCCGCCTTGAGCAAGGCGACCAGCGCCTCGAATTGCTGTTGCTGAGTCATCAGGCATCTCCTCCAAACACGTCGACCTGGCTGAAGACACACGCGGGCGTCGCGTGGCCGACCCGGATCACCTGGTTAGGCTCACCCTTGCCGCAGTTCGGCGTGCCCAGCACCTTGAAGGTGCTGGCATCGCCCACTGCGCTGAGGCTCTTCCAGAAGCGTGCGGAAATCGCCCGATAGTTGGGGTTCTTCACCACGCCTTTGAGTTCGCCGTTCTCGATCAATTGGCCCCATTCGCAGCCGAACTGGAATTTGTTGCGCGCGTCGTCGATGGACCACGAACGGTTGCTCGACATCAGAATGCCGTGTTCGATGTTGCCGATCAGGCTGTCCATCGATTGATCACCCGGCTCGATGTTCAAATTGGCCATGCGATCGATGGGCGGTCGGTTCCAGCTGCTGGCGCGGCTGTTGGCCACGCCGTCCAGGCCGCTGCGGTATTGCGACAGTGCGCCACCCAGCGGACGTTGCAGCAGTCCGTCACGGATCAGGAATTGCTTGCTGGCCGCCGTGCCTTCGTCGTCATGGCCGTAACTGGCGAGCTGCTCGGGGATGTCCGGGTCGAACGTCACGTTGAGCAGGTTGGAGCCGTACTGCAGGGTGCCGAAATCCGACATCTTGACGAAGCTCGTGCCTGCGTAATTGCGCTCATCGCCCAGAATCCGGTCCAGTTCCAGTGGGTGACCGATGGATTCGTGAATCTGCAGCACCATCTGGTCCGGCATCAACAGCAGGTCGCGCGGACCGGACGGTGTGTTGGGCGCCAGGATCAGCTGTAACGCCTGATCGGCGACTGTCGCTGCCGCGCCGATCAAACCACAGTTGCTCAGCACTTCAACGCCGCCCTGCTGGCCAAAGTTCTGGCCGCCCAGGCTGCGGGTCTGGCTGTCGGTTCCGTCGTAGGCTGTGACGCTCATGCCCGGAAAGACAAAGCGCTGCGCCTGGCGCAATTCGGCACCTGCGGTGTTTAAGTAAATCTGTTCGACCGTTTCCAGCCCCAGCCCGGCTTCCCAGTTGACGAGCCGGTCGTCTTTCGGGACGGCCGTGGACTCGCTCATCAGCAGGCCGATGCAGTCGCTCAGAGACGGGAAAACCTGGTTGAAATTTGGCGAGAAGTAGTCGGCCTTTGCAGTGGACACGGGCTGTTCGCTCAGGTCCAGCAACGCATGCGACGTCAGGCGGCGAGCCATGGCCTCTGCCTGATTCAGGGCAGTCTGCAGACCGTTTTGGGAAATATCATGGGTCGCGGCGTAGGTTTCGACGCCATTGAAACGCACCGTCAGCATTGCCCCTTCATCGGCGAACAGCGAAGGCGGCTCGGCCACGTTCTTGCGCACAGACAGACGCTGACCGTTTCGACGGACATAACGCACGGAAAAGAATTGCGCATCACTCTTGAGGGCAGCAAACCGCTGCTTGAGCTGAGCGGAGAAATCGAACATGCAGACAAGCTCCTTCTTGAGGGCGGTCGGTGAAGTCCGGACGGTCTTGTGGACCGATTGCCTTGAAGACGGAGATTAACCCGAGGACGGGCCGCGCTGCACCCATAAGGTTGAGATAGACGCTTGCGTGGCCCTTGAAACGATGTATTTGACTGAATGCATACCCCGTAAAAGGTGGTTTGCCGGCGATGGCATCAGTTCATTCACCGATAGGTCGCTTCTTGAAAAGCATCGCCGGCAAGCCGTCTCCCACAGTCCGGTGGTTGCAGCAGGACAGGTGTATGACCCTGGGCGCAGAGCCCAGGCATGATCAATTACGCCTGGTGCGTGACCTCGCGCAGCGGCTTGCCACGCGCTGGCTTGTCGCCAGCCACGAAGTAGTCCGCAGTGCTGCGCGGCAGGGGCTGGCGGCCGCGGATCTTGTCGGCGATTTTCTCGGCGATCATGATCGTTGGTGCGTTCAGGTTGCCGGTGGTGATGATCGGCATGATCGACGCATCCACCACGCGCAGGCTCTGCATGCCATGCACACGACCCTGGCCATCGACCACGGCCATCTCGTCGGTGCCCATCTTGCAGGAGCATGACGGGTGATAGGCCGTCTCCGCATGTTCACGCACGAACTGGTCCAGCGCCTCGTCCGACTGCACGTCAATACCGGGGCTGATTTCACGACCACGGTACGGATCCAGCGCAGGCTGCTGCATGATTTCGCGTGTCAGGCGGATGCCGTCACGGAATTCCTGCCAGTCCTGCTCGGACGCCATGTAATTGAACAGAATGCTAGGGTACTCGCGCGGGTCCTTGGACTTGACGTGCACGCGGCCACGGCTTGGCGAACGCATCGAGCCGACATGAGCCTGGAAACCATGCTCTTGCACGCCCTTGGTGCCGTTGTAGTTAATCGCTACCGGCAGAAAGTGATACTGAATGTTCGGCCACTCGAACGCTTCGCTCGAACGGATAAAGCCACCGGCTTCGAACTGGTTGCTGGCGCCGATGCCGGTGCCGAGGAACATCCACTCTGCACCGATTGCAGGCTGGTTCCACCACATCAGGGAAGGGTAGAGCGACACAGGCTGAGTGCAGGCGTATTGCAGGTACATCTCCAGGTGATCCTGAAGGTTCTGACCGACGCCCGGCAGATCGTGAACCACAGGAATGTCCAGCTTGTTGAGCAACTCGGCCGGGCCGACGCCGGAGCGCTGCAGGATCTGCGGCGACGCGATGGCGCCGGCACACAGCAGGACTTCCTTTCGGGCACGGGCTTCATGGCGGGTGTCGCTGTCGCCCACCAGATACGCCACGCCTGCAGCACGCTTGCCTTCGAACAGGATGCGGTCGGTCAGGGCATGGGTGACGATGGTCAGGGTCGAGCGCTTTTTCGCTTCGTCCAGATAGCCACGCGCCGTGCTGGCGCGGCGGCCCTTGGGCGTCACGGTGCGGTCCATCGGGCCGAAGCCTTCCTGCTGATAACCGTTCAGGTCGTCGGTACGCGGGTAACCGGCTTGTACGCCTGCTTCGACCATGGCGTGGAACAACGGATTGTTGCCGGCCTTGGGCGTGGTGACGCTCACCGGACCGTCGCCGCCGTGGTAGTCGTTGGCACCGATGTCGCGGGTTTCGGCCTTGCGGAAGTACGGCAGGCAGTCGAGGTAGCTCCAGTCTTCCAGACCGGGTTCCTTCGCCCAACCGTCATAGTCCATCGCGTTGCCACGGATGTAGCACATGCCGTTGATCAACGACGAGCCGCCAAGGCCCTTGCCGCGACCGCACTCCATACGGCGGTTGTTCATGTGCGGCTCTGGCTCGGTCTCGTACGCCCAGTTGTAGCGGCGGCCTTGCAGCGGAAACGCCAGCGCCGCAGGCATCTGGGTGCGGAAATCCAGGCGGTAGTCCGGGCCACCGGCTTCCAGCAGCAGAACGGTGACGCCTTCGTCTTCGGTCAGACGGGCTGCCAGAGTGTTACCGGCCGAACCGGCACCAATGATGATGTAATCGAATTCCTGGGACATAAATGCGCCCTCTTCAAGGTAGGTGGGGCAAATGCAAATCAGCGCGGGTCGAGCAGCTTGTGGCTCGACCCCTAGCACCCCATGCTAGTGCGCTACTTGAGACGGGCCACTTCACGAGCTGGCTCGCGAAGGCCTCGCCTCAGACGAAATTCAACTCAACGAACCTCAGAAAACCGACGCGTAGTCACCCAGCTCGATCTGTACCGACTTGATTCGTGTGTATTGGGCCAGCGAGCTGATACCGTTTTCACGACCCACCCCCGACTGCTTGTAGCCGCCGACCGGCATTTGTGCCGCCGACTCGCCCCAGGCGTTGATCCAGCAGATGCCGGCTTCCAGCAAATGGATCACACGATGAGCGCGGTTCAGGTCGCGGGTCACGATGCCGGCCGCCAGACCGAAATCGGTGTGGTTGGCACGGCGGACCACTTCGTCTTCGGTGTCGTAGCCGAGGATGCTCATCACCGGGCCGAAGATCTCTTCGCGCACGATGGTCATCTCGTCGGTGCAATCGGTGAACACGGTTGGCGCGACATAGGCACCTTTGGCGAACTCACCGCCAGTCAGTCGCTCGCCGCCACACAGCAGACGTGCGCCCTGTTCCTTGCCCTTGGCGATGTAGCCCAGCACGCTTTCCATGTGCTCGAAGCTCACCAGTGGGCCGAAGTTGATGTTTTCGTCTTCCGGGTTACCGGCACGAATGCGCTTCACACGCTCAAGGATCTTCGCTTCGAACTCGGCTTTCAGTGCGTTCGGTACGAACACGCGAGTGCCGTTGGTGCAGACCTGACCCGAGCTGTAGAAGTTGGCCATCATCGCGATGTCGGCAGCGCGATCCAGATCGGCGTCGTCGAACACGATCAGCGGCGATTTGCCGCCCAGTTCCATGGTCACTTCCTTGAGCGACGAACTCGAAGCGCTGGCCATGACTTTCTTGCCGGTGTCGGTGCCGCCGGTGAAGGAGACTTTCTCGATGCGCGGGTGCTCGGTGATCCAGGTGCCGACTTCACGGCCGCTGCCGGTCAGCACGTTGAACACGCCGTCCGGTACGCCGGCTTCGGTGTAGATTTCGGCCAGTTTCAAGGTGGTCAGCGAGGTGACTTCACTTGGCTTGAAGATCATCGCGTTGCCTGCGGCCAGTGCCGGTGCGGATTTCCACAGGGCGATCTGGATCGGGTAATTCCACGCGCCGATCCCGGCCACCACACCCAGCGGCTCGCGGCGGGTGTAGACAAAGGATGAATCGCGCAGCGGGATCTGTTCGCCTTCGATGGCGGGCACCAGGCCTGCGTAGTACTCCAGCACGTCAGCGCCGGTGACGATGTCGACGTAACGGGTTTCCGAGATGGCCTTGCCGGTATCCAGTGTTTCCAGAGCGGCCAGTTCATCGTTGCGCTCTCGAAGGATGTCCACAGCACGACGCAGGATGCGCGAACGCTCGACTGCGGTCATGGCGGCCCAGATTTTCTGGCCTTTTTCAGCGGCGACCACGGCGCGCTCGACATCGTCCTGACTGGCGCGCTGGATCTTGGCCAGCACTTCGCCGTTCGCCGGATTGATGGAGTCGAAGGTCTCGGAGTTGCTGGCATCGACATAACCGCCGTCGATGTAGAGTTTTTGCAATTCAAAACGGGCCATAAAGTCCTCGCAAATTCAGTGGGGGAGGCGATGACTGATTTCAGTGTGCCGGAAGCATTGGGCAACACGGTGGTGCAGTCGTTCGGTGATGGCGCTTCGAAAGCGCTCAGTTCGCCGATTTCGCCAATTGAAAATCCATGTATTCGTAAGCGATCCGTTGCGCTTGCTCGGTGTCGAATGCATCGCCTGACAGCGCGCCTCTCAGCCACAGCCCATCGATCAGGGCTGCGAGCCCGCGGGCCGCGTTGCGTGCCTGTTCCAGCGGCAAGGCGCGACGGAACTGACCGCACAAATTCGAATACAGACGATGGTCGTTGATGCGCTGCAAACGGTGCAGCGACGGGTGGTGCATGCTGGTTGCCCAGAAGGCGAGCCAGGTTTTCATGGCCGGGCCATTGACCTGGCTGGCGTCGAAGTTGCCTTCGATGATCACTTGCAGATGCGCACGCGGACTATCGTCGGTCAGGGCCTGACGGCGGTCTCTGACGGTCTGGATCAGTGCATTCATCAGATGGCGCATGGTGGCTGCGATCAGGCCGTTCTTGTCCTGAAAGTAGTGACTGATGATGCCGTTCGAAACGCCTGCAAGACGGGCGATCAACGCGATACTGGCATCGCCCATGCCGACCTGATCGACCGCAGTAAGCGTGGCCTGGATCAACTGTTGGCGGCGGATGGGTTGCATACCGACCTTTGGCATAAGCGCGATTCTCCCGAGTGGCTGAAGTGATCGTTATACCGAAATGGCTGACACAGTCTAAAGATTTTTAATTGAACGATCAATCAATAAAAAACACTGGGCGTGATCAGTGCGCGGGAGATGAGTGATCATTCCCGCGTTTCAGGCTCAGGATGCAGTCGGGACGTCATGCGTCCCAAAGGGGCTGATCAGGCTACTGCATCAGGCTTATGGGCCCTGATGCAGTGCACTGGGGCGGTCAGCCGTGGTTCTTGCCCAGCAGTGCGTGATACAACTCGGTGTCGCCGAGGATGCCGACGACCTGATTGCCGTCCTGCAGCACCAGTTTGTTGCCGGTCTGGTAGCGGATCTGCAACGCATCGCGCATGCCGATGTTGGAGTGCACCAGGGTGGGGCGACGGCCCAGCGTGTTGACGTCCTGGCCCGGTGTCCAGTTCTGCAAGTCCAGCGCGCCGGTGCCCTGGCGTGCGCCTTTGATGACATTGCCTTCGGCCAGATCCAGCCAGGAGTCGCCGCCCGGATCCAGACACACCGAGCCGTTGATTCGGGTGCATTGATCGACCGTGCGCATCAGGCTGCGGCCGCACAGCACGTTCAGCGGATTGGTGTGAGCGACGAAGGTGCGCACGTACTCATCTGCAGGATTGAGGACGATCTGCTCCGGCACGCTGTACTGAACGATGCGGCCGTCTTTCATGATCGCGATGCGGCTGCCCAGTTTCAGCGCCTCATCCAGGTCATGACTGACGAACACGATGGTCTTGCTCAGCTTGCTTTGCAGCGCCAGCAGTTCGTCCTGCAGGCCCTGACGGATCAACGGGTCGAGCGCCGAAAAAGGTTCGTCCATCAGCAGAATGTCGGCGTCCATGGCCAGCGCACGGGCCAGGCCAACGCGCTGTTGCATGCCGCCGGAAAGCTCGTCCGGCTTCTTGTTGCGCCATTGCGTCAGGCCGACCAGTTCCAGCTTTTCGTCCACCAGTTTGCGCCGTTCCTTTTCAGGGCGACCCTGCATTTCGAGGCCGAAGCTGATGTTCTCGCGCACGGTCAGCCAGGGCATCAGGGCGAACTTCTGGAAGACCATAGCGATGCGCTTGGTGCGCATCATCTTCAGTTCCGCCGCCGTGCAATTGGCGATGTTGATCTGCGAGCCTTCGTGCTCGACGAACAGCGAGCCACGGCTCACGGTATTGAGACCATTGATGCAGCGCAACAGGCTGGACTTGCCGGAACCGGACAGGCCCATCAGCACGCAGATTTCGCCTTTCTCGATCTCCAGTGTGGCGTTTTCCACACCCACGATCTGTCCGGTTTTCTTGAGGATCTGGTCACGCGTCAGGCCTTCGTCCAGCAGCTTGAGGGCCTCACGCGGGTCCCTGGAGAAGATGACGTCTACCTTGTCGAATTTGATGATGCTCATGCGTCGGACCCTACCTTGGCTTCGGGTTGTTTGCAGATTCGGTCGAGCATGATTGCCAGCAACACAATCGCCAGGCCCGCTTCGAAGCCCAGGGCGATATCAGCGGTGTTCAATGCGTTGACCACGGGTTTGCCCAGGCCGTCGGCACCGACCAGCGCGGCGATCACCACCATCGACAGCGACAGCATGATGCACTGGGTGATACCGGCCGCGATGCTGGGCATGGCGTAGGGCAGTTCGATGCGTGTCAGCAGTTGGCGGCGCGAAGAGCCGAAGGCCTTGCCCGCGTCCAGCAATTCATGGGGCACGTCGCGGATGCCCAGATACGTCAGACGGATCGGCGCGGCGATGGCGAACACCACCGTCGAGATCAGGCCGGGCACCACGCCCAGACCGAACAGCGTCAGCGTCGGAATCAGGTAAACGAAAGTGGGCACGGTCTGCATCAGGTCGAGCAGCGGGCGGATGACCGTGTAGAACATCGGCTTGTGCGCGGCAATGATGCCCAGCGGCACGCCGATCACGACACAGACCATGGTGGCGAACAGCACCTGTGCCAGCGTTTCCATGGTTTCCTGCCAGTAGTGCAGGTTCAGGATCAGCAGGAACGAAAGGATGACGAAGACCGTCAGGCCCCATTTGCGCTGGATGAAATGTGCGAGTGCGGCGATCAGGCCAATCAGTACCAGCGGGTTGAACCAGGTGAGGGCGAAGGTCAGCCCGTGGATCATCATTTCCAGTGTCGAGGCAATCGCATCGAAGTAGTCGGCACCATTGCGTGTCAACCAGTCGACGAACGCCGCGATGTACTCGCCCAAAGGGATTTTATGATCAGTCAGCATGATAGTGATTGTCCGCTTGCGGGGGAAAGTGAAGACAGCAGGCGGGGCCGGCCCGCCTGCTGTCGGCTTACTGGGTCAGCTTGGCCTTGGCAGCCTCCAGGCCTGGTTTGCCGTCAACGGTGTTCACACCCGCCAGCCAGGTATCGAGCACTTGAGGGTTCTTCTTGATCCACGCCTTGGCGGCGGCATCCGGCTTCATCTTGTCGTCGAGCACGTTACCCATCAGCGTGCTTTCCATGTCCAGCGTGAACGACAGGTTCTTGAGCAATTGGCCTACGTTGCTGCATTCCTGTGTATAGCCCTTGCGGGTGTTGGTGTAGATAGTCGCCTGGCCATAGTTGGGGCCGAAGAATTCGTCGCCACCTGTCAGGTACTTCATCTTGAAGCGGTTGTTCATCGGGTGCGGTTCCCAGCCCAGGAACACCACGTCGGTATTGCGACGCGTTGCGCGATCAACCTGCGACAGCATGCCCGCTTCGCTGGACTCGACCACTTTGAAGCCTGCGTCCTTGAGGCCGAAGGCATTCTTGTCGATCATGCTCTGGATCAAGCGGTTGCCATCGTTGCCGGGCTCGATGCCGTAGATCTTGCCGCCCAGTTCCTTCTTGAATTTGGCGATGTCGGAAAAGTCTTTCAGACCCTTGTCGTAGAGCGCTTCAGGAACGGCCAGCGTGTATTTGGCGTTTTCCAGGTTGGCGCGTACGGTCTCGACGGTGCCGGCTTCGCGATAAGCCTTGATGTCGTTTTCCATGGTCGGCATCCAGTTGCCCAGAAACACGTCCATGTTCTTGCCATCCGCCAGCGACTTGTAGGTCACGGGAACGGAGATCATGGTGGTCTTGGTCTTGTAGCCGAGCGATTCGAGTACGGCGCTGGTCACTGCAGTGGTGACGGTGATGTCGGTCCAGCCGACATCGGAGAAGTTCACGGTATGACAGGCTTCTGGTTCGGCGGCCTGAGCCAGCATCGGTATACAGAGCGTGGCGGCCAACAGTAACGGTTTGGAACCTTTCATCGGGGTGGACTCCTTCAAGTTTCTTCTTGGTCACCCGCTCACCGTTTCATCAGGTGAGCGCTGACGCGACTTATGTGTTGGCGAAGCATTTCGCGAAGCTCCATCACTGCGCCTGGCGATCGAGTCGAGGCCGATCATGTAACAGGCAAAATCAAACGCATACTGGGGGCGTCGTATCCAGTACAGGCGGGGTCGCATCCAGTGTGCGCAAGGTCGCTTACAGATTTATTCCATCGTGCAAGCGCACTTATGCGGGGGTGGAGCAGCCAGAAAACGGCCAAAAACGTCTTCTGGCTGTGCTGCTCGAGGCCTGTGGCGCTGATGGGTATGGGCATGTCGGTGCCGGGCGTCGAGCACTTGCGTGAACGTCCATGCTGCGGGCGGTGCGGCTCCAGCGTAGCAGAGCCGGACCGAGGCTATCGGGCCTGAAAACGGCCATGAGCCCGTTCATGACGAGCAGCGCCTTCGCGAGCGCGGTCTTTTTGAGGGAGTTGTTCCGGGTTAGTTCCGGGATGGCAGGGTCATGGCCCGATCCTGATGCTTTAAAGGGCTGCTCGATTTTTGAACATCGGCGCCGAAAGCCGCCACCTTTTAGCGCGAAATCCGGGCTGGCACCTTGCCTGCTTCCCTGTGCTTTGAGTAGCACTCATCAAGCGCCTACACGTGTGCCGTTTCCTTCGAGTGCTACCGAATTGCTCACACGGCACCGCCCTGCGCGGGTCTCCACGTCGCAAACAGACAGGCACGTCGCTACCGGATAGACGCATCGCGACGTCGTTTTCAGGGATTATTGAATGGCTGGTCAAATTCAGGCACGGGATTTGCGATGTCATTACAAAGCCCTCGACGGATGAGGGCTATAACAAGAGCCTCGCCTGAGGCCGACCCCGCCACGTGAGAGGAGATAATGTGATGACATCGTTCAATCAAGGGGCTCAACCCCAGAACCGCGCCCCACAATCCATCGGCTTCCTGCTGCTGGACAACTTCACACTGATCTCCCTTGCGTCAGCGGTAGAACCTCTGCGAATGGCCAACCAATTGTCCGGCCGTGAGCTGTATCGCTGGACGACCCTGAGCGTGGACGGTGGTCAGGTCTGGGCCAGTGACGGTCTGCAGATCACCCCGGATGCGGCGATGCATCAGGCGCCCGTCATGGACACCGTGATCGTCTGTGGTGGTGTTGGCATTCAGCGCACCGTTACCCGCGAGCACGTGAGCTGGCTGCAAAGTCAGGCGCGTCAGTCCCGTCGTCTGGGTGCGGTGTGCACCGGCAGCTGGGCGCTGGCCTGTGCAGGTCTGCTGGACGGTTTTGATTGCAGCGTGCACTGGGAGTGTCTGGCGTCCATGCAGGAAGCCTTCCCGCGAGTGGCGATGAGCACACGTCTGTTTACCCTCGACCGTAATCGTTTCACCAGCTCCGGCGGCACAGCGCCGCTGGATATGATGCTGCACCTGATCAGTCGCGATCATGGCCGCGAGTTGTCGGCGGCCATTTCCGAGATGTTCGTCTACGAGCGCATCCGCAACGAGCAGGACCACCAGCGCGTGCCGCTCAAGCACATGCTGGGCACCAATCAGCCCAAGCTTCAGGAAATCGTTGCGCTGATGGAGGCCAATCTCGAAGAGCCGATCGACCTCGACGAGCTGGCCGTCTACGTCGCCGTTTCCCGTAGGCAACTGGAGCGGTTGTTCCAGAAATACCTGCACTGCTCGCCATCGCGCTATTACCTGAAACTGCGTTTGATCCGTGCGCGGCAACTGCTCAAGCAGACGCCGATGTCGATCATCGAAGTGGCGTCGGTCTGCGGTTTTGTCTCCACGCCGCACTTCTCCAAGTGCTACCGCGAATACTTCGGCATACCGCCGCGCGATGAGCGCGTAGGCTCCAACACCGCACAGCAGGTCGCCATGATGCCGATCCCGCAGGCACTGGTGCTGGCACCGCTGTCAGGGCCGATGTCGGCACTCAGTCAGGCACGCAATGAATCGACGTTTGCGAGTGTCAGGCTGTAGAGATGTGATCGCGTTCAGGACCGGAGGCTCTGCGTCACACTCATGAGCGTACGCAGAGTACTGGCGAGGCGCTGATCAGAGGCTGAAGCGCCCAACCATGCTGTTCAAATCAACCGCCAGACGCGACAGCTCGGTGCTGGCTGCGCTGGTCTGGTTGGCGCCGGTGGTGGACTGTGCGGACAGGTCGCGGATATTGACCAGGTTACGGTCCACTTCACGCGCCACCTGCGCCTGTTCTTCGGCCGCGCTGGCGATCACCAGATTGCGCTCGTTGATCTCTTCCACCGCGGTGTTGATGGTATCCAGCGCCAGGCCTGCACCCTTGGCGATGCTCAGGGTCGATTCGGCCCGCTCGGTGCTGTTGCGCATCGAGGTTACAGCTTGCTCGGTACCCCCCTGAATGCTGCCGATCATACGTTCGATTTCACTGGTCGATTGCTGAGTGCGGTGGGCGAGGGCGCGGACTTCGTCAGCCACGACCGCAAACCCACGACCGGCTTCACCGGCACGGGCAGCCTCGATGGCCGCGTTGAGCGCCAGCAGGTTGGTCTGGTCGGCGAGACCGCGAATCACGTCCAGCACTTTGCCGATGTCACGGGATTCATTCGCCAGATTGCTGATCAGTTCGGCGGTTTCCTTCACATCGCCACTCATGCGTTCGATGGCACCGACGGTTTCCAGCACCAGATCACGACCGTCACCTGCCGAAGCGGTGGCGTTGCGTGAAGCTTCAGAAGTGCTGGTCGCGTTGCGCGCCACTTCTTCCACCGCGCTGGTCATTTCATTGACCGCAGTCGCTGCCTGCTCGATCTCGTTATTCTGCTGCACCAGACCGCGCGCGCTTTCATCGGTCACGGCATTGAGTTCTTCGGCGGCAGATGCCAGTTGCGTGGCCGAACCGGAGATGCGCTGCAATGTGTCGCGCAGCTTGTCCTGCATGGTTTTCATGGCCTGCAACAAGCGACCGGCTTCGTCAGTTCCATCAACCTTGATCGGCTGAGTCAGATTGCCTTGGGCAATGGTTTCGGCAGCGTTCAGCGCAGCGGCGATCGGTGTCGTGATGCTTTTGATCAGCATCCAGGCAAACACCAGAGTCAACAGGGTGGCTGCGACCAGCAGGGCGATGACCATGTCGAACGCCGAGTCGTATTCTTCGGCAGCCTGCTTCTTCACCTGTATCAACTGCGCGGTGTTGATCTCGACCAGTTTGATCAGTACGGCATTCATCTGGTCGGAGTTGCTGAGCATGTCTTTGTTGAGCAGTTCCTGCAGCTCATCGACCTTGTTGGCGAGCGTCAGTGTCTTCATGCGTGACTCGAGCTCACGGTACTGTCCGAGCAACTGCACATACTGGTTGTAAAGGTTGCGCTCGTTTGGGTCGCTGATCAGTCTTTCGTAAATGGCCTGGGCATCGTTGATCTGCTTGTTGCGCATGGCCAGCAGTTCGATGGTCTTCTGCTGGATGTCCGGCTCGCGGTTTACCAGCAAACGGTACGACAGCACTCGCAGACGGATGCTGACCTCTGCAAAACGATCAAGGCTCTTGATACTGGGCACATTGTTATCGGCCAGCACTTCGGTCGCGCCGCGGATCTTGCTCATCTGGGAAAGCGCGAAAACGCCGAGGATCAGCATCAATGCGCCGATCATGGCAAAACCGAGAAAGGCGCGCGGGGCGATATTCATATTGCGAAGGGACATAGAAGGCTTCCAGAGTCAGGGTGCGCAGTCCATGCGGCAGAAACAATAAGTAACGTGAATGCGTGCCTATCGGTCGAACGACTGAGTACTTGAGCGTAATGGGCTGCCCTGTCGACATTCGATTCATGACGTTTTTTTCATCCATGGACGATTACCCTCGCAAAGCCTTGAAAGTACTGGCGATAGGGGGTTCCGGCATATGGCATCTTGCCCACGGGCTGTGCGTTTATGTCGCAGGCAGAAATGCTCTGACGAACAGCCGGAACAAGATCCCCGAATCGCAGTCACAAGCCCCCCATGCGTTCCGTTACAGACGTGTCCATGGCGTAAGACGCCAGCGCCGCAGGGCGTGAGCGCTGGCATGCGCAGTGACTTTTCTTTATCGTGTGCGCCCGTTGAAATTTGCTCGAGTAATCAGAATGTTGGAAGCCTCCCTAAGCCAGTTGGAACACCTTGTCGGTGATCTGGTGCAACAGAACCAGAACCTGCAAAACACGAATGCCCAGCTCACCGCCGAGCTGGCCAAAGTCAGGGATGAAAACGACAGCTTGCAATTGAGCCTGATGGAGCAGGAAGAAAAGCAGGGCAGCACCGCCGCCCGCATTCAGGCACTGGTTGATCGGGCGACCAGCGCCAGCGCTGTCGAGGCATGAACTTCGACAGAAACGGGGTGACGGTCCTGTCCATCCTGGGCAATCAGTATTCGGTGAAGGCGCCGGAAGGCGAGGACGTCAAACTCCTTCAGGCCGCCGCCATGCTCAACGCCTCGCTGGCCGACACCAAACGCAAATACCCGACCCTGATCGGCGACCGCCTGCTGGTGCTGGCCGCGCTGAACCTGTGCTCCCAACAGATCGACCTGAAGGACAAGCACAAGGGCGAACTGGCGCGGTATGAAGATCAGGTCAGTGCGACGGTTGATGTGATTGCCAAGACCCTTTCGCAGGGTTGAGTGCGGGCTCGCCGCAGACTCTGGACCGTGGACGGCTTGCCGGCAGCTAGCGTCAGTTCAGTCACTGGCCTGGTGTCTGAAAAACCGCTTCGCTGGCAAGCCGCCTCCCGCTTGATCGGGTTTCGTCAATAAGGCAGGTTTTGCCTGAAGACGCGCTTTGCGTCACACCCGGCTCAGCCCTGGCTCTGCCTGTAAGCCGCCAGCGCGGGCAACAGTTGCTGGTCGATGGCCTGGCGCACGGCGGGCAGTGTGCCCGTGCCTGCTCACCCTAAGCAGGTCTCTTGGGGCAGGCGTCAGACTTTGCTAAGAAGTCCGTAGGACCAATCAGAAATGCCCAAACCGCTTTGACTTCACTTCCCCTCCATCCCTATCGTCCCAGCGTAATGATCCACAAACGTCAGGGAGACGCTGGATGCCGATATGGAATATCGTGCCCACATGGTTCGAGATAGAAAACCGCATTACCCACAGCGTGGGTTATCAAGGTGGCGGCACTTACCGCATCCACAACAATAAACCCGTCCCGACGCTAGCGCTCCATCTCCGCCGCATCAACCACCTCAGAAGCGCATTTACCTGTGCTGAATGGACGGCCGCCAACAGGTTGAGGCGACGTTTTTCGGACATCGACATCTCCAGTATCGTCAATGACTTGATCGACGTTGCAACCCAGGCCGCCATGATTGTCGCAGGTAGCACCTTGACCGGAGGTGCCATAGGGGCTGGCGTGGGTACTTTGTTTGGTGGTGCAGGAGCTGTTCCGTTCGGCGCTGCGGGTGCAATGATGGGCTTGCAGGTCAGCACCTGGATACTGAGTGCGTTGGGCTTGATGTCGATTGCCGAATTCCTCGTCGATAGCCTGCCGCGTATCGGTGAGTATTACCTGAGCGGGATTTCCATCGTGTGGAACGGCACACGAGGAGATCATGGCCTCAACCCCTTTGGCGGTGATGACTTCCAGGCTGTGGACAGGGCTGCGGATCAGATCGCGCGAGGCCATGAAGAAATGGTGCTGCTGTTATTGGGTGCCATCGTTGCGTACCTCACCCGTGGTCGTGGTAGCGCTTCTGTGCTGGCGAGTGAAATGCAGGCCAGCTCAAAAGGCGCAAGATTGGGCCAGTGGATGCTCAAACACGAGGACGCGCTGAAGAAGCGCACCGACCTGCCACAATCCGGGCCGCGTAGAAGTGCAGTTGACCGTGCTGAACAACCGACACCACCTCCCCCTCATCAAGCGGACCAGCCGCTCCCCAGAAAACGGTCAGGCATGCCGGAGCACAAGGTGCCATGCTTCAATGTGAGCCCGAAACACCTTGATCGGATTCCTGAGTTTGACCGGCAGTTGGCGGGTCAGCAGAAGGGGTTGAATGATCTGACGGTGGATGAGTATTTGAAGGGGCGGGAGGCGTTTAAGAATGGTAATGCCACACGTGATCCGAAAGTGGCAGAGGATGCACGTAAGGTTCTCAGCCTCGAACTGGAGGCGAAAATCACGACCATGTTGAGGCTGGATGGTGCGGGCTTTGAAGAGGCAGAAAGAGAAGCCAAGAAAATCGTTTCACAAAAAATGACCGCATTGGCAGCGCTGCACAACCCAGACATGATCGCAGGCGGTAAAGATGTTATCAATGACCTAGGAGATCGACGTATCAATTCGAGTATCGGACCTCAGTGGTCTAGTCGTATAGGAGGGTTAGATAATGCCGCTAGCCAGATACCTGACGCGCTTCGCAATACAACAAATATTAACACCCGCCTTGAGCGATGCAGATAAGGAGAGTTAGCAGTGGATGAGGATTATGCTTTCTTTTTAAAAAAATTTGGCCCAGCAACAGCAAGCCAGATAGTTCCATCCTCCAGCATGAAGCGATATGAAGGTAAGTTGCCTGCCCAATTATTGCAATACTGGGATGATTATGGATGGTGCGGACATGCCAGTGGACTATTCTGGACTGTCAATCCACAGGATTATGAGCCAATTATCGAGCAGTGGCTCGCAGGTACAAAACTCTCAGAGCATGATATATATCATGTCATTGCACGCAGTGCATTTGGACAGCTCTACCTATGGGGAGAAAAAACTGCTAATAGCTTATCAATCACAAGTTATATGTCACGCTATTCATATATTCCTTCTGCTCTGAATGCCGAAAACTTTGACTTTGGTGTTAGATTGTTTTTTTCAACGATGCAGCCAGAGCGTAATGACTTGGATCACTTATTTGAGTCTGCTCTAAAAAAACTCGGCTCGCTTGAAGCGGATGAAATGTACGGCTTCGTACCCGCCCTCGCGCTCGGCGGTCCCATGGAGCTTAAAAAGCTACAAAAAGTTAAAGTCATCGAGCATCTTGAGTTTCTTTCGCAGCTTTCACCGCTTCAAGACTGGGGATTTCCTGATCTCTAAGTAAATATTAACTAGATGGTAGGGCGACTTGGCGCAGTGGCGCTTGTCTGCTGACAGAGCCTGGGCACGGCCGATTAGACCGATCAAGTCCACGAAGAAATGGTGCTGCTGTTTATTGGGCGCCATCGTTGCTTACGTCTCCCGTGGTCGTGGTAACGCTTTTGTGCTGGCGAGCGAAATGCAGGCCAGCTCAAAAGGCGCAAGGCTGGGACAGTGGATGCTCAAACATGAGGACGCGCTGAAGAAGTGCAATTGGCCGTGATGAACAACAGGCGCCACCTTCCCCTCATCAAGCAGACCAGTCACTACGCAGAAAGCTGTCAGGCATGCCGGGGCACAAGGTGCCATGCTTCAATGTGAGCCCAAAACACAGTGATCGGATTCCTGAGTTTGGCCGGCAGCTAGCGTCAGTTCAGTCACTGGCCTGGTGTCTGAAAAACCGCTTCGCCGGCAAGCCGCTTCCCGCTTGATCGGGTTTCGTCAATAAGGCAGGTTTTGCCTGAAGACGCGCTTCGCGTCACACCCGGCTCAGCCCTGACTCTGTCTGTAAGCCGCAAGCGCGGGCAACAGTTGCTGGTCGATGGCCTGGCGCACGGCGGGCAGGATGGTTGCGCTGCCGGTCAGGAGTTGTTCGACCAGACGCCGCAGCGCGGTGGCGCGTTCGGCATTGAGGCCGCGCACGACGTGGGCACAGGCCTGTTCGGCTGTGGCGCCGCCGGGCATGTCGAAGCCCAGCGCCCTGAATTGGCCAATCAGGTCTTCTTGATCAATCAGGTCCGCGTGCATCATGGCGTGTCTTTCCTTGTTCGAATTTTTCTCGATTCTGGTAGCAGCCTTGCGCACGGGCAACCCTCTTGAGTCGACAATGGCTGGATTGGCTATGAGCGTGTCGTTTTCAGTCGGTGGTCATGTTGTCGAGGGTCATGTCGACCATGGTTTTGGCCATCTCCGTCAGGTGCATGATCGACAGGGTCAGGTCGCGTTGCGCGCCGCTCATGCTGTCGCTGAATTCATAGGCGCTGGTGACGGCGCAGCGCAGCAGGTCGCTGGCATGCATGAGCGCGTCTTCCTGACTCAGGTTGGGGTTGGCTTTGAAGGCGGGTGGGGCGGGGACCATTTTCAGCATTTCAGATGACTCCTAATCGAATATCGGTAGGTCGTCACCATCGGCTACTAATCGAAGGTGGCGGCCATGCGCAGGTAGTAGCCCGGTGATTAGGAACCGGTGCACCCGAAGATGCCCTGACGCACGGCCACCATAAAATGCAGGCCATAAAAAAGCGCCTTTCACAGGTGGCGCATTGCGCCTAATCACACCGAGGGCTACTACTCCTCATCGCTGAATTTGCAGCGACCGGCGCAGAGTAGTGACCGGGATCGACAGGCACAAGGGCCAGGGAGTTTCTCGGAAATGTCCTGCAAATGAAAGGGACTGGTCCTGCAAATTCGTTACAAATTCTTGTTCATCGCTCAGTTTTGCTAAACTGCGCAGCCTTCCAGGAGCTGCCATGAATTACCGTCACGCCTACCACGCTGGCAACCACGCCGACGTGTTCAAACACATCGCACTGACTCGCTTGATCGCCCTCATGGCGCGCAAGGAGCAGCCGTTCGCCTACCTCGACACCCACGCAGGCCTCGGGCTTTACGACCTCAAAGGTGATCAGGCCACCCGTACCGGCGAATGGCTGGAAGGTATTGGCCGTCTTTGGGAGGCGGAGGACGTGCCTGCGCTGGCTGCCGATTATCTTCAAGTGCTGCGCGACATGAACCCCGATGGCGAACTGCGCTATTACCCTGGTTCCCCCGAGCTGGCCCGCCGCCTGACCCGCGAGCGCGAGCGTGTGCTGCTCAACGAGAAGCACCCGGAAGACGGACGTCTGCTCAAGGAAAACATGAAGGGCGACCGCCGCGTTGCAGTTCACCTGGGTGAAGGCTGGCATGTGCCGCGTGCACTGCTGCCGGTGGCCGAGAAGCGTGCGGTGATGCTCATCGATCCGCCGTTCGAACAGTTGGATGAAATGAAGCGCTGCGCCGTGGCGCTGAAAGAAACCATCGGCCGCATGCGCCAGACAGTGGCGGCGATCTGGTATCCGGTCAAGGACCCGCGCCTGCTCAGACGCTTCTATCAGGATCTCGCCGAAACGGGCGCACCCAAGTTGTTGCGCGTCGAATTGTACGTCCACCCGCTGGACACCCCGGCCAGCCTCAACGGCTCAGGCCTGGCCATCGCCAACCCGCCATGGGGCCTTGAAGAGGAACTGCGCGAACTGATGCCGTATCTGGCCGACACACTGGGCCAGACCCAGGGCGGCTGGAAGATGGATTGGTTGATTGCGGAGTGATGGAGCGCGCCGTGACTGATTGTTCCCACGCGTCAGCGTGGTAACGCCTCTCGGGATGCATGCCCACGCTGGGCGTGGGCACGATCAGTGCGTAGCGATCAAGCCGGCAGACAAACCCCGGTGCCACCCAGGCCGCAGTAGCCCTGTGGGTTCTTGGCCAGATACTGCTGGTGATACGCCTCGGCGAAGAACACTGTCGGCGCCTCTTCGATTTCAGTGGTGATCCCGCCCAGACCGGCCTTGCTCAGTTCTGCCTGGAAGACTTCGGCACTGGTTTTGGCCGTATCGAGTTGTTCAGGCGTGGTGCAGTAGATCACCGAGCGGTATTGGGTGCCGATGTCGTTGCCCTGACGCATGCCCTGGGTCGGGTTGTGAGCTTCCCAGAACACTTTGAGCAGCGACTCATAGCTGATCTTTTCAGGCTCGTAGACCACTAGCACCACTTCGGTGTGGCCTGTCAGGCCTGAGCAGACTTCTTCGTAGGTCGGGTTCGGCGTGTGTCCGCCTGCGTAACCAACCGCAGTGCTCACGACGCCTTCCTGTTGCCACAGGCGACGTTCTGCGCCCCAGAAGCAACCCATGCCGAAGATGGCGAATTCCACGTTGTTGGAGAACGGCCCCAGCAGAGGATTGCCGTTGACGTAATGGGTCTCGGGCAGCGCCATGGGTGTTTCACGGCCCGGCAGTGCTTGTTCTTTGGTAGGCAGTACGTTCTTGTTCACTAGAATTTCCGAGCGCAGAGTCATGAACCATATCCTCTCGTTTAGAGACAGGCAGCAGGGGCCAGGACAGATGAATACCTCTACATAAGTCCCGTTACACGCAGAAACAAGTGCTGCCGTGTAAAAACAGACCGACAGTGTGCCCGACTGGGCAAGGTGCAGGAAGAGGGATCAGGCCGACGGTCGGCGCGGGTAACGCTGCAGTTTCTTGATCAGCTCTTCGCCCGGGATGGGTCTGTCGAACAGATAACCCTGCCCGACGTCGCAGCGATGACGGCGCAGGAACGCCAGCTGGGCGGCGGTTTCAATGCCTTCGGCGACCACCTTGAGCTTGAGGTTGTGGGCCATGGCGATAACTGCCGAGGTGATTTCCATGTCGTCTTCATCATCCGGGATATCGCGGATGAAGCTGCGATCGATCTTGATCACGTCGATGGGAAATTTCTTCAGGTAGCTGAAAGACGAGTAGCCAGTGCCGAAGTCATCCATGGCCAGCGACAGGCCGAGTTTCTTCAGCGAGTCCAGTTGCTGGCGTGTGTCTTCGGTGGCTTCCAGCAGCAGGCCTTCGGTCAGCTCCAGTTCCAGCAGCGACGCATCCAGCTCTTCCTCTTTGAGGATTGACGCAATCGAGGGCACCAGATCGGGGTCGGAAAACTGTTTGGGCGAAACGTTGATGGCCACTTGCAGATTGCCGAACCCGGCTGCGGTCAGGTCTTTGCTCATACGGCAGGACTGGCGTGCGACCCACTTGCCGATGGGAATAATCAGGCCGGTTTCTTCCGCCACGCTGATGAACTGATCGGGACGAATCATGCCCTTTTCAGGGTGGTTCCAGCGTAGCAGCGCTTCCATGCCGATCAGCCTGCCGGACAACAGGCATAGCTTGGGTTGATAGAAGACTTCCAGTTCATTCTGCGTCAGGGCACGGCGCAGGTTGTTTTCGACGAACAGCTTGTAGCTGGCTTCGGCGTTGAGCGCTTCGGTGAACACCTGTACCTGATGTTTGCCGTTGGCCTTGGCCTTGTGCAGCGCCAAGCCCGCGTTTTTCATCAGGGTCTGCGGATCGCGCCCGTGCAGTGGCGCGCAGGCCAAGCCTACAGAGCCCGTCACGCTGATCAACTGGTTGTCGACGAACATCGGCTTGTCCAGCGTTGCCAGTACCTGGCTGGCGATGTTCTGACCCGCTTCCTGATCGGTGTGATCGAGCAGCACGGCAAATTCGTTACTGGCAAAGCGCGCCAGTACGTCGGTCGGGCTCAAGGTATTGCGCAGGCGGCGTGCAAGGCTGATCAGCAGCTTGTCGCCGGTCTGATGGCCGAGGCTGTCGTTGATGCGCTTGAAGTTATCGATATCGACCAGCAGCAGACTCATGGGCGTATCGGTGTTGTGGTCGAAGCGCTCGTCCAGATTGCGGATGAACGCCGGCCGGTTGCCCAGGTTGGTCAGGTTGTCGGTGTAGGCCAGGCGTTCGATGCGCTGTTGGGCCAGCTTGCTCTGGGTGATGTCTTCGTAAATGCCGATGTAATGCGTCAGCTCGCGGTTGTCGCCGTACACCTTGGAGATCGACAGCTGGCTCCAGTAGGGTTCCAGATTCTTGCGACGGCTCTTGAACTCGCCCTGCCAACTGTTGCTGGTCGTCAGGCTGGAATTGGCTTCCAGCAGCAATTCGTTGAGGTTCTCCAGTGCCGGCAATTCAGAGAGTTTGCGGCCTGCCACCTCTTCGGAGCTGTATTGGGTGATGGCCGTGAAGCTTGGGTTGACGTACTCGACCACGCCGTCGCAGTTGACCAGCAGAAAGGCATTGGCGCTTTGCTCCACCGCACGCTGGAACAGGTGCAGCGCGTTGGTCGCCGCCCGGCGGTTGAGGTTGTTGATGACCTGCGCGAACTGATCGGCCAGCTCACCGGCGAAGGCAATCTCGTCGGATTGCCATTCACGGGTCGAACCGGTCTGCTCAAGGCACAGTACGCCCACCACCTGACCGTCGATGCGAATGCTTGCGTCGAGGGTGGCGTTGGTCTGCTGCGGGTGGAGACTTTCGGCCAGCTCACGGGTGCGAGGGTCGGACTGGATGTTGAATGCATCAATCGCCCTGCTGGTGTGCAGGGCGTTGAGGTAGCTGGGGTACGGGCTGACATCGATGAACGAGCGAGGATGATAGTCGCCGGTCTGCCGGTGGTAATCGGCGATCGGTTCCATGCGCTTGTCGTTTAGGCTCCAGATGCTGACGCGGTCCACGTCGTAGATGACGCAGGCGCTTTTGGTGATCAGCTCGGCGGCTTCCAGCAGGGTATTGGTGGTGGTGTAGCGATGCCGCGTCAGGCGCAGGATGAGGTCCTGCTGAGCCCGGACGCGCTCCAGATGCGCGTATTGATCACGCTGGGCGCGCTGGTTCAGCTCCAGAGCGATCTGCAGGCGTGAGTTGCGGGTTTCCAGATCATTGTCGACGGCCACTTCGCCTTCTGCGAGAGAGTCTTCGACGATGAGGAAATAGCCACGCAACAGATGGCGATTGTGCTGCTTGTAGGCTTCACCGATTTCCAGCAGGCCAACCGGGCCTCTGGGCGTGTGCAGGGTATAGCGAATGCTGTAATTGTTGGACGTCGCCAGCTGCAGTTGCACCTCGTCGTGCAATTGATAGCGCGCTTCGGGCTCCATCAGACTGGCGTAGGGCGATCCAATCAGGGCGCAAAGATCCACGGCAGGCAGGCCGAACTGTTTTTCACAGTTAGCGTCGAGGTACAACAGCGCCCAATTGGCTTCGTTAAGCCGCTCGAAACGCAGCATGCCCAGGCGCGAAGGCACAGGCAATTGCGTCACTACCTCGGCTGCGGATCTACCGGCAGCATCGGTCTGGCTCTTCATCAACAAATTCGCTTCCGGAATACTGATTGCGTTGGGCCAAAGGCCTGTTTCCGCTTATGGCAAGGTTGCATCATGCGGCCCATGCTTACAAGAGACCACGGTGGCTTAGTGCTATAAAAGTGTCGGCCGCAAGAGCCAGTTCTTCAGCGCAGATGATCGGATAGGCTAAACGATTCAGTTTTGAAGGCGCCAAGTTCTGTCTTTAGCGGGGAAATGGTCGCGCATAAAACAGCCGATGGCTCGTGAAATTGATGGTTTCGACGCGCGTTGCGCAGACACTGGCGTCCGAGCTGCATCTCCACGCGCAGTGCTCATCATCATACAAAAAGCCCTTCACGGAGGAACACGATGATGATCGTTCCCACGCGCCTGCGTGGTAACGCCGCCCAGAGCGCTCCGCGTCCGTTCTTGAATGTGACGCAGAGCGTCACGGGGGCACGCCCACGCGGAGCGGTGGGCACCGGAGCTTAGAACGATCACTCCATTGCCATGAGGCTCTGCGTCATGGCGACGACAATGAAACGGCAGGCAAAAAAAGCCCCGCGTGAAAGCGGGGTTGAGGTTCGAGCGTGGCAGCTCGTAAACACGTGCGGCAAGGCCCGCTGTGAGGCGGGCCTGCTCGGGCTTACAGCAGGATTGTGCGGATGTCCGCCAGCAATTCGCTCAAGCGCTTGGTGAAGCGGGCAGCGGCCGCACCGTTGATCACGCGGTGATCGTAAGACAGCGACAACGGCAGCATCAGCTTTGGCTGGAAGGCTTTGCCGTCCCAGACTGGCTGGATGGTTGCCTTGGAAACACCCAGGATAGCCACTTCCGGCGCGTTGACGATTGGCGTGAAGCCAGTACCGCCAATATGCCCGAGGCTGGAGATGGTGAAGCAGGCGCCCTGCATGTCGTTGGCGGTCAGCTTCTTGGTGCGGGCCTTTTCGGCCAGTGCAGCGGCTTCGGCAGCCAGTTGCAGCAGGCTCTTCTGATCGACATCACGGATGACCGGGACCAGCAGGCCGTCCGGGGTATCCACTGCGAAACCGATGTGCACGTACTTCTTGCGGATCACAGCCTTGCCGCTTGGTGCCAGCGAGGCGTTGAAGTCCGGCAGCTCCTTGAGCAGGTGTGCGCAGGATTTGAGCAGCAGAGGCAGAACGGTCAGCTTGACGCCCGCCTTCTCGGCAGCGCCTTTCTGCGCGACGCGGAAAGCTTCCAGTTCGGTGATGTCGGCCTGGTCGAATTGCGTAACGTGCGGGATGTTGAGCCAACTGCGGTGCAGGCCGGTCGCACCCAGTTGCATCAGGCGAGTCATCGGCACTTCTTCGATTTCGCCGAAACGGCTGAAATCGACTTCCGGAATCGGCTGGATGCCCATGCCGCCGCTTGCGCCGCCGGCCGGTGCGTCCTTGGCCTTCTGCATCATGGCCTTGACGTAAGCCTGAACATCTTCCTTCAGAACGCGGCCGTGCGGGCCGGTGGCGCTGACTGCGTTCAGCTCGACCCCGAACTCACGGGCCAGTTGACGAACTGCCGGGCCAGCATGGACCTTGGCGCCGTCTTTGGCCGGTGCAGCCGGTGCTGGCGCGGCGTCCGCCTTGGGAGCAGGTGCTGCGGCCGGAGCCGGTGCGGCTTCAGTCTTGGCAGATGCGGCTGCCGGTGCGCTGGCTGCCGGAGCAGGAGCGGCGGCAGGAACTGCGCCTTCGACTTTCAGCTTGAGGATCAGGTCGCCGGTGCCGACTTCCTGGTCCAGTTTGACTTCGATGCTTTCGACAACGCCCGCAGCAGGAGATGGAATCTCCATGCTGGCCTTGTCGGATTCCAGGGTGATCAGCGATTGATCGGCCTGGATGCTGTCGCCGACCTTGACCATCAGTTCGATGATCTTGGCCTTGCCCGACGAGCCGATGTCCGGCACGTGGATGTCCTGTACCGAAGCGGCAGCGGCAGGCGCTGGTGCAGCGGCTGGAGCCGGTGCGGCTTCAGCCGGTTTTTCGGCAGCAGCCGGGGCAGCAGCAGGTGCGGCCTCGGCCGGTGCGGCAGCCGCTTCGCCTTCGATTTCCAGCTCGAACAACTCGTCGCCTTCTTTCAGGCGGTCGCCCAGCTTGACCTTCATGGCCTTGATCACGCCCGCCTTGGGGGCAGGGATTTCCATGCTTGCCTTGTCGGACTCAAGCGTCAGAACGCTCTGGTCAGCTTCGATGCGATCACCGACCTTGACCATCAATTCAATGACTTCACCTTCACCGTTGCCGATGTCGGGTACGCGAATTAGCTCACTCACTCTGTATCTCCTTGGGAGAACCTGTTCACTCACGAATACGCTGGTTCAGTTACAGCGAAACAGCCTTGGATGCTCATTTACGCGAGGTAAATTCCGCACCTTCGGCTGTTCACGCCCTGATCAGCGCTCTTGAAGCAGACTCTTAGCAGTCCAGTGGATTGCGTTTTTCTGGATCGATACCGAACCTGGCAATGGCTTCAGCCACGACTTTAGGTTCGATATCGCCGCGATCAGCCAAGGCTTCCAGGGCTGCCAGCACAACGAAGTGGCGGTCGACTTCAAAGAAGTGACGCAGCTTCTTGCGGCTGTCGCTACGGCCGAAACCGTCGGTGCCCAGTACTTTGTATTCCTTGGTTGGAACCCACTGACGAATCTGGTCAGCGAACAGCTTCATGTAGTCGGTCGATGCGATGACCGGACCCTTGCGACCGTTCAGGCACTGCTCGACGTAGCTCAGCTCAGGCTTCTGACCTGGGTGCAGGCGGTTGTTGCGCTCTACCGCCAGACCGTCGCGACGCAGTTCGTTGAAGCTGGTTACGCTCCAGACGTCAGCGCCGATGTTGAACTCGTCACGCAGGATTTTCGCCGCTTCGCGAACTTCACGCAGGATAGTGCCCGAGCCCAGCAACTGGACGTGGTGCGCCGCTTCCTTGGTGTCTTCTTCGAGCAGGTACATGCCCTTGATGATGCCGTCTTCCACGCCGGCCGGCATGGCTGGCTGGGTATAGGACTCGTTCATCACGGTCAGGTAGTAGAAAACGTCCTGCTGTTCTTCGAACATCAGGCGCATGCCTTCACGAATGATGACAGCCAGCTCGTAACCGTAGGTCGGGTCGAAGGTGCGGCAGTTCGGGATGGTCGAGGCCAGGATGTGGCTGTGACCGTCTTCGTGCTGCAGGCCTTCGCCGTTCAGCGTGGTACGACCGGCGGTGCCGCCTACCAGGAAGCCACGGGTGCGGCTGTCGCCAGCGGCCCAGGCCAGGTCGCCGATACGCTGGAAACCGAACATCGAGTAGAAGATGTAGAACGGGATCATCGGCTGGTTGTGGCTGCTGTACGAAGTACCTGCAGCGATGAAGGAGGACATGGCGCCTGCTTCGTTGATGCCTTCCTCGAGAATCTGACCCTTCTTGTCCTCGCGGTAGAACATCACCTGCTCTTTATCGACTGGCTCGTAGAGCTGGCCGACGGAGGAGTAGATGCCCAGTTGGCGGAACATGCCTTCCATACCGAAGGTACGGGCTTCGTCCGGGATGATCGGAACGATACGCTGGCCGATTTCCTTGTCCTTGACCAGTTGGGCCAGGATGCGCACGAACGCCATGGTGGTGGAGATTTCGCGGTCGCCCGAACCGTCAAGGATAGCCTTGAGGGTTTCCAGCGGTGGCGTCGGCAGGTTGAAGCTCTGCGCACGACGCTGTGGCACGAAACCGCCCAGTGCGGCACGGCGCTCGCTCAGGTAACGGGCTTCGGCGCTGCCTTCTTCCGGCTTGTAGAACGGCAGGGCTTCCAGCTCGGAATCCTTGACCGGGATGTCGAAGCGGTCACGGAAGTGACGCAGGCTGTCGACATCGACCTTCTTGGTGTTGTGCGCGGTGTTTTTCGCTTCGCCTGCGCCGGTGCCATAACCCTTGATGGTCTTGGCCAGAACCACGGTCGGTTGGCCCTTGTGGTTCACGGCTTCGTGATAGGCCGCGTAGACCTTGTACGGGTCATGGCCACCACGGTTGAGTTTCCAGATCTCGTCATCGGACAGATCGGCAACCATCGCCTTGAGTTCAGGCGAGTTGAAGAAGTGCTCACGGACGAACGCGCCGTCCTTGGCCTTGTAGTTCTGGTATTCGCCGTCGATGACTTCGTCCATACGACGCTGCAGGATGCCGTCGACGTCCTTGGCCAGCAGTGGGTCCCAGAAACGGCCCCAGATGACTTTGGTGACGTTCCACTGAGCACCACGGAACACGCCTTCCAGTTCCTGGATGATCTTGGCGTTGCCGCGAACCGGACCGTCCAGACGCTGCAGGTTGCAGTTCACGACGAAGATCAGGTTGTCCAGCTTCTCGCGACCGGCCAGGGCGATGGCGCCCAGGGATTCCGGCTCGTCGGTCTCGCCGTCGCCCAGGAAGCACCAGACTTTCTGCTTGCCTTCCGGGATGAAGCCGCGGTGCTCCAGGTACTTCATGAAGCGTGCCTGGTAGATCGCCTGGATCGGGCCAAGGCCCATCGACACAGTCGGGAACTGCCAGAAATCTTTCATCAGCCATGGGTGTGGATAGGAAGACAGGCCATTGCCATCGACTTCCTGACGGAAGTTGTTCATCTGCTCTTCAGTGATGCGGCCTTCCATGAACGCACGGGCGTAGACGCCTGGCGATGCGTGACCCTGGAAGTAGATCAGGTCGCCGCCGTGCTCTTCGGTCGGGGCCTGGAAGAAGTAGTTGAAGCCGATGTCATACAGCGTGGCACTGGAGGCGAAGCTCGAAATGTGGCCGCCCAGATCCGGGTCGTTCAGGTTGGTTTTGACAACCATGGCCAACGCGTTCCAGCGCACCAGCGAGCGAATGCGGCGTTCCATGAACAGGTCGCCAGGCATGCGTGCTTCGTGGGTGACAGGAATCGTGTTGCGGTAAGGCGTGGTGATGGCGTAAGGCAGTTGCGAACCACTGCGGGTGGCGAGTTCGCCCAGACGGGTCATCAGGTAATGAGCACGGTCTTCGCCTTCTTTGTCGAGAACCGATTCCAGGGCGTCCAGCCATTCCTGGGTTTCGACGGGATCGAGGTCTTGCATGGCTTGCTCCAGGGCGGAAAGGCTTCCAGAATCGGTTGCCTGAGTTTGCGACTGGCCTTGTGGGCAGACGACATAAATTCTTGGATTACCGGAGGTTGGCCCGGCGGCGTGTAGTTTTACTACAAATCGACGACTATTTCAGCCCTCCGAGTAACTGAACCAGTAGTAAAACTACAGAGAAGCGACCAAATCGCTCCTGTTGTGTTGTGAGATAAAACGTTACTGTTGATGTGTTTCGAAAGTGTTGCGGTAAAAAGTCGGAATTTTATGCTTCTAAAACGATTTTTCCAGCAATTTATAACCTTTGTTCGACAAGCGGCGGTGGCAGGTGAAACTCCCAGTCATGGCAGGTAGCCCTTCGCACGCCGATCAAGGATAGACCATGAGCCTACCTTTACTGGCCGATTTTCCGGCCATCCTGCTGCCATTGATTACCCGAGCACAACAGACATTTCGCACAGCTCTCGCTGATTTGTCTGCCGAGGCACTGGCTTCTTTCGACGCTTGGCCCGAGTCGCGTCGTCTGGCGTTCGACCGCGTGTGCGCAGCCAGCGATTTCGTCACCGAACAAATCTGCCGGGATCCGTGCATGCTGCTGGATATGGCTGATGCGGGCGAACTGGAACGTAGCTTTTCGGCAGGAGAGTTGCGTGGACAAATAGCCAATGCATTGGGCACCGCGACCACTGACGATGAACTGGGACGTAATCTACGTCGCCAACGCATGCGGCATCAAGTGCGGATTATCTGGCGCGACCTGACACGCCAGGCGGACCTGATCGAGACGTGCCGCGACCTGTCGGACATGGCCGATGCCTGCATCGACCTGGCCTGCCACTGGCTTCACGAGCGTCTCTGTCAGCAGTTCGGTACGCCCACCGGGCGCCGCACGGGGCTGCCGCAGCAGATGGTGATCCTGGGCATGGGCAAGCTGGGTGCCGTCGAGCTGAACCTGTCCTCGGACATCGATCTGATCTTCGGCTACCCGGAAGGCGGCGAGACGGTGGGCGTAAAGCGTCCTCTCGACAATCAGGAATTCTTCATTCGCCTGGGGCAGCGACTGATCAAGGCGCTGGACCCGGTGACCGTCGATGGCTTCGTGTTTCGCGTCGACATGCGCCTGCGGCCTTACGGTTCATCCGGGGCGCTGGTGCTCAGTTTCAATGCGCTGGAGCAGTACTACCAGGATCAGGGCCGTGACTGGGAACGCTACGCCATGATCAAGGCGCGAGTGGTCGGTGGCGATCAGAAGGCGGGCGCCGAGTTGCTGGAGATGCTGCGCCCGTTCGTCTATCGCCGTTATCTGGATTTCTCGGCCATCGAAGCGCTGCGCACCATGAAGCAGCTCATTCAGCAGGAAGTGAAGCGCAAGGGCATGGCTGAGAACATCAAGCTCGGCGCTGGCGGCATTCGCGAAGTCGAGTTCATCGCCCAGGCCTTTCAGCTGATTCACGGCGGTCGCGACCTCAGCCTGCAGCAGCGTCCGCTGTTCAAGGTGCTGAAAACCCTCGAAGGGCAAGGCTATCTGCCCGGCGCCGTGACCGAAGAGTTGCGCGAAGGCTATGAATTCCTGCGCTATACCGAACATGCCATTCAGGCAATTGCCGACCGTCAGACCCAGATGCTGCCGGACAACGAGCAGGATCAGGCACGTATCGCACTGATGATGGGCTTTTCTGACTGGGCGAGCTTTCACGAACGATTGATGTACTGGCGTGGCCGGGTGTCGTGGCATTTCCGGCAGGTGATTGCCGACCCGGATTCTGATCCGGATGAAGAGCAGGAAGACGACAGTGACGTGATCGTCGGCGGCGAGTGGCTGCCATTGTGGGAGGAGTCACAGGACGAAGAGGCCGCCAGCCGCCAGCTTTCTCAGGCCGGTTTCGTCAACGCCGAAACGGCGATCAGACATCTGGCGAACCTGCGCAGCAGTCCGCACCTGCGTTCGATGCAGCGCCTGAGTCGCGAACGGCTGGACGCTTTCATCCCGCGTCTGCTGGCTCAGGCCGTGGAGCACGCTAAACCTGATCTGGTGCTCGAACGTGTATTGCCGTTGGTGGAAGCGGTGGCCCGGCGTTCGGCCTACCTGGTGCTGCTCACCGAGAACCCCGATGCACTGCGCCGTTTGCTGACCCTGTGCGCAGCCAGTCCGTGGATCGCCGAGCAGATCGCCCGTTTCCCGTTGCTGCTCGACGAACTGCTCAATGAAGGCCGTCTGTTCAATCCGCCACTGGCGCCTGAACTGGCCGCCGAACTGCGCGAGCGCTTGATCCGCATTCCCGAGGATGACCTTGAGCAGCAAATGGAAGCGCTGCGACACTTCAAACTGGCTCACAGCCTGCGGGTGGCGGCGTCGGAAATTACCGGCAGCCTGCCGTTGATGAAGGTCAGCGACTACCTGACCTGGCTGGCCGAGGCGATCCTTGAGCAGGTGCTGGCGCTGGCCTGGCGTCACAGCGTGGCCAGGCACGGCACGCCATCGCGGCCTGACGGCACGTTGTGCGATCCGGGGTTCGTGATCGTCGGGTACGGTAAGGTGGGGGGGATTGAACTGGGTCACGGCTCCGACCTTGATCTGGTGTTCATTCATGATGGCGACCCGCAGACCGAAACCGATGGTGCCAGGCCAATCGACAGCGCGCAGTTCTTTACCCGGCTGGGGCAGCGGATCATTCACCTGCTGACCACTCAGACCAACTCCGGTCAGTTGTATGACGTCGACATGCGGCTGCGTCCGTCCGGCGCCTCGGGGCTGCTGGTCAGCTCGCTGGGCGCATTCGCCCGCTATCAGGACAAGGAAGCCTGGACCTGGGAGCATCAGGCGCTGGTCCGTGCTCGCGTCCTGACGGGCAGCCCCGACGTAGGCCGTGAAGTCGAGAAGGTGCGCGCCGACGTGCTGGGTCGCGAGCGGGATCTGGACAAGCTGCGCGCCGAAGTCAGCGAGATGCGCGCCAAGATGCGTGACAACCTCGGCAGCCGTCTGACAGCGGCGGGCAGGGGAGCCAATGCCTTCGAGTCCTCCATGCCGTTCGACCTCAAGCAGGACGCCGGAGGTATCGTCGATATCGAATTTATGGTGCAATACGCGGCCTTGGCGTGGTCCAGAGAGCATCCGGGGCTGCTGCAATACACCGATAACATTCGTATTCTCGAAGGGCTGGAAGAGGCCGGGCTGTTGCCCGACGCCGATGCCAGCCTGTTGCGCGAGGCCTACAAGGCGTACCGTTCGGCGGCGCACCGACAGGCCTTGCAGAAACAAGCGGGTGTGGTCAGCGGCGATCAGTTTCATTGCGAACGGCGTGAAGTGATGCGGATCTGGGCGCAGATGGGGTTGAGCTGAACGGGCGACATGTCGTCCTTTCACAACAAGACTATATAAAGCTATGACAGGGAGGCGACAGGTTGTGTGGGAATGTCACGCAGCCTGATCGGCCTCCCTGATCGTTTCCGGTCGTTTTTGGATGAAGCATGAATATTCTGATCGTTGGGCCTAGCTGGGTCGGTGACATGGTGATGGCGCAAACGCTGTTCCAGTGCCTGAAGCAGCGTCATCCCGAGTGCCAGATCGACGTACTGGCGCCCGAATGGAGTCGTCCGCTGCTTGAGCGTATGCCCGAAGTGCGCGCCGCCCTCAGCTTTCCCCTCGGCCACGGTGCTCTGGAGTTGGCCACGCGTCGGCGTATCGGCAAGTCGCTGGCCGGTCAGTACGATCAGGCGATTCTGCTGCCCAATTCCCTGAAGTCCGCGCTGGTGCCTTTTTTCGCCGGCATCAAACAGCGCACCGGCTGGCGTGGCGAGTTCCGATACGGGCTGCTCAACGATGTGCGCACGCTGGACAAGCAACGTTATCCGCTGATGATCGAGCGCTTCATGGCGCTGGCCTGGGACAAGGGTGCAGAACTGCCCCGGCCATACCCCAAACCGAGCCTGCAGATCGACCCGGCAACCCGCGATGCCGCGTTGGCCAAGTTCGGTTTGACGCTGGATCGTCCGGTGCTGGCGCTGTGTCCCGGTGCCGAGTTCGGCGAGTCCAAGCGCTGGCCCGCAGAGCACTACGCTCAGGTCGCCGATGCGCGAATCCGCGAAGGCTGGCAGGTCTGGCTGTTCGGCTCGCAGAAGGATCACCCGGTCGGCGAGACCATTCGCGAGAACCTGATTCCCGGTCTGCGTGAAGAGTCCGTCAACCTCAGCGGCCAGACCTCGCTGGCCGAAGCCATTGATCTGCTGTCGTGTGCGGACTCGGTCGTTTCGAACGATTCCGGTCTGATGCACGTTGCGGCCGCGCTGAATCGTCCGCTGGTGGCCGTGTATGGTTCGACATCGCCGGCGTTTACCCCGCCGCTGGCCGACGAGGTCGAGGTTGTCCGGTTGGGTATCGAGTGCAGCCCATGCTTTGATCGGACCTGCCGCTTCGGTCATTACAACTGCATGCGTCTGCTTGAGCCGGGCGCCGTGATCCAGGCGCTGGGCCGTCTGGACAGCACTCCGGTAGAGGTCATTTGACGTTGCGGGTATTGCTGATCAAGACGTCTTCGCTGGGTGATGTGATCCATGCCCTGCCCGCGCTGACCGACGCGGCCCGCGCGCTGCCGGGCATCCGCTTCGACTGGGTGGTGGAAGAAGGCTTTGCCGAGATTCCCGCCTGGCATCCGGCGGTCGACCGGGTCATTCCGGTGGCGATCCGCCGCTGGCGCAAGAACCTGTGGCAAACCTTCAGAAGCGGCGAGTGGCGCGGATTCAAGGCGCGTCTGCGCGAGCAGCGTTATGACCTGGTGATCGACGCGCAGGGTCTGTTCAAGAGCGCCTGGCTGACCCGTTATGTCGATGCGCCGGTGGCCGGTCTGGACCGTGACTCGGCACGCGAACCGGTGGCCAGCCGTTTCTATGACAAGCGCTACCCGGTGGCACGGGGGCAGCATGCGGTCGAGCGTTTGCGGCAGTTATTCGCTCAGGCGCTGGCCTACAGCGTTCCGACTGAAATCGGTGACTACGGGCTGAATAAGCTGACAGCTCAGGATGATGCGCCTCAGGCTCCCTTCGTGCTGTTTTTGCACGGCACCACTTGGGACACCAAGCATTGGCCGGAGCTGTATTGGCGACAGCTCGCTGAACGGATGGCCGCTCAAGGCCTGCAGGTTCGCCTGCCGTGGGGCAATCCGGCTGAAAAGGCACGCGCCGAACGCATCGCCGACGGGCTGGAGGCGGCGCATGTGTTACCCAAATTGAATCTGGCGGGCGTGGCGCAGGTGCTGGCTCAGGCGCAGGCCTGCGTGGCGGTGGACACCGGTATCGGTCATCTGGCCGCTGCACTGGATGTACCGACCGTCTCACTGTTCGGGCCGACCAATCCGGTGCTGACCGGGGCCTATGGAAAATCTCAGGTGCATCTGGCCGCCGATTACCCGAGCTGCGCGCCATGCCTGCAAAAGAAATGCACGTACCAGCCGACCGCTGAAGATCAGCGCCGGTTTGACCTTAAACGCGAGTGGCCACCGTGCTTCACTCGCCTGAATCCCGAGCGAGTAGCGAGCCAACTGGGCGCGCTGTTGCTGGCAAAGGAACCTGGCTGATGCAACTGGCTTTCGTCCTGTACAAATACTTTCCGTTCGGCGGACTGCAACGCGACTTCATGCGCATCGCGCTGGAGTGCCAGAAACGCGGTCATCAGATTCGCGTCTACACCCTGATCTGGGAAGGCGAAGTGCCGCCCGGCTTCGAGGTTCTGGTCGCGCCGGTCAAAGCCTTTTTCAACCATCGCCGCAACGAGAAGCTCAGCGCGTGGATGGAGGCGGATCTGGCCAGGCGCCCCGTGGACCGTCTGGTCGGCTTCAACAAGATGCCGGGTCTGGACGTTTATTACGCGGCAGATGGCTGCTTCGAGGATAAGGCGCAAAACCTGCGCAGCCCGCTGTATCGCAAATGGGGACGCTACCGCCACTTTGCCGATTACGAACGCGCTGTGTTCGCCAGGGACGCCAAGACCCAGGTCCTGATGATTTCCGAAGTGCAGCAGCCGCTGTTCATCAAACACTACGACACCCCGCTGTCACGTTTTCATCTGCTGCCGCCCGGCATTTCACCGGATCGCCGTGCCCCACCCGAAGCACCGGAGATTCGTTCAGGCTTTCGGCAAGAGTTCGGTCTCGCTGACAATGACCTGTTATTGGTGCAGATCGGCTCCGGTTTCAAGACAAAAGGCGTGGATCGCAGCCTCAAGGCCCTGGCGGCACTGCCGGCCGAGCTGAAGAAACGCACGCGGCTGTTTGTAATCGGCCAGGACGACCCCAAGGTATTCCAGCTGCAAAGCGCTGCATTGGGCCTGGGTGATCAAGTGACCTTCATGAAAGGTCGCAGCGATATCCCGCGCTTTCTGATGGGCGCTGACGTTCTGATTCATCCGGCCTACAACGAGAACACCGGCACCGTGCTGCTTGAGGCACTGGTGGCAGGTTTGCCCGTTCTGGTCAGCGCGGTGTGTGGCTATGCCCATTACATCGCCGAAGCCGACTGCGGTCTGGTGCTGGATGAACCGTTCGAACAGGCGCAGCTCAATCGTTATCTGGCAGACATGCTCAAGGACGATACGGCGCGCAGTAACTGGAGCCGAAACGGCCTGGCGTTCGCTGATACGGCGGACCTTTACAGCATGCCGCAGCACGCTGCCGATGTGATTCTGGCGGAGCACTATTGATGAAGCTGTTCCTTGCTGAACCGTTCAAGACCCTGTGGGCCGGGCGCGATGCATTCGCCGAGGTCGAGGCCTTGAGCGGTGAGGTGTATCGCGAGCTCGAAGGTCGCCGGACGCTGCGCACCGAAGTCGACGGGCGCGGCTATTTTGTGAAGATCCACCGGGGGATCGGCTGGGGCGAAATTGCCAAGAATCTGGTCACCGCCAAGTTGCCGGTGCTGGGCGCAGGCAAGGAGTGGGACGCAATCGAGCGTCTTCATGAAGTCGGTGTGCCGACCATGACCGCCGTGGCCTATGGCGAGCGTGGCAACAATCCGGCCGCGCAGCACTCGTTCATCATTACCGAAGAGCTGGCACCCACCACCAGCCTTGAAGACGTCAGCATCAACTGGCGCAACGAGCCGCCCGAGCCGCGCCTCAAGCGGGCGTATATTGCCGAGGTCGCCCGACTGGTCGGCATGATGCACCGCGCCGGGGTCAATCACCGCGACTGTTACATCTGCCATTTTCTGTTGCACACCGACAAGCCAGTCACGGCCGACGACTTCAGGTTGTCCGTCATCGACCTGCATCGCGCCCAGACCCGCCGGGCGATCACCCCGCGCTGGCGAAACAAGGACCTGGCGGCGTTGTATTTCTCGGCGCTCGACATCGGTCTGACGCGTCGCGACAAACTGCGCTTTCTCAAGGGCTACTTCCAGAAGCCGTTGCGGGAAGTACTGACCAGGGAAGCGAAGCTGCTCGGCTGGCTTGAGGCCAAGGCCGAAAAGCTTTATCAGCGCAAAGTGCGATACGGAGATGCGCTCTGATGGCGGGTTGGAACCTGGAGCCTGCGTACGCGTTTCTGGCTGAAGACTTCGGAAGCCTGGACGCCGTGTTTGCCTTGCAGGGCGAACGCCTGACCCGCGATCCGCTGTCCGAGGTGATCCGGGTTCAGCGCGCCGGGATCAATTACTATGTCAAACGCTACGTGGGTGCCGGCAAGGGCCTGCGACGTTATCTGGGGCGGCCCCGGGTCAAGTCCGAGTGGCAGAACCTCAAGCGTTTCGCCAAGTGGGGCATTCCCACTGCCGAAGTCGTAGCCTGGGGCCTTGAGCGCAACGGCGCAGCCTATGACCGTGGTGCGTTGATCACCCGCGAATTGCCCAACACCGAAGACATGTCTGCGCTGGCGCTGCGCAAGGATCCGCTGCTGTCCGACCGGCAGTGGGTGGATGGCATCAGCCGCCAGCTCGCGTCCTACACGCGCATCATGCATGACCATCATTTCACTCATAACGACCTGAAGTGGCGCAACCTGCTGGTGGACGATCAGGCCCGGCTGTTCTTCATCGATTGCCCCAACGGGGCCTTTTGGTGGAGCTTCATGCTGCGCTACCGGATCACCAAGGATCTGGCGTGCCTGGACAAGGTCGCCAAGTATCATCTTTCCGCCACCCAGCGGCTGCGCTTCTACCTGCAGTACCGTCAGCGGGCGCGTCTGAACGCCTCTGACAAAAAGCGTATCCGCCATGTCGTCAGCTTTTTCGAGGGGCGCGAATGAGCGTTTTCATTGCCAGTGCCGACCTGCCCCTGCTGGAGCGTCATGGCCTGACCGATTTCGAGTCGCTGTGGAGCATGAAGCTGGACGCGGTCGATGAGCCCAACACCGGGCGAGGCGGCTGGAGCAGCGTGTTCCGGCTGGATCTGGACGGCCAGGGTTTTTACCTCAAGCGTCAGAGCAATTACCTGACCCACACGTTGCATCATCCGTTTGGCGAGCCGTCCTTTTCCCGCGAGTTTCGCAACATCAGCCGCTACCAGAAGCTCGGTATCCCGGCCCTGCAGGCTGTGTTTTACGGCGAGAGCAGGGTCGATGGCGAGCGTCGGGCGATTCTGATGACCCGCGCGCTCGACGGCTGGACCGATCTGGATGAACTGCTGCAGGGCTGGACGGAGCTGGGCACCGCATCGCGATCGGCTATTCTGAAAGCCTGCGGGCTGCTGGCGCGCACGCTGCACGGCGCGGGGCAGATCCATGGCTGTTTCTATCCCAAGCATATTTTTCTGCGCACCGATCAAGCGGGCTGTCAGGCGCAACTGATCGATCTGGAAAAGACCCGGCCGGTCATCTTTGGCAAGCGTGACCGGGTCAAGGATCTGGAACCGCTGTTGCGCCGCGCACGGATGTGGACAGAAGCCGATCAGCGCGAACTGCTGGCAGCCTATCTGCAAGCCAGTCCCGACAGCGAACGGGTCAACGAATGGCGTGCGCGCCTCGGGCAGCGAGGCCAGCACAAGCGTGACCTTCAACACCGTGACCAGAAAGAGACCCGCTGATGCGTTTGTCCGACCTCAAGAATGCCGGGCGCAAGCCCGAGCTGCCGATGAGCCTGACCCTGGCCGATGCCGCAGGCGCCGCCGAACTGCAATTGTTGACCCTGCTGCGTGTACTGCCCGGTCAGCGCTACGTAGGCGCAGGTGTCTGGCGTGGTCGCACGGTGCTGGCCAAGCTGCTGGTCGGCAGCAAGGCCGCCCGGCATTTTCAGCGTGAACTGAGCGGCGTACGGCTGCTGGCCGAGCAGGGCGTGACTACGCCTTTGCTGCTGGCCGACGGGCTGCAGGAAGGCGAGGGTGGCTGGCTGTTGTTCGAGTTTCTCGAAAATGCGCCAAGCCTTGGCGATGCCTGGAATGCCGTGCAGCACCAGTCCCCGTTGACCCATGAGCAGCAAAACGTGCTGGGCGAAGCACTCTCGGCGATTGCCTTGCTGCACGCCAAAGGCCTGTGGCAGGACGACCTTCATTTGGACAACCTGCTTCGCCATGACGGCAAGCTGTACATGATCGACGGCGCAGGCATTCGAGCCGAGCAGGCCGGACAGCCTTTGTCGCGTCAGAAAGTCCTGGAAAACCTCGGCGTGTTCTTCGCCCAGTTGCCCCGAGCGTTCGAGCCGTTTACCGAAGAATTGCTGGTGCATTACTTGTTGAGCAATGCCGAACATGGCTTGCCGATGGAGGCGCTGCAGAAGCAGATCGACAAGACACGCAACTGGCGTCTGAAGGATTTTCTCGACAAGACCGGGCGCGATTGCAGCCTGTTCAGCGTCAAGGACGGTGCTTCGGTGTTTCAGGCGATTCGTCGCGAGGAAGAAGCGGCAATGGTGCCGGTGCTGGATCAGGCCGATGCGTTGCTGGATGAGGGTCATCTGTACAAGACCGGTGGAGCCGCCAGTGTCGGGCGGGTCGAGGTCAATGGCCGTGCGTTGGTCATCAAACGTTACAACATCAAACACTTCAGTCACTGGCTCAAGCGCTTCTGGCGTCCCAGTCGTGCCTGGCATTCCTGGCGTGAGGGCAACCGGCTGGCGTTTCTGGGCATCGCGACGCCCAAGCCGTTGGCGGTGCGTGAAAAGCGCGTGCTGGGCCTGCGTAACAAGGCGTATCTGGTGACCGAGTTCCTGCCGGGACCGGACATCATTGAGCGCTTTGCGCCTTATGTTGAAACCGGTGAGGTGCCCGAGGCCGAGCTGCAAGCGCTCGACACACTGTTTGCGCAGTTGATACGCGAGCGCATCAGTCACGGTGATTTCAAGGGGCATAACGTGTTCTGGCAGGAAGGGCGCTGGGCACTGATTGATCTGGATGCCATGCAGCAGCATGCTTCCCGAGCCTCGTTCGAGGCAGCTTTTGCCCGCGACCGTGCGCGCTTCATGCGCAACTGGCCAGCGCAGAGCGCGCTGCACCAGAAGCTGGAGCAGCGCTTGCCGAAGGGCGAGCCGGCCTGAGCCGTCTCGTCCTGGCAGGTGGGCGCGTTATTCGACGCGACTGAGGTTCATGTCCCTGAGCGCGATGCTCAGGGCGTTCAAGTCTTCGTAAGTCTTCAAGTGCACCCCTATCCAGCTGGGACGGTCAACGGACAGCTTGCCCTTTGCGTCGACGTTCACCGGGGTGCGATGGATCTGACCGTCTCGCGAGCGATGCACGATGGTGTGCAGGCCATCGTCGGTCTGTTCGATGAGGAACATGCCGGGTTTGGTCAGACGCCTTCCCACGGACTGAGTTCTGGGCACGGTAACATCAGGCCTTGGCACTTCAAGGTCTACGCGATAGTCGCCCTGAATGTGAATGCGGGCTTTGCCTATACCTATCGGCAGCGATTCGCCCGGATCGCGTACTACCCCCCGCGACTGGCCCGGGACTACATCGATTACCCGCAGGCCAATGCCACCTTCCAGCTCGGCGATGCCGGGAACAGCGCTTTTGAACGTGTTGGAGTGGCTGTTGCCGACCAGAGCAATCCATTTGTGCGAGCCCATGACCTGCTGGTGCCTGCGAATCGTACGGGACGCAAAATAATTCATCATTTGCTGGCGAGTGGTAACCGTTTCGTCGGGAAGGCCCTTGAGCTGGTAGCTGGCCAGGCAGTCGATTGCCCGAACTTCCACCCCGTGTTGCCGGGCCTGGATCACCAGTTTCTCGAAGTTATAGACCCCGGCCGGATCGGTCCGGTGGCCTATGTCCAGGGTCTGCAGGTCATGCAGCAAGTGTTTGGTCATTTCGCCTGTTTCGAAGAAATGGTCCAGGTCAGCCTGGTGCAGGTCACTGGTAAGATGCTCGAGATACAGTGTCTTGACGTCCTGTTGCACGAGTGACGGCAGGTTGTCGATGATCAGCTTCTTGCTGGCTATCGAGGTGTGCGTCTCGCCCAGAACGACGCCGTCGGTATGCTGATAGAGCTTTTCAAAAAGCTCGGCAGGCGATGTTTTGGGCGCTATTTCAGGCAATAAAGGTCGGGCGGGGAGCACTGCGGACTCAACTGCTTTAGCGTCCTGTTGCAATTGTGCGCGCAGACTGAAAAACGCTTCCCTTACCTCGCTGAGCTCCTCATCGAAATAAAAGAAGCGCTCATCCAGCCCGCGATGTTCAAAGCTGGCCAGCGTGTGCAGGGCGCTTCTTTGTTCGAGCGCCACCTCGTAGGTCGCGTCGCTCAGCGACTGCTGAATGGCGGTCATCGGGCGAGGGCCGGTCGAGTCTGGTTGCTCACTGCGCACCCAACCCGATTCCGGCTCCCAACGGAACACGTAATCGCCAGTCCAGCGCTCTCCCGACTCGATGGTCTGCCGATCGGCCATTCGGTTCATCAAGATTTCATCCACTCGCGTGCCTGGCTGCGTTACAGGTTTTGGCGCCGTGATCAGGGGGTTGGGAAATTCAATCGTGAAGTCAGCTGAGGGGCCGGCAGTGGATGGGGTTGTACCGGTCGCGAGTACACGGGTCGGGCGCCCTGTCGGAATGTCTTGAACATGCACGCTGATAACGCCTTGCAGTTCGGCAATACCCGGGATGGTGTCGTGGGTGGTTGCCAGCTTCTGGTCGAGTAGCGCAATCCAGCGTTTTGCAGGCTGGCGTGCCACGTCAGCGCTGATCACGTGATGGCCGAAAAAGTTGCTGGTTTTCTGCTCGGCGGTCAGATCACCTGCGGCGGCGACAACCGGATGGTCCAGCAGCGGGTAGCTGGTTGACGAGCTGAAGGGACGAACCTCAATACCGTGCCTGTGTGCGGCCTTGATCAGGTGGTAGTAATCGTATTCGGAGGTCTGATTGCGCAAAGCGCCCTTATTGAGATGCTTGAGGTGGGTCTTGATTTCGTGAGAGCCGGAACGGCTTTTTCCGCCCAGTTGGCGATAAGTATTCAGTTTATCGAGGTGTTTGTCGGTGAACAGGTGGTCGAGGTACAGGACTTCAACGTTCTGTTTTTTGAGCAATGGCATATTGAGAATAAGCAGACGCTTGCTGGCGACCGATTGTCCGGCCTCGCTCAACACCAGCCCATTGCTGTGGGTGAAGACGCTTTCAAACAGCGACTCTACCCCGGCGTCAGACGCAAGGGTCGGCAGTGAGGGGCGGACGGGCACCACCACCTTCATGAAGAAGGCGTTGGCATCCTGATAGAGCTTGTCCTGAAGTCTTGAGAGCACCTGACGCAACTCGTCGTAGTAGCTCTTGAAGTAAAACTCCAGATCCATGCCTGTCGGGTCTGGGGCGAACTTATCCAGAATCGCATACAGCCCCGGTCTCATCTCCGGTGGCATCTCATAGTCGCTCAAGCGAACCGTGGTGTTGAGTCCGGCGGTCGCTTCTTCCGGCAGCGGTCTGTAGGTGCCTTCATCGCCAAGCCCGCCTCCTCGCAATTGATGCCGGCCGATTTTCTCCCATTGTCCTTGTTTGTTCAGGCGTACCGGCTGTTTGCCAAAGAATGCGAACGGGTTGGCCGGGTCGATGATCTGCCAGTGGCGCATGTGGGCGTCAAACTGCACCTGATAGGTCTTGCCGGACAGGTTGATGTAATGCTTGCCCTGGACACTGCAAATACCGTTGGCGTGACCGCTCTTGATACGTGGCACGTTTTGCAGGGAAACATCGACCGCCAGGTCGCGACCGGCGGTGTTGGCGCTATCCAGTGGCGAACTCAGGGGTTGCCAGCTGCCGTCGGGTGTCCGGCTGGCGAACTGCCCGGTGGCGCTGATCTTCTGTGACGACGTGCTGGTCTGCTGAAACAGGGGCGCGTGACCGTTGGCGTTTACCTTGCCGACCAGCACAGTCTTGTCCTGCAGAGTGGCCGGAAACAGATCCTCGTATCGCGGTGGCAGGTCGTGGGGGGCAATCGGCGGCAGCGCCGACGCGTCGGGAAGACGCTTTTCGAGACGATGCACGATGCCGCCAAGGCCTTTCATGCCGGAAAGCAGATCGCCCGCCGCGCCCAACCCATTGAACAGTGACGAGAGGATATAGCCGCTGGCAGCGTTCTGGTCGCCCTCGGTCAGTGCCTGTACGGCACGCACCGTATCGTGCAGGGACAGCAGGCTTCCGACCGCAAAGCTCGCGGGCGGGAATGGCAGCGTCAATGCCGTCGCGATGAGTTCAGCGCTGATCCAGATCATTCTGGACAGCATGTCGTGACGACCGGTGGTGGTGTCTTCGATGTCGCGCAGTTTTCGTTCGATAAACCGGTTGAAACAGGTGCCGGCGAAGTCTGCGATGTATTCCTTTGGTAGAAACGGTGCTTTGCTGGCGCCGCCCTGCTGCATGTCGCGCAGGAAAAAAGCCAGCGTCCGACGCGACTGAAGGCTGCAGCGGTCCTTGTAATAGTCGATCATGCCCGCCTTGCTCAGGGAGGGGATGAAGTCGCTGAAAAGGCGAAACTCGACGCCGTCCGGTGCCTGAGGCGTATAAAGCAGCGCGGTCTGGCGGGTCTGGGTAGACAGGATCGCAACGCAGCCTTGAACCGTTTCGACGTGGGTCAATTGCTGATCGGGAATCACCAATTGGTCCACACCTTTCAGGCCTGAGGCGATGAAGGGTTTGTCGATATGCAGTTGCAAGGGATAAAGCGGGTATTGCTGGCGCGTTTGAGCGTCATTCAGATGGGCGCGGTCCAGGCTGTTCATCAACCAATCGTACTGATCGCGTTTGATATGCCCCTTCAAAACGCTGCGCAGTGCCGCAGCCTTCATGTGCAACTGGTTGATCGCCACGCTCGCCGTGCGACGGTATTCATAGCCTTCATTGTCTGGATTGAGCAGCGTGCGCCTGACCAGCGCGATGTAGTCGTCGGCAAGCCATTTGCCGCGCACCGAGCCTGCCACTTTCTGGGGTGAAAGAGCGCTGAGGTCAACACCTTCCGGGCCTTTGAACGTGGCCATCCTGTCTGCGGTGGCGCGCGTCGGGTCAATGCTGTCGTCGTAGCCGTTGAGCAACATGTCGGTGTAGGTGACGGTTTCACGCTCGCTGCTGATCACGATCAGGTCGGGGTCTACCGTACCGTCAGGCAGGCCGAGCAGTGTGTTGATCTGTTGGCTGGCTCGTTCGAATACGTACTCTTCGAACGGCTTGACGTATGTGTGGGGTTTTAGCTGGTAGTTGCGCAGCGCGCCAGCGGCGGCCTCTTCCAGCGCAATCAGTTGCTGGCGATTCTCAAGAGATGCGCCTGCGTACCAGGAGGGCGTGTGGCGCGCCTGTTCCGAGATCGTCACGTTGGCATGGTCGAGCGCGAACAGCGAAAGCGCCATCGCGTAGTCGGACACGTCAATGAGGCGGACGAAATCAGCCTGCGGGTACGGTTTGAGTCGCAGTGCCTGCAATCGACTTTCGAGCTGCGGTCGGGCGGAAACCTCAAGCTGGCTGAGCAGATAGTCCAGGTGTTCCGTTGACTTCACCCAGCCGACCAGCGTGTGCAGCAATTGGTCTTCGTTGTCGAAGGCATGGAAAGGGCGTTGATGGGGGGCGTCCTGGGCGAACATGATCAGGCGCTCCAGTTGGCCTGATGCACTTTGCTTGCGAAACACCAGCAATTTGCTCATGACCGCGTGTCCGTCCAGCCTGATCTGTTGAATCCGGGGCGGTGCCTCTGCGCCTGCCTGTGCGGGTTGCAACACAGATTCGACGATGGCGAAGTCATCGGGGCGAATATGCCCCTGCATCTTGGCGGCACACGCCAGTGCCGTGATTTGCGTATGGGTCAGGGTGCGCATCAATTGCTGGTTGTGAGCCTGACGGTAGGCCGCTTTCTGAAAAGCGCCAAATTTGACGCGCACATCCAGTTCCTCGACGACGCGGGCGATGTAGGCCGCATCCAGCGCCGTGTAGGCGGGGCCCAGTGAAACGTTGTCGTAGTCGATCGTGGTTCGGGTCAGAAAATCGGAGCCCTCTGTGCGGTCGCCCGGGTGCAGGCCGTACAGGGCTAGTTCGACCCACGAGCGCGTCACTTGGTAAGTTTCGCCTGTCACAGGCAAGGTGCGCTGGGTGCTGATGGTGATGAGGCCGGGGTCCAGGGCGTAGCCCAGATCGTCAGCCAGGCGCACGTTGAGATGTGCCAGGGCGAACGCTTCTGGCGAGGCCGCCGTGCCCAGTGCACTGAGGACAGCGGCGCGTGCCTGTTCGCAGCGGTTCAGGCGCTCGGTGTAGATCGCCATTTCCTTAGGGCTTGCCAGCTTGATCCAGTCCGGCAGACTGCGACGATAATCGGCCTCACGCAGCGCTATTTCACGCAGTTCAAGCATTGCCTGTGGGCCGAACAGGCCTCGCTGGTCAATCGCGTGCTGAATGAGTGCCCGATGCTTCTGTCGGTCACCGACGTCTTGCAGGGCGCAGGCGTGACGAACATCGTTGCGCTGTTTGGTCAGCAGGCTGTCCAGCGCTTGAGCCAGCGGCTCTGCGTCAATGGCTTTTAATTGTAAGTCGGTGCTTAAAAACGGATCGGCATACAGGTCGGGGTCGGCGTCGATGGCTGCAATCTGGTCCTGATGGCGCAGTTCAAGACTGCGCGTCAGTGCGCCCTTCAAGGAGGGTGAGTTGAGCCACAGCGTCAGCGCCTCCAGCATCTGTGCCTGGGTAGCGAATGCGGTGAGGCCCAGACCTGGTAACACCAGCAAGGTCGGGCCTTGCGCCAGGGACAGCACCAAGGCACCGGCCAGCTCAGCCTCAACGTTGTCATCCAGCTGGACGTGAAGGGAAAAGGCGTCGGGTACCGGTGACGTGTTCATCTGCGAGACCGTCGCGGGAAGACACTGTGCGTAGACTGGCGCGAGCTCGCCTTCATGTACCTTGAGCGTCACCTCGTCGCGCAGGGCCTGGCGCAGGTCTGAAAGGTATTGATCGTAAGGGGTCTCACCGGGCGGCATGACCGGCCGCCAGTAATCGTCGAGCTGCGCAATCAGGCGAGTGATGTGTGTCTCGGACGCAGGTGTATCCAGCAGGGCGTCGTCGGGTGCTGGCAATTGCCTGAGTGTATCGCTTGATCGGCTGCTCAGTTCATCCAGTCGCTTCAGTGCGGCGGACGCCTTTGTAAAGGTGTCCAGGGGCTTGAGGGGGACAGGTGTCAATGTCTGCATTGTTTTTCGGCTCTGGAGGGGCGCGATGTGCGCCGCTGATTGAAGGCCGTGAGGCCGTGATTTCTGGCCGTCAATCAATCAGAATCCGGCGGGCCGGGAGCGTAGATAGTTATTGAATGTCAGCATGCGAGTGCATTTCTGCCGGGCGGTGCTGAAATACGGTGGCTTCGCCTGTTTGCTGAAAGCCTTACAGCCCCCGAGCCAAATCCTTGGGCATTACGCTATAATCCCGCGCTTTAGCTGCCCTCAGCCCGCTGTGCGGGGGCACACATTTTCTCGGGCGCAACGCGCCTGCATGCAGACTAAAGAGGCTAGACCCTTGTGGCATTGACGATCCTTGGCCTGTCCGGCGCCCTTAGCCATGATCCTTCCGCAGCGCTTTACATCGACGGCAAGCTGATCGCAGCGGCCGAAGAAGAGCGCTTCGTTCGCGACAAGCATGCAAAGAACCGCATGCCCTACGAGTCGGCGAAGTTCTGTCTTGAGCAGGCAGGCATCAAGCCCTCCGACGTCGACGTGGTCGCGATCCCCTTCGCCCCGATCAGTCTGTTCGGCAAGGCGCGCTGGCACTACGCCAAGCGCTACTGGTACGCGCCGGATCGCGCCCTCGATGCGCTGTTGATGGGCAACCGTCGTTATAAGCGTTATCGCAACAAGATTGTCTGGTGCCTCGAGCAACTGGGCTTCGATCCGAAAAAGATCAAGATCGAGCCGGTCGAGCACCACCTGGCCCACGCCTCCAGCGCCTACCACTGCTCCGGTTTCACCGAGAAAACCGCGATCATGGGCATCGACGGCAAGGGTGAATACGCCACGACCTTCTTCGGCTACGGCGAAAACGGCAAGATCCACAAGATCAAGGAGTTCTTCGATCCGGACTCGCTGGGCGGCCTGTATGGCGCAATCACCGAGTTTCTCGGGTTCGAGATGCTGGATGGCGAGTTCAAGGTCATGGGCATGGCGCCGTATGGCGACGCCAGCAAATACGATTTTTCGCGCCTGGCCACTTTCGAGAACGGCGAGCTGATCATCAACACCGAATTGGCCAACGTCATCGGGCTTCGTCGCTACAAAGAGAACGGCAAGGGTTTCTACTTCTCGCCGAAACTGATCGAATGGCTCGGCCCCAAGCGCGTCGGCGATGTGGCGGACGAGCCGTATATCCATTACGCAGCCAGCATGCAGGCGCTGTTCGAAAAGCTCGCGCTGCAGATGATGGACCACTACCTGGGTGACATCCTCAAGGAGACCGGCAAGATCGCTTTCGCCGGTGGCTGTGCCCTGAACGTCAAACTGAACCAGCGCATCATCGCCCGTCCCGAGGTCAAGGAGCTGTTCGTACAGCCTGCGTCCGGCGATGCCGGTACGGCGGTGGGCGCGGCGGCTTACGTGTCTCACGCGCGTGGCGTGCCGGTCGAGAAGATGGAGCACGTTTATCTCGGCCCTGCGTACAGCAATGAAGATGTGATCGCTGCGTGTGCCCGTCATCCGAGCAAACCCGTCTGGCGCCAGATCGAAAACACTCCTGAGCGGATCGCCGAGATCATGGTCAAGGGCAATCCCGTGGCCTGGTTCCAGGGTCGCATGGAGTTCGGTCCACGTGCGCTGGGTGGTCGTTCGATCATCGGTTGCCCGAGCGTGAGCGGCGTGGCTGATCGTATCAACCACCAGATCAAGTTCCGCGAGCGCTGGAGGCCTTTCTGCCCGTCGATGCTCGACACCGTCGCGCCGCAGATGATCAAGATCGATCACCCGGCACCGTTCATGACGTTCACCTTCGAAGTGGCGGAAGAGTGGAAGACCCGCGTGCCGGAAGTCGTCCATGAAGACGGTACGTCCCGTGCCCAGGTGCTCAAGCGCGAATACAACCCGCGCTACTACGACATGATGAAGGCGCTGGAAAACCTGACCGGCAACGGCGTGTCGCTGAACACTTCGCTGAACCGCCGTGGTGAGCCGATGATCTGCTCGCCGACCGATGCCTTGAACATGTTCTTCGGCTCCGACCTCGAGTACCTGATCATGGAAGACATTCTGGTGGTCAAAGAGGGCGTTGAGGCTTATGACACGCTCGGCTGAACGTCACGTGCTGCAGTTCTGTCACGGCTATGACGGGCCGTTTCTGGACTGCGCACGGCAATATGCCAGCCTGTTCGCGGGCAAGGGCTATCGGGTGACCACGGTGTTTCTGACCGGTGCCGCCGACCCTGACGTGGTCGCCGACTGCGGTTCGGATGAAGTGCTGTTCATGGAATTCAGCTCGAAGGCCATTCGTGGCCTCAAGCTGGGTGCCATTCGCGAATTGCGCAGCATCGTGGCGTCACGTCATTTCTCCTTCTGCATCGCGCACCGATTCAAGCCGGTCTATATCGCGCTGTTGGCAACACGTTTGCCGGTAATCGGCGTTCATCACGCGTTTGGCGACTATCAGCGCCGTAGCCGCAAGCTGTTCGCCAACCTGTTCCGCAAACGCCTGAGCCTGCTGGGCGTCTCGGATTCGGTGCGTGACGACATGCGTAAAAGCCTGCCTGCGTGGCCGGCCGAGCGCATCGAGACCTTGTACAACCGCATCGACGTCGAGCAACTGCAGGGCAGTCAGTTTTCTGCTGAAGACGCCCGCGTCGAACTGGGACTTTCGCCATCTGCCTGGATCGTCGGCAATGTCGGGCGTCTGCATCCCGACAAGGATCAGGCGACCCTGTTGCGCGGCTTTGCGCTCGCTCTGCCAAGCCTGTCCGAGAACAGCCAGTTGGTCATTCTTGGCAAGGGTCGGCTGGAAGAGTCCCTCAAGGAGCTTGCCCGTGAACTGGGCATTGGCGCGAATGTGCTGTTTCTGGGTCAGGTCGCTGATGCGCGTCGTTATTTCAAGGCGTTCGATGTGTTTGCCCTGAGTTCGGATCACGAGCCGTTCGGCATGGTGTTGCTGGAGGCGATGGTGGCCGGTGTGCCGGTCGTGGCAACGTCCTGTGGCGGCGCGCGTGAAGTGGTCGAGGACGTCGGTCTGCTGTTCCCGCTGGGGGATGAGCAGCGTCTGGCTCAAGGCCTGATGCACATGGCCGGGCTGAATGCCGATCAGCGTCAGGATTGCGCCGAGCGAATGCTTCTGCGCCTGCGCGAGCGCTTCTCCGATCACGCGGTACGCAACGTGTTCTGGCGCCTGCCCCAGGTCACCCGTCTGGTTGCGGAGTCTTGATGCTCAACCGACTCCAAGGCTGGCGTGAACGTGGCTGGACCGAAATCGATGCCGCTGCCTACACGCAGGCGTGGCACCGGTTTGGCGGTAGCGTGGCCACTCACCCCGATGTTGTCGAACGTCTTTCCGTTTTCGCTGACATACCTGTGCGTTATCTGGGCTGGGAGCAGGGTGGCGACATCAAGGCGGCTATTGCAGCCTGGGGGCGTTCGCTGGCGCTGTCCAAGGACGAGCTCAAGCGTCATGGCAAGAAAGGTCTTTTCGATCTGGGCAACGCCGAGCTGATTCTGCCGGTGGCTCAGGGGATCGAGGTGCCGGTTCGTCATCGTGGGCGTTACATTTCGTCGTTGAACGAAGGCCGGGTCAGCACCTTCAAGCCGCAGGCCGAGTCGCTGGCCATGGCGCGCACCCCTGAAGAGCTGTCAAAGAAATTTCGCTACAACCAGCGTCGCGAGTTGCGCCTGCTGGAGGAAGCGGGTGGTACGGTCCGGCCGGTCAGCGAGTTCGGCAGCGCAGAGCTCGCGCGCATGTATTGCGAGCTGTTCCAGCGTCGCTGGGGTTTTGAAGCGACGGGGGCTGCGCACAAGGCCGAAGTGATCGAGTTACTGCGCGACCTGCTGATGGGCTCGGTGGTGTTTCTCAACGATGCGCCGATTGCCATTCAACTGGTGTACCGCGTCGAAGCGCCCGAGTGGGTCAGCGTCGAATACGTCAACGGTGGCGTCGATCCAGAGACCCGTGATTTCAGCCCGGGCAGCGTCCTCAGCTTCGTCAATACGCAAGGTGCCTGGGAAGATGCACGGGCGCTGGGCAAGTCGCTGCGTTTCTCGTTCGGCCGCGCCGACCGCGAATACAAGGATCGCTGGTGCAACCCTGTGCCGGTGTTTCAGATTTGAGCCGCAAGCAGGAGTTGCTCAAGCGCCATCGCCGTAACAAGCGGCTGGCGTTGCTGGGTAGCCTGTTGCTGTTGATCGCCCTCGGCGTGGCTGTCGCGTGGTGGTTGATACCGGTGCTGGCGGTCGGTGCCTGGATCGCTCACGAGGCCTGGTTTGCCGATCATCTGTTCTACTCGCCCTCGGACGACTATCAATACAATTTTGCCGCCGAAAACGAAGTCTCGGGTGTGCGTCTGGAGAATGGCCGACTCACGTTTGCTGAGCCGCTCGCGCTCAGCGGCGGCGAAACGCTGGTATTGGCGCTGAGCCTCAAAAGCAACTGGCTGGGGCGTTTTCTGGACCCGGTCGTCGAACTCCAGGGTGCAGGGCTTGTTGATCGGCAAGCCTTCGAGCGCAGGGTAGATGCCATGCGCTATCTGAACCTGACCGGACTCGGCGAACCATTGGCGGCAGGCGTATTGAGCGTGCGCGGGCGTTTCTGCCGTCTGGTTGGACAGCCACGCTTGTGGGTATTCCGTCAGCCTGATGCACGCCAGCAGCGGGTGATGGTCATCGCGCCGCACGCCGATGACGCTGAGCTTGCCGCCTTCGGGCTGTATAGCCAGGCGGATGAAGCTTGGATCGTGACCCTGACTGCGGGTGAAATCGAAGCCGATCACTACCGGCAGATGGGTATGGACATGGCCGAGGCCGCTCGGTTGAAAGGCCGCCTGCGCGCCTGGGACAGCATCGCCGTGGCGCGCTGGGGCGGAGTACCGGAGGCGCAGTGTGTGCAACTCGGCTATTTCTGCCTGCAACTGCCTGCCATGCAGGCCGCGCCGGACACTTCGGTTGGCTCCCGCGAAGCGGATCTGCTCGATACCCGTCTTTTTCGTCAGTTCAACGCCCTGTCGCTGCCGGGCGATGACGGCCAGCCGACCTGGAATAATCTGCTGGACGATCTGCGTGCCTTGATTCTCAAGGCCAGGCCGCAGGTCATTGTCATGCCGCATCCGGCTATCGACCCGCACCCCGATCACATCTGTGCGCAGGCGGCCGTGCGTGAAGCGCTGGCCGGCCTTGAGTGGCAACCGGACGTCGTGTTGGGCTACGCCAATCACCTGCACGACAACGACCGCTGGCCCATGGGCGATGCCTACACCGGTATCAGCCTGCCGCCGGTCTTCGATGCCGAATTGAAGCTTGAGCCCTACAGCCTTGAGCTGTCGGTGCCGACCCAGCGCGACAAAGCCATGGCGCTGGGCATGATGCATGACCTGCAACCGCCGATGCCGACCAAGCGTCGAGTGCGCCGCTGGCTGCAGCAGGTGCTCGCTGGTCGACGCTGGCCAGCCGAGGGTGAGAACGAATTTTTCCGAAAGGCTGTGCGACGACATGAATTGTTCTGGCGCAGCCGTGATTTCTGATTCAGCAGGCGCAGTACTGCAAGGAAAACAATGAAAGTCCTACTTCTGGTTCAGAAAGAGCAGCGTGCGATTCTGGATCGTCTTTACGACGGCATCGCGTCCAGCTGCGATTGCGACGTGCGCTGGCTGGACTCCAACGATCAGCGCAACCTGCGCAGCTATTTTCGACGTGAAGTCGATGTGAGCCGTTATGACCGGATCGTGTTCTTTCTGCGCTTCAAGCAGGAAGTACGTCAGGTGGGTTTCATCCGTACGATTCCGAATCTGGTCATTCTCGAGCACGACGCTTACCAGAATTACATCACTTGCAAGTACACCGGCAAGTTCAGCGCGCACTATCGCAAGCTGCCCTGGGTCCGGGTGCTGTGCTCGGGCTTCATGGTCAGCGAGCGGCTGCGTGAGGAAGGCTTCGACGCGGTGTTCGTACCCAAGGGTTACGATCAGACCCTGCTGCAGGCGCAGAACCGTGAGCGTGACATTGAGCTGGCGTTCGTCGGCAGCACCAATAGTGTCGCCTACAGCGGCCGCAAGGCGCTGCTCGACGAGTTGGGGCAGCATGAGAATCTGCTGGTCACGCGGACCAAGTCGGGTGAGGAATACTGCGAAACGCTGAACCGCATTCGCTTTTTCGTCAGCGCCGATGTCGGCATGGGCGAATACATGATCAAGAACTTCGAGGCCATGGCCTGCGGCTGCGTGCTGCTTGCTTTCGATCAGGGCGCTGAAGAGAATCGCGCGCTGGGCTTCGTGGATATGCACAACATTGTGCTGTACCGCGATATTCCCCAACTTCGTGAAAAGCTGGCGCAACTGCGCGCCGCCCCGACGATGGCCGATGAAATATCCCGTAATGGGCAGGCGCTCGTCGAGGAGCGCTATACGTTCCACGCTTTGGGCAAAGCCATTGTCGAACACATGCGTCCACCGTTGCGACCCATGCCGGCTGCCAGCTGGGTCGACCGTCTGCGGTCGCGCTGGACGTGGTAATGCTTCTTGAACCTCCAATGATTGGGAACAGATGATGGTATTCAGCGAAAATAGCGACATCACGCTGGTGGTGACCAGTTGCGGGCGATTCGACCTGTTGAAGCGCACCCTGGAAACCTTTGATCGTTACAACACCGCCGCCATTCGCCATGTGCTGATCACCGAGGATTCAGGAGACGTTCAGGTCGAAGCCTGTATTCCTGAGCACTGGCGCGCTCATACCCGCTTCATCATCAACAATCCCAAGCTGGGACAGATGCGCTCGGTGGACGCTGCCTACGCGCTGATCGAAACGTCTTGGGTGTTCCATTGCGAAGATGACTGGGATTTCTACCGTCCGCACTTCATCGAAGACTCGATGACACTGCTGGAGAACGATCCTCAGGCGCTGCAGGTGTGGCTGCGCAGTTTCAATCATGACCTGCAGATACACAGCCCGTATGTCTATCTGAACGAGCGCGAAGTGGTGCAAGGCATCCCGTTCTACAAACTGGGGTCGCACAAGCCGGAGTGGCAGGGCTTTTCTTTCAACCCGGGATTGCGCCGTCTGGCCGACTACAAGCGGCACGCGCCTTATGCAGGCCATGGCGGGGAAAAGAAACTTTCACAGCTGTTCGCTTCGGAAAACCGATACGCTTTGATTCTGGAAAACGATGCAGTGCTGCACACCGGATTCGGTGAGCATGTCGTGGTGCCACAGGAGCGGCTCGACAAGCAGCGTCGAAAACGTCGTGATCGCGTCAAGTTGATCGTCGCGGTGATCATTGGACTGGTAGCAGGTTGGTTGCTCAATAATGTCATTTGACCGAACCGGTACGCCTTCAAGCAAGGTACAGCTTTATTTTGGTGCTGCGCTGGTCATCTTTCTGCTGAGTTTCATTCTGAATCCTTCTGCCAAGACGACCAATAATCTGTTCTACGCCCTGACAGCATTGCCGGGCCTGTTCTTCCTGATCAAGTACCGGGGCGCCAGCGTGTTTGCGCAGCCGCTGGGTGTGGCATGGGCAGTCTTCATGGCCTGGTTTCTGGTGCCCGCCTTCTATGGGCAGGATTTTCAGTTCTATAAACATGTGGCATACGTCAGCCTGTTTGTCTTTGTCGTGGCCGGGCTGACGGACAATGGATGCTTTCGCCAGGGCAGATTCATACGCAGCTTTTTCTGGGCGATATGCATTTATATTCTGGTGGCCAGCATTCATAGCTGGATGACCGGGCAGTTCGTATTCGGCAAGCGCGTGGAGATTCTTCCAGCGCGCATGGATAACGTGATTTACGCCAGTGCGTGGCTGGTCTGCTGCGTGGCCCTGGCGTTGCCGGTCTGGCTGAAAGAGCAGCGCTGGATTGAGGCCGTTGGTGGCGTTGTTCTGACGCTGGCCGTCGCGGCGTTCATCGTGCAGACCCGTACCGCCCTGGTGGGTGCGGCATTCCTTCTCGGAGCCTGTACCCTGTATTCGGTGTATCGCTTTCCGAAGCGCAGCCTTATCACCTTGCTGGCGCTGGCAATCCTCTGCGTTGCCTTGTTCTGGGTGGTCAGGGACGAGGAGTGGATCAAACTGCTGATGGTGCGCGGCGACTCCTATCGCATCGAGCTGTTCGAAATCATGACCGGCGAATGGCGCAATTGCGGATGGATGCTGGGCTGTGGCGTGGATTTCTACACCACCAAGACGCTGACAGGCGGCATGGCAATTCAGCACCCGCACAACATTTACGTCTCGATGGGGCTTTACACGGGCGCAGTGTCGCTGGTGCTGTTTCTGGTCGTGATGGTCATGACGCTCTGGCACGCCTTGCGCCTGCGGGATGCGTGGGGTCTGTACCTGGCCTGTGCGCTAGTCATGCTCAACTTCGACGGGGCCAAGCTGGTCGGCAACCCTGATGAGCTGTGGGTACTGGTGCTGTTGCCTGCGGCAATGGTGCTGGGGCGAGTGGTTCAGGAACACCGGCTCAGGCAGTAGAGCCCGTTCAGACAATGGCCGCCTTGCAAGCGGCCATTTTTTTCAGCTCATGGCCTGAGTCAGTTCGGCGGCAGTGCAGACGGTCTGCCCGCTCAGGTAACCCTTGATGAAAGCAGGGTTGTTGTCGCCCAGCAGCCACTTGCGGTCTTCCAGGTAGCGCAGCATGTGCTTGAAATTGCGCAGACGCAGGTGCTTTCTCAGTGGTCGGCGGTAGGTCTTCATATCGGCAATGTCGATAAGACCCAGCGTGCCTTCTGGCGTGAGAATCACGTTGCCCAGGTGCGCAGAGCGAAAATAGATGCCTTTTTCATGCAGGTTGGCGATGAAGCGACCCAGTTGCATGCGCAGGTCATCATCGCTGGCGGCCTTGCCCAGCAATTGACGCAGGGTATGACCGGCCAGTGGATCGTAATGCACCGCGTCGCGGGCGATGTCGGCGATTCTGTAAACAGTGCGGACATGCGGGCAGGGAATGGCGCGTTTGGCCAGGGTCAGGCAGTTGTCGGCAAAGCGTCTGGCGTAGGGATACCAGGCTGCGGAACTGATCAGCCGCTTGCGCCGAAACAGTTTCAGCATCGAACCGTCACTCAGACGTAGTACTTTATCGCCCGTGCCATCTGCTTCTAGCACTTCGGCACCTTGAACCAGGGCAAGGTAGTGGGCGTGGTCGAGCGCTTGCATCGATACTCCGGATTCTGCGCCCCAAGGGCTTGAAGGGCCGCCTATGTTACCGCAGCAGGCCGTCCCGAAAACCGCTTGTGATACAATTCCGCTTCTTTTTAACACGACGGATTCTCATGACAACCTCCGAATCGTCCGCCACTTCCAGCGTAAAAATCTATTTCCGCTTGTTGTCCTATGTGCGTCCGTATGTGGGCATTTTCCTGCTCAGCATCCTTGGTTTCGTGATCTTTGCTTCGACCCAGCCAATGCTCGCGGGCATCCTGAAATATTTTGTCGATGGGCTGAGCAATCCGGAAGCGGTGCTGTTCCCCAACGTCCCGTACCTGCGCGATCTTCAGCTGTTGCAGGCGGTGCCGCTGCTGATCGTGCTGATCGCCGCCTGGCAGGGTCTGGGTTCGTTTCTCGGCAACTATTTTCTGGCCAAGGTTTCGCTGGGCCTGGTGCATGACCTGCGCGTCGAGCTGTTCAACAAACTGCTGGTGCTGCCCAACCGCTACTTCGATACCACCAATTCGGGCCATCTGATTTCGCGCATCACCTTCAACGTCACCATGGTGACCGGTGCTGCTACGGATGCCATCAAGGTGGTGATTCGTGAAGGCCTGACCGTGGTGTTCCTGTTCATCTACCTGTTGTGGATGAACTGGCAACTGACGCTGGTCATGCTCGCCATCCTGCCGGTGATCGCCATCATGGTCGGCACTGCCAGCAAGAAATTCCGCAAGCAGAGCAAGAAGATTCAGGTGGCGATGGGCGACGTGACGCACGTTGCGTCCGAAACCATTCAGGGTTATCGAGTGGTGCGCAGCTTTGGCGGCGAGACGTACGAGCAGGATCGTTTTGCGCGTGCCAGCAACAGCAACACCAAAAAGCAGTTGCGCATGACCAAGACCGGCGCGATCTATACGCCGATGCTGCAACTGGTCATCTATACGGCCATGGCAGTGTTGATGTTTCTGGTGCTGTTTCTGCGTGGTGATGCCACTGCAGGCGATCTGGTGGCGTACATCACAGCCGCAGGCCTGCTGCCCAAACCGATTCGTCAGCTGTCGGAAGTCAGTTCGACCATCCAGAAGGGTGTTGCCGGTGCCGAGAGCATCTTCGAGCAACTGGATGTAGAGCAGGAAATCGACACCGGCACCATTGAGCGCGAGCGTGTTTCGGGGCGCCTGGAAGTCAAAAACCTCAGCTTCTTCTACCCGGAGACCGAGCGTCAGGTCCTGAACGACATCAGCTTCTCGGCGGCGCCGGGACAGATGATTGCACTGGTAGGACGTTCGGGCAGCGGCAAGTCGACCCTGGCCAATCTGATTCCGCGGTTCTATACCCATGAACTCGGTGAGATTCTGCTGGATGACGTTGAAATCAACGATTATCGCCTGCGTAACCTGCGGACCCATATCGCGCAGGTGAACCAGAACGTCACGTTGTTCAACGACACCATCGCCAATAACATCGCCTACGGCGACCTCGCCGGCGCGCCGCGTGCCGACATCGAGGCTGCGGCCGCCGACGCCTACGCCAAAGAATTCATTGACCAGTTGCCGCAAGGTTTCGATACCCCGGTAGGCGAGAACGGCGTGTTGCTGTCCGGTGGTCAACGCCAGCGTCTGGCGATTGCCCGTGCGCTGCTGAAGAATGCGCCTGTGCTGATTCTCGACGAAGCGACTTCTGCCCTGGATACGGAGTCTGAGCGTCACATTCAGGCCGCGCTGGATCAGGTCATGAAAGGCCGCACCACGCTGGTGATCGCGCACCGTCTTTCGACCATCGAAAAAGCCGACCTGATTCTGGTCATGGACGCCGGTCAGATTGTCGAGCGCGGCACCCACACCGAACTGCTGGCAAAAAATGGCTATTACGCCCGTCTGCACGCCATGGGGCTGGACGAACCCGCGCCTGTCGGCGCGATCTGATCACATCTGGCTGCGCTGTGTTTTCACCACGGCGCAGTGGCTTGTCACGGCACCGATACGCACCTTTTTCCCGGTTGGAATCGTGTTTTTATCAGCGTCAGGAATCAGGTTATGAACAGCCTGTCTGTTCAAACCCCCTGTGCTAAGATTCCGCCCCTGTCCAATTTTCTAGTACGGGTTGTTCGATGAAGTTATCCATGCCGCGCTTTGATCAGGCCCCTGTCCTGGTGGTTGGCGATGTCATGCTCGACAGATACTGGCATGGTGGTACCTCGCGTATTTCCCCCGAAGCGCCAGTGCCCGTCGTCAAGGTCGATCAGATCGAGGACCGTCCCGGCGGTGCTGCCAACGTGGCATTGAACATTGCGGCGCTGGGCGCGCCTGCCTCGCTGGTGGGTGTGACCGGTGAAGACGAAGCGGCAGACAGTCTGAGCAACAGTCTCAAGGCTGCTGGCGTTCTGGCCCGTTTCCAGCGCATCGCCGATCAGCCGACCATCGTGAAGCTGCGGGTCATGAGCCGACACCAGCAACTGCTGCGTATCGATTTCGAAGAACCGTTCGCCACCGATGCACAGGCCCTGAGCGCTGAGGTCGAAAGCCTGCTGGATGGCGTCAAGGTGCTGGTGCTGTCCGATTACGGCAAAGGTGCGCTGAAAAACCATCAGATACTGATCCGGGCTGCCTGTGAGCGCGGCATTCCGGTACTGGCCGATCCCAAGGGCAAGGATTTCGCAATCTACCGTGGCGCCAGTCTGATCACGCCGAACCTCAGCGAATTTGAAGCCATCGTCGGCCATTGTGCCGACGAAGCCGAGCTGGTCGCGAAGGGCGCGCAGTTGATGAGCGATCTTGACCTGGGTGCATTGCTGGTGACCCGTGGCGAGCACGGCATGACCTTGCTGCGCCCTGATCAACAGGCGCTGCACTTGCCGGCACGGGCACGTGAGGTGTTTGACGTCACCGGTGCTGGCGATACGGTCATTTCCACCCTGGCGGCTGCGATTGCGGCTGGCGAGGAACTGCCGCATGCCGTTGCGCTGGCCAATCTGGCGGCAGGTATCGTGGTCGGCAAGCTGGGTACAGCGGCCATCAGCGCGCCAGAACTGCGTCGTGCCATTCAGCGCGAAGAGGGCTCGGAGCGCGGAGTTCTGGGGCTGGAGCAACTGCTGCTCGCTGTCGATGACGCGCGGGCACACAAGGAAAGGATCGTTTTCACCAACGGCTGCTTCGACATCCTGCACGCGGGGCACGTGACCTACCTTGAGCAGGCCCGCGCGCAAGGCGACCGTCTGATCGTTGCGGTCAACGACGACGCTTCCGTAAGCCGTCTCAAAGGCCCTGGTCGTCCGATCAATAGCGTGGATCGCCGCATGGCTGTTCTGGCTGGCCTGGGCGCTGTGGACTGGGTGATCAGCTTTCCCGAGGGCACACCGGAAAACCTGCTGACCCACGTCAAACCCGACGTGCTGGTCAAGGGCGGCGACTACGGCATCGATCAGGTGGTCGGTGCCGACATCGTGCAAGCTTACGGCGGCGAGGTGAAGGTATTGGGGCTGGTTGAAAACAGCTCGACCACGGCCATCGTCGAGAAAATTCGCGGACAGTAAGTGGATCAGGTTTGCCCGGAGCGTTCCGGGCAAGCCGGTTATTTGCTCAAGCTGCCGCGTGCCAGGCCCAGAAGCTCTCTGGCCTTGCTGGTCAAGCGCTTCAGCCCCGTCTTCTTGGGCGGCGGTGTCATACCCTGCTGGCGCAGCCAGTCTTTCCAGCGAATTCTTTCCTCACGCACCACCCAGCCATCCTGTGCCGCAAAGCTCTCTGCCAGGTAAAGACCACGCGTGCCCGCCGGGCTCAGCTTGTCACGCTTGAGCGTGTAAAGCTCTGGCAGTGGCGACCCGTTTTCCAACGGCATCAGGTACAGATCGGGCTTGCTCCGGTTGAGGCGGGCGACCAGTTGATCGTTTTCCAGCATTTCATCGACGTGGAACAGGCTGATCGGACGGGCTTCCTTGGGGATTTCCAGGCGCATGTCATAGATCAGTTGCAACGAAGCGGTTGGCAGATGCACGTAGGCGCGCGGGCGTTCCAGCAGCGTCAGGTTGCCAGCTCGAACGGGTCTGGCAGCGCCCGAGAGCGGGGTGAGGGTGAACGGCATCGCTTCCCGGTAATGCAGCGCCGACGCGTAGGGGGCAGGCAGCCAAGTGTCCTTGAACAGTCCGCTGAGCCAGCCTTGCGGCGTCTCGATCAGGCACTCTTCAGCCACTTCCTGAATGGCGGTGTGAAGCGGCAGTGTCAGTTCATGTGCGGGTACGTAGCCTGAAATCAGCTTGAGCACCACGTCGCCACGGTCCTGACGGCGTTGCCGGACCAGTACCCAGTAATCCCGGTTCTGCCAGCTGATGGTCAGGCGGATGGACACCCCGAGATTGGCCAGTTCGGTGGCGAAGCGCTCGGGGTCCGGGACCTCGACCTTGCGTCGTCGCTGCAAGGTCTGGGTGAAGTTCATCGGCATGCCGACACTCTGATAACTCAGGCTTTCAGGAGTGGCTTCGACGAACAGCGGCAGGGTCTTGAAGTTGCTGGGATTTTTCCGAATCAATGTTCGCGGCATATCGGCTCCTTCTTGCGTTGGGGTCGGCCGCCCAAATCAGGCTTGACGGCAAATCACGGCAGCAGCGGTGGCAACGTTGTGTGCCAAGTGCATGGGGTTGATGGTCCCGACAATAGCACTGGCGACGCCCGGATGTTCAAACAGTAGCTGGAAGCTGGCCTGAACCGGGTCCGTGCCGGGCGTCAGGCACACATGACCGCTGGCCAATGCTTTTTTGACCAGAATGCCTTTGCCGTGGGCGGCCGCGTAATCCAGAACCGGTTTCTCACCCTGCTCATTCAGATTATAGGTAACCATCGCGCAATCCCCGTCGCGCAGGGCGAGCAGGCCGCCTTCGACGGTTTTGCCGGAAAAGCCGAAGCCACGGATCTTGCCCTCGCTTTTGAGCGCCGCAAGGGTTTCATACACCGCCGTTTCGTTGAGAGTCGCCAGATCGTTGCCATCCGAGTGGACCAGAACCAGGTCGAGAAAGTCGGTTTCAAGACGTTTCAAGCTACGCTCGACCGACAATCGGGTGTGCCGGGCACTGAAATCGTGGCTCGACTGTCCGTTCACGAACTCTTCGCCCACCTTGCTGACGATCACCCAGTCCTGACGCTGACCACGCAGCAGCGGGCCAAGGCGTTCTTCACTGGTGCCATAGGCGGGCGCAGTATCGATCAGGTTGATGCCCATGTCGCGCGCCATCTTCAGCAGCATGGCGGCCTGCTGATCGTCCGGGATCTTGAAGCCGCTCGGGTATTTCACTCCCTGGTCGCGGCCCAGCTTCACAGTGCCCAGGCCCAGCGGCGATACGCTGAGGCCGGTGCCGCCGAACGGGCGATGCAGATCGTGCAGGGTTTTCAGGCTCATGGCAGCAGTTGATCCCAGACAGGAACGGCGATGGGTGGCTTGGGCACATTCAACAGTGCGGGTTGCGGCGTCGGGTGGATGCCTTCCCTGGACAGGACTGACAGTACGCGGTCGGCGAAGTCCGGCGCCAGCGCCAGTTTGGTCGGCCAGCCCACCATCAGGCGTTGCTGACTGTCCAGGAACGCGTTGTCGGGACGCACCAGGCCCGATTGCGCAGGCTCTGCGCGATCGACGCGCAAGGTCGCCCACTGCGCCTGACTCAGGTCGACCCATGGCAGCAGCGCCTCGAGTTCCTTTCGGGCGACAGCGATCTGCGCCTCCGGCTCGCGGGCGACGCCATCCGCCTCGGCCAGGTCTCCGCCCAGATACCAGACCCACTGGCCGTCTGCCGCCGGGTGCGTAGTCACGGTAATGCGCGGCTTGGTGCCGCCACCCAGGCAGTGGGCATAGAGCGGTTTTAGGGTCGGGCCCTTGACCAGCACCATGTGCAGCGGACGACGCTGCATTTGCGGTTGAGAGATACCGACCGCCTTCAGCAGATCGGCATTGCCGCCGCCCGCACTCAACACGATGCGCTGGGCGTGGATTTCCCTGCCATCGACGCGCAGGCCGATCAGTTCTTCGCCTTCGTACAGCGGCTCGATCTGCTGCCCGGCGAGCAGGCTGTCACCGGCCAGCTCCGCCAAGCGATTGATCAGGCTCGGTACATCGACCACCAGTTCAGCCAGCCGGTAAACCTTGCCCTTGAATTTCGGATGCTGCAGTGCGGGCGGCAGTTGCTCGCCCTTGACCTGGTCCACTCTTCCGCGCACGGCCTTGCTGGCGAAGAAGCTGGTCAGGTTGCCCGCGATAGTGCCCGGCGACCAGAGATAATGGGCGTCCGACAGCAATCGAACGCCTGACAGGTCAAGTTCGCCCTTGCCGTCGAGGGCTTCACGCCAGCGGCGCGGCATGTCGGCAATGGCTTCCGAAGCCCCCGACAGCGCCCCGTGCAGCGCGTACTTGGCGCCGCCGTGGATGATCCCTTGAGATTTGAGGCTTTGTCCGCCACCCAGGCTTGCGCTTTCCACCAGCACTGTCGAGAACCCTTGACGACGCAACCGGGCATTGAGCCAGAGGCCGGCAATGCCAGCCCCGACAATCAGGACGTCAGTGGAAATAACAGATGGCATGGGCACCTCAGCGAGTAAAGATTGCGGCCATTATAAGGGAACGGACTTTCAATGCCCGGCGGTTTTCGAGAACACCTGAATGACCACCACGCCCGCCACGATCATTCCCATGCCCAGCAGTGCGGGCAGGTCGAGCTTCTGACCGTATACCAGAAACGCTGCAATACTCACCATGACAATGCCCATGCCCGACCAGATGGCGTAGGTGATGCCGACCGGAATGGTGCGCATCACCAGAATCAGCATCCAGAACGCAATCGCATAACCGCCGATGACCAGCAGCAGGGGCAGCGGTGTGTTGAAACCTTTCACCGCTTTCATCGAGGTGGTGGCGATGACTTCGGCGCAGATCGCGACGCCCAGCAGGTAATACGGATTCATGATGTTTTCCTTGTGTGAGACAGCGCATTCTAACGAGCGGCGTTGACCGGCCTGATGATTGACGCGCCACCCGCCATCGTGTCTGCGTCTTCATGCCGTTGTGGCATTGCGCAGGCGGGCTGATAAACTCCGCGCCCATGAATAGAACCCTCTACACCTTCCTGTTTCATCTCGGCCTGCCGCTGGTTGCCTTGCGGTTATGGTTGCGCGCCCGCAAGGCACCTGCGTATCGACAGCGCATCGGCGAGCGCTTTGCCATGAGCCTGCCACCGATGCAGCGTGGCGGCATCTGGGTGCATGCAGTGTCGGTTGGCGAAAGCATCGCTGCCGCGCCGATGATCCGCGCCTTGCTGGCGCAGTATCCCGAACTGCCGATCACTGTGACTTGCATGACGCCCACAGGTTCGGAGCGAATCAAGGCGATGTTCGCCAACGAGCCGCGCATCCAACATTGTTACCTGCCCTATGATCTCCCTTGGGCGGCCGGGCGTTTCCTCGATCATGTGCAGCCGCGTTTGGGCATCATCATGGAAACCGAGCTGTGGCCCAACCACATTCATCAATGCAGCAAGCGCGGTATTCCTGTGGTGCTGGCGAATGCGCGACTGTCCGAACGCTCGGCGCGGGGCTATGGCCGTTTTGCGAAACTCACAAGGCCGATGCTTGCCGAGATGGACTGGTTCGCCGTGCAGACCGAGGCCGAGGCTCAGCGTTTTCGTGACCTGGGCGCTCGGTCTGAGTGCGTTACGGTGACCGGCTCGATCAAGTTCGACCTGAGCATCGACCCCGCATTACTGGAGCGTGCTGCCGGATTGCGGGAAGAGTGGCAGGCCGTGCAGCGCCCGGTGTGGATCGCGGCCAGCACCCACGCGGGCGAAGATGAAAGCGTGCTTGCGGCGCATCGCACGTTGCTGTCGAGTCATCCTGATGCGTTGTTGATTCTGGTGCCACGTCATCCCGAGCGTTTCGACAGCGTGCACGGGTTGTGTCAGCAACAGGGATTCACAACGATTCGGCGGTCAGGCACGCAGGCCGTTACGCCAGACGTGTCTGTACTGTTGGGCGATACCATGGGCGAACTGCTGTTTCTGTATGCGCTGGCAGACACCGCGTTCGTCGGCGGCAGTCTGGTGCCCAACGGCGGCCACAACCTTCTGGAGCCTGCGGCATTGGCCAAACCGGTGCTGAGCGGCACGCACCTGTTCAACTTCCTCGAGATCGCTGCTCTGCTGCGCAGTGCCGGAGCGCTGACGGAAGTCAGCGATTCAGTCGCGCTGGCAGTCGCTGTGCAGCGTCTGTTTGATCAGCCACGCCTGGCGCAAACGATGGCTGAGGCGGGGCTGGGTGTCATGAAGGCCAATCAGGGCGCGTTGCAGCGCTTGCTGGATGGCGTCGGGCGGTTTGTCACGCGCTGCGCTTGAACCTGGCCCTGCCGAGAGGGTGAGCACGTGTGCTCATTGTGGAAGGCGGCGTGCCGGTGATGAGATACCTCCAGGGCTAACACGGCGACGGAAACAACGTATCGCCGGCAAGCCGCCTCCTACAGGTTTTGTATTTTTCAGCAAGGCTTGTCTAAAAGGCCAGTCGCTGTGCGTCCGATCCTGACGCGTGCTCAGCGTTGTGCCGGTCTTTCGAAGTTCTTGCGCGCTGCTGCCGCCAGGTCCGGTGGCAGGAAATCCTTGTCCGGGTTGTAATCGGATTTCAGATAGCGCGACAGGTCCTGCAGATCACCCGGATTCAGCGTTCCGGCGGCCTGTTTCAGGCGCAGATTGTCGAGGATATAGTCGTAGCGGGTGTTGTTGTAGTCGCGTACCGATGCATATAACTGACGCTGGGCATCCAGCACGTCGACGATGTTGCGTGTCCCTACCTGATAGCCGATTTCCGTAGCTTCCAGCGCGCTCTGGTTGGAGATGATCGACTGCTTGCGCGCCTGAACCTGCTCCACGTCGGTGTTCACTGCACGGTGCAGGTTACGGGTGTTTTCCACTACCTGACGGCGCAGGCCCTCGCGGCGCTGTTCACTCTGGCTCAGCCGGGAATAAGCTTCGCGCACCTGTGAATTGACCAGACCGCCACTGTAGATCGGAATGTTCAGTTGAACACCGATGGTGCGCTGCTCGACATCGCCGCCGTAGTTCTGCCCGGTGTAGTTGGGGTTGTTGAAACCCAGTGCATCGTTGTCGCCGCGTTGATAAGTCGCGACCGCATCCAGCGTTGGCGCATGCCCGGCCTTGCGTTGGCGCAGGGTTTCTTCGGCGGCGTTGACGGCGTAGTTGCTGGCCAGCAGGTTGAGGTTCTGCTGGGCTGCAGTGTCGACCCAGGCCTTGGCGTCGTTGGGCGTCGGTGCCAGCACCGGCAGGGTATGAACGATGCCTTCGATGGAGTTGTATTCACGATTGGTCAGGGTTACCAGCGCCTGAAATGCATCGTCCACCTGACGCTGGGCCAGAATGCGGCTGGCGCGCGAGGTGTCGTAGCTGGCCTGCGCCTGCAGCACGTCGGTCTTGTCCGAAAGACCGACATCGAAGCGTTCCCGGGCCTGATCCAGCTGACGCCTGAACGCGGATTCCTCGGCCTTGGTCGCGGCCAGATTGTCCTGAGCGCGCAGCACGCTGAAGTAACTTTGCGCCGATTGCAGAATCAGGTTCTGTTCAGTGGCCGACAGTTCAAGCGCCGCCTGTTCGTTGACCGCTTCAGCCGCCTGGAGCTGGAACCAGCGGTCGGCACGAAAAATCGGCTGGCTCAGGGTCGCCTGATAGACCGTGCCACTGCGCGTTGCGATTGCACGTGGCTGATCGATGCTGGTACGGGTGTTGTTGGCTTGTGCGCTGCCGGAGAGATTGGGCAGCAGACCGGCACGCGCCTGAGGCACAGCTTCCTTGCGGGCAGCGTAATCGGCGCGGGCCGCGGCCAGATCGGCGTTGTTGTCCACCGCCTGCTCATAGACGTTCACCAGACCCGTTTTGGTCGGCAGCGGCACGTCGGCTGCCCAGGTCAGTCCGTTGGACGCAAATGAAACAGCCACGACCAACGAAAGTTTGCGCAACATGAGGCGTTCCCTGTTCATGAAGAAAATAGTCACGGTTGGATGAAAAAAACCGGGATAGCGAGTGTAGAGCCAGACGCATGACGCAACAATCGGACATTTCAGCCATTTATCGATGCCCGCGCAATTGCGCTGGCTTTACAGCCTCGACGCGGCATAGACTGATGCCGTTCTTGTCGGGGTGCCTTGCTGTGAGGCTGAGATCGGTTAAACCGGATCCCGTTGAACCTGATCAGGTTAGCGCCTGCGTAGGGAACAAGATTTCTCGTCACCCGGCGAGTCCTCTTGAGTGTCGTCCGGGGTCGATCGTTCAATCAATGAACAGCACGCCTTTCTCGATACTCAGCACTTTCTCAGTGCACCCGTCCGTCCCGATCAGGTTACTCCGACAATAAATCCACAGTGGATGTCTGGAGAGACCGTGATGAGCATAAAACCAAAAAACGCACCCCACTTGAGCGAGTCGGCGCAGGTCGATTCCGGATCGGTACAGCCGTTTACCCGTTCGCAGAAGATCTACGTCCAGGGCTCGCGTCCGGACATTCGCGTGCCCATGCGCGAAGTCACGCTGGATATCACCCCGACGGACTTCGGCGGCGAAATCAACGCCCCCGTCACGGTCTACGACACCTCCGGTCCTTACACCGACCCCAACGTGATCATCGATGTGCGCAAAGGCCTGGCCGATGTGCGCTCGCCGTGGATCGACTCACGCAACGACACCGAGCGTTTGCCGGGGTTGAGTTCCAACTTCGGCCAGCAGCGCCTGAGTGACGCCGAACTGACAGCGCTGCGTTTTGCGCATGTGCGCAACCCGCGCCGGGCCAGGGCGGGTGCCAACGTCAGCCAGATGCACTATGCGCGTCAGGGCATCATCACCGCCGAGATGGAATACGTCGCCATCCGTGAAAACATGAAACTTCAGGAGGCGCGCGCCGCCGGCCTGTTGACTCAGCAACACGCCGGGCACAGCTTCGGTGCCAGCATTCCGAAAGAAATCACTGCCGAGTTTGTGCGCGAAGAGATTGCTCGCGGTCGCGCGATCATTCCGGCCAACATCAACCATGTCGAGTTGGAGCCGATGATCATCGGCCGCAACTTCCTGGTGAAGATCAACGGCAACATCGGCAACAGCGCACTGGGTTCTTCCATCGAAGAAGAAGTCGCCAAGCTGACCTGGGGCATTCGCTGGGGCTCGGATACGGTCATGGACCTGTCCACCGGCAAACACATTCACGAAACCCGCGAGTGGATCATCCGCAACTCGCCCGTGCCAATCGGCACGGTGCCGATCTATCAGGCGCTGGAAAAGGTCGGCGGTGCTGCCGAAGACCTGACCTGGGAGCTGTTCCGCGACACGCTGATCGAACAGGCCGAGCAGGGCGTCGATTACTTCACCATCCATGCCGGTGTGCTGCTGCGTTATGTGCCGCTGACGGCCAAACGCGTGACCGGCATTGTCAGCCGTGGCGGTTCGATCATGGCCAAGTGGTGCCTGGCGCATCACAAGGAGAACTTCCTCTACACCCATTTCGAAGACATCTGCGAAATCATGAAGGCTTACGACGTCAGCTTCTCGCTGGGCGATGGCCTGCGTCCGGGATCGATTGCCGACGCCAACGACGCGGCGCAGTTCGGCGAGCTGGAAACCCTGGGTGAACTGACCAAGATTGCCTGGAAGCACGACGTGCAGACCATGATCGAAGGCCCGGGCCATGTGCCGATGCAGTTGATCAAGGAGAACATGGACAAGCAACTGGAATGCTGTGACGAGGCACCGTTCTACACCCTTGGCCCGCTGACTACGGACATTGCGCCGGGTTATGACCACATCACCTCGGGCATTGGCGCTGCGATGATCGGCTGGTTCGGTTGCGCCATGCTCTGCTACGTCACGCCGAAAGAGCATTTGGGCCTGCCGAACAAGGATGACGTGAAAACCGGGATCATCACCTACAAGATCGCCGCTCACGCAGCCGACCTGGCCAAAGGGCACCCCGGCGCACAGATTCGCGACAACGCCTTGAGCAAGGCACGCTTCGAATTCCGCTGGGAAGATCAGTTCAACCTGGGGCTGGACCCGGACACTGCACGCTCCTACCACGACGAAACCCTGCCCAAGGATTCGGCCAAGGTCGCGCACTTCTGCTCCATGTGCGGACCGAAATTCTGCTCGATGAAGATCACTCAAGAAGTGCGCGAGTACGCGGCCAATCAGCGGATCGAGGCAGTTGATGTAGAGGTCGCCCAAGGTCTGGCCGAGCAGGCCGAGCGCTTCAAACAGGAGGGCAGTCAGCTCTATAAAAAGGTCTGACACGCCTGGTATCAGTGCGCGCGCTCGCGCACTGATACAGCCCACGCTTTCGCGCGGGACCGCCGCTCAGGACGCTCCGCGTCCAAACCACAAGACGCTACATCACTCATTTCTTACCGAGCCAGAACCGTGAACACACCCGGCACCTATTCCCCCGACACGCCCATCACTGTCAGCCAGCGGGTTTTCGGCGGACGCGATCTGTTTTCCCTGTGGTTCTCGTTGGGCATCGGCCTGATGGTGCTGCAGACCGGTGCCTTGCTGGCGCCGGGGCTGGGCATGTCTGGCGCGTTACTGGCGATAGTTCTCGGCACGCTGGTCGGCGTCATGCTGCTGGCCAGTGTCGCAGTGATCGGCACGGACACAGGCCTGTCGTCCATGGCCGCGCTCAAACTCAGTCTCGGCAGCAAGGGCGCGTCCTTGCCTGCCTTGCTGAATCTGCTGCAGTTGATTGGCTGGGGCTCGTTCGAGATCATCGTCATGCGCGATGCCGCCAGTCTGCTGGGCGCACGTGCCTTTGCAGAAGGCAGCCTGTGGGCCAATCCACTGCTCTGGACGTTGTTCTTCGGTGCGCTGGCGACTCTGCTGGCCGTCGGCGGGCCGTTGACGTTCGTGCGTCAGATCCTGCGTCGCTGGGGTATCTGGCTGTTACTTGCCGCCTGCCTTTGGCTGACCTGGAATCTGCTGAACAAAGCTGAGCTGGCCGCACTCTGGGCGCGCAGCGGTGACGGGTCGATGCCGTTTGCCGTGGGTTTCGACATCGCCATCGCCATGCCCCTTTCCTGGTTGCCACTGATTGCCGACTACTCTCGATTCGGCCAGCGCGCACGCAACGTGTTCGGCGGCACGGCCGTGGGTTTCTTTATCGGCAACTTCTGGCTGATGGGGCTCGGCGTCGCCTATACCCTGGCGTTTGCGCCGAGTGGCGAAACGAATGCGCTGCTGCTGGCACTGGCCGGCGCGGGTCTGGGGATTCCGTTGTTGTTGATTCTGCTGGACGAGTCGGAAAACGCTTTCGCCGATATTCACTCGGCGGCAGTGTCCACGGCGCTGCTGACACGGATCAAGGTCGAGCACCTGGCATTGGCAATCGGCATTATCTGCACACTGATCGCCTGTCTCGCGCCGCTGGCGCAGTACCAGAATTTTCTGTTGTTGATCGGTTCGGTGTTTGCGCCGCTCTTCGGCGTGGTGCTGGTGGATCACTTCATCCTGCGTCGTCGCGGCAGTCAGGTCGCCGCGAGTGGCTTGCGCTGGATGAGTCTGCTGGCCTGGCTGGGCGGTATCAGTACCTACCACCTGCTGGCCAACCTGTACCCGGATGTGGGTGCAACACTGCCAGCGCTCATCGTCGCTGGCGTGCTGCAACTGTTGATCGGTCGTGCGATCAGCCGCGGCCGGGAAACAGCTCTGACTTGATGATGCCATTGAGCTGAGGGTAAGGAATCTTCAGCTCGATGTGGCCCATGGAGTAGGGTGCGATGGTTTCCACCGGATACTTGAGGATCACGGCGCCATAGGTCAGGGCGATGTGCGGCGTGCGCTTGAACGGCCAGGTCTGCACGAATGCAGCGTCTTCGTTCATCTTGCTCGACACCAGCCAGCCCTGATGAGCCAGCTCGGCTTTCTGCCAGAACTCCTGCTCCTTGCCCGGGATCACCATGTCGGCCAGCGTCAGAACCTTCTGCTGCTGGCGTGAGTAGTTGATGAACGCCCGGCCAGGATTGCCATGAGCGCCGCCGTTATCCAGATAACTGGAAAGCTCGACGACCACGATACCGTCATGCTGCTCGCGTACCTTGGCTTGCAGGTAGCTGCTGTTGCGGCCTTGGGCACGGCTCAGGAACTGTTCCTGATAGGCCTTGATCGACGGAGGCGGCGGCGTGCTGCTGTCGGCGACAGTCAGTTGCAGCAGCGTCTTCTGAACGATGGCGTCCAGCTTTGGCTCGTCAGGGAAGTGCACGGTATCGATGTTCACCAGCGGGCAGTCGGCAGTGGTGCAGCCCGGCTTGATCAGCTCGGAAGCATCACGCTGAACCTGCAGCGGTGCGCGCATGTTGGGCGTGAAGAGGCTTTGGCAGGCGCCCAGCAACAAGGCCAGGCAGGCCAGTGAAGTGATCCTCAGTAACGACATGTTGATCCTTGGCAGAGTCAGTAAAGGCGGTCGTGTTGTGCGTATGCAGGCAGGTTGGACTGCAAAGGCCCGGTTCGGTTCGCCGCTGGGCGGATTAGAATTGTTTTACGTAGCGCCCGTCTACCCTGCTTATTTAAGAGGGGCTGCATCCGGTGGTCGATGCGCGTTAGGATGGTTGGAAGTTCAAGATAGCCGCAAGCGAGAAACCCATGACCCAGACCACCCGATCAGTACCGACGGCTTTCGAGATTACCCGGCGGGAAAACTGCTTCTCAGGTTTTTACAAGCTGGACAAATTGCACCTGCGCCACGAACTGTTCAACGGCGGTACCAGTCAGGAAATCAGTCGCGAGCTCTTTGTTCGTCACGATGCTGTCTGCGTGCTGCCGTATGACGCCAAGCGTGACGAGGTGGTGCTGATCGAGCAGTTTCGCGTGGGGGCTGTCGAGAAGACCGGTAACCCCTGGCTGGTCGAACTGGTGGCCGGTCTGATCGACAAGGACGAGCAACCGGAAGAAGTTGCTCATCGTGAGGCAGAAGAGGAAGCTGGGCTTGTGTTCGGTGCGCTATGGCCGATCACCCAATATTTTCCTTCGCCGGGTGGCAGTGACGAGTTCGTTCACCTGTTCATGGGGCAGTGCGACAGTCAGGGGGCGGGCGGCCTGCACGGGCTTGAGTCAGAAGGTGAAGACATCCGCGTGACAGTCTGGTCGTTCGACGATGCGATGCAGGCCGTGGCGGACGGAAGAATCATGAACGCGGCAACGATCATTGCCTTGCAATGGCTAGCGTTGAACCGCGCTGAAATAAGGGGGTTATGGTCGTGAATCTACTGCGCGAGCGCTACCGTGTTGATCTTGCCGGGCTGCAGGCTGCCTGCGAGGCCAACTACGCGCGCTTGATGCGTTTGTTGCCGGACATGCGCAACGAACAGCGCTCACGCCGCGTCGCGGTGACCCAGGGTGACCAGATGCTGGGCGTGCTGGCGGTCGAGGTGCTGCTCGACTGCCCGTACACCACTACCCTGCAGGTGCGTCAGGAACACAGCCTGCCATGGCTGCCGATCCCCAGTCTGGAAGTACAGGTCTACCACGACGCCCGCATGGCCGAAGTCATCGGCGCCGAACACGCCCGTCGTTTTCGGGGGATCTATCCGTACCCCAATGCCGACATGCACCAGCCGGACGAAAAGGCCCAGCTCAATCTGTTTCTGGGTGAATGGCTTAGCCACTGCCTGGCCTGTGGACACGAGTTCGAAGCGGTCCGCTGATTCATCTTTCGATACGTTTTGACCTTCTCTGCTGACAAATGCCGCTATTCCTGGGCGGCATTTTGCTGAATACGTTTCAGCCCTCGTCTCCGAAATTTCCCGATACTTTTTGACGCTGGACGACCTCGCGCCAGTGCTTAAACTCGCCAGCTGCTTTTCATCTGCCCACGTTCAGCCAAGGTTTCACGACCGACTGAACCGCACTGCCTCAGCGCATGGACGCGTGATCATCGATACAAGGAGTTCACCGCCATGGGTGTTTACGACACCAGAGGCAACTATTCGCCGACCCCGGGTGTATGCCGGCCCGCCGGACCTGCCAAATCCCCGCCAAAGCCGCCACCACCCGAATACACCTGGGAAAATCAGCCGCCACGTACGCTTTATGCGCAAGAGCCCAAAGTCAGTTGTCTGGTAGGCGTTCGATTTCTCTGGAGTAACGGTGAATGTCTGGTTGGCTGTCCCTGGGCGCTTACTCAGGAAGACGGCCAGGTCATCCGGGGCACGCTGGATTCCAAGAGTTTTCTCAGCCAGGTCACTGAAGGCCGTGCGCACAGAATCCGGCTCAATCCGCGGTTCGATCCGAAAGCGCAGCTGGGTGGCATTCGATCAGAGCTGCAAAAGGTGCTGCATGAAATCCTGGCCGCCGAGCGAGTCGAAGCCGACCGTCTGACAGCGATCCAGGCACAGCGCAGCGCGGTTGCCAATGTCTTTTATGCCCAGATCGCACTGGGACGTGGATTTTTGTACGGCGCTTGGGGGCTGGTTGAGTCAAGCCTTGAATTCGCTGATCTGGCCAACCCCTTTGATGAGCTTGCACAGGCGGCAGTGGCGGCCTGGAAGGCTGAGCCGGAACCCGGAAAAGGCTGGCTGGATTCATTTCTGGAGCAGTACACGGCAGCTCAATACCGTGATCTGGCCGCAGCACTGGGTTTTGATCCCGCAACCATCAGCCGGGAAAAGATGGCGCAGGCTTATGAGGCTGCGAACTACATCTTTGAAGATGCAGCCAGCAAGCGTGTACTGCGAGACTTTGCCGCAGAATACGTCAGCATCCTGAATCACGAGTCCATCCTCGAATTCACCGGAGGCATGGCCTTCGAGATCGTATTGGCAGCCCTGCTGGTTTTCCTGACCGGCGGCACCGGCCTCGCAGCACGCGCATCAGTTGCTTCCACACGAATGACGCCACTGCTCACACGGTTAGGCGAGACACTGGGCAAGCTGGGCGCTAATCTCAAGAAAGCCAGGGTTTACGAGGCAGGGATTGCTGAAGGCAAGGGGAGCGGATCGCAGACGGTTGTGATTCCGCAGGCGAAGGCGGTTGTGCCGGCATATTTATATCGGCCGGAGAGAAAACTACCTAGAGACAAGCACGGCAACCATATTCCTGATTCTGATGTTCCGCATACACAACTGGGTAATAAAAAGGGGCGTCGTGGAGACTACAGGCAAGCACGTGAGTGGCGTGAAGATGAGGCTGGCGCATTGGTGCCCAGTCGGGACATCGACTTTACAGATCATGGTCGCCCTGAAAATCATACAAATCCACATCAGCACGATTGGACTCCCAATGAAACCGGAGGAACTCTTAAGCATGGAGATGCTAAACCTTTGGAGTATCCCTAATGAATAAGCTGACTATCCCGGTAACGGGTGAAGGCTTTATTTTTAACTTGAAGGAAATGCTGTCATTTGTTCCTGATAACAAATGGATCTGGGCCGTGCTTGAGTTTTACGGTGTCGGCATCGCTCCGGCTGGGCTGGCTATGCCTGACTTTGAGGAGCGTTTGCGAGACCTCGAAAAAGGATGGTTATTCAGTTGGGAAGAGCTGCGCCTATTTGCCAATGATATCGAGCAGGTCTTCGACTGCTTTATCGTCGCCGTGGATTCTGTCGACAAGATCAGGAAACCCATCGAGGTGGATGAGCCGCCGCAAAACTGTTTTATCGCACTTGAAGCCTTTGACAGTCATGAGTGGATCATATGGAGTGATGTTCATGAACGGTTAAGTCCGTTTTCAGCGTTACGTGAATTGGCTGACTGATATGGGATCTTACGATGTTGCATCGTTCCGGGCTGATAATGCTCATCACCCTGTCTCGGGCTTCGATTACATTCATGCGATTCATCATACGCAGCGCTTGCCTGCTGATTTTGCGCTCTGGATGGCGAAGCTGTACTGGCCTGAATTTATACGTGTGGATGACTGGGTTTTTGTTAAGGAGAACTTTGATGAGGCTTATTATCACTCGCTGTTGGAATCGGATAACTCTCCAGCCAAGAATCAGTTCTGGATGAACCTGCTTGAGGTGACGGGACTTTTTGAGAATCTCTCAGTGCCTGAAGCGACGGTTGTCGCGAATGCATTGGCGGGAAGCTGGAACGCCAAACTTGCCTCTGAATTCGGCCCGTCTTTTGCTCAAGCCAGAGCGATTGTCGATGATGAGGGCTGTGAGGTATTTGTGACGATTGGCTTTTCGGATTAAGGTTTGAAGGGCTTTGGATGTGCCTAATGGATTTTAGATTGCTCGACGTGGTCAGGCTTGAAGTGGATGTTCCTGATGAAGGTTTGCTCAAAGGGACAACAGGAACGATTGTGCATGAATTCTTTGTTCCGGATATTGCGTACGAAGTCGAGTTCACCGATTCGCAAGGCAGAACGACGGCGCAGTTGACCTTGTTTCCTTCGCAGTTATCTCTTTTGGTACGGCTGTGATGAGCTTGAAAATACTTGAACGACTCAAGGGTCTCTTTCGGTCGGAGACTTCTAGCAGTGATGAGGTGCCGATCATATATCCTTATGCGGATTATGTGGTGGGAGATAGGGCCAGCACATCAAAGTTTTGCTATCTCTACATGAGCCTGTCGCGTCTGAGTTTTCCGGCAGACGTCATCGAAAGCTTCGCTGCGCTCTTCAATCCCACGATTTTTATTCATGAAGGCGGGTATTTCATCGAGGAGAACTTCACATACACCAATTATGAAGACTCGCTGGAACGGCAGGTGCCTATTCAGAAAATACCCTACTGGATAAATATGGTCGAGATCACCAGCTTGCTGGGCGATATCGGTTACGACGAGGCTGCCGAGTTGGGTGCGGTGATTCGCGATTGCTGGGGCGCGAAGCTCAATCGGCAGTTTCCGGATTCGGGTTTTGAGGCGCTGCTTTTGCTTGATGATGAACTGGATGAGGTCTGGGTGACATTGTGCAGCGTTTGATTTTTGATCTGGCGTATACGCGTATCGCTGACGTGTGAGGGATAATGACTGTCATACGAGGTTTACTGGCATCCTTCTCAACCATGACCCTCTGCACCCTGATCACACTATTCATCATGGGGCACTGCTGGCCCGAGATGCCTTACGAGCAAGCGCTGGGTTATCTGTCGGGCGCCGGGCTGGCGGGGATGGTGGCGGGAGCGTTGATTTTTTCGACTGTTCGGAAGGCGAGGCTTCGGCGTTTTTACTGAAGAGGCATCAGGAGGGCTTCGGTGTGCGACGGGCCCCTGATTCTCATCAGGCGCCCGGCACCACGACTGGTTTCACACGTTGAAACGACGGACCAAAGCGCTGAGGTTGTCAGCCAGACGGCACGGATGACTTGAGTGAAAATGTGACCCATATCCGCTGCCACCTCCACATTCCGGGTTTACCCGTACCGCTCGCCGTCACATAATCGCGCTGAATCCTTTCCAGGAGACGGCCTTGCCGAGCGCAGCCCCTTCATCGTCAGTTTTGCTGGTCCAGCTATCCGACAGCCATCTGTTTGCCGAGGCGGACGGCACGTTGCTGGGCATGAATACCCGTGACAGCCTGGAAAAGGTGGTCGAGCGGGTGCTGGCCGAGCAGTCGGATATCGATGCGGTGATTGCCAGTGGGGATATTTCCCAGGATGGCAGCGTGGAGTCGTATGAGGCGTTTCGTCGGCTCAGCGGACAGATTGCAGCGCCTGCGCGCTGGTTTGCCGGCAATCATGATGAGCTGCCGCAAATGGAGCAGGTGGCGCAGGGCGTCGGGTTGCTGGAGCCGGTGCTGGATATCGGCCAATGGCGGGTGACGTTGCTGGATTCTGCGGTGCCAGGTTCTGTGCCGGGTTTTCTGGCTGAATCGCAATTGCGGTTGTTGGCGCAGTCCCTGAGCGAGGCGCCCGATCGGCATCATCTGGTTTGTCTGCATCATCACCCGGTGACCATCGGGTGTGAATGGATGGCGCCGATCGGTTTGCGCAACGCCGAGGCGTTTTTTGCGGTTTTGGATCGATTTCCGCAGGTCCGTGCCGTGCTCTGGGGGCATGTGCATCAGGAATTCGACCAGATGCGACAGAGCGTGCGGTTGTTGGCCTCGCCTTCGACCTGCATTCAGTTCGCGCCGGGCAGTGAGGACTTCAAGCTGGACACCCTCGCGCCAGGCTACCGATGGCTGCGTTTGCACGATGACGGACAGCTTGAAACAGGCGTTTCCCGCGTGGTCGGCATGGTGTTCGAGGCCGATTACGGCGGCACCGGCTACTGAATCGTCTTACGTAACTATTTCCAGTAAGGTTTTGTCGCGTTAGTCCCTGTAAACTGCGCGGCTTTGCTTTGCACCCAGGAGCGGCAGCGTGACCAGTGAAACCCCCTCATTGCTGTACATCCATGGCCTGAACAGCTCGGCTTTGTCGAAAAAGGCCTGCCAGTTGCTCGCGCTGATGAAGACGCTGGGTCTTGCCGAACAGCTTCAAGTCCCTGAACTGCATCATCATCCGCGTCAGGCCATGGTTCAGCTTGAGTCGGCCATTGCTGCGCTGGGTCGGCCTCTGCTGGTCGGCAGCTCGCTCGGCGGCTACTATGCGACTCATTTGGCGCAGCGCCACGGTCTCAAGGCCGTGCTGATCAACCCGGCTGTCAATCCGCATCAGTTGTTCGACGGGTTTCTCGGCACGCAGCAGAATCTGTACACCGGTGAGCAGTGGCAACTGACACAAGACCATATCGACGCGCTGGCGGAACTGGAAGTGCCCGCCCCTCAGGATCCGCAGCAGATTCAGGTCTGGCTGCAGACGGGTGATGAGACGCTGGATTACCGCCGCGCCCAGGCGTTCTACCGTGCCTGTGCATTGCGCATACAGCCCGGTGGCGATCACAGCTATCAGGGTTTTGCCGAGCAACTGCCAGCGCTGCTGAGTTTTGCCGGGTTTGCCCCGAGCCTGTTGCAGGGGATTGATCTGTCAGCGCTGTAAATGACTGCCGGTCAAGGCATAAAAGAACTTTCAACTCCCGAAATTTAATGAACGATTGATAACGAGAACCCATGGCCAATCCCAGCGCTAGCTCTTATAACGCAGACGCCATCGAAGTCCTCTCGGGCCTCGATCCGGTTCGCAAACGTCCGGGCATGTACACCGACACCTCGCGGCCCAACCACCTGGCGCAGGAAGTCATCGACAACAGTGTCGACGAGGCCCTGGCCGGTCACGCGAAGTCGGTGCAGGTCATTCTGCATGCCGACAACTCCCTTGAAGTGTCCGATGATGGTCGCGGCATGCCGGTGGACATTCACCCGGAAGAGGGCGTGTCTGGCGTCGAGCTGATCCTTACCAAGCTCCATGCAGGCGGCAAGTTTTCCAACAAGAACTACCAGTTTTCCGGCGGCTTGCACGGCGTAGGGATTTCGGTGGTCAACGCGCTTTCCACTCAGGTCCGGGTGCGGGTCAAGCGTGACGGCAACGAATACGAAATGACCTTTGCCGATGGCTTCAAGGCCACCGAGTTGGCGGTCATCGGTACGGTTGGCAAACGCAACACCGGCACCAGCGTGTATTTCGCGCCCGACCCCAAGTATTTCGACACGCCGAAGTTTTCCGTCAGCCGCCTCAAGCATGTGCTCAAGGCCAAGGCCGTTCTGTGCCCGGGCCTGCTGGTCAGCTTCGAAGACAAATCCACCGGCGAGAAAGTCGAGTGGCATTACGAAGACGGCCTGCGCTCCTACCTGCAGGATTCTGTCACCGAGTTCCTGCGCCTGCCGGATGAGCCGTTCTGCGGCAGTTTTGCGGGCAACAAGGAGGCCGTCGACTGGGCCTTGCTCTGGTTGCCGGAAGGCGGCGACAGCGTTCAGGAAAGCTACGTCAACCTGATCCCGACCGCGCAGGGCGGTACCCACGTCAACGGTCTGCGTCAGGGCCTGCTGGATGCGATGCGCGAGTTCTGCGAGTTCCGCAATCTGCTGCCGCGCGGCGTGAAGCTCGCGCCGGAAGACGTGTGGGAGCGCATCGCGTTCGTGCTGTCGATGAAAATGCAGGAACCGCAGTTCTCCGGCCAGACCAAAGAGCGCCTGTCGTCCCGTGAAGCGGCGGCGTTTGTCTCTGGCGTGGTCAAGGATGCGTTCAGCCTGTGGCTCAACACCCACTCCGAACTGGGCCTGCAACTGGCGGATCTGGCGATCAACAACGCCGGTCGCCGCCTGAAGGCCAGCAAGAAGGTCGAGCGCAAGCGCATCACGCAAGGTCCTGCCTTGCCCGGCAAGCTGGCCGATTGCGCTGGGCAGGATCCGGCGCGCTCGGAGCTGTTTCTGGTCGAGGGCGATTCTGCGGGCGGTTCGGCCAAACAGGCACGCGACAAGGAGTTTCAGGCGATTCTTCCGCTGCGCGGCAAGATTCTGAACACCTGGGAAGTGGACGGCGGCGAAGTGCTTGCCAGTCAGGAAGTGCACAACATCGCAGTCGCCATCGGTGTCGATCCGGGTGCAACTGACATCAGTCAATTGCGCTACGGCAAGATCTGCATCCTGGCCGACGCCGACTCGGACGGGCTGCACATCGCAACGCTGCTGTGTGCGCTGTTCGTTCAGCACTTCCGCCCATTGGTCGACGCAGGTCATGTATATGTGGCCATGCCACCGCTGTATCGCATCGACCTGGGCAAGGAAATCTACTACGCGCTCGACGAAAGCGAGCGTGACGGGATTCTTGATCGTCTGGTGGCCGAGAAGAAGCGCGGCAAGCCGCAGGTCACCCGATTCAAGGGCCTGGGCGAAATGAACCCGCCACAGCTGCGTGAAACCACCATGGACCCCAACACCAGGCGCCTGGTGCAGCTCACGCTGGATGATTACGCGGCAACCTCGGAAATGATGGACATGCTGTTGGCCAAGAAGCGCGCCGGTGATCGTAAAAGCTGGCTTGAATCGAAAGGCAACCTCGCCGAGGTCATGATTTGATACGAGCCTGGCTCGCCGCCCTGGCCCTTGTGGTCGCGCCGGTTTTTGCGGCCCCGCTCGAGGCCCTGAAACTGCAGTCCGAGCATCCGGTAGACGGCATGGTTGGCGGCAATCTGTCGGGTCTAGCCTCGTGTCATGGTCGGCTGTGGACGGTTTCCGACCGGGACGACAACCTGCTTTACAGTCTTGATGTGTCAGATCGCGTCTGGAAGGCCGAGCCCCATGTTATCGACATGCCGAAGCCTGAGAGCTATCTGCCGTTGAACCTGCGCTCGCTGGCGAACCTGTCATCGATAGTGCGTGGTGGCAGCATGGATTTCGAAGGCATCAGCTGCGATGCGGCGGGCAATCGTTATCTGGTCAGCGAGGCCTACGGCACGGTGCTGAAAGTGCCGTTGGAAGGTGCACCGGTCTGGCTGCCATTGCCTGCGGCGATGGTTGAACAGGCGCGGGCCAACGGCATGTTGCAGCACTTCAATGCGATCTTTGAAGGCATTGCGGTGAACGCCGCAGGCGACCGGATCTGGCTGGCGGCCGAGCGCGAGAAGCGCGGGCTGCTGGTGGTGCAGCGTGACAAGGATCAGTGGACCTGCGGGCAAAGCTGCGTACTGCTGGCCGAAGCAGGCAAAGATACGCTGCCGCCGGAGCAGAAGCGCAAGAAGGTCTCGACGGATTTTTCTGATATCTCGCTGTACAACGGCAAGCTGTTCACCCTGGAGCGTTCGGTGTATCGCATCTGTCGTCGGGAGCTTGAAACCGGGCAGATCGAGCGTTGCTGGTCATTTTCCAGGGAGGCCATGCTGCCTTCGCGTCGCTATGATCAGCCCTACGGCCTGACCGAGGCGCTGGTGGTGGATGATACCGGTGCCTGGATCGGCATCGACAACAATTCCGGTGCCCGTGCCGATGGCGAAGAACGCCCGATTGTGTGGCGTTTCGCTGCACCTGCCGCGGGCTGGAGTGACGGTCAATGAACCAGGCGGTTCCCGGAAGGCGCGCTGGCAAGGCCCTGATGATTCTGGCCTGGGCGGCCGGTATCTTTCTGGCTACGCGCTTTTTCGGCGACTGGGAAGACAAGCAGCGCAACCCCAATACCGTGGTCTCTTCGCAGCACGTCGATGGTTATGTTGAGGTGCAGCTTGCGGGCAATCGTCAGGGGCATTTCGTCAGTACCGGCCAGATCAATGGCCGGACGGTAGAATTCATGATCGACACCGGGGCGACGGACGTCGCCATTCCCGGTGACATGGCCGACAGCCTGGGCCTGAAGCGCGGCCTGCCGGTAACCGTCAGCACGGCCAATGGCAACAGCCAGGGTTTTCGGACCTCGCTCGACCGGCTGCAACTGGGCGACATTGTCCTGACCAACGTGCGCGCCCTGGTCGCGCCGGGTCTGGAAGGCGATCAGGTGCTGCTGGGCATGAGCGCAATGAAACAACTCGAATTCACACAGCGCGGCGGCAACTTGCTGCTGCGCCAGTCAACACAATGATGAGGCCCGCATGAGCGACTCCCTTGACCTCAGCCTGGATGGCGTAGAACGCCGCTCGCTGGCTGACTTCACCGAACAGGCCTACCTCAACTATTCCATGTACGTGATCATGGACCGTGCCCTGCCGCATATCGGCGACGGCCTGAAGCCCGTACAGCGCCGTATCATCTACGCCATGAGCGAGCTGGGCCTGGGCGCCGATGCCAAGCACAAGAAGTCGGCGCGTACCGTCGGTGACGTGCTCGGTAAATTCCACCCGCACGGCGATTCGGCCTGCTACGAAGCCATGGTGCTGATGGCCCAGCCGTTCAGCTATCGCTACACGCTGGTGGACGGCCAAGGCAACTGGGGTGCGCCGGACGATCCCAAGTCCTTCGCGGCCATGCGTTACACCGAGGCGCGCCTGTCGCGCTATTCCGAGGTGCTGCTCAGCGAATTGGGTCAGGGCACGGCGGACTGGGTGCCGAACTTTGACGGCACTCTGGATGAACCTGCTGTCTTGCCTGCGCGTTTGCCGAACATCCTGCTCAACGGCACCACGGGTATCGCTGTGGGCATGGCGACCGACGTACCACCGCATAACCTGCGTGAAGTCGCAAGTGCCTGCGTTCACTTGCTGGACGAGCCCAAAGCGACCATTCAAGAACTGTGCGAACACATTCTGGGGCCGGATTACCCGACCGAAGCGGAAATCATCACGCCTCGCGCCGACCTGCTGAAAATCTACGAAACCGGTCGCGGTTCGGTGCGGATGCGTGCGGTGTATCGCATCGAAGACGGCGACATCGTGGTCACCTCGCTGCCGCATCAGGTCTCCGGTGCCAAGGTGCTGGAGCAGATCGCTGCCCAGATGCAGGCCAAGAAACTGCCGATGGTGGCCGACCTGCGTGACGAGTCGGACCATGAGAACCCTTGCCGCATCGTGATCATTCCGCGCTCCAACCGCGTCGAGCTCGACGAGTTGATGCAGCATCTGTTTGCGACCACCGAGCTGGAATCCAGCTACCGGGTCAACATCAACATCATAGGCCTGGATGGCAAACCGCAGCTCAAGAACCTCAAGACACTGCTCAGCGAGTGGCTGACCTTCCGTATCGGAACGGTCCGCCGTCGTCTGCAGTTCCGTCTGGACAAGGTCGAGCATCGTCTGCACCTGTTGGATGGTTTGCTGACGGCTTACCTGAACCTGGATGAAGTGATTCACATCATCCGCACGGCCGAGCACCCGAAGGCCGAACTGATCGCACGCTTTGATCTGTCGGAAATCCAGGCCGATTACATCCTCGATACCCGTTTGCGCCAATTGGCGCGTCTGGAAGAGATGAAGCTGCGCAGCGAACAGGATGCACTGCGTAAGGAGCAGGCCAAGCTTCAGGCGCTGCTGGGCAGCGAGTCCAAGCTACGCAAGCTGGTGCGTGCCGAGCTGATCGCCGATGCCGAAACCTACGGCGATGACCGTCGCTCGCCAATCGTGGCGCGCGCCGAAGCCAAAGCGTTGTCCGAAAACGAGTTGATGCCGACCGAACCGGTCACCGTGGTGCTGTCCGAGAAAGGCTGGGTACGCTGCGCCAAAGGGCACGACATCGACGCGACCGGGCTTTCCTATAAGGCTGGCGATGGCTTCAAGACGTCAGCCATCGGGCGCTCCAATCAGTTTGCGGTCTTCATCGACTCGACCGGGCGCAGCTATTCGGTTGCCGCGCATACCTTGCCGTCCGCACGCGGGCAGGGCGAGCCGTTGACCGGCAAGCTGCAGCCTCCGCCGGGTGCGACGTTCGAGTGCGTACTGCTGCCTGACGATGAGTCGCTGTATGTGATCGCCTCCGACGCCGGTTACGGATTCGTCGTGAAGGGTGAAGATCTGCAGGCCAAGAACAAGGCGGGCAAAGCGTTGCTGAGTCTGCCGAATGGCGCGAAGGTCATCCTGCCGCGGCCGGTGACCGATCGCGAGCAGAACTGGCTGGCGGCAGTGACGACAGAGGGCCGTCTGCTGGTGTTCAAGATCAGCGACCTGCCGCAACTTGGCAAAGGCAAGGGCAACAAGATCATCGGCATTCCCGGCGAGCGGGTTGCGAGTCGTGAAGAGTACGTGACCGATCTTGCGGTCATCGCACAGGGCGCTACGCTAGTGCTTCAGGCAGGTAAACGCACACTTTCGCTCAAGCCCGAGGATCTGGAACATTACAAGGGCGAGCGCGGCCGTCGCGGCAATAAGCTCCCGCGTGGCTTCCAGCGAGTCGACGCCCTGTTGGTGGAAAATGGCTGAAAACATTGATCTGGCGCGGGTGTTCTTCGTTTTGCCATGAAGTACGATGCATAATCGCTGGAGTCATGGCGAATATTCACGGATGATATGAGGTCTTGGGGCGCAAGCGTGGCGCAGTGCCTGCATGGGTCTGGAAAGTATTTATACTGTGGCTTCCCTTGGGGCAGCCACCTGGATGGGATGATGAATTTTCTACGCCTTCCCTTTGTCCTGTTGATGACCGGCGTCCTGGGTCTGGCTGGCTGCAGCGTGCACCAGCCGACCGCGCTTTATCAACTCGACAGCGGTGAGCCTGGTCAGCCGAAACAGAGTAGTGGTCTGGCAGTCTTGCTGGGCCCTGTTTCGGTGGCCGACTACCTGCAACGCGAAACCCTTCTGCAACGACAGCCTGACGGCACCCTGACCGCTTCGCCCGATGGGCGCTGGGCGGGAAATCTGTCGTCGGATATCGATCAATTATTGCTGCGTCAACTGGCCTGGAAGCTTGATAGCCAACGGGTCGTGCTGGCACCAGCGGTTGCCAACTTCTCGCCTGATGTCCAGGTGGTGTTGTCGATCACTCGTCTTGATTCCGGTGCAAAGCAGCCCGCTGTTCTGGATGCGCAATGGCGCTTGCTGGACCGCAAGGGGCACGTGCGTGACAGTCGACTGGTGCATCTCGAGCAGGTCCATGCGGGCAGCTCGGCCGATCAGGTCAAGGCTCAGGGCATGTTGCTGCAGCGCCTGGCCGATCAGGTCAGCACGGCCATCAAGCCTATCTCCTGGCAGCCACTCGAAGAGCCGAAGAAAGCCCCAGTGGCCCGCGCCAAAGAAGCCGACAAACCTCGAATTCCGATGGCTTCACCGATACGCACCGACCTTGAAGTGTTCCGCTTCTAAAGGCTTGGAAAACAAAAAGCCCGCAGCGATGCGGGCTTTTTATTGGGCGTTATTCCGAGGGTGATCAGCGCCTGCAGGATGTGACGCGGAGCGTCACGGGCGGAGCGTCACGGGCGGAGGCGAGCGTTTGTCAGGCCTTGTGCGTTTCGTGCATTCGCGCCAGTTGGCGCTCCAGCATGGACGGGTAGGGCTCCATCAAGCGCTCCACACAGCAGGCGCCTTCCGGGCTTGCAATGGGACGGATTCGAGCGCGTTGACGGATCAGAGGGTCGTCGTTGATCCTGCGCTCCACCAGCAGCAGGTTGCGGCTGTGTTGCGACAGTGCCAGTGCGTCCTGCGCGGTTTCGGTCAGCAACAGGTCGATCTGACTCAGGCCGCCGAGGCCTTCACCCAGCGTCAGACCCAGTTGCAACTGCAAGGTAATGCCGCTGTCGGCGACCTCGATCTGCAAGGCATGGCTCAGCGCACGCAGCAGTTCGCCGCAGCAGATGGCGTTGGTCAGGTAGTCGTCGCCGCTTTCCTGGCTGTGGAACAGCATCAGCGTGCTGCCATCGTTCAGGGTATGAAGCTCACTTTCATACAGCGACGCAGCCTGATCGAGGCAGTCGCGGTAGCGCTGCAACAATTCGGTCAGGCGGGCACGGGGCAGGCGACGCAGTTGGTCCTGTGCACCCAGCTGTACTGCCAGAACGGCGCTGTGCCGAGGCTCGCTCACCACCGGAACAGCAACCGGGCGGGCGGCGGGCGCCGGGCCGGCGCTTTCGGACGTGTCACGCAGCTCGGCAAATGGATCATCGCCGTCGTCCTCTTCATCTTCCTCGGCAACGATACGACGTTGAACCGGTGGCGCAGGCAGTCGAGGCTTGGCCAGCGATACAGGATCTCGCGCGGAAAATGACGGCGCCGGTTTCTCGTCCGGCTCAAGATAAGGGTCGTCGCCTTCGTCTTCTTCTTCGTACTCGGGTTCCGGCACGGGTTCAGGCTCTGGAACGGGCGGGGCGAAGGATGTACGCAACTGACGCGCCAGATCACCGATTTCATCCTGGCGATCGGTTGCCGGCGTGTAGGGATCGATATCGCGCAGCCAGATGCGCATCTGCATCAATGGTGTCGAGATGTGGCGACCCAGACGCAGACTCAGGGCCAGCGCCAGCGCCAGCAGAATGCCCGCCAATATGCCCATGCTTTGCAGGCTGATGGTCATAGGCTGCTGGAATTGCGACATGTCGAGGCTGATGCGCAGATGACCCGCCATCACGTCCTGGAACGTGATCTTGATTTCGTACAAGCCCTGGGCTTCACCCAAAAGCCCGTTTTTCGGGCGCTGGCCGGCTTCGGCAAGGATGCGGTTGTCCACGCTGTAGATCGCGGCATGCGCCACCAGCGGGTTCTTGACCAGATTGCCCAGCAGCACGTTGAGGCTGAGGATGTCGTTGGACACCAACAACTCGGTGGCCGAGGTGGCGGTCTGGGTCGTCAGGGCCTGCCCCAGTGCGTCAGCCTGTTCATGCATGGCCTGCTTGAACTGCAGGCCCATGACACCGGCGTAGATCACCAACGCCAACGCGACCAGGATCACGTTATGGCTGGCAATGCGCAAAGCGATCGGTACACGGCGATGACGCAGGGCACGAAAGATGAGCAGGAAGAAATTATCGGTTTTAACGGGCGTGTGCCGGTTCACAGAGCACGGCTCTTTCGGTGAAGTTGCCGGGCAGTATAACGATCGACCTTGTAGCGGCAAAGCGCTGCCTGTGCCCGGTGGTCACTGAAAGTGGTTAGAATGCGGTTTTTTTCCACTGCGGGGGTGCGCCTTGCGCGAAATCGTCCTGATTAACATCACCGGTGTAGACCGTCCCGGTCTCACTGCGGCCATCACCGGCGTCCTCGCCCAGGGTGGCGTGAACATTCTCGATATTGGTCAGGCGGTGATCCACGACACGCTGTCGTTCGGCATGCTGGTTGAAATTCCGGGAACCGAACAGGGTTCTTCCGTGCTTAAGGACATCCTGTTCACGGCCTACAAGCTGGATCAGCAAGTGCGCTTCACGGCGGTGTCCGAAGAGGATTATCAACACTGGGTCGAAGGCCAGGGCAAGGCGCGTCATATCGTGACGCTGCTGACCCGCAAGGTGACTGCCGAGCAATTGCAGTGCGTGAGCTCCATCACGGCCAAATACGGACTGAACATCGACCAGATCGATCGCCTGTCCGGCCGCATGCCGCTCGATACACCGGCCGACAAGGGCAAAGGCTGTATCGAGTTCTCCGTACGGGGCGAGCCCGGTGATATGAAAGCCATGCAGGCGGAGTTTCTGGCCGTCGCACAGGACCTGAACGTCGATATCGCGTTCCAGCAGGATTCGCTGTTCCGTCGCAATCGTCGGCTGGCGGTGTTCGACATGGACTCGACCCTGATCGAAGCTGAAGTGATCGATGAGCTGGCCAAGGCGGCCGGCGTTGGCGAGCAGGTGTCCGAAATCACCGAGCGAGCCATGCGTGGCGAGCTGGATTTCAGTGCCAGTTTCAAGGAGCGACTGGCATTGCTCAAAGGTCTGGACGTCAGCGTGCTGGACGAGATCGGTGCTTCGCTGCGTCTCACCGAAGGTGCCGAAACGCTGTTCGCTGAACTCAAACGTCTGGGTTACAAGACCGCGATTCTGTCAGGCGGCTTTACCTACTTTGCCAAGCAGCTCCAGGCGAAGCTGGGCATCGATTATGTGTTTGCCAACGAGCTGGCGGTAGAAGATGGCAAGGTCACGGGCGTGGCCGTCGAGCCGATTGTCGACGCCAAACGCAAGGCCGACCTTCTGCGCGAGCTGGCCCACAAGGAAGGCTTGAGCCTTGAGCAGACCATCGCTGTGGGCGACGGTGCCAACGACCTGCCGATGCTGGCGATTGCCGGACTGGGCGTGGCTTTCCGCGCCAAGCCTCTGGTCAAGCAGTCAGCCAGGCAGGCGATCTCGACACTGGGTCTGGATGGAGTTCTGTATCTGTTGGGTTTTCGCGACCGCGAAGCCAGTCGCTGAAATTGCAGGGTAAGGCCGCGATCGCGTGAGTGATGGCGGCCTTTACAGCGAGCCCCACAGTGAATCGAATTCCTGTCCCGGCTTGGTTTTTTCGAGCTCGGCTGCCTTGGGCGCGTCGTATATCCGGTATTCGAACTGGTTGTAACTGGCGCTGCTGATACGACGATTGCTCAGTGTCGCGCGCCGCTCTTCGCCATTGACGTTGATCATGACCTTGCTGTCGTCCTGAAACGGCAGGCGAGGTGCGAGCACTGTGGCAGGTTTGTCCATGGCCTGCACTTCCGGCAGCATCAAGGTCCGAAGGTACTGGCTGTTCTGCGATTCGCGGATCAGTTGCATGCCGCAAGGCTGGGCAAAGGGCGCGATCAGCTCGATGCCCATCTGTGTGCCGCCGCTGCGCACCTGCCGAACCCACCGCACAATGGCGATGCTCCAGCCTTGCCCGGAATCATCCTGAATACCCACCAGCTCACCCGCCTGCAACTGCTGCGGCACGTCTTTGTGCCACGCAAGGCAATAACCACCCGGACTGTGGTTGACGATGTTCACGTCAAAGATCGGAAATGTGTGCTGCGCATGGGAAGCGGAGTCGCCATCGGCGTCGGCCTTCTGGTATTCGATTTCTTCGTAGGGCAGCAGAACCGAAGACGTATTGCCACGCTGCGTATCGAATGCGGACGACCAGGGATCGTCGTCGTTCTCGTTGACCACTTTGAGCGCGAAATCGGCAATGTGGCTGGTCGCGTTCAGTTGCAGCAGTTCGCTGAACGACTTCTGCCCGGCAACATAGTAATGAACCGCGCTCATGCCGATGCAGAGCTTCAGCGTGCCCTGGCCCACCGTACGCTGGAAAGTGCGTTCGGCAACATCTCCCCAGGCCGCCGCCAAGTGTTGCAGCAGGTCGGTATTGACGCCGGTCGGAATGAGCAGCTTGGTGGGGCCACGCTGATCGGCCGGCAAGGCGAGGTAATGGTTGATTGCATCTGCCAGTGCCATTGGCTGGATCCCCAGCATCCTAGGCATTTGCTCGTCGGTGAACAGCGTCCGATACAGCGGTGGCTTGTCGGTGGCAGGGTCCAGCGCCAACAGGCTGTGTTCGTCGGCGGGTATCTGTAGAGTCACCAGCGCACTCCAGCTTTCAAGCGCATCTGCCAGCTTGCCGATATTCAGCTGGCGCATCTGATTGCAGCGTGAGCACCCCATCAACAGGGCAATCACGTAGGTCTGTTCGGCGCTGAGCGTGCGGGTGTGATGAGCCAGTGGTTCGTCTACCTGCGTGCGATGCAACTGGAACTGGCGGGCAATCTGATAGAGCTGGTGAAGTTCGAGCCAGAGACCTTCCTGAACCGGGCAATACAGCTGATTGGCGCGAATCAGCGGGCCATTCAGGCCATGCAACGCCCGTTGCAATGCCGTGGTCAGCATCACGCTCTGGTCCTTGCTGTAACGCGGGGCGATCTGCTGGATGACCTGCTTGTAGCCGGTTGCCAGATGGTTCTGCAGTGCCTGGCAAAGATTGGCCACCTTGCGCGGGCGCTCGTCGAGCACAATGGCCTGATTGAGAAAGTGCCGCTCAAGGTGCTTGCAGACGAAATAGACTTCGGGGCGCAACAATTCCAGCATTTGCAGGCGATTGTCACTGGGAGTAATCAACTGGTTGAGTTCGCTGAGGCCCTGATACAGCTGGCGGGCCATTTCACCGAGGTTTGCCTTGGGCAGTCGGGAGATCCAGCGTTTGAGATCGCGGGGCGTGGGCTCACTGAATGACAGGCTCGACTGCGTTGGCGTGGGTGCACGCAACAGCAGAGGAAGGCTCAAATTACTCATGTGACAGGCGAACTCCAACGACTCTCTGGCCTGGACGGCGACTCCATGCTGGCAATGGGCCACATCCTTCGGTAGGAAGATGTGGACCCTGTGCCACTGAAAAAGTGCAACGTATCCTTACGCACCGATGCTGTAACTCTACCAGTATCGGTGCAACCACGCAGCTATTATGGCCTGAGGCCATCAAGCCTCGGCAATTGGCTTCGCAGCGCCGAGTGCCTGCCCCATCTGGACTTTGGAGAGCGCGCTCAACTGCTCGGCCCATTTAACCTGGTTAGGTCCGAACAGCACGATGGCCGTGGAGCCCAGTTTGAAGCGACCCATCTCTGCGCCTTTCTCCAGATGGATTGGCGCGCGTGCGGCTTCGTCGTAGCTGAACGTCTTCAGTTCGCGCTTGGGTGGCGTGACCAGTCCGGCCCAGACCGTTTCGACCGAGGCCACGATCATCGCGCCCACCAGAACGACAGCCATCGGGCCCAGCTCCGTGTCGAACAGGCAGACAACGCGCTCATTGCGGGCAAACAATTCCGGAACATTTTCAGCCGTGGTCTGGTTGACCGAGAAAATACGGCCAGGCACATAGACCATTTCGCGCAGCGTGCCGGCCAGAGGCATGTGGACGCGATGGTAATCCTTCGGCGACAGATAAACAGTGGCGAACTCGCCGCCCATGAACGGTGCGGACAGTTTTGGATCGCCGCCCAGCAGTTCAAGCACGCTGAAGCTGTGACCCTTGGCCTGAAAGATACGGCCATGATCGATCGAACCCATCTGACTGATGGTGCCGTCGGCAGGTGAAAGCACTGCGCCCGGCGTGTTGTCCAGCGGGCGCGCATCGGCCTTCAGTGCGCGAGTGAAGAAGGCATTGAAGTGCTCGTAGGCGGTCAGGTCTTCGACCAGCGCCTGCGACATGTCGACCTGATAGCGGCGAACGAACCAGGCGGTGAAGGCGTTCTTGAACCAGGTGACGCGGCATTCGGCAACCAGGCCAGCGATACGGGACAGCAGGTGATGCGGCAACAGGTACTGACTGAGGATAAACAAACGATCTTTCATTGATATTCCTGAACTTGATAAGGAAACGGGCGGGACTCAAAAGGTTGAGCCCGGCCTTGGTCATTTTTCGACAGGCGTGTCCGGGTGGTTGCCCCATTCGCCCCATGAGCCGGCATATGCCTTGACCCTGGGATAGCCCAGCGCCTTGGCCACCAGATAGGTGAAGCCGGAACGATGGTGAGTCTGACAATGGGTGATCACTTCCTTGTCGGCCGTGATGCCCAGGTCCTGCAGAATCTGTGGCATGTCATCGCGAATGCGCAGATGGCGTGCCTTGTCCATGCCAGCCGTCCATTCGAAGTTAACGGCGCCCGGTACGTGTCCGGCCTTGGCCGCCAGCACTTTCTCGCCCGAGTATTCGGTGGGTCCCCGTGCATCCCAAACAGCCAGGTCCGCAGCACCCAGTCGGCTTTGCAGGTATTCGCGAGTTGCCGTCGGCTCGTCGTGCAGCTTAAGAGTCACCGTACCGCCAGCGGCTGTCGGAGTATCACGGTTCAGCGGCAGTGACTGAGCTTCCCAGGCCAGCAGGCCGCCATCCAGGTAGTGGTAGCGATGATGGCCGATCACGTCCAGCAACCAGATGAAGCGCCCGGCCCACCCGCCGCCTTCATCGTCATAGACGACATAGACAGCATCAGGGTTATGGCCCAGCTCGCCAAACAGCTTTTCAAGGTCCGAATGTGCAGGCAACAGGCCGGGCGCAGGTGGCTGGCCAAGTTGAGTGCGCTTGGGATCAACGAAATGAGCGCCAGGAATGTGCCCGGCGTCGTAGCGAGCGCTGCTGGTCAGATCCACCAGGATCAGTTCCGGGGCCTCAAGGCGCTCAAGCAGATCGTTGGGCTCGATGACCAACGGTAAGCCAGCGAATACGGACATTTGCAGCCTCCGATGAAAAGAAAGATGCGAATTGTACGCCAGGCCTCAGGCTTTGCGATGACTAAAGACACCGAGCGCGCGCTCAATGCATTGCGCGGTTTTTCCGAATGCCTGAACGGAAATTTCTGACAGTGTGCCGCCGCCCTGATCAGCTATCACCAGCATCATGACTTTGCCGTTGCTGCTCAGTGAGCGAATCAGCCAATGCTGACCGCTGAACAGCGCTTTGAGCGGTGCAGGCAACAGGGCGGAAAACTGGGCGATATTGGCAGGCGTCATGCGCAGTTGGGTTGGCTGGGTCAGAAGGCGTTGCAGGACTGTGCTTTCCTTTATAAACAACTGCATCGCTGCAGCCTCGGGCGGCAGTCCGGCAGACTGATGCACGCGCAGCGCCGTTCCGGTCTTGTCCATCATCAGCAGCATGACCCGCTGCATGCCACAGGCGACAAGCGCTTCTCGGGCAGAGGTGGTCAGGTGCATGGCATTGATGAACGGCGTCGGGTCCTGCAGCAGTTCGGCGCATTGCTTGCGCCAGAGCTGCAGAGCGTCAGCCGAGGGCGGCGGCGCAGGTTCGTTATCGCGTCTTACGCGTCGTGCATCCCACGGCCAGATCAGGGATTCGGCCGGGTGCCATAGATCCTTTTCGCTGTGATGGCGTGCGCTGCTGGCGGCATTCTGGTGGGCCTGCTGCTGTACATCGCTCAACGGCTGCTGCAGGTAAAGGCTGGTGAGTCGTTCCCAGCGCAGGCAGTGTGGGCTGTTCCACGCATGCTGCGCTGCCAGCGCCAGTCCGTTACCCAGCAGCACGGTGTTGGCGGGCTGGTTGAGCCAGCGGCGCAGGTTGGGGTCGGCATCCATCATTTGCTGTTGCAGCAGCGGATCCTGATCTTCGCGTGCGATGCGCAGCACCTTGACCAGATCACGCCGCTCGCTGAGCAGCAGTTTGTAACCGCGGGTCACCCAGACCGGCAGGCGCCAGAACTCGGCCAGTGCCAAGCCCAGTTCCAGCAGATTGACGCCGAACAGCTCCTTCTCGACGGCGATGCTGGAATGGCCTTTATGAATGACGCGAAGTTCGAGTTCTTCGAGCAGCTTGGGATACGCAAGCGCCATCGGCCAAAGCGGCGCCAGGAACAGCAGGCTGCCCAGATGAATGTCTTGCCACAGCCGCGCCAGACGGCTGGCGAACAGGCCGTTGGCCTGCTGCGTGGCGTGTTGGCTGATAAGGATCAACTGGCGGAAAGCGGCCGGAATCTCTTCAGGCGGCTTGGCGGGCAAACGCCCCAGCAGCACTTCCGTACGCGCCAGACCCAGCCGGTTGATCGCGATTTCCAGGCTTTCGGCCTGTTCGGTGATGCCATGCGTGTGGTGATTGGCTTCGCGCATCACGCTGAGCACCAGCGCAGGACTTTCCTGCATCATTTCCGCAATTTCACGCAGCGAGCGCCGACTGTCGTTGAGTGCCGCACGAACCCGGTCGTGGTTGGCCGCAGGCACTGGCAGCGCGACGCCATCGAGCAGTCTGACCCAGGATTCAAGCGTCTTTGGAACCGGCGGATGTGAAACATGCGTTGTCGACATTCGATGCCCTGTGCAGCTGATTTTCGAGCTGGGAGGCTGCCAGCGTTCTGGGGCGCAACAGCCATTTTGGGTCCCGCGATTCCGGGCCGAACTGGTTTTTTAGCAAGAACTGCCTATAGTCTGGCCCAGTTAGGCCGATAAGGAGAAGAAGAGTTTCAAGAACTTCCGGACTGTCCCTGAACCCGACTCAGTAAAGTATTTTCTCCTATGGCTAAAATTATCGGCATCATTGTCGTTTTCGCGAGTGTCCTCGGCGGATACGTCCTGTCTCACGGCAAGATCATGGCCCTGTTTCAGCCCTATGAGGTGTTGATCATCGGTGGCGCAGCGCTGGGTGCATTTTTGCAGGCCAACCCCGGCCACATGACCATGCACGTGTTCAAAAAGTCGCTGAAGATGTTCGGCACGCGCTTCACTCACGCTTATTACCTTGAAGTGCTGGGGCTGGTTTACGAGATCCTCAACAAGAGCCGTCGCGAAGGCATGATGGCGATTGAAGGCGATATCGAAGAGCCGGCCTCAAGCCCCATCTTCGCCAAGTATCCGGGTGTATTGAAAGATGAACGCATGACGGCGTACATCTGTGATTACCTGCGCATCATGTCCTCGGGCAACATGGCTCCCCACGAGCTGGAAGGCCTGTTCGACATGGAGCTGCTGAGCATGAAGGAAGAGCTCGAGCATCCATCGCACGCCATCACCGGTATTGCCGACGGCATGCCCGGTTTCGGTATTGTCGCGGCGGTACTGGGTATCGTGGTGACCATGGCGTCTCTGGGTTCGGGCGACAAGGCGGCCATCGGCATGCACGTAGGTGCAGCACTGGTAGGTACCTTCTTCGGTATTCTCGCGGCCTACGGTTTCTTCGGTCCGCTGGCAACTTCCCTGGCTCACGATGCCAAGGAAGAAATGAACGTCTACGAATGCATCAAGGCTTCTCTGGTAGCCTCGGCCTCTGGCATGCCGCCTTCGCTGGCTGTCGAGTTCGGCCGCAAGGTTCTGTATCCGCTGCATCGCCCCAGCTTCAGTGAGCTGGAACAAGCGGTTCGCGGTCGCTAAGCCATGGAAAATAATCAGCCGATAATCATCAAGCGCGTCAAGCGCTTCGGTGGAGGGCACCACGGCGGCGCCTGGAAAATCGCCTTTGCCGACTTCGCGACGGCAATGATGGCGTTTTTCCTGGTGCTGTGGCTGATGTCGTCCGCCACGCCCGAGCAGTTGATTGCCGTGGCCGGTTACTTCAAGGATCCGGTCGGGTTTTCCGACAGCGGTTCGCCCTATGTGATCGATCTGGGTGGCTCACCTGAAATGTCGCCCAACCAGACGCTCAACCCGGAAGTGAAGACCACGCCCTCGCCGGATACAGTGCCTATTGAGTCCGAGACTTCGGAATCCAAGGCTGAGGAAGTCGAGCAGGAACGTCTCGAAATGCTTCTGCAGGAATTGCAGAACAAGGTCGAAGAGAATCCGCAGTTGCAGAAATTCAAGGACCAGATTCTGTTCGAGATCACGCAGGACGGTCTGCGCATCCAGATCATGGATGCCGATAACCGCCCGATGTTCGACTCCGGCAGTGCGCGCCTGAAGCCTTACTTCGAGGACATTCTGCTGGCAATGGCCGACACCATCAAAAGCGTGCCCAACAAGATCAGCATCAGCGGGCATACCGATGCCACTCCGTTTGTAGGCAATGGTGGATTCGGCAACTGGGAACTGTCGGCCAACCGTGCCAACGCGGCACGTCGCGCGCTGGTTGCAGGCGGCTATCCAGAGCCGCAGGTAGCTCGCGTGGTCGGTCATGCTTCCTCTGCGCTGTATGACCCTCAGAATCCGACCAATCCGGTTAACCGGCGTATCGATATCGTCGTGCTGACCAAAAAGGCCCAGGCGCGTATCGAGGGTTCGCAGAACACGGGTGGCGCACCGCAAACGTCTCCGGCACCGACTGCGCCAGCCGCACCCGGAGCAGCGCCAGGCGCTTCGACAGCCCCTGCGCCGGTCGATCCGCAGGCGTACGCCCAGCCTCACGAAATTCGGCAGAAGCTGAATATCTTCGATCAGGGCACGCTGAAGGTCGAGCCGGCTCAGAACTGAGCCATGACGCCAAAGAAAATGCCGCGATGATCGCGGCATTTTTTTTGGCAGAAGCTCAGCTCAGGCAGGTATCAGTAACTGTCTTCCGGCAGGCTGGCGATGATCGAGCGATAGCTGTTCATCCGCTGCTGTTGCACGCGTCCGTCTTCGAGCGCCTTGAGCAAGGCGCAGCCCGGTTCACGGTCATGCTTGCAGTCGCGGAAACGGCACGTGCCGATCAGGTCGTTGAACTCGATGAAACCTGCTTCCACGTCAGCGCGGCTGACGTGCCCCAGGCCGAATTCGCGGATGCCGGGTGAGTCGATAAGGTCGCCGCCACGGGGAAAGTGGAACAGCCGCGCAGTGGTTGTGGTGTGCGTGCCCTGGCCGGACAGCTCCGACAGCGGGCCGACACGCGTGCCGACTTCAGGCAGCAGGCTGTTGACCAGCGAGGACTTGCCCACGCCGGACTGACCCACGAACACGCTGATATGGCCATCCAGGCGCGCCTGCAACTGCTGCATGCCGTCGCCGTGGTGCGCAGACACTTCCAGCACCGGGTAGCCCAGTGTGCGGTAGACAGCCAGCAAGGCGTTGAGCGCTGGAGCGTTCTGCTCGTCAATCAGGTCAGCCTTGTTGAGCAGCAGCAGGGGGTGAATCCCGGCATGCTCGGCGGCAACCAGATACCGGTCGATCAGGTTGGCGTGCGGCTCTGGCATCGGTGCGAAGACAATGACGATCAGGTCGACATTGGCTGCCACCGGCTTGAGCTGGCCGCGTGAATCCGGGCGGCACAGTTCTGTGGTGCGGGGCAGTTGGGCAACGATCACGCCGATGCCCTGATTGCCAGCGCGCCAGACCACGCGATCCCCTGTCACCAGGGCCGGGAGGTTGGCACGCAAGTGACAGCGGAACACCTGACCGGTCTGTTCGCCTTCCTGGGCCTCGACTTCGACCTGAACGCCGAAGTGGGCAATCACCAGGCCGGTCTGTTCCGGGCCGAGGTCACCGCCTTCGAGTGTTTCGAGCGCGACGGACTCGCGTTTCGCAGCGCGGGCAGCACGTTCGCCCTGAATCTTTTCGATGCGCCAGTTCTGACGACGATTGAGTTGGCGTTTGGCCATGGGTGTTCCGATGTGATGAAGCAGATGAATAGGCAGTACGTTGAATCGGGCGGCAGTCTAGCACGGCCAGGTAAGCTAAACTGCGCGCCTACGCTGAGGAGTCGTCACATGCAGAACAAGCAGAACCTTATCTGGATCGACCTGGAAATGACCGGTCTGGACCCTGACACCGATGTCATCATCGAAATGGCCACGATCATCACCGATAGTGAGCTGAACACCCTGGCCGAAGGCCCGGTGCTTGCGATTCACCAGAGCGATGAAACGCTGGCGCGCATGGACGAATGGAACACCCGTCAGCACGGCGGCTCGGGCCTGACCCAGCGCGTACGTGAAAGCACGGTGACGATGGCTGACGCCGAGGCGCAGACCCTGGCCTTCATCATGCAGTGGGTCCCTGAGCGCAGTTCGCCGATCTGCGGCAACAGCATCTGTCAGGATCGTCGCTTCCTGTATCGCCACATGCCGACTCTTGAGCACTATTTCCACTACCGCAATCTGGACGTCTCGACCCTCAAGGAACTGGCCGCGCGTTGGTCGCCCAACCTCAAGTTCCAGAAGGGCAGTACGCATCTGGCGCTGGACGACATTCGCGAATCCATTGCCGAACTGCGTTTTTATCGCGAGCACTTCATCAAGTGACACATCAGGGCTGTGCAGCAAATGTACCTTTGCTGCACTCTTTCAGTGCATAAGCCTTTCGGCGCACAACGGCGCTGGTTAAACTGCGCGCCCTTGCCGCCGAGTCGTCACCATGTTGCTGATGCTTTATCTGATCGCCATCACTGCCGAAGCCATGACCGGCGCACTGTCTGCCGGGCGACGCGGCATGGACTGGTTCGGCGTTGTGCTGATCGCCTGCGTCACGGCATTGGGCGGCGGTTCGGTGCGGGATGTGCTGATCGGTCATTACCCGCTGACTTGGGTCAAGCACCCGGAATACCTGGTGCTGACCAGTGTTGCGGCGCTGGTGACCATTTTCATCGCCCCGTTGATGCGGCATCTGCGCTCGCTGTTTCTGGTGCTCGATGCGCTCGGGCTGGTGGCCTTCACGCTGATTGGCTGCATGACCGCGCTGGAAGCCGGGCACGGCATGCTGATTGCGTCGGTGTGCGGGGTCATCACCGGGGTGTTCGGCGGTATCCTGCGGGACATCTTCTGCAATGACATCCCGCTGATCTTCCGCCGCGAGCTTTACGCCAGCGTCTCGTTTCTCGCTGCGTGGTGCTTTCTGCTATGCGGGTATCTGGAATTGCCGTCCGGGCAGAGCGTGCTGATCACCCTGTTCGGTGGCTTGCTGCTGCGCCTGCTGGCGATCCGTTTCCACTGGGAAATGCCCAAGTTCGTCTACAAGGATGAGCCTTGATCTGATTGGCCAGCAGGTGTCTGAAACGGTGGGGCGGGGTGGATACAGATACCATGGGCGGCATCTATCCAGTGAGACGCGTGTAGCGATAGGCGCAGAGTGTGAGGGCCGATCACAACGGCGGAAAGGTTTAGCGGCCATGCCTGCTCAATGCCCACTCCACATGTTCCCTGACCATCTCCGAAGGATACTCGCGCCGGGCTTCCAGCGCTTCTATCACGGGAATGGTCGAAGGTGCGTTGCCCAGTCCGACCGCCAGATTTCTCAGCCAGCGTTCATACCCGGCACGCCGCAAAGGCGACCCCTCTGTGCTGCTCAGAAATGTATCTTCATCCCATAGAAACAGTTCGGCCAGCCCAGCGTTATCCAGGTTGTGGCGGGGCTGGAAATCGCTCTGATCGGTAGGGCGGGCGAAGCGGTTCCAGGGGCAGACGATCTGACAGTCATCGCAGCCGAACACCCGGTTGCCGATCAACGGGCGCAGTTCTTCGGGAATGGAGGTCTTCAGCTCGATGGTCAGGTAGGAAATGCAGCGTCGCGCATCCAGCACATAAGGTCCAACAAAGGCTGCCGTGGGGCAGATGTCGAGACACGCCGTGCAGCGCCCGCAGTGTTCGGTGGCGTGTGGCGGATCGACTGGCAGCGGGATGTCCACAAACAGCTCGCCGAGAAAGAAAAAACTGCCGGCCTTGCGATTGAGTACCAGTGTGTTCTTGCCGATCCAGCCCAGTCCTGCCTGTTCGGCGATGGCTTTCTCCAGCACCGGCGCGCTGTCCACGAAGGCCCTGAAACCGAATGGTCCGATGGCTTGCTGGATACGCTCGGCCAGTTGTTGCAGGCGCTTGCGAATCAGCTTGTGATAGTCGCGGCCCAAGGCGTAACGCGACACGTAGGCTTTTTCAGGCTCGGTCAGGCGCTGAGCCATTTCCGTGTCGCCTGGCAGATAGTCCATACGCAGCGATACTACCCTCAGCGTTCCCGGCACCAGTTCTTCAGGGTGGGAACGTTTGCTGCCATGGGCTGCCATATAGTCCATTTCCCCGTGATAGCCCGCTTCGAGCCAGCGCTGCAGATGCTGCTCGTGCTCTGCCAGATCGAGCCCGGAGATGCCTGCTTCCTGAAAGCCGAGCTCACGGCCCCACGCCTTGATCGATTGCGCAAGGGTGACAAGGTCGTCAGCGGTGGGACGTTCAGCGGTAATAGCGGGCATGCGCAGAGAGAAACCAGAGACAAGGTGCGTATAATTCTGCCAGACATCGGAGCCTAGAGACGCATGTTAGACACGAAACCCGATTTACCCGACGCGCTGTACAGTGCTGCGCAGGTCCGTGACCTCGACGCCCGGCTGATTGCCGCAGGCACGCCAGGCTTCGAATTGATGCAGCGGGCCGCTCACGCAACCTGGCGGGCGATCCGCAGGCGTTGGCCGGAAGCGAGCGAACTGACGGTGCTGACCGGGCATGGCAACAATGCCGGAGACGGTTATCTGGTGGCCTCGCTGGCCCACAAGACCGGCTGGCAAGTTCGCGTGCTGGCCGTCGGTGACCCCGCTGCGTTGAAGGGCGACGCTGCACTGGCCTATGCCGCCGCATCGGGTGTCGATATCCAGCCATGGGCCAGTCAGCCCATGGCTGGCATCGTTGTTGATGCGCTGCTGGGAACAGGTCTCCAGGGCGATGTGCGCGATCCTTATCGTTCAGCCATCGAGGCGATCAACGCCAGCGGCTTACCTGTGGCGGCAGTGGATATTCCGTCGGGGCTGTGTGCTGATACCGGCCATTGCCTGGGTGTCGCCGTTCGTGCGGACCTCACTGTGACATTCATCGGCCTGAAAATGGGTATGCTGACTGGCGATGCGCCCGATTTGATCGGGCAACTGATTTTTGATGATCTTCAGGCCGACAAGGCCATCGTCGCTCAGGCGCCGGTGACTGCAAAGCGACTCGACAAAACCAGCCTGCCTTTCCTGGCGCCTCGACCGCGCACGGCCCATAAAGGTATGTACGGTCGTGTGCTGGTCATCGGTGGCGATCATGGTTTCGGCGGCGCGGCACTGTTGAGTGCCGAAAGCGCATTACGCAGTGGCGCAGGCATGGTCACGCTGGCGACCCGTGTCGAACATGTGCCCGCCGCGCTGACACGCATGCCGGAAATCATGAGTGCCGGCATCCATTCGGCCAATCAGCTCATGGCGCTGATCAAGGCCGCCAGCGTGCTGGTCGTGGGGCCTGGTCTGGGTCAGGACAGTTGGGGGCGCAGTCTGCTGTCTGCCGCCGCCAACGCAGACAGGCCGCAGGTCTGGGATGCCGATGCACTCAACCAATTGGCGACCGGGCAGGTAGTCCTGCCGAAGAACAGCGTCATCACCCCGCATCCCGGTGAAGCGGCGCGCCTGCTGGGGATCAGTACCCAAGAGGTGCAGAGCGACCGCGCCGCCGCGGCCCATGCGCTGGCGCGTAAATTCAATACGGTCTGCGTACTCAAAGGCTCCGGCAGCCTGATCGCCGATGTCGATGGGCGACTGGCGCTGTGTGATCGCGGCCACCCTGCAATGGCCACTGCCGGCCTTGGCGATGTGCTGGCCGGGCTGACCGGTGCGCTGATGGTCCAGCACCTGAGTGCGTTCGATGCGGCCTGCCTGGCGGTGTGGCTGCATGCCAGCGCCGGTCAGAAAATCGGTGCATCGGGGCGTGGTATGGCTGCCAGCGATAGTATTCCCGCCATTCGTCAGTTACTGGAGGAGCTGAAACCGTGTCTGATTTAACGCTGCATGTGATTGGCGAAGAGGCCATGATGGCTTTCGGCGCACGCCTCGCTCAGGTCACCGAGGGGGTGGGTGTCATTTTTCTGGACGGGGACCTGGGCGCGGGCAAGACCACGCTTTCGCGAGGCCTGATACGTGGATTCGGGCATGAGGGGGCGGTAAAGAGTCCGACCTTCACCCTCGTTGAGCCCTATGAAACAGGGGCGATCAAGGTCTTTCACTTCGACCTGTATCGACTGGTCGATCCAGAGGAACTGGAGTTCATGGGCGTGCGTGATTACTTCGACGGTGACTCACTTTGTCTCATCGAATGGCCCCAGCGTGGTGCAGGCTTTTTGCCAAAGCCCGACCTGACCATTACCATTAGCCCGCACGGAGAAGGTCGTTCCGTGATATTGAGCCCCACGGGTTCGCGTGGCGAACGCTGGTGTGCCACTTTGGCTTTGGAATTCAAATAGATATGGGGTTAGGTATGCGCATGCGCGCGCTGGTTACTGTAGTAGGTCTGCTGTTGATGGCCTTGGCTGTCGAAGCGCTGGCCGCTACGCAAGTACGAAGTGTCCGCTTATGGCGAGCGCCGGACAACACTCGCTTGGTATTCGACCTTTCAGGACCTGTCCAGCACAGCGTATTTACCCTGACTTCACCTGACCGTCTGGTGATCGATATCAACGGTGCGACATTGGGCGGGCCTCTTAATGTGTCGACCGCCAATACGCCGATCACCAGCATGCGGTCTGCCCAGCGGACTGCAACCGACTTGCGCGTGGTCATCGACCTCAAAAAAGCCGTGACGCCGAAGAGCTTCACGCTGGCGCCGAATCAGCAGTACGGTAACCGCCTTGTCGTGGACCTGTTCGACAACGCTGCCGATGCCAACCCTACGCCTGTGCCCACCATTGCAGACACCCCTGCGAACACTGCACCGGCGGTGCCGATCAGCCCGTCCAAGCCTGAAGTCAAGCTGACGCCTGTCCCCAATGGCAAGCGCGATATCGTGGTGGTGATCGACGCCGGTCATGGCGGCGAAGACCCGGGCGCGTCCGGCAGGGGCGGTGAGAAAGAGAAGAATGTGGTGCTGTCGATTGCACGGGAGCTGCAACGCCAGATCAATGCCGAGAAGGGTTACCGTGCCGAGCTGACGCGAACCGGCGACTACTTCATCCCATTGCGCAAACGCACCGAGATCGCCCGTGCCAAAGGGGCCGACCTGTTCGTTTCCATTCACGCCGACGCTGCGCCTTCGACGGCGGCCTTTGGTGCATCGGTCTTCGCGCTGTCTGATCGCGGCGCGACATCCGAAACTGCGCGCTGGCTGGCGGACAGTGAAAACCGGTCCGACTTGATCGGTGGTGCCGGTGCCGTGAGTCTCGATGACAAGGACCGCATGCTCGCAGGCGTACTGCTCGACCTGTCCATGACGGCATCGCTGTCGTCGAGCCTGAACGTTGGCCAGAAAGTCCTGAGCAACATCGGTCGGGTCACCTCGCTGCACAAGTCCCGTGTCGAGCAGGCTGGCTTCATGGTCCTCAAGTCGCCGGACATCCCGTCGATCCTGGTGGAAACCGGTTTTATTTCCAACGCCAACGAAGCCAACAAACTGTCGTCGGCCTCGCATCAACAGGCGCTGGCGCGCTCGATCAACTCCGGCGTGAAGCAATTCTTCCAGCAGAACCCGCCACAGGGCACTTACATTGCCTGGCTGCGTGATAACGGGAAGCTGGCCCAGGGCCCGCGCAACCATGTTGTACGTTCCGGCGAAACGCTGGCCATGCTGGCCGCGCGTTATGACATGAACATCGCCACATTGCGCAGCGCCAATGGCTTGAAAACCGATGAGTTGAAAATCGGCCAGGACCTGCGAATTCCAAGCGCCGAGGTTGCAACACAGCCATGAATGATGAAACCGCCAGCAGCGATCTTCTGCTCGAAGGCGTCGAGCCGCAAATCGAACAGGCCATTCTGAACGCCGCTCGCATCGAGCTGCTCAGCCCGCGACTGGCTAACCAGATCGCTGCGGGTGAGGTGGTCGAGCGGCCCGCGTCGGTGATCAAGGAACTGCTGGAGAACAGCCTCGATTCCGGTGCACGGCGTATCGATGTCGATGTCGAGCAGGCCGGTATCAAACTGCTGAAAGTGCGCGACGATGGCAGCGGTATTTCCTCGGATGATCTGCCCTTGGCGCTGGCGCGCCATGCAACGAGCAAGATTCGCGATCTGGAAGACCTTGAGCGCGTGATGAGCCTGGGCTTTCGCGGTGAGGCCCTGGCATCGATCAGTTCGGTGGCGCGTCTTACCCTGACGTCCCGGACCCGCGGCGCCGATCAGGCCTGGCAGGTCGAGACCGAAGGCCGTGACATGGCGCCCCGGGTACAGCCTGCTGCGCACCCGGTTGGTACGTCCGTCGAAGTGCGTGATCTGTTCTTCAACACGCCTGCCCGGCGCAAGTTTCTCAAGGCCGAAAAGACTGAATTCGATCATCTGCAGGAAGTGATCAAGCGCATGGCGCTGGCACGTTTCGACGTGGCCTTCCATTTGCGTCATAACGGCAAGACCATTCTCAGCCTGCACGAGGCCCATGACGACACCGCCAGAGCGCGTCGCGTATCGGCCATCTGCGGCCCGGGCTTTCTCGAGCAAGCGCTGCCCATCGAGATCGAGCGCAACGGTCTGCATCTGTGGGGCTGGGTCGGGTTGCCGACGTTCTCTCGCAGCCAGGCAGACCTGCAGTACTTCTTCGTCAACGGCCGTGCAGTACGCGACAAGCTGGTTGCCCACGCCGTACGTCAGGCGTATCGCGACGTGCTGTTCAATGGTCGCCACCCGACCTTCGTGTTGTTTTTCGAAGTCGATCCGGCCGCTGTAGACGTCAACGTTCACCCGACCAAGCACGAGGTGCGCTTCCGTGATGGCCGCACCGTGCACGATTTTCTGTATGGCACGCTGCACCGTGCACTGGGTGATGTTCGTCCCGAAGATCAGTTGTCCGGCAGTGCGCCTGTGACCGCAGTTGTGCGTCCGACCGGCCCGGAAGCGGGCGAGTTTGGGCCGCAGGGCGAGATGCGTCTGGCCAATAACGTGCTCGAACAGCCGCAGGGCGAACCCTATGCACGTCCCGCCGGGTCAGGTTCGGGCGGCGGTTATCAGTATCAATATTCGCCACGGCCTGCATCGCCGGGCGCACCGGTCGCCGAAGTGCAAAGCGCCTACCGCGAGTTTTTCGCGCCGCTGCCGGGGGCAACGCCGACTTCGTTGCCTGAGTCACCTGCTGATATTCCCCCGTTGGGTTATGCGCTCGCACAGCTCAAGGGCATCTATATCCTGGCTGAAAACGCCCACGGGCTGGTGCTGGTGGACATGCACGCCGCCCATGAGCGGATCATGTACGAGCGCCTTAAAATCGCGATGGCCAACGAAGGCCTGAGCGGACAGCCGCTGCTGGTGCCCGAGTCCATTGCGGTCAGTCAGCGCGAAGCGGATTGTGCCGAAGAGCATCTGGCGACCTTCCAGCGTCTGGGTTTCGAGTTGCAGCGCCTGGGTCCGGAAACACTGGCCATCCGGCAGATTCCAGCGTTGCTCAAGCAGGCCGAGGCCAATCGGTTGGTCAGTGATGTGCTCGCGGATCTGATGGAATATGGCACCAGTGACCGGGTGCAAGCGCACATGAACGAGCTGCTGGGCACCATGGCCTGTCATGGCGCGATCCGGGCCAATCGCCGTCTGGCGATCCCGGAAATGAACGGCTTGCTGCGCGACATGGAAAACACCGAACGCAGCGGGCAATGCAACCACGGTCGTCCTACCTGGACCCAGATGGGGCTCAACGATCTGGATAAATTATTCCTGCGCGGACAATGAATGAATGCTTTACCTCCGGCCATCTTTCTCATGGGGCCAACCGCAGCGGGCAAGACCGATCTTGCAATCGAACTCACCAAAGTCCTGCCGTGTGAGCTGATCAGCGTCGACTCGGCGCTGGTCTATCGCGACATGGACATCGGCACGGCCAAGCCTTCGAAGGCGCAGCTGGCCGAATTTCCACATCGCCTGATCGACATACGCGACCCGTCGCAGAGCTATTCGGCGGCCGATTTTCGCACCGACGCACTGGCCGCCATGGCTGAAATCACCGCCCGGGGAAATATTCCTTTGCTGGTGGGCGGCACTATGTTGTATTTCAAGGCTCTATTGGACGGACTGGCGGATATGCCGGCGGCAGATGCGCAGGTTCGGGCACAGCTCGAAGCCGATGCTTTGGCCCACGGCTGGCAGTGGTTGCATGATCAATTGGCGGTGGTTGACCCGGTATCGGCAGCACGTATTCACCCCAACGATCCGCAGCGATTGATCCGTGCGCTGGAGGTTTATCGCGTCAGCGGAACGAGCATGACCGCACACCGCGAGCAACAAACTGCGCAAAGTACCGAAGCAGCCGCATCGGGGCGTCAGCAATTGCCCTATACTGTTGCGAATCTTGCGATAGCTCCGGCTGATCGCAAGGTACTGCATGACCGCATCGCACTACGTTTTTTGCAAATGCTGGACCAGGGGTTTCTGGACGAAGTACTGGCATTGCGCTCACGAGGCGACCTGCATTCAGGTCTGCCATCGATACGAGCCGTCGGTTATCGCCAGGTCTGGGATCACCTGGATGGAAAGCTGACACGGGATGAAATGCAGGAGCGCGGCATCATTGCAACGCGTCAACTGGCCAAACGGCAATTCACCTGGCTACGCAGCTGGGAGAATTTGCACTGGTTGGACAGCCTGGCCAGCGACAATCTGCCACGCGCCTTGAAATACCTGGGATCGGTCTCCATATTGGGCTGAGTCCTTGCAATAGCCGTCTATCCTTGGGGGGTGGCCGGTAAGCCAATCGAATTCGATTTATTATTTATTGATCCTTAAAGGAGTGCGGCACATGTCAAAAGGGCATTCGCTACAAGACCCTTACTTGAATACCTTGCGTAAAGAGAAGGTCGGGGTATCGATCTACCTGGTCAACGGTATCAAGCTGCAGGGCACGATCGAGTCTTTCGACCAGTTCGTCATTTTGCTGAAAAACACTGTCAGCCAGATGGTCTACAAACACGCTATTTCCACCGTCGTACCGGTTCGTCCGATTCGTCTGCCCAGCGCTACCGACGCTGACGGCGCCGATGCCGAGCCAGGTAACGCCTGATAGGAGTCTGCCTTGTTCTTTGAGCGCCACAGCGGTGGTGAACGTGCGATTCTCGTTCATCTGGATGGTCAGGACCCTGAGGCGCGCGAAGATCCGCAGGAGTTTCAGGAACTGGCCCTGTCGGCTGGCGCCGATACCGTCGCGTTTATCAACGTGCCGCGTCATCGGCCATCTGCCAAATACCTGATCGGCTCCGGCAAGGTCGAGGAACTTCGCGACCAGGTCAAGGCCGAGCAGGCCGACATCGTGATTTTCAATCACACCCTCACGCCCAGTCAGGAACGTAACCTCGAACGTGTTTTCGAGTGTCGCGTGCTTGATCGCACCGGTCTGATTCTGGACATCTTCGCCCAACGCGCACGTACCCATGAAGGCAAGCTGCAGGTCGAACTGGCCCAGCTTGAACACATGAGTACCCGTCTGGTGCGGGGCTGGACTCACCTTGAGCGTCAGAAAGGTGGTATTGGCTTGCGTGGGCCGGGTGAAACCCAGCTCGAAACGGACCGTCGTCTGCTTCGGGTTCGTCTGCGCCAGATCAAGGGCCGGCTCGAGAAGGTTCGCAGTCAGCGTGATCAGGCACGTCGCGGCCGTCGTCGCGCCGACATCCCTTCGGTTTCGCTGGTGGGTTACACCAACGCTGGCAAATCCACGCTGTTCAACGCCGTGACCGATTCCGACGTGTTTGCAGCCGATCAGCTGTTCGCCACGCTGGACCCGACGTTGCGTCGTCTGCAACTCGACGACCTTGGCCCCATCGTGCTGGCAGACACCGTGGGCTTCATTCGCCACCTGCCGCACAAACTGGTTGAAGCCTTCCGCGCCACGCTCGAAGAATCGAGCAACTCCGATTTACTGCTGCATGTGATCGACTCCCATGAGCCGGATCGCATGTCGCAGATCGAGCAGGTTATAGCTGTGCTCGGCGAGATCGGTGCCGAGGGCTTGCCGATACTTGAGGTCTATAACAAACTCGATCTGCTTGAAGGTGTGGAGCCTCAGATACAGCGTGATGCCGACGGCAAGCCGCAACGTGTCTGGGTGTCTGCCCGTGATGGTCGAGGGCTGGACCTGCTGAAGCAGGCCGTGGCCGAACTGCTGGGTGACGATCTGTTCGTCGGCACCCTGTGTCTGCCTCAGCGTTTCGCCCGGCTGCGCGCGCAGTTCTTCGAACTGGGTGCCGTGCAGAGCGAGACGCATGATGAGGAAGGCTCAAGTCTTCTGGCAGTGCGTATACCGCGCGTTGAACTCAATCGTCTGGTGACTCGCGAAGGATTGCAGCCGCTGGAGTTCATCGAGCAACACACTTTGCAATAAAAGCACGAGAAAGCCGTTGTACGGCTTTCGCGGGCATTCTGTAGCATGGGGCGGCGCGCCGATGGTGCGTCTTTGCTTTATCAGATGGAGAGCGCTATGGCTTGGAATGAGCCGGGTGGCAACTCGAATAATCAAGATCCCTGGGGTGGTAAACGCCGTGGCGGCGACCGCAAGGGGCCACCTGATCTCGACGAGGCCTTCCGTAAGCTGCAGGAAAGCCTGAATGGGCTGTTCGGCGGCGGTAAGAAACGCAGTGGTGATGGCGGCAGTGGCGGCAGTTCGGGCAAGGGCGGCGGCTTCGGTCTGCTCGGCATCGGTCTGGTCGTGCTCGTCGCTTTCTGGCTTTACAGCGCGATCTACGTTGTCGACGAACAGGAACAGGCAGTTGTACTGCGTTTCGGCCAGTATCACGAAACCGTCGGTCCGGGTCTGAACATCTATTTCCCGCCGTTCGATCGCAAGTACATGGAGAACGTGACTCGCGAGCGTGCCTACAGCAAGCAGGGCCAGATGCTCACCGAAGACGAGAACATCGTCGAAGTGCCGCTCACCGTGCAGTACAAGATCAGCAACCTTCAGGATTTCGTCCTGAACGTCGATCAGCCTGAGATCAGCCTGCAGCACGCCACCGAAAGTGCGCTGCGCCATGTAGTGGGATCCACGGCGATGGATCAGGTGCTGACCGAAGGCCGTGAACTGATGGCGAGCGAGATCAAGGAGCGCCTGCAGCGTTTCCTCGACACTTACCGCACCGGTATCACCGTGACTCAGGTGAACGTGCAGAGCGCGGCGGCGCCGCGTGAAGTACAGGAAGCGTTCGATGACGTGATCCGTGCTCGTGAAGATGAGCAGCGTGCACGCAACCAGGCGGAAAGCTACGCCAACGGTGTGATCCCGGAAGCCCGTGGTCAGGCCCAGCGTATTCTTGAAGACGCCAACGGTTATCGCGACGAAGTGGTTTCCCGCGCCAAGGGTGAGGCTGACCGCTTTACCAAGCTGGTTGCCGAATACCGCAAGGCACCTGAAGTGACCCGTCAGCGTCTGTATCTGGACACCATGCAGGAAGTCTTCAGCAATACCAGCAAGGTGCTCGTGACCGGTGACAAAGGGCAGAATAATCTGCTGTATCTACCGCTCGACAAGATGATGGAAAACAGTCGCAGCGGTACCGGTAACACCCCGAGTACCGGTAGTTCATCCGCGACTGGAACTGATGTCGGCGTGCGAGCGGTCGATACTCAGCAGCGCGATGTACGTACCAGGGAGAGTCGCTGATGAGCAATAAATCGCTGATCACCCTAATTGTTGGTGTGGTACTGGCAGTCATTGCCTGGAACAGCTTCTACATCGTGTCGCAGACCGAGCGTGCAGTCCTGCTGCAATTCGGTCGCGTGGTGCAGGCTGATGTGCAGCCGGGCCTTCATGTGAAGGTTCCTTATGTGAACCAGGTGCGCAAGTTCGACGGCCGTCTGCTGACCCTCGATGCTCCGACCCAGCGTTTTCTGACGCTGGAGAAGAAAGCCGTGATGGTCGACGCCTACGCCAAGTGGCGCGTGAAGGACGCCGAGCGTTTCTATACGGCGACTTCCGGCCTGAAGCAGATTGCCGACGAGCGTCTGTCGCGTCGTCTGGAATCCGGTCTCCGTGACCAGTTCGGCAAGCGCACCCTGCACGAAGTTGTGTCGGGCGAGCGTGATGCACTGATGGCGGACATCACAGGTTCCCTGAACCGCATGGCCGAGAAAGAACTGGGTATCGAAGTGGTCGACGTTCGCGTCAAGGCCATCGACCTGCCCAAGGAAGTGAACCGCAGTGTTTTCGAGCGCATGAGCACCGAGCGTGAACGTGAAGCCCGCGAGCACCGTGCCAAGGGTAACGAGCTGGCTGAAGGCATCCGTGCCGACGCCGATCGTCAGCGTCGCGTACTGCTGGCTGAAGCCTATCGCGAGTCTGAAGAGGCGCGTGGTGATGGTGATGCCCAGGCGGCTGCGATCTACTCCAAGGCTTATGGTCAGGACCAGGAGTTCTACGCGTTCTATCGCAGCCTGCGTGCCTACCGTGAAAGCTTCGCGAACAAGAGCGACATGCTGGTGCTTGATCCGAACAGCGAGTTCTTCCGCTATCTGGAAAAAGCCAAGCCGTAATATCCGGGTGTAATAAATCACCCGCCGGGCGGCAAAACCGTCCGGTGGGGTGATCGTTCGGTAAAACGTGTGTATCATGCGGCAGCCGGGAAATTCCCGGCTTTTTTGCGTCTGCACGATTGATTGGCCGAAGCCCGCGTGGCGAGCGGCAAGATTTTTCGAGGAAAGTGGTCTGCAAGGCCTGTCTCGGGCGTTTGTCGTGCCCGTCATACAGCGCACCACTTTCTGCTTTACTCAAGGCCGGCCTCATGGCTGGCCGCCCGGATCACAGGGGAATGGCGTAATGGCAACGGTTGACCGCTGGCTGCTACCAGATGGCATCGAAGAAGTACTGCCACCGGAAGCGGCGCGCATTGAAGTAGCGCGTCGTCAGGTGTTGGATCTGTTTCAGAGCTGGGGCTATGAGTTCGTCGTCACCCCGCATATCGAGTATCTGGAGTCTCTGCTGACTGGCGCGGGCTCGGATCTGGATCTGCGCACCTTCAAGGTCATCGATCCGCAATCGGGTCGGCAGATGGGCTTTCGTGCAGACATCACGCCGCAGGTTGCGCGCATTGATGCGCACACCCTCAAGCGTGAAGGTCCAAGCCGCCTGTGCTACGCAGGCAGTGTCCTGCATGCCCAGCCGCGTGCGCTGTCCTCCTCGCGCAGCCCGATTCAGCTCGGTGCCGAATTGTATGGTGATGCAAGCCCGAGCAGTGACGTTGAAGTCATCAGCCTGATGCTCGCCATGCTGCAACTGGCTGATGTGCCGGATGTGCATATGGACCTGGGGCATGTCGGTATCTACCGTGGGCTGGCACGTGCCGCCGGCCTGTCAGGTGAAGTCGAGCAACAGTTGTTCGATGCGCTGCAGCGCAAGGCCATTGATGAAGTGATAGCCCTGACGGCCAATCTGCCGCAGGAGCTGGCTTCGATGCTGCGCGCCCTGGTGGACCTGTGCGGTGGCCATGAAGTGCTGGCCGCGGCCCGTGATCGTCTGGCTGGCGCGCCTGCTCCGGTGCTGGCTGCGCTGGACGATCTGGTAAGCATTGCCGATCGCCTTGCTGCGCGATTCCCGCAACTGCCACTGTATTTCGACCTCGGCGAGCTTCGCGGTTATCACTACCATACGGGTGTTGTGTTCGCGGTGTTCGTGCCGGGCGTAGGGCAGTCGATTGCTCAGGGCGGTCGTTATGACGACATCGGTGCCGACTTTGGTCGTGCCCGTCCGGCGACCGGCTTTTCCACTGACCTGAAAACCCTGGTCACTCTGGGTCAGGCAGAAATCGTATTACCGTCCGGTGGTATATGGGTGCCGGACAGTACGGATGCGGCACTCTGGCAGCAGGTATGCCAGTTGCGCAGCGAAGGTCAGCGTGTGGTTCAGGCCTTGCCTGGGCAGCAGGTGAGCGCCGCGCGTGAAGCCGACTGTGACCGGCAATTGATTCAGCATGGCGAGCACTGGCAGGTCATGCCGCTGGCTTATTGAGTATTCCTGCCGGCCGCTGCCGGCACCAAGTTTGCGTGAATGAGGACGAGTGTTATGGGTAAGAATGTCGTAGTCCTGGGCACCCAATGGGGTGATGAGGGCAAAGGCAAGATCGTTGATCTGCTGACCGAACATGCTACCGCCGTTGTTCGTTATCAGGGTGGCCACAACGCGGGTCACACCCTGGTGATCGACGGTGAGAAGACCGTATTGCACCTGATTCCGTCCGGTGTACTGCGCGAAGGCGTGCAGTGCCTGATCGGCAACGGTGTGGTGGTTGCTCCCGACGCACTGCTGCGTGAAATCATCAAGCTGGAAGAGAAAGGCATTCCGGTGCGCGAGCGTCTGCGCATCAGCCCTTCCTGCCCGCTGATCCTGTCGTATCACGTTGCCCTTGATCAGGCGCGTGAGAAGGCCCGTGGCGAATTCAAGATCGGTACGACCGGTCGCGGTATCGGCCCGGCTTACGAAGACAAGGTTGCACGTCGGGGTCTGCGCATAGGCGACCTGTTCCACCGTGAGCGTTTCGCATCCAAGCTGGGCGAGTTGCTGGATTACCACAACTTCGTGCTGGTCAATTACTACAAAGAGCCTGCGATCGACTTCCAGAAGACACTCGACGAGTGCATGGAATACGCCGACATGCTTGAACCGCTGATGCTCGACGTCACCGCCACGCTGCATGAGATGCGTCGCGACGGCAAGGACATCATGTTCGAAGGCGCTCAGGGTTCGCTGCTGGACATCGACCACGGCACCTACCCGTACGTCACCAGCTCCAACACCACCGCTGGCGGCATCGCCACCGGTTCGGGTTTCGGTCCGATGTACCTGGATTACATTCTGGGCATCACCAAGGCTTACACCACTCGCGTCGGTTCGGGTCCTTTCCCGACCGAACTGTTCGATGACGTTGGCGCGTTCCTGGCCAAGCGTGGCCACGAGTTCGGTGCGACCACCGGCCGTGCCCGTCGTTGCGGCTGGTTTGACGCCGTCATCCTGCGTCGCGCTATCGAGATCAACAGCATCTCGGGCCTGTGCCTGACCAAGCTGGACGTGCTCGACGGTCTTGAAACCATCAACATCTGTGTGGGTTACAAGAACGAAAACGGCGCCGTAATCGATGCACCGACCGATGCCGACAGCTATCTGGGTCTGGAGCCGGTCTATGAGCAGATGCCAGGCTGGAGCGAATCCACGCTGGGTGCTCAGACGCTGGAGCAGTTGCCAGCCAACGCGCGCGCTTACATCAAGCGTGTCGAAGAACTGGTAGGCGCGCCTATCGATATCATCTCGACGGGTCCTGACCGCAACGAAACCATCGTTCTGCGTCACCCGTTCGCGTGATGCCTCGCTAGCTGCAAAAAGAAGGGCCGCCATGTGCGGCCCTTTTTTTGTCCGCTTCGTTCCAGAAGAGAGCCTGCGCGTCCGGTACTGCTTTGCAAACAAAATGTGAATTGCATCACGGCACGGCGCTTGCTATAGAAACGACAAATTAGTGCCACTATTTTAATGGCGCTCAAGGTGGAGGGATTCTCCTGTGTCGGCTGTGTTATCTCTGTTACGAAGTCGTTTGTTGCGCCCAGTCTTTATTGCGCTGGGCATTGCCCTTTTGGTGCAGGTGGTGGTCGCGGTTGCGCTCACCCGGAGCACGATCGCCGCGCTTGAAGCGGATCTTGCCAATCGGCTGGGGGTAGATTCGCAACATGTATCGTCCGAACTGGAACGCGCGAGTAGCGAGGTGACATCCAGTCTGGACGCACTCTCGGCCAGTACGCGTCAGAGGCTCAGTGGCGGCCTGTCCACACGGCTGAAACAGGAACAGGCGCAACTGCGTACCACGTTGGAAAAAGACCTCAGGGAATCCGCTACCGACATGGCCGAACTGCTGGCCGCCGTCGCGCCGCGTGCCATGTGGGATAACGATACGCCGACGCTGTCCGAGTTTGCCCGTCGTGCCCAACGTAATCCCAACGTACTGTTCGTGGTGTACGACGACGCGGCGGGCGAGCACCTGACGCGGTACATGAATCGTGACAATCCCTTGGTCAAGGCGCTTCTCGCCAAAGGCGAGGGTGAGCGGGCGATGGACAAAATCCTCAACGCCGCGAAAAACGATCCGTCGGTTTATTACGTCGAAGCCTCCATCAGTCCCAATGGTGTCGAAATCGGCAAGGTTCGCATGGGCGTTTCCACTGCATCGGTCGAAGAAAACCTGACCGCGCTGGATAAGCGTTTCGCGACCTTGATCACCAGTGGTGAGCAACTGGTCTCCGAGAGTCTGGCGGGCGCTTCCAGGGACAGTTCGGCAGCGTTGCGCACTCGCCTGGAGTCAGCGCAGTCGGCCGCGACGGCAATGGCCAGCAATACTCGCTCCGCCGTTCGGGAAGCGGCTGAGACGCTGCGTTGGAATATCGGCCTGGGGCTGGCGCTGATCGGTCTGGCGGTGTTGCTGTTGCTGGGCGTTGTGCTTGGGCGTCGGGTGGTCAACAAATTGCACCTTCTGATCGCTGCGCTCAATGACCTGGCAGCGGGCGAAGGCGATCTGACGCGTCGCGTGAAGCTCGACAGCAATGACGAAATCGGTGACATGTCGGCCGCGGTCAACCGATTCATCGACAAGCTTCAGCCCATTGTCCGCGAGGCGGGTGAGGTCGCTCAACTGACCGGTGTCGAGATTGGCGCAATGAGTCAGCGAAATGCCGGTGCGGACGCCGCAGCGGCCCTGCAGCGTGACGAAGTGGCGGCCAGTCTGCAGGCGTTGGCGCAAATGGCCGATGAGGCTCAGGCCGAAAGCCAGGCCATGCAGGAGGCGTTGCGTCAGGTCATCGATATCAAGCAGGCGACCGACGAGAATACCCGCACTTCAAATCAGGTCGGCGGCTTGATCGAGGCATTGGCCGGCCAGGTCGAAACCGGTTCGCAAGTGATCGAGCGTCTGGCGCAGCAAAGTCAACAGATCGAGGTGGTGCTGGAAGTCATTCATGGCATTGCCGAACAAACCAATTTGCTGGCGTTGAACGCCGCCATTGAAGCGGCTCGCGCAGGTGAGACCGGCAGGGGCTTTGCCGTGGTGGCTGACGAGGTGCGTGCGCTGGCCAGCAAGACACAAAGCTCGACCGGCGATATTCAGGAGCACATCACCAAATTGCAGGCCGGTGCCAAAGAAGCTGTGGCGACTATCGGTCTGGCCGGGCGACAAGCGAAAGAGGGGCTGGCGGTTCTGCGTGACAGTGCACGACTTCAGCAGACTGTGCAGACTTCGGTGGAGCAGGTTCATGCGGCTATCGGACTGGCCACGCGTGCCGCTGAGCACCAGGCGCAGGGCGCACAGGCGGTGAGAGGGCGTGTAGAAGTGATTCATGCCCAGGCCGAAAAAGCGGCTCAGGCTGTTGTCGAGACGACGGCGAGTGGCCGGACACTGGATACACTGTCGGCGCGATTGAAGGCGAGCCTGGGGCAGTTCAGGGCTTGAGAGCGCGAATGTTGTTGTGGAAAGGCCTTGGCTTATGCCTTGGCCTGCGGAATGCATAGAGCGATATTTTAAGCCTGTCAATGGAAAGTAGGTTTGGCACATTTATTCTTAAGGGCTTCAGTTTTAGTGCCTTGGGGGCCTTTAAGGCTTTATGTTTTCTGAGTGTCTACCTGTTACTTCTTATAGTTGTGTCTGTGATCGCCGGTCGTCTAGAGTCCGTAACGCTTGTGCTGCTGGATAAGCTTTCTACGCTGTACCTGGGCCGAGGGTACGGTTTGATTTTTTGCATTTATTTCTATGGATGGAATGAATATGCCTTCTTTATTAATGGCGCCCTCTGCTCCAATTATTGTTGGTGGAGTGCAAAAATATGATGCTGTTAAAAAAATTGACTATGTTCAGTTGGGTTATCCCGACAAGCCATCATCGCCTCCCTCGTTATCGGACATGTCTTACCTGGCCGGGCGTGGGCTCAACATTCAAGTGTCTGCCGTTCTGAATAATGGGTATGTAAATTTCAAGGCGGGTGAGCATGTTCAACTAAATATCAAGGGTCTCGCGGAATCATCAGTCAGTTGGAGTGAGTCTTTTTACGCGCGTAATGTAGCGAGGGGTGATAGTAGGATCATTACGGTACCGTCAGACATTATCAAGAGACTGGCGGGTCAAACAGCGACGCTTCAGTATGTTGTCAGGCCGGCTCGGGCGACGACCTCTGGCAAGATTCGTACGTCGAGGCCTCTTCTTATCGAGATTCGAGGCGTTTACCTCCCACCGCCCGAGCTGATTGAAGCTGTCAATGATACGATCGATCCCGACCATATCAGCACCAAGGTAAAGGTCAACTTCGTGACGGTCAGTCTTGATTATGCTGATATGAAACTTGGCGACACTGTCAAGCTCATCAGGGAGGGCGTAGACGTCAACCAGACGTCCATTAATTTTACCGACAAGGATCGACCTGTCAGCGCCAGTAATCTGCAGCGTCGTCCGTTGAAAATTACCTGGACAGATACCGATATCAAGCCGCTGCTAAATGGGGTGATGAGTATCTATTATAAGGTGTACAGAGACGGCATCTGGTACACCTCGCCCAAGCGCACTGTCTATGTCGGTCCAAGCCTTGCGAGTCTGCCGCCCTTTATCAATGAGGTTGTTGACAATCGCCTGGATCCAGATGACATTGCCGACTCCATTAATGTTCATATTCCATCGGCCGGCACCCTGGTCAATGATAAAGTTACACTGTTTTGGAGTGATTCTTCAAAACAGAAGACTTTCACAGATGAGGGCGTCGTGACTCAGCAGAATGTCGATGGAGACATGTCGTTTGACGTCTATCTTGACAGCACCATCGAATATAATCGGGGCAAGATAGTTACTGTTTTCTACCTGCTTGAACGTGTTCTATCGGGCGGACGGAAAGTCAGCTTTCGTTCTGCCGACTATCAGTTTTTTGTAGGCAGCCAGAAGGATCGGGAGGCTGCGGATTCCAGGGTTTTGACTGGGGCTGTGGTGGAAGGTGTCAAGGATGGCTCGATGGATGCCGCCTTGGCGAGCTCCGGTACAAAACTGACCGTGCCTTATGTCGAAACTCAGGAAGGCGACAGCGTTACCGCCTATTGGCAGTCGGCTGACGGTGGCGATCCCATCGTCTTGGGCACTCAAGCTGTTGATGCTGCCAATGTCAATCTGGATCTGGTGTTCAACATACCTGCTACCACCGTCAATACAGCGCTCAACAAGAAGGCGACCGCCTATTACGTCATAGAGCGAAAAGGGCTGGGTGGCGAGACTCAGAAATTCAGGTCTCAGGAAGAGTCATTCTCGGTAGGTCCTCAGTTGGCTGGCTTGCTGCTTCCTGCTCCAGAGGTTCCAGCGTCTTCAGAGTGGGTACTTGATCCGATTGCCGTACAAAATGGCACAACAGTCGTTGTTCGCCCGTACCCTACGATCGCCGCAGGCGACAAGGTTCAGCTCTTCTGGATCGGGACTGACGGTCCCGGCACACCCGTTATAGCGGAGCAGGTGGTGAGCAGTGTGGGCGAGGCGCTGGAGTTCACTATTCCGGCCTCTGCAATTGGTGCCGATACGGGGGCAGAGGTCTGGGTCTACTATCAGGTCACGCGCAATGGACTGGCTGCGCCCATAGAGTCTGAAGACACCATCATTGAGGTCGAGATGCTGGGTACGGACGACTTGCCTGTGCCGGTGATCGGGCAAGCGCCCGGAGATATGCTGGACCTCACTGCGATAACAACGAACATCGTAGTTACACTCAAGAAGTGGCCGTTCATGGCCGCCGGGCAAAGAGTGTGGCTGCGTCTGGAGGGTACTGCCAAGGATGGCAGTTTTCTGGAGGTCAACGTCTGGACGGCCAGGCTATTGACTGACGCCGAGGCGCAGAAGGATCTGACGATTGCTGTCGCTCGTGCGGAGTTCGATAAATTGGCGGAAGGCAGCCAACTGCAGGTATTTGCAAAGGTAACGCTCGATGGCGACTTTAATGACACCTATGCAGAAGACTTTCCTGTGCTGAACGTGGTGATCAAGCCGCGAGGCAACGCCTTGAGCGTTACGTTTTCAGCAGTCTCTTTAACAGCTGCGTATCCGAAGCCTGGCAGTACTGCTGCGGTGCCGCCAGGTTCAAGTCAGCTAATGCTTGTAAGTGGTGGCAAAGGGCCGTACACATTCCTGTCGGGGGATCCATCTGTCGTCGAGGTCGACTCGACAGGTCTGTTGATGGCCAGGAAGAATGGATCTGTATTTGTCCAGGTGAGAGATTCAGATGGGCAGGTTGTGTTTGTGACGGTCACCGTTCAGGGCATCTCCGCGCTGGAGTACCTGAATTTCAATACCTACACAGAGTGCAAGAAAATTGCCGACAGTAGAGGTCTTGTAATACCGGATCTGGCGACTTGGCGCAAACTCCGCGCTGAAGATGGTGGAAAGCTGGATATCGATTTTCCGGCTGCACCTGCGGGACAACAGTGGGATCGACGGGTCTGGGCGAGTGATAGTGGTTTGTTGACCAGAAAGAGCTACTTTCCTGATAACGACACGGATAAAGATCTGAAAGACATATTGATAGGCGGGGAGGCGGCTTATGGCTTCGGCTTGAAACTATAAGCCGAGCGTGTTCTTTGTAGACGTGGCGTGCTCATCGACAACCATCGTGCACGTCAGAACGAAAAAACCGAGCCATTGGCTCGGTTTTTTGAATTGGTGCCCAGAAGAAGACTCGAACTTCCACGACCTTGCGGTCACCAGCACCTGAAGCTGGCGTGTCTACCAATTTCACCATCTGGGCAGCATC
>NZ_JAGTPM010000005.1:0-466284 GCF_021147865.1 Pseudomonas sp. CDFA 610
TGTTAAAGAGCGGTGGGTTGAGCCTTTCGTCTCAACCGAGGCGCGCATTCTACAGCGTCCTCTGTAACTGTCAAGCGATTATTTTCTGAAGTTTTTCAAGTTTCCTGATCAACTTCAATCACTTGCGCTTCGATCAACTCTGCGTTGCTCGTCAGCGGGAGGCGAATTCTACAGCGTTACAACCGCGTGTCAAACTCTTTTTTCTCACCGCTGTCGATTCAGACAAACTCGACCGACTTCCTCGCTGACCTCATTCGATAAACCCTTGTAACTCATTGAATCGCAAGGCTTTTTCGTTTCCGTCTGCGCCGGAAGTGGGGCGAATTATAGACACCTCAACGAGCGCGTCAACCGTTATTTTCAAATCGGATGAAATTAGTGAATCCCAAGCCTACAGCTATATAGAAGACGCCCAAACCCTGGCTACCTATATATATAGCTACAGCACGCCCGCACTCTTGAGGGCGACCACCTCACCCTCACTCATACCGAGCAGCGCCTGCAGAACCTCGGACGTATGCTCCCCCAACAGGGGAGGCGCACGCCTATACTCCACCGGCGTCTCGGACAGGCGGATCGGGCTGGCCACTTGAGCCACACGACCACCCAACGCATGCGGCAATTCAATAGCGAGTCCGCGAGCCAGCACCTGAGGATCGGCAAACACCTGCGCCAGATCATTGACCGGCCCACAGGGCACCCCCGCCGCTTCCAACTCATCCACCCACTGTGCCGTCGTCTTGAACACGGTTGCCTGGCGTATCAAAGGAATGAGCTCACCTCGATTGGCCACGCGCAGCTTATTGGTCAGGAACCGAGGATCTGTCGCCCACTGCGACTGCCCCGCCACTTCAGCGAACTTCCGAAACTGACTGTCGTTACCTACGGTGAGGATGAAATCCCCATCGGCAGTCGGAAAGTCCTGATAAGGCACGATGTTGGGGTGAGCATTACCCAGCCGCTTTGGCGCAACTCCCGTGGTCAGGTAATTCATGGCCTGATTGGCCAGGCACGCGACCTGCACGTCCAGCAGTGCCATGTCGATATGCTGCCCCGTGCCGCTTTGATCACGATGAGCCAGCGCAGCAAGAATAGCGGTCGTCGAATACAGCCCGGTCAATATGTCAGTCAGCGCCACGCCGACCTTTACAGGCCCGGCGCCTTCATCGCCATCAGGCCGCCCTGTCAGGCTCATCAAACCGCCCAGGCCCTGAATCATGAAGTCATAGCCCGCACGCCTGGCGTAAGGCCCCGTCTGACCAAACCCGGTGATGGAGCAATAGATAAGCTTCGGATTCACAGCCTTTAGCGACGCATAGTCCAGACCGTAGGCCGCCAGCCCACCCACCTTGAAATTCTCGATAACGATGTCGGACTTCGCCACCAGCTCCCGCACCAGCTGCTGTCCCTCGGGACGCGTGAAGTCGATGGTCACCGACTGCTTGTTCCGATTGGCCGACAGGTAGTAAGCCGCCTCAGTCGTATTCTGCCCCGCCTGATCCTTCAAGAACGGCGGTCCCCATGAGCGGGTATCATCGCCGCACACCGGCCGCTCGACCTTGATGACATCCGCACCCAGGTCGGCAAGGATCTGCCCGGCCCAGGGACCGGCCAGCACACGCGACAGATCCAGCACCCGGATATGAGAAAGCGCGCCCATGATCCGCCCTCCTTAATAGAAGGCCTGAATGCCGGTCTGCGCACGACCCAGAATCAGTGCATGCACGTCGTGCGTACCCTCGTAGGTATTGACCACTTCCAGATTGACCAGATGACGCGCGATGCCGAATTCGTCGGAGATGCCATTACCGCCGAGCATATCCCGCGCCATACGTGCGATCTCCAGCGACTTGCCGCATGAGTTGCGCTTCATGATCGAGGTGATCTCCACCGCAGCAGTACCCTCGTCTTTCATGCGCCCCAGACGCAGACAGCCCTGCAGGGCCAGCGTGATTTCGGTCTGCATGTCAGCCAGCTTTTTCTGGATCAGCTGATTGGCCGCCAGAGGACGACCAAATTGCTGACGATCAAGCGTGTACTGACGCGCCGTGTGCCAGCAGAACTCCGCGGCACCCAGCGCTCCCCAAGAGATGCCATAGCGTGCCGAGTTCAGACAAGTAAAAGGTCCTTTGAGGCCGCGCATGTCCGGGAAGATATTCTCCTCAGGCACGAACACGTTATCCATCACGATCTCACCGGTGATGGACGCCCGCAGGCCGACCTTGCCGTGAATCGTCGGCGCACTCAGGCCTGCCCAGCCTTTCTCCAGAACGAAGCCGCGAATATCGCCTGCGTCATCCTTTGCCCAGACCACGAACACGTCGGCGATCGGGCTGTTAGTGATCCACATCTTGCTCCCGGTCAGGCGATAACCGCCCTCGACACTCTTGGCGCGGGTGATCATCGCTCCCGGATCGGAACCATGATTGGGCTCGGTCAGACCGAAACAGCCAATCCATTCGCCAGAGGCCAGTTTGGGCAAATACTTTTCTTTCTGTGCCTGCGTGCCGAATTCATTAATGGGCACCATGACCAGCGAAGATTGCACGCTCATCATGGAGCGGTAACCGGAGTCGATACGCTCGACCTCACGGGCAATAAGGCCGTAGCACACGTAATTGAGACCGCTGCCACCGAACGCTTCCGGAATAGTCGCACCCAGCAGCCCCATTTCACCCATCTCGCGAAAGATGGCCGGGTCGGTCTGCTCGTGACGAAAGGCTTCCAGTACTCGCGGAGCAAGCTTGCTTTGGGCGAACTGTTCGGCGCTGTCACGAACCATGCGCTCTTCTTCAGTGAGCTGCTGATCCAGCAAAAGAGGATCGATCCAGTTGAAACTCGCCTTGCCGCTCATAACCTGCCCTCATGTGTACCCGAATGATGTGGGCTTGATCCTAGACCCGGATCGATCCATCGACAAACGAGGATTACTCAGCCTGTTGTGCTAATTTCTCACTCCGAAACATTGTGAATCTAGACAAATCCACAGGATCAGTGAGGACGCGGTACATGAGACGAAAGATACCCAGTACTACCGCGCTGATCAGCTTCGAGTCCGCCGCGCGTCACGAGAGTTTCACCAGGGCCGCAGAAGAGCTGTCTCTCACTCAGGGGGCTGTATGCAGACAGATCGGCAGCCTGGAGGAGTTTCTTGGCATAGAACTTTTCCGACGCTCACGGCGCGGCGTGAAGCTGACGGAAGCCGGACTTTCCTACAGCCGCCGGGTCGCCCTGCAACTGGACGCCGTGGAGCGCGACACGCTGTCGATCATGGGGCAGCAGGGAACGAACGTCATCGAGCTTGCCGTCGTGCCAACCTTCGGCACTCAATGGCTGCTGCCGCGCCTCAGGGACTTCCAGCATCGACACCCCGAGGTGACAGTCAACCTCACCAATCGCACTCGTCCATTCCTGTTCGCAGACACCGACTTCGACGCGGCGATCTACTTTGGCGATGCCGAGTGGTCGGGCACCGAAGCACATCGCCTCATGAGCGAGAACTCCATGCCGGTCTGCAGCCCCACCTTCATGCAAGGCCGCAAGCATCTCGATGCAAGCGAACTGGCCGAACTGCCGATGCTGCAACAAACCACGCGCCCTTATGCCTGGCGACAGTGGTTCAACGCTCAGAATCTCAATGTGGCGCGCGACATGACAGGCCCTCGCTACGAACTGTTCTCCATGCTTGCGCAAGCCGCCATGCACGACATGGGCGTAGCGCTGATCCCACCTTTCCTCATTCAGCGTGAACTGCATGAAAAACGTCTTGTGATTGCCAATGCCCATTCGTTACCGAGTAACAAGGCTTATCACCTGATGATTCCGGAGCGAAAAGTGGAATCAGCGTCATTGCGCGCTTTCCGCGATTGGCTGATCGATCAGGCCCATAGCTACACGCTGCCGTCCGTGCGGGCCTGAGCCTTGGTAGCCTAAGGTAGTGAATATCAATTATTACCTACAGATATAAGCATATGTCGCCTAGGCAACAGTTGTACGATATCGCTTAATTTCGCCTTTGGCCCCGTTTTTACTAGGGTTAATACCCGTTTCACCCTGTAGTCGATGCATGTGGGGAAAAAAGGATATTTTCACCTCAGCCAAACAATATTCCCGCAAAGCCCCCATAAATAAAGGCCAAAACGCTACCCTTGCGACAATAGGTCACAGGGTGACTTGTAGTTAATTTTAAGTTTCATTACAGAATGTATTGAAGGCCTTCGACTTCGCCTGCAAAATGCGGCGCTCCCTGTATTCACGGGCGTGCTGACCGGCTATTTCCAGATGCACCAGCCGTAGTGCACTGGCCTACTCATGAAGATAAAAAGATCGCGCAGGAGATTCTGTCGTGCACATTGGTGTTCCTCTCGAAACCCAGTCAGGTGAAACCCGGGTGGCTGCCACCCCGGAGACCATCAAGAAGCTGATCAGCCAGGGACATAGCGTCACTGTACAAAGCGGGGCCGGCATTCATGCCAGCTTGCCGGACAGTGCCTATGAGGCCGCAGGCGCCACCATTCGTGGAGTCGACGACACCTTCGCCAGCGACCTTATCCTCAAGGTGGTGGCCCCGAACGAAAGCGAACTGACGCTCATCAAGAGCGGCGCGATCGTGATCGGAATGCTCAACCCCTTCAATAACGAGAACATTGCCCGGATGGCCGAGCGCGGCATTACTGCCTTCGCGCTCGAAGCCGCTCCAAGGACCTCGCGAGCGCAGAGCCTTGACGTGCTGTCCTCGCAAGCAAACATCGCCGGTTACAAGGCCGTCCTGCTCGCGGCTCATCACTACCCGCGTTTCGTGCCCATGCTCATGACCGCTGCCGGAACGGTAAAGGCTGCCAGGGTATTGATCCTCGGCGCAGGCGTGGCTGGCCTGCAGGCAATTGCCACTGCCAAGCGTCTGGGCGCCGTGGTTGAAGCGTCGGATGTGCGACCGGCCGTGAAAGAGCAGATCGAATCGCTGGGTGCGAAATTCATCGATGTCCCTTACCAGACCGATGAAGAGCGCGAATGCGCTGAAGGCGTCGGCGGTTACGCACGCCCGATGCCCGCCAGCTGGATGCAACGTCAGGCTGTCGCCGTGCATGAACGGGCAAAACTTTCGGACATTGTCATCACCACCGCACTGATTCCGGGCCGCAAGGCTCCGGTGCTGCTCAGCGCCGAGACGGTGGCGCAGATGAAGCCCGGTTCCGTCGTGATCGACCTCGCAGCCGCTCAGGGTGGTAACTGTCCGCTGACCGTAGCGGATCAGGTCACCATCGAGCATGGCGTGACCATCGTTGGCCACACCAATCTGCCAGCACTGGTCGCCGCCGATGCCTCGGCACTGTATGCGCGCAATCTGCTGGACTTCATGAAGCTGCTGTTCGACAAGGACGGCGCATTCTCGATCAACCTGGAAGACGACATCGTCGCCGCGTGCCTGATGTGCCGCGACGGCCAAGTCATCCGCAAGAACGGCTGAGGACACACCAATGGAAGAGTTGATCTCCCCCGGCATCTACAACCTGATCATTTTCGTGTTGGCGATCTACGTCGGCTACCACGTGGTCTGGAACGTGACGCCTGCGTTGCATACGCCACTCATGGCCGTGACCAACGCCATCTCCGCCATCGTGATCGTCGGTGCGATGCTCGCCGCCGCGCTCACTGTCACGCCACTGGGCAAGACCATGGGCACGCTGGCCGTCGCATTGGCCGCAGTCAACGTCTTCGGCGGCTTCCTGGTTACTCGGCGGATGCTGGAAATGTTCAAGAAAAAGGCACCCAAAGCGAAAGACGAGGTGCAGAAGCCATGAGCATGAATCTGGTTACTCTGCTGTACCTGATCGCTTCGATCTGTTTCATCCAGGCGCTCAAGGGCCTGTCCCACCCGACCACTTCACGTCGCGGCAATCTGTTCGGCATGCTGGGCATGGGGCTGGCGGTGGTCACCACGATCGGTCTGGTGTTCAAGCTCGCGGCCTTGTCGACCGCTGAAGGCACCAGCGCAGGGATCGGCTACATCGTCGTCGGCCTGCTCGTGGGCGGCACAGCCGGCTCGATCATGGCCAAGCGCGTCGAGATGACCAAGATGCCCGAGCTGGTGGCCTTCATGCACAGCATGATCGGGCTGGCGGCAGTGTTCATTGCCATCGCGGCGGTGGTCGAGCCGCAGTCGCTGGGTATCGTTCGCAATCTGGGCGACGCCATCCCGACCGGCAATCGTCTGGAACTGTTCTTGGGCGCGGCCATTGGTGCGATCACCTTTTCCGGCTCGGTGATCGCGTTCGGCAAGCTGTCAGGCAAATACACGTTTCGCCTGTTTCAGGGCGCACCCGTACAGTTTGCCGGACAGCACAAGCTGAACCTGATTCTCGGCCTGGCTACGCTGTTCTTCGGCCTGACGTTCATGTTCACCGGAAGCCTGACCGCGTTCGCCATCATGCTCGCCCTGGCATTTGTGATCGGCGTTCTGCTGATCATCCCGATTGGCGGGGCCGACATGCCGGTCGTGGTCTCGATGCTCAACAGCTATTCGGGCTGGGCGGCAGCGGGTATCGGCTTCTCGCTGAACAACTCGATGCTGATCATCGCCGGCTCGCTGGTGGGCTCCTCTGGCGCGATCCTCTCGTACATCATGTGCAAGGCGATGAACCGCTCCTTCTTCAATGTGATCGGCGGCGGCTTCGGCGGCGCAACGGACACGGCTGGCCCGGCAGGTGCCAAGGAAGCACGCCCGGTGAAATCCGGTTCGGCGGACGACGCCACCTTCCTGCTGACCAACGCTGACACGGTGATCATCGTGCCCGGCTACGGACTGGCAGTGGCGCGTGCCCAGCATGCGCTCAAGGAACTGACCGAAAAACTGGTGCATCACGGCGTCACGGTTAAATACGCGATCCACCCGGTGGCAGGACGCATGCCCGGCCACATGAACGTGCTGCTGGCCGAGGCGGAAGTGCCTTATGACCAAGTGTTCGAGATGGACGACATCAACTCCGAGTTCGGTCAGGCAGACGTGGTGCTGGTGCTCGGTGCCAACGACGTGGTCAATCCGGCCGCCAAGAACGATCCGAAATCGCCGATTGCCGGAATGCCGATTCTCGAAGCGTTCAAAGCCAAGACCATCATCGTCAACAAGCGCTCGATGGCCAGCGGCTACGCCGGTCTGGACAACGAACTGTTTTATCTGGACAAGACCATGATGGTGTTCGGAGACGCCAAAAAGGTGATCGAGGACATGGTGAAGGCGGTCGATAACGCATAGCCTGCATCTGCCTCAGCACAGCCCCGGTTCGCGCTGCGACCGGGGCTTTTTGCATTTCACGTAACAGTGTTTTGCGCTGAGACCCGCTAATTAGAGCCCTCAAATGCGACCATGGTAGCGGGACGAACAACGCCCGACTCTCTAGACTTGTCGCTCGTCTCCACCTCCGAGAAAGAATCCATGTACCGTGACCGTATTCGCCTGCCCTCCCTGATGAGCAAGGTAATGAGCGCGGCTGACGCCGCCGCCCTGATCGAAGATGGCATGACCGTCGGCATGAGTGGCTTCACCCGCGCAGGCGAAGCCAAAGCCGTTCCTCAGGCGCTGGCCGAGCGCGCCAGGGTCTCACCTCTGAAGATCAGCCTGATGACCGGCGCCAGCCTGGGTAACGATCTGGACAAACAACTGACCGAGTCCGGCGTGCTTTCCCGACGCATGCCGTTCCAGGTGGACAGCACTCTGCGCAGGGCTATCAATGACGGCACTGTCATGTTCATCGATCAGCACCTGTCCGATACCGTCGAGCAACTGCGCAATCGCCAGATCAAGGCCGTCGACCTGGCCGTTATCGAGTGTGTCGCCATCACCGAGGACGGTCATCTCGTATTGAGCACTTCGGTGGGAAACTCTGCCAGCTTCGCCATTCTCGCCCGACAGGTGATCGTCGAGATCAATCTGGCCCAGCCTCTGGAGCTAGAAGGTCTGCATGACGTATACATTCCGAGCTACCGCCCCACGCGCCTGCCGATCCCGGTGCTGGAAGCCGATTCACGGATTGGCAGCCATGCAGTGAAGATCGATCCGGCGAAGATTGTCGGCATCGTCATCAGCAATCAGCCTGACTCCCCGTCCACTGTGTTGCCGCCGGATGTGGAAACCCAGGCCATCGCTCAGCACCTGGTGGAGTTCTTCAAGAATGAAGTGCGCGAAAACCGGCTGACCAACACGCTGATGCCGTTACAGGCCGGGATCGGAACGATTGCCAACGCAGTGATGCACGGTCTACTGGATTCGCCGTTCCATGACATGACCATGTACTCCGAGGTGCTGCAGGACTCCACCTTCGATCTGTTCGATGCAGGCAAATTGAGCTTTGCCTCGGGCAGTTCCATGACACTTTCCGCCGCAAAGCACGCTCAGGTGTTCGCCGACTTCAACCGCTATAAGTCCAGGTTGGTCTTGCGCCCGCAGGAAATCTCCAATCACCCGGAAGTCATACGCCGCCTGGGTATTATCGGGATCAACACTGCGCTGGAGTTCGATCTGTACGGCAACGTGAACTCCACCCATGTGTGCGGCACGCGGATGATGAATGGCATTGGCGGCTCCGGCGACTTCTCGCGTAACGCGCATCTGGCCATCTTCGTGACCAAGTCAATCGCCAAAGGCGGCTCGATTTCCAGCGTGGTGCCGATGGTGAGTCATGTCGACCATACCGAGCACGATGTGGATATTCTGGTGACCGAACAGGGTCTGGCGGATCTGCGTGGTCTTGCGCCGCGCGAACGCGCCCGGGTGGTCATCGACAACTGCGTTCACCCTGATTATCGCGCCGCGCTGAACGACTATTTCAACGCTGCCTGCCAGCGCGGTGGACATACGCCGCACATAGTGCGCGACGCACTGAGTTGGCACCTCAATCTGGAAGAGACTGGACGCATGCTGCCCGTCTGAACAAGACAGTTGGAGGTGAGCAAGGGGTTTTCTTGCTCACTTTTACGCCATCATTCGCCGTACTTGAAAAAACTGTACTGCTGTACTGGTCAAAAGCAGGCTGTGGCGCATCAAATTCAGTGCGACCCACTGCAAAATGCACTAAAAATGTGCAGACCGGTACAGTTGCCCCAATAACGAACAAAACAGTCCCTCTTAACAGTTAACTGAACCCTTACAATACAGATGAACTGTGTCTATGGGGACTAGCCGATCAAGCGGAGAATGGGCACCAGTCAAGCAACTCACTTATCCCGCCACAAGCGGAAGGAAGTCACACCATGGAACGTACAATCAGTTCCGATCTGTTCAGCGAAAGCACCGCCACTACTGCGAAATCTTCCTTGCCTCTGCGCATGTTCGCCAACCTGATGCTCTGGCAGCGTCGCCTTTCCAGCCGCCATCAATTGGCCCGTCTGGATGCACGTTTGCTGGCCGACGCAGGTATCAGCGAAGCACAGCGTTACGAAGAGCTGAGCAAGCCGTTCTGGCGCTGATGCAGCGCCCGCTGGTCCCAGACTGCTGAAGTCTCCCGCCAGCAACCCGAATTGCTTCATACAAGACCCGATTCAGGCAGCTGAATCGGGTCTTGTCGTTTGTGCTTTAAAAACTTCAAGGCCACTACAAGTACAGTTTTAAATGTTACAAATTAAGGCCGGTACAGTTACCATTTCATGTACGCCGTATGGCGTTTCGACGCGGTATAGCAATAGCAAGCCGGACGGCGCTGATATAGGCTGGACGCCTGATCGGCCCGGCACACAGTCTGTGCCTCCCGCAACCTCTGCCTGTAACTCCATCTGACGGAATTCGACCATGTCCCTGCTACGTACCTTTGGCGCTGCCGTTCTGCTGACTGCCGCTGCCGCAAGCGCCAATGCTTCCAGTTTCATTGTCACAACCGACACAGTCGTGGGCGCTGTCGCCGCATCGACCGACGCCACTTCCGACATCTCGTCTTCGTTCAAAGATGACAAGATCGTTCGCGCAGCACGTGACGATGCCGCCAGCTTCGTGGCCAGCGCGGGTGACATCCGCGGTGCGCAACTCGAAGGCGCGTTCCAGCACATCCGTCAGCAAATGCCTGAACTGCATGCCACTGATGCTCAACTGGCTCAGGCCATCCTGACCATCTGATGAATGCTTCCGGCGGCCTGCGGGCTGCCGGGGTAGCTCCGGCCAGAGCATTGCGCTAGCCTTGACGCCTGTTTTGCCGGTACGTGAAAGCCATGCGTTTATTGCACTCTCTTTTGATAGGTTCTCTTGCCAGCCTGGTCTGGACGAGTTCTGCCCATGCCTTCGACTCAACCACGCAGGGTCTGGTCAAAACCGGGTACGCCACCAGCCAGGTCAGCAGTTCGCCGTTCGATAACAAGCAGGTCATGGCGGCTCAGGATGATGCTGCGGCATTTGTCGCCAGCGATGGCCGGATACGCGGAGCCCGACTCGAGTCGGCGTTGCGCAGCCTGCGCCAGTCCCATGAAAAACTTCGTGCCAGCGACCTTGAACTGGCGCAGGCAATCCTCGTCCAATAGCCACTTTGCCCTTCTGCGTAACTGGAGACGTTACTGACATGCGTACGCCGCTGATTGCTGTTTCCCTTGGTCTGCTGCTGATGGCCGACCTGGCCCAGGCTCAGACCGTTGTTGCCACGAGTAACATCATTGTCCGGGCGTTCGGTCGCACCATCGACTTTACCTCTGACACCACCACCTCGATCCGCGATTCCAAAGTCGTTCGCGAAGCCAGAGATGATGCCGCCAGCTACGTTGCCAGCAATGGCGACATTCACGGCGCCCAGCTCGACGCGGCCTTCGATACGCTGCGTGCCCGCGTGCCGGAAGCGCGCGATGCCAGCGACAAGACACTGGCTGAAGCCATTCTCGCACTGTGAGGCGACTTGGCGTCTGGCTGCTTGCCGGCGCACTGTCGCTGGTCGGGACTTATGCTTCAGCCAGTCTGAAGCTCGAGCTGCACACCGACGGCCTCGATGCGGCTCAACGGCAAGCCAGCCAGGCGCTGATCGACGAAGCGATGCGCGCCCTGCCGCCCAGCTTCGTCGAGTCATTGGACCGCACTGTCAACGTGAGCTGGTCCAGTGACATGCCGCAAAATGCCTACGGCCAGGCGGCAGGTCCTTATCAGCTGTACCTCAACACCCACCTGTTGCCCTCACTGACCGACGGCTCTGCCGCGACGGCGCAAACCGGTCGGCCACACGGCACGGTACGCCGGGAAATGCTCGCCACGGTGCTGCATGAGCTGACTCATATTTACGACCGTGCACGCCTCTGGTCTCCCACCGAAAGGGCGACCCTGGTTCGCTGTTCACGTCGTAACAGTTCAGTGGGTAACGTCGGCCTGCCCGATGACTGCCGTGGCCAGACCGAACGACGTTTTACCCTGAGCGATGATCCTCGCCTGCTGGACCTTGCCGGCTGGCAGCAGTACGTCGGAAGACGTGGTGAGCGAGAAGAACATAACGGTCAGGTTGCCCGCAGTCCCGACATCTACGAGACCACCAGCCCGCTCGAGTTCGTGGCGGTGAACATGGAGTACTTCCTGCTCGACCCGGCCTACGCCTGCCGTCGACCTGCGCTGTATGCCTACTACAAGGACCGCTTCGGTTGGGCACCTCCTGCCCGGGATGCCTGTCCGACCTTCTATCCTTACCTGAACGCTGGCAGCGATTTTGGCCGGGAACCGCTGGGCAAGCTGGACCCCGAACGCGTTTACGCCGTTGACTACCTGTTGGCCGAGGCGAACCAGAACTGGGTAAGCCGCTGGGGCCACAGCATGCTGCGTCTGGTGATTTGCAAGCCGGGACGCCCACGCGGACCGGATTGTCGGCTCGACCTGGACCAGCATCTGGTCCTGTCCTACCGCGCTTTTGTAGGTGACGTACAGTTATCCAGCTGGGACGGCCTGATGGGCGCGTACCCTTCACGGCTATTCGTGCTGCCACTGGCTCAAGTGATCGACGAATACACCAAGACGGAACTGCGCAGCCTGGCGTCAGTACCCATTACGCTGTCCCGCCCTGAAATCGAAGGGTTGGTCCAGCACGCCGCCGAAATGCACTGGAGCTACGACGGCAACTATTACTTCCTGTCGAACAACTGCGCGGTAGAGAACCTCAAGCTGCTTCGCAGCGGCACGCACAATCCCAAACTGGTCGGCCTGGACAGCATTCTGCCCAACGGTTTGCTCGAGGTGCTCAAAGGGCGAGGGCTGGCTGATACCAGTGTGCTGGACGATCCAAAGGAAGCGTTACGTCTTGGCTACCGGTTCGACTCCTATCGAGACCGCTATCAGGCCATGTTCGAGGTGTTGAAGAAACAGCTTCCGATCCGGCAAACCACTGTCGAAGACTGGATGAGCCTGCCCGCCCATGAGCGCAGTCAGTGGTTCGACAAGGCTGACCTGCGCACCAGTGCCGCCATTCTGTTGCTGGAACAGGCAAGCCTGCGTCGGCAATTGCTGCTGGCGCAGGACGAAGTTAAGCAAAGCTATCTGGGGGCTCGGGAGCAGAAGGACGGCCGCGTGTCGAAAGCGACCGGCACCTTGCAAGAGCTGCTGGCCAGCAGCGGTTTTCTCAGCCGCCCTGCGGAACTGCTCGGCAGCCGAGGTTACGGTTTGCCGCAGGCTGCGGAGTGGCAACAGCTTGAAAGCGAGAGCAGCCAGCGCCAGAAACAACTCAAGCGCCTGACCGGTGATCTGGACAAGGAAGTACGCGCCTTGCTGGAGCCCGGACGGGCGAAGGAAATTGCCGCGAACGAAGCCAACCTCAAGCAGATGGGTGACCATCTGCGCGCCTTGCACAAGGCATCGGGCGGGTTGCAGTTGCCTTGATCAGCTGGTCTTCTTTTTAGGTTTGAGGTACTTGGTGAGGCCCTGGAACCAGATCACCAAGGCTGGATTGCCCTTGATCTGAATGTCCTTGTCCTGAATGCCTTGCATGAAGGCCAGTTGCTTGTTTTTGGCCTGCAAGGTGGCAAAGCCGAATGCGGCATCGCGAAACGAGATCGCAAACGCAGGCTCGGCAGCCAGCCCTTTCACACTGCGGATACGCTGGTCACGAACCACGAAATGGCGAGCGATCCTGCCATCTGTTGTCTGGAGTTGAAACGTCAGGTCCTTGCCAGCCAACTGTTGCTGGAACGCAGGGTTGTTACGACTGGCGCGGCTCATCAACAGGCCCAGCATCCAGAGAAGAAAACGAAATTTCATGTAACAGCCTCAGCAAGAGTTCGAACTGGCGGCGCAGTTTAGCCGGTTGTCCGGATGATGCATGCAGGAAATTCTTGTTTTCAGCGAGGATCCCTGCAATTTATTTCCCCTGGCAAGTGCTGCGCTGGCAGGCGGCGCAGCACTCAGGAGACCGATCAGCGGATGCTGTTGATGCTGCCCTTGTTACCCGTAACCTTTACGTCCACTTTCTTGAAGATGAAATAGTCTTTCACGTTGACTTCATAACGCGGAGCAACGATCAGATCGGCACCGGAAGATTTGACAGCCTTGTAGGCTGCGGCGGCCTTGGCAGTCGATACTGGATCCGGAAGGGCCAGGCCCATGCCGCCGCCGCTCGCGCCGCCATAGGCCACACCGTCCGCGAATTGGGTATCGCCACCGATGCTCAGGAAGTTGAACAGAACGTTGGTTGAGGATTCGCCACTGATGGTGCCACCCACTTTCACGTCAGCCTTCAGGTCGGTTTTGACGGTCCCTTCCAAAGGTGCAACTGGCTGGCTCATGTTGTAACTGACACAGCCCGAGGTGGCGGCGATCAGGGTTGCGACAGCAGCGAATTTCCATAGCTTATTCATTTTTGACTTCCCAAAATTAGTGTTCAGCGCCGCAAACCAGAAGAGCTGCGGGAGCGGGACTTTAAGGGAATAAAGAATGATAAGAAGTCAGGAAAGACTGAGCTACTAGAAGGCAGGCGATCAGGATCAAGTAGGAAACTTCTTACCAAGAGCCACGGGACGACATGGGCGCCCCGGTCGCTCTGCACATATGAAAAACGGGCACCCAGTGCGACTGGTGTGCCCGTTGCTCACTGCTTACCTCCCGCCGAGGCAAGCAGTTGTTGTCAGGATTTCTTCTTTTTGGCTGGCTCAGGATTGACGCTGTCTTTCAAGGCCTTACCCGGTTTGAAGGCAACAGTGTTGCTTGCCTTGATTTTCACCGGTTCGCCGGTTTGCGGATTCTTGCCGGTACGGGCTCCACGATGGCGTTGCAGGAATGTACCGAAGCCAACCAGGGTGACACTGTCTTTGCGAGACAATGCGCCGGTGATTTCTTCAAGAATGGCGTTGAGAACACGGTTGGATTGATCTTTGGTCAGATCCGCCTTTTCAGCAATGACGGCTGCAAGTTGTGGTTTACGCATATGAAGCCTCTTTTACGGTTTTTGTTTTTATGTTCCGTACTGCTTATGGCAAACAGTAACAAGGCGCCGCGACGGCTCTACGTAGCGGCAGACGAGAGCGAGGATGGCATGCCGACGTTAGCTGCGCCAGTGGATGGACAACCTTTATCAGTACAAATAAGTGTCCTATCCGACAAAATGACGCGAAATCATACCAATAACGCAGGTAAAACCTTGTTCAGGGCGAGTTTTTCCATAACGGCCGTGCCAGTCAGCGCGTAACCCAGCAGTTGCCCCTCGGCATCGTGACACAGGGCCTTGATGTCGGCGCCCTGCCCCTCGACGGTCCAGACACCCTGTGTTGCGCGCGGGGGTGGCGAGACCACCAGCGGGCAGGCAGGCGTCTTGACCGTGATGGGCATCGGCCCGTATTTCACCGAAGTGGGTGTTCCGGCAAGGGTCTGGGCCAAAGCCCGCGCGCAGCTCATCAGAGGCATCACGTACAACAGGTTCAAGCCGTCGACTTCCGCGCAGTCACCCAGCGCATGGATATTGGCGTGCGACGTCTGCAGATAACGATCAACCAGGATGCCGCGCCCGGTCTGCAAGCCTGCGGCTGCCGCCAGATCGATTCGGGGCCGCAGGCCAATGGCCGACACCACCAGATCGCAGGTAATTACCTGCCCGTCGGACAACTGAGCCTGCAGCCCCTCCTCGCTGCGTAGCAGGCGCATGAGCACCGGCCCCAGGTGGAACCGCGCACCCAGCCCTTCAAGCCCGGCCTGCACAGCCGCTGCGGCAGCCGCGGGCAGCAGGGTCGGCATGACGTGTTCACATGGCGCGACCAGATCCACTTCGTAGCCACCCAGCATCAGGTCGTTGGCAAATTCACAGCCGATCAGGCCTGCACCCAGAATCAGTACACGACGCTTGCCGGCAGCGGCCGCTCGAAAGCGCGCGTAGTCCTGCAGGTCGTTGATAGGGAACACGGCATCTCCGGCGTCACCCTCGATGGGCACGCGGATGGTCTCGGCGCCCCAGGCCAGCACCAGATCGCGGTAGTACACCGCCTCCTCACCGATCCACAGACGCTTGTGGCCAGGGTCGATGCCGCTGATGCGCGTGTGGGTGCGCACCTCGGCCTTGAGCTGATCGGCCATGGCGCCTGGCTCGGCCATGCTCAGACCGTCGGCTTCCTTGTTCTTGCCAAAGCCGGTGGACAGCATGGGCTTGGAGTAGGACCGACCATCATCGGCAGTGATCAACAGCAGCGGTGTTTCACCGTCCAGCTTGCGAAATTCCCGCGCGAGATTGTAGCCCGCAAGGCCGGTACCGATGATGACGACAGGTGCGCTCATTGCTGTTTCCCGAGTGGCGTGGATCAACCGATTTCGATCATTTCAAAGTCCATCTTGCCGACGCCGCAGTCGGGACACAGCCAGTCTTCCGGCACATCCTGCCAAAGCGTGCCCGGCGCAATGCCGTCATCCGGCCAACCATCGGCTTCGTTGTAAATCAGGCCACAGACAATGCATTGCCACTTCTTCATGATTCGGTTCTCTCACTCATCAGGCTGAGTATGGGTGCAGCGGTCGTTCGCCGCTTGAACGGGCGTTGTACTGATCGGCAGGCCCGGATGCAAGCCCGTTTATATAACGGGCTGCCTGCCCCCCCGGCTGCCGGGGCCATCAATCATGATAAGCTCGCCACCCCGATCACTGCCGACGCATGCTTACCGTGACCCAGCAAAACCCCGCCTTTACGACGCCAGTCTGGCTTGAGCGCGACCGGTTGGTCGATGCACCCGCCCCAGCGATGATGGGCTGGCTGTTCAATCAGGATTCCCTGACCCGTCGTTTGGACCGCCTGTCCGACGGAGGATTCAGCATCATTCCACTGTTCGAAGGCTGGCAACCGTTACGCGATGACGAATGCGCCGCACTGGTGCTGCCTGAAGCGAGCGAGGGTTGGGTTCGCGAAGTGTATCTGCTCGGTAATGGCAACCGCTGGGTCTTCGCGCGCAGCGTGGCGGCGCGCAGTGCGCTGCACAACGGTGGCTTGCAGATGGACACGCTGGGATCGCGCTCACTGGGTGAGTTGCTGTTCAGTGACCCCGCGTTCGACCGTGGCCCGCTTGAAGTCTGTCGCTACCCTGCCGCCTGGCTGCCGTCTACCGACCCTGCCCAGGACCTGTGGGCGCGTCGCTCCTGTTTCAGTCGCGGTCCGCTGCGCGTGCTGGTTGCCGAAGTTTTCCTGCCGTCTTTCCTGAGCCTGGTTCAAAACAAGGAACCCGTTTGATGTACCAGTCGTTGCTCAAATCCCTGAATCGCCTGAATCCGCGCATCTGGGACTTCATCCAGTTGACGCGAATCGACAAGCCGATCGGCGTCTATCTGCTGCTGTGGCCTACGCTGTGGGCGGTCTGGATTGCCGGCAAAGGTTCGCCGTCGCTGGCAAACGTATTGATCTTCATCGTGGGCGTGTTCCTGATGCGCGCCGCAGGCTGTGTGATCAACGACTACGCCGACCGCAAGGTGGACGGCCACGTGAAGCGCACCGAACAGCGACCCTTGGTCAGCGGCAAGGTCAGCGGCCGGGAGGCTCTGATTCTGTTCGCGGTGCTGGTGGGTCTGAGCTTTGTGCTGGTGCTGTTTACCAACGCAACAACCATCTGGCTGTCATTCGGCGGTCTGGCGCTGGCGGCCTGCTATCCGTTCATGAAGCGCTACACCTATTACCCGCAGGTGGTCTTGGGTGCGGCCTTCTCGTGGGGCATGCCGATGGCGTTTACTGCAGAGACTGGCGACTTGCCCGCCGCCGCCTGGCTGCTGTACATCGCCAACCTGTTGTGGACGGTCGGCTATGACACCTACTACGCCATGGTGGACCGCGACGACGATTTGAAGATCGGAGTGAAGTCCACCGCCGTGCTGTTCGGCGATGCGGACCGCGTGATCATTCTGACGTTGCAGGGTCTGGCATTGGGATGCCTGATGCTCGCCGGTTCTCGTTTCGAGCTGGGGATGTGGTTCTACGCAGGTCTGGCGGTCGCGGCGGGCTGCTTTGCCTGGGAGTTCTGGAGCACGCGCCTGCGCGAGCGGGACGCGTGCTTCAAGGCCTTTCTGCATAACCATTGGGCGGGGCTTGCGATATTTCTCGGGATCGTCGCCGATTACGCACTTCGCTGACCGCCCTTGGGTATCACGCCTCAGGGCTTGGCGATGTGCCAGACGCCGCCCTTGCCATCGCCAGTGACCTCACCGGCCCTGGTGTCATTCTTGAAGGTGTAAAGCGGCTTGCCGCCGTAAGCCCACTGCCGGCTTTTGTCATCACGGGTGATCACCGTCCACTTGCCCTCGGCCGAACTGTCGGCTTCAGCGGCAAGCGGCGGCCAGTTGATCGCACACTGATCATTGCAGGCGGATTTGCCCGTGCTGTCCTTGTCGAACGTATACAACGCCATGCCTTTATGATCGACCAGCTTGCCGTCCTGCTCCATGGCAGGCTCGGCCGCGAAGGCCATTCCGGATGATGCAAGGGCCGCGGCAGCCAGCAGACATTTGAATGCAGTAGAGACATTAGCCATCGGGTACATCCTCTTTTTTATCGTTGAAATGAGTTCAAGACAGCTCACCCAGCTTAGTCGGCCAGGGGCATGCGTGATAGCCTCATCCCAACCTGTCACACGACTGCAATAATTCCGTTATCTAATGCGCCCCAAGACAGTTAAATGACACGAGGTTCAAGCATGGTTGGCAGGAGCATTCTGATCGTTGACGACGAAGCGCCTATTCGCGAAATGATCGCCGTTGCGTTGGAAATGGCCGGCTATGACTGTATTGAAGCCGAAAACTCTCAGCAGGCCCACGCGATCATCGTTGATCGCAAGCCGGACCTGATCCTGCTCGACTGGATGCTGCCCGGCACCTCTGGTATCGAACTGGCGCGCCGCCTCAAGCGCGATGAGCTGACCGGGGATATCCCGATCATCATGCTCACGGCAAAGGGCGAGGAAGACAACAAGATCCAGGGCCTGGAAGTGGGCGCTGACGATTACATCACCAAGCCGTTCTCGCCCCGCGAACTGGTGGCGCGCCTCAAGGCCGTGCTGCGTCGTGCCGGCCCGACAGACGGTGAAGCGCCCATCGAAGTCGGTGGCCTGCTGCTCGATCCCATCAGCCACCGAGTCACCATCGATGGCAAACCCGCAGAAATGGGCCCGACCGAATACCGCCTTCTGCAATTTTTCATGACCCATCAGGAACGCGCCTATACCCGTGGTCAACTGCTCGACCAGGTCTGGGGCGGCAATGTCTATGTCGAGGAGCGCACGGTGGATGTTCACATTCGCCGCCTGCGCAAAGCCCTGGGTGACGCTTATGAAAATCTGGTACAAACCGTGCGCGGCACCGGCTATCGCTTTTCCACGAAAAGCTGACAGTCGTTCTCGCAGACACAGGGCACTGGCCAGCGTGCACCAGACAAGGATTTACCCTTAATTGAACCAAAATTGGCATGGCACGCTGATACGCCACATGTTGTTGCTGGTCACTGCCTGCCTGCTGGTCGGCCTGATCAGTGGACAGTATGGCTGGAGCCTGTCCATCGGACTGGGCCTGTATCTGGCCTGGACCCTCAAGCAACTGCTGCGCCTGCATGAGTGGCTGAGCAGCCACAAGGCTGACGAACCGCCACCGGACGGCTACGGTCTGTGGGGCGAAGTCTTCGACAGCATCTATCACCTTCAGCGCCGCGACCAACGCGTACGCGGCCGCCTGCAGGCCGTGATCGACCGCGTCCAGGAATCCACCGCCGCCCTCAAGGACGCGGTGATCATGCTCGACAGCGAGGGCAACCTGGAGTGGTGGAATCGCGCTTCCGAAACCCTGCTGGGCCTCAAGACGCCGCAGGACAGCGGCCAGCCGGTAACCAATCTGGTGCGTCACCCACGCTTCAAGGAATACTTTGCCCAAGGCAATTACGCCGAGCCGCTGGAAATTCCTTCGCCCACCAACGATCACTTGCGCATCCAGTTGTTGATCACCCGTTACGGCAACAACGAACACCTGATGCTAGTGCGCGATGTCACGCGCATCCACCAGTTGGAACAGATGCGCAAGGACTTCGTTGCCAACGTCTCCCATGAATTGCGCACACCGCTGACGGTGATTTTCGGCTATCTGGAAACCCTGCTCGACAACGTGGACGAAGTGAATCCACGCTGGGTACGGGCGCTGCAACAGATGCACCAGCAGGGCGGGCGCATGCAGACACTGCTCAACGACCTGCTGTTGCTGGCCAAGCTCGAAGCCACTGATTACCCGTCGGACAACCACCCAGTGGTCGTCAGCAAGCTGCTCAAGACCATCAAGGCCGACGCCAACGCCCTCTCAGGCAGCAAGAATCAGCAGATCAGCCTCAGCATCGAGAGCGAGATGCTGCTCAAGGGCAGTGAAACCGAGTTGCGCAGTGCGTTCTCCAACCTGATCTTCAATGCGGTCAAGTACACGCCCGCAGAGGGCACTATCCGTATCCGCTGGTGGACAGACGAGCGTGGCGCGCACCTGAGCGTGCAGGATTCGGGGATCGGTATCGAAACCAAGCATCTGCCGCGTCTGACCGAGCGCTTCTACCGGGTCGATACGAGCCGTGCATCGAATACCGGAGGAACAGGGCTGGGGCTCGCGATCGTCAAGCATGTGCTGCTGCGTCATCGCGGCACCCTTGAAATCAACAGCGTGCCGAACAAGGGCAGCGTTTTCACCTGCCATTTTGCCACCAGCCAGATGTCCAATCCCGAAAGCGACGACTCAGACTACTAGGCAATCGCTTGCACAGCCGCTACATTGCCGGGTTCATGGCGCTTTTCCGGCGCAGCTTCACACCCCATTTGTTAGAACGGACCCCGTAAAACCCCACCATGGACCCTTCCCCTAGTTTCGACCTGTCTTCACTCTTCGCCGACTTCGGCATGATTCTTTTTGCGCTGTTCCTGGTTCTGCTCAACGGTTTTTTCGTTGCGGCGGAATTTGCCATGGTCAAACTGCGTTCCACGCGGGTCGAGGCGATTGCCGACAAGAACGGCTGGCGCGGACATATCCTGCGCAAGGTTCACGGCCAGCTGGACGCCTACCTGTCGGCCTGTCAGTTGGGTATCACCCTCGCCTCCCTGGGGCTTGGCTGGGTCGGTGAGCCGGCCTTCGCTCATTTGCTGGAGCCGCTGCTGAGTGCGATGGGCGTCGATACGCCGGAACTGGTCAAGGGCATTTCGTTCTTCACGGCCTTCTTCATCATTTCGTACCTGCACATCGTGATCGGTGAGCTGGCGCCCAAATCCTGGGCTATCCGCAAACCCGAGCTGCTGTCGCTGTGGACCGCTGCGCCGCTGTACCTGTTCTACTGGCTCATGTACCCGGCAATCTACCTGCTCAACGCCAGCGCCAACGCGATCCTGCGTATTGCCGGCCAGGGCGAGCCCGGTCCGCATCATGAACACAGTTACAGCCGCGACGAGCTGAAACTGATTCTCCACTCCAGCCGCGGCCAGGACCCCAGCGACCAAGGCATGCGTGTGCTGGCCTCTGCCGTGGAAATGGGCGAGCTGGAGGTCGTGGACTGGGCCAACTCCCGCGAAGACATGGTCACGCTTGATTTCAACGCACCGCTCAAGGAAATCCTTGCGCTGTTCCGTCGCCACAAGTTCAGCCGCTACCCGGTGTACGACGCCGAACGCGGCGAGTTCGTCGGCCTGTTGCATATAAAGGATCTGCTGCTGGAACTGGCGGATCTGGATCACCTTCCCGAGTCGTTCAACCTGGCCGAGCTGACCCGTCCGCTGGAACGCGTTTCCCGGCATATGCCGCTGTCACAACTGCTTGAGCAGTTCCGTAAGGGCGGCGCGCACTTCGCGGTGGTCGAGGAAGCGGACGGCAAGATCATCGGCTACCTGACCATGGAGGACGTGCTCGAAGTGCTGGTAGGCGACATTCAGGACGAGCACCGCAAGGTGGAGCGCGGCATCCTGGCCTATCAGCCGGGCAAGCTGCTGGTGCGGGGCGATACGCCGTTGTTCAAGATCGAGCGCCTGCTGGGCATCGACCTGGACCATATCGAAGCCGAAACCCTGGCAGGGCTTATCTACGAAACGCTCAAGCGGGTGCCGGAAGAAGAAGAGCAAATGGAAGTCGAAGGCCTGCGCATCATCATCAAAAAGATGAAAGGCCCCAAAATCGTGCTGGCCAAGGTATTGAAACTGGATTGAAGCGCAATGCTACGCAGATCCTGTGCGACACGTGATGGAGGGAGTGAGCCTGCTCCCGAACGCGTTTGCCCAGACAAACAGGTTGCTAATTCCCGCCCACCGCGAAGTTGGGCAGGCTCTGCACGGGCTGGTTAAACTCGTAAGGGATTGAGACCAGTTCATGGCCGGTGTTGCGCTGCACGACGAAGTGCAGGTGCGGACCGGTGCTGTTGCCGGTATTGCCCGAGCGTGCCAGCGGGCTGCCGACGCTGACCCGCTGCCCTTCAGCAACACTGACCGAGCCGCGCATCAGGTGCAGGTAGACGCCCATGGTGCCGTCGTCATGCAGGATGCGTACAAAGTTGCCGGAAGCGTTCGCGCCCCTGCCTGACTGGCCGTTCTCGATCTTGATCACCGTGCCGCCACGCGCCGCGATGATCGGTGTGCCTTCAGGCATGGCGATGTCCATCGCGTAGCGCCCCTTGATGCCATAGTGGCTGTATTTGCCACCTGGCCCTTGGGTCAGGCGAAACGGACCGCCCACCCACGGCAGCGGATAGCGGTAGAGCTGCGCCGTGCTTCGTGGGTCGCCCAGGGTCGAGGTCAGCATCGAGGCATAATTCATCGCCTTGCCTGCAACCTTTGGGCTCAGCACCACCACACGCTCGTTGGTACGCGCCGGAATCGTGCGACGAAGAGTCGTGGACGAACCTGACACGCCCAGTACGTTCTTGACGCTGGACAGCTTCAGCTCCACCTCGACCGGCGCATGCAGGTCATTACGCACATACAGACTGTGAACACCCTTCTCCCGCTTGATGCTCAAATGCACCTGCTGCTCGATGCGCTCGACCATCCGGTCCCGGAAAACCAGCACGGAAGCACCGGGCGAAGATCGGTCCGAGAACGAAACGACGCCGTCGGCATCGGTGGTTTTATAGATCGTGATCGCCCAGGCAGCGGGAGCAGCCACGGTCAGGACGATCAGGATCAACAGGCGTTCGAGCATCAGGAGAGTCTGGTTCATGGACAATGGTTGCCAAGCCTAGCAGCGTTGCAGGCAGAAAAGGACATAGCGGTTTCAATTGGCAACAGCATGGGCGTCAAGAAATACACGCCATTGGGTCGCGGTGCCGCATGACCGGCCCGGCGCCACGACAAAGGCCTCATGATTTGCCGTAATCCTTCAGGTAAGTCACGGAGAACTTCGCGTCCGGGAAGTCCAGCTTGAGGCGTGGCAGAACGAAACCGCCGCAGGAGCGACAGGTGTCCATCACCGTAAACACCTTGATATGGGTCAATCGCGTCGAAGCCAAGTCCTCCTTGAGCACGGTAGCGATCAAACGCTCGGAATCCACCTGTCGGCCGAACTCCCTGACCACCAGACGATCAGCGTCTCTGACCACCGGCAGGCTGGTGAAACCCGGATCCGGCAGACGCCCGGCCATGCGTGCTCGTGCATCACGAAACACCACGCCGTCGATGACGCGTTCAGCGCTTTCAGCCAGATCGAACTGCAACTTCAGAGCCTTGGCCTTCAGCCCGCCGGACAGCGCGTAGTAGACCATCCGCTCACCCGACTCGGTGTACACCTGGACAAAAGACAGGTTGGCACCCTTGACCTGGTCGAGGATATTTCTCGCGGCTTTGGGTGTCACGACACTCTGCACATTCAACATCTCCCACTTTGCCTTGGAGCCCTGTACCGGCATAAGGCGGTTGAGGATATCCACAATGTGCTGCTGCTCGGGAAGGGTTCGCTCGGCAATTTTTCTGAAATCCGGGATGCTGGCCCTGGCGAGGTCCACGAACCGTTTCTGAATCGCTTCACCCGACAACACATCGCTGGCGATCCTGAGCAACTCGTTTCTCTGCTGGCTGGCCTGGCACCAACTGGCGTAGTCGTCATAAGTCTTGATCTGTCTGCTCCACGAGACGTGCCACGACGCCCGTTCAGACTCGTCGACCAGATCGAACAGCAGGCGCGCGATATTTTCCTGGTCAATGACCGCATCGGGGCGCTCTCGAAACACCCGGTATTGCTCCGACAGCCGGATGAAGGTATTGATCTCATCGGCGTCCTCGACACGGGAGAACCTGAGGTTCAGGTCACCCACTGCAGAGGGTGTTCGGGCTTTGTAGAACACACCCGTGTCGGCCTCCACGAAGATCCAGTCCTGCCCGGCAATCTCCATGCGAATGCCACGCAAGGTCCGCGTGTCCTGAACACCCGACGCCACAGCACCCAGCTCAACGACCGGAACATGCTGATAGATGGACCCGGAGTCTTCGAGCCCGAAGTTCTCCGGCAGCCCCAGAAGATGATCGTTTGCCAGTGAGCCTTGCAACTCCGGCAGATAGGCTGGCGTTTCCGGTAACGAAAGCAGCGCACGTTCACGCTCCGAAAGAGGCACAACTGCCTTGCCCGTCGCGACTGAGGCTTGCGACGATGTCGATGCCTGGGCTTCGACCGGCTCGGACCATTTGCAATATTTGCCCTCGTTGACGAACACATCGAGATCTTGCGCTCCGCCATCACTCACCAAAGACTGCCTGTCGAGGGTGAACTCGCGGGCATCCATGGCATGGCTGGGGTATTTGCCAGTGCGTTTGGGTGATGTGGAACCCGGCTGCACGGGTTCAGGAGCTGGTGTAGCCAGCTTGACGCCCGTAGCACAAGGCACTGACATCAGGTCACGGCGTACCCGGCACAGGTTCTCCGTCTCTCTCAACGTTTCGGTCGTTGATGAAAGCCTGGCGATCGGTCGCTTGCGCAGTGCGGCATTCGGGGCGTCAGCGTCAAGATGGTACGCATGGCCATCAATCAGGATGTCGTGCTCGCCTTCCGCTCTTTTGATTGCGCTTACGCTGCAGCGTCTATCGATACGAGCCTCATGAAAGCCGTCTTCCACCGACGTGATCGGCAGCACAGGCGGGTAGCGGTCGGGACCGATGCTGTCTGCCGCCGACAGAACGGAAAACTCCGGGGACTGTGCAGAGGACAAGGGAGTCAGTCTTTTTCCGAAAACACGGTCGGCTTCCGGATCAAGCAGCCTGAAATCCGGCTGCTGCGCCGTACCGACATCACGTACGGCCATTGAGGAGCGACCATCGACCACAGCCCGACTGTCCGATGCAACGCGCCGGGGCTGCCAAGGGTGCTGGGGCGTATCCAGAATGCGGTACATGCCTTTATCGAGGCTGAATGTACTTTCCATCACCGCCCGCGATGCGAAGATCGCTTTCAACGATGGCACGGCCTCAAGCAGCTTCGAGAGACCGAACCGGCCCAGTTTGATGCCGACCTTCAACACATCACGCACCAGCACTGCTCCGCTCTGCTCGGCCAGGCCCACGATCAGGCGCCCGACCGCCTTGACGGTCAGGCGCGTGACGGACCAGACACTCATCTCCCCGGCGCGCAGCACGATGCGCGCCGTCGAACCCGCAAACTGCCCCAGCGGCACCAGTGCAAATGCGATATCGATCACGCAGCCGACAATGACGCCGGCTGAATGGTCACCGCTCTCCAGATCCTTGATGCAGCTGTAAAACGGGACGATGAAGCGGGCAATGGCGTCCGCGTACTCACGTTCCCTGGCCCAGATACGCTCCCAGTTCGTTTCGTGCTGGTGCTCGGTTTTGCTTTTTTCCAGGAAGCCTGCGAGCAAGTGGCTCGCCGCAGCAGCGGCCAGCGCAGCCACGCTGGTCTGCTCATTGGCAGCGGTCAAGTAAACCAGTTCGCCGGAAGGCACCAGCGTGCCTTGGGCAGGGGTGTGAATCTCTGTAATGACGCGCGACACGGTGCCCGTGAGGTAGGCGTCACTGTCCATGGGCAGTAACGGCGTGGTCCTGGCTTCTTCGATGCGACGTTGATGCGCGTCACGCAGGTGAAACGCCTCAGGGATCGAGATCGGGTGGGACCATGTGACGCCGTCGACGGCGTAAGTGAAGCGCTGGCTGACTTCACGTGCGACGCCAGCAGCCGGGATCAGCTCGAAAAAGAACTCGCTGACCGAATGACCTTTGAAATCGTTGCGATGATCACCGCGCTGACAACGCAGGAAAAGCCCTTGGGTGCCTTCTTCTGAGCCAAACCGGACCCGACTGATCTCACAGGTCGCGCTCAACAGCATGTCACGCGACTCCGGCTGCATCTCGTTCACCAGCCTTTTGATGACCTCGGTTTGCGCGCTGACCAGTGCCTTGCGGAAGGTATCGAACGCGCTGGCGTAAGCCTCCGGGATCGTCGGCGTGCCAGGGATGTAAGCCTCTCCCATCATCACCAGCTCCAGAACCGTGGCTTCGGGCTGCCCCACTGCCGTCAAGTGGTCGACTGAATAGGAAAAGGCAATCGTGAAGCCATGGTCCTGCAAGACCGGCCAATGATCGATCTTGACGGCCTGGTCCCACAGCCAGCGACCGACGCCTGCGTCCTGCAGCATTTGCTGCGCAAGCTTTCGGCGGTCCGGCGGCTTGATCGACAGCAGGCTGTTCAATTCCTGTGCGTGCTGCTCCTGCTGCGCCTGCACATGGCTCAGTGCCTCGCTGATTTGCGTGGCGGATGCTTGAAGGACATCATTTGTACCCGACCACCGGACGACGCCGTGGGCAGTGGCATAACGCAGGGCCGGAACCGTCAAAGCAGTGGCCCATAACGTATGCACTTCAGGATCTTGCGACTGACTCAAGTCAGCGCTGACCTTGATCAGCTCATCGTAAGGCGTCGTGACCGACAGGCCGGGCGTCATGGCCTCGATCAGCGCAACCCCGTGAATGAACGCCACACTCTGTAAGGATCGCCCGTATTGCAGGTGATCAGGCACACCCTCCACCAGCAGCTCCGGCATCGCCTCGCGCAACACCAGGTAATGCAGCAAGTCCACGGTGCTCGTCGTTGCGTCAGGCTGTCGATAGCGAATGAGCATCTTGACCCGCTCGCTCAGTTGCCGATGGCTGTAGTTCAGTACCCATTCGCTGCGAAGACTCGTTTCAAGGGATTCGCCGTCCGCTTCCGGAGCCCCGAGGAAATAATCAATGATCGCTCGCCCCGCCAGTGCCTGCGTGATGCGCGGTGAAGCGCCTTCATCGGTGCGGCTTGTGTACCAGTCCATCCTGTCGAGCATGGGAGAGAAGGTCGATTCAAACCAGGACGTATGTATCAGGGCATGCCAGGTCTCACGGGCCGACAGACGCAATACACGGTCTGCCCCATCGGATCGGCACAGCACCTCGATCCCCATCCGGGCAAACAGCTGGTTGGCATTGCGTAGCGGGCTCCAGGCATCGAGGCGTGGAACAGTGGCATTCAAAAGCTGCGAGCCAGGAAGCGCCTCGCTCAGTTGAAGGCTCGACTCCAGGTCCGAAAACAGTAGCAACGACGCCAGCAGAATGGCCGACTCAAACGCCAGCCCCGTGTGCTCGAAGCTCAGCCTGATCGCCAGAGACAGCGCTCGCATGCCGGGGGCCTGTCGCGCCTCGGCCACGGCAGACGCTAGCCATTGCTCATTGTCGGGATCCACCACGTAACCGGCCAGTTTGCCCAGGTAGCCTACCCGTGTTGCCAGCGAGGTCGGCGTCGCAAGGTCCATCTGTAAGTCGTCCAGCAAACCGTCGTCGCCAAGTGCACCCTTCAGTGACGACGTGAACGACGACCAGAAATCGTTCCTCTCCAGCCCCAGGTTGAGCCAGTCCAGCACATCACGGTCACGGTACTGGGTGGTCGGGATCAGACCTGAAAAGCTTTCGCAAAACAGACTGATCGCATCCTGCCCGGTGTCCGTGTGGGTCGCGGCATGCCATGCAGCCAGACCGTTGTAGAGCGTCTGTGCCGGGCTCAAGGCAACCCATTGAGCAATCGGCACCAGCCGGGCGCCCCGCCTGAATTGCACCATCCACAAGCGTAAATCGTCCGGCACCGGAACAAGCAGCTCGCCCAGCTCGGAAAACTCGTCCTGCCCCAGAACGACACTTCCTCCCCAGAACGGCAAGGTCACATACAGGTAGTTTTCCAACTGTGCCCGAGCCTTATCGGTTACGACGACCGACTCATTCAGCCAGGCAATACGGGCGAAGAATTGATGCATCAGCCAGGCACTGACGTCGGCTTCGGGCACGTGCAACGTGTCAGCGCACAACTGGCGCGCCTTGTCGCTTTGATAAAGCAGAGACAGCTTGCGCTCCTGCTCGGCATTCGGTTGGGCCAGACCGTCGGTCAAAAAGCGGATGTCGTCGCCGAGCAGGTGATTGAGGACCCGTCGAACCGTTCGGAAGTGGTCTTCGGGCACCACGTCGCTGTTGGACAGATCGGTCACTGGCAGATTCGGGTCAAGTGCAACCGCCACATTGAAGAGCAATTGACGGGTATCAAGCGTGAGAATGTTCGATTGAAGCGATGGCATGTGTATACGTTCCAGAAGCTCACAGGACGTGAGGGTTCTGGAAAAACTAAATAGAAGTCGCTGCGTGCGGAAAAGAGGAAAACGGGTACAGAAAGGCACCGAAAAATCACACAGCCCTGTCAGGCAGACGCAGATGTTGCCGTCAAAGGCATGCAAGCACGATGAGGAACGATGTGATCGGCAACAGGACCCTATCACCGGCTGCCATCACTGTGCCGCTGAAGCACAGCGATGACGTAAAGTCGGACATAGACGCCGGAGCGGCAATCAGGCGCCTGGAACGAAGTGTTTCTGTGCCGTGCCGCGTGCAATCAGGCGTGACAGGTAATCCATCTTCTGCGCGTCCTGGTCGACGAAACGGAAGATCACTTGTAGCCAGTCGCTGTCGGGCTTCTGCTCGAAGGCTGCTACCGAGTGCAGGTAACCGTTCAAGCGCGCTGTCTCATTGCTCTCGCCCTGCTCCAGGTCCAGCACGGCGCTGTCGAGAACTTGCGGCAGGTTATCGCTGCGACGCACGACCAGCGACGCTTCCTTCAGGGTCAACGCCTTGATCACGCAGGACTGAATGCCGTTAGGCAAACGCAACTGACCTTGTCCACGACCGGTAGGCTCCGCCGTCTTTGCTGCGACGGGGGGTGCCTTGGCAATCCCGCCTGCCGCCGGGGCAGCCGCAGGTGCGGCGCGAACCACTTCGGCCTTGCCGCCGGTCAGCGCGCTCAGCGAGTCGTTCAGTGGAGAGTTCATGCGGGCCGGGGCGGTGGACATGACCGCGTCCAGCTTGCCGACCTTGGCCAGCGCTTTCTTGACCTTGGAAAGCAGTTGCTCGTTGGTGAACGGCTTGCCGACAAAGTCACTGACACCGGCCTGAATGGCCTGCACGACGTTTTCCTTGTCGCCACGACTGGTCACCATGATGAACGGCACGGTTTTCAGGTAGTTGTCTTGCGAACGGCACCAGGTCAGCAGCTCAAGGCCGGACATCTCTGGCATTTCCCAATCGCACAGAATCAGATCGAACGTCTCTTTGCTCAGCAACGCCTGGGCTTTGCGACCATTGACTGCGTCCTCGGTATGAATCCCGGGAAAATAATTGCGCAGCCCTTTCTTAACCAAGTCGCGAATGAACGTCGCGTCATCCACCACCAATACACTGACCTTACTCATCGACGCTCCTGCGGACGTGTTCACCCTGGAGGCGAACTGCAAAATGCCAACACGCCCTTTGTTTCGGCAAGCATAGCGTTGACCAGTAGCCAACTGCCATATTGATTGACTGCGCCATGGGATTTAATCCGCAGGCGACTGAGAATGTACGTCTGCACAACGAAAAACGCCCGGCAAGTGCCGGGCGTTTTATTGCAGGCAATCTTACTTATCGTCAGCGTCGTCCGGAACATTAGCCTTTTCGCTCGCAGAGATGCCCTGCACTTCTTCCTTCATGCGCTTGAGGCCCATGTGACGCACGTCAGTGCCGCGAACCAGATAGATCACCAGCTCCGAGATGTTGCGTGCGTGATCGCCGATTCGCTCCAGCGAGCGCAGCACCCAGATGACGTTCAGCACGCGGGAGATCGAACGCGGATCTTCCATCATGTAGGTCGCCAGCTCACGCAGGGCCGTCTTGTACTCCCGATCGATGGTCTTGTCGTACTGAGCCACCGACAACGCGAGCTCCGCATCGAAGCGGGCGAACGAGTCGAGGGCATCACGCACCATGTTGCGAACCTGATCGCCGATATGCCGCACTTCGACGTAGCCGCGTGGCGATTCGCCCTCCTCGCACAACTGAATCGCACGGCGAGCGATCTTGGTGGCCTCGTCGCCGATGCGTTCCAGGTCGATCACGGACTTGGAGATGCTGATGATCAGACGCAGGTCCGAAGCCGCAGGCTGACGACGGGCCAGAATGCGCAGGCACTCTTCGTCGATGTTGCGCTCCATCTGGTTGATCCGGTCGTCGACTTCACGAACCCGCTGGGCCAGGCCCGAGTCGGCTTCGATCAGCGCCGTGACCGAATCGTTGACCTGCTTCTCGACCAGGCCACCCATTTCGAGCAAATGGCTGCGAACGTCTTCGAGTTCAGCGTTGAACTGTTGGGAAATGTGATGCGTGTGGCTGTCTTTGTGGATCATGCTGGGTGTCCTTGGAACGTCCGGTTAATTGCGAAAACGCAGCGGTGGTTCAGGTCTGACGAAGCACGTCCTAGCCGTAACGACCGGTGATGTAGTCTTCAGTCTGTTTTTTGGCCGGGTTGGTGAACAACGTATCGGTGTCACCGAACTCGACGAGCTTGCCCATGTACATAAACGCGGTGTAATCCGACACCCGAGCCGCCTGCTGCATGTTGTGAGTAACGATCACAATGGTGTATTTGGATTTCAGTTCGTAGATCAGCTCTTCGACTTTAAGGGTCGAAATAGGGTCGAGTGCCGAACAGGGTTCGTCGAGCAGCAGGACTTCCGGCTCCACGGCGATGGTTCTGGCAATGACCAGACGCTGTTGCTGACCGCCAGACAGGCCCAGTGCCGACTCATGCAGTCGATCCTTGACCTCATCCCACAGGGCAGCGCCTTTCAAGGCCCACTCGACCGCTTCGTCGAGTACGCGCTTTTTATTGATCCCTTGAATGCGCAGTCCATAGACCACGTTTTCATAGATCGTCTTGGGAAACGGGTTCGGCTTCTGGAACACCATGCCGACGCGACGGCGCAACTCGGCGACTTCCTCGCCCTTGGTATAGATGTTGTGACCGTACAGATTGATCGCGCCCTCGACGCGGCAGCCATCCACCAGGTCGTTCATGCGGTTGAAGGTGCGCAACAATGTGGACTTGCCGCAACCCGACGGACCGATGAACGACGTCACCTTCTGTTTGGGAATGTTCAGGGCGATGTCGAACAGCGCCTGCTTTTCGCCATAGAACAGATTGAGCCCCGGCACTTCGATCGCCACGGTTTCGTCGGCCAGGTGTAGGCCTTGCTTGTGACGCCTCAGTGCCGACATGCTCATGCCGTGAGTCGGGCTTTCGTGTTGCATGGATTGCTCCTGTGCGAACCATTCGTTTCATCGAGCCGCCCGCCTTGCGGGAGGGGGCGGCACTCGGGGATCAGTTGTCGAGCGCCTTGTACTTTTCTCGCAGGTGATTGCGAATGCTGACCGCCGACAGGTTGAGCAAGGCGATGACCAGCACCAGCAACAGCGCCGTGGCGTACACCAGCGGGCGAGCAGCCTCGACGTTGGGACTCTGGAAGCCCACGTCGTAAATGTGAAAACCCAGGTGCATGATCTTCTGATCCAGATGCAGATAGGGGTAATTTCCGTCCAGTGGCAACGATGGCGCCAGCTTGACCACGCCGACCAGCATCAAGGGCGCAACTTCGCCGGCGGCACGGGCCACCGCCAGAATCAGTCCGGTCATCATCGCCGGGCTGGCCATGGGCAACACAATCTTCCACAACGTCTCGGCCTGGGTGGCTCCCAAGGCCAGCGAACCTTCTCGCAGGGTCAGCGGAATCCGCGCCAGCCCTTCTTCGGTCGCCACGATCACCACCGGAACCGCCAGCAGCGCAAGCGTCAATGACGCCCACAACAGACCCGGTGTACCGAAGGTCGGCGCCGGCAGCGCTTCGGGGAAGAACAGCCGATCCACCGAACCGCCCAGCACGTAGACGAAAAACCCCAGGCCGAACACCCCGTACACAATCGCAGGCACGCCGGCGAGGTTGTTGACCGCAATCCGGATCAGGCGGGTCAGCGGGCCCTGACGGGCATATTCACGCAGATACACGGCCGCCAGCACCCCGAATGGCGTAACAATGATCGCCATGATCAGGGTCATCATCACCGTGCCGAAAATGGCCGGAAAGATGCCGCCCTCGGTATTGGCTTCACGAGGGTCATCGCTCAGGAATTCCCAGAGCTTCTTGAAATAGAAACTCAGCTTGGTGACCGTGCCCATCGCGTTGGGCTGATAGGCATGCACCACCTTGCCCAGGCTGATCTCGATTTCCTTGCCGCTGGCATCGCGCGCCGTGAGGCTGTCGCGATCAAAGGCCTGATGCAGCGCACTGAGGCGATCTTCGATGGCGGCGTAACGGGCGTCGAGTTCTGCACGCTCGACCGCCATATCGGCCTGAGCGGCGGCATCCAGCCTGCCATCGAGTTCCAGCTTGCGAGCCTGAAGGCGCAGATGCTCGATGCCATGATTGATGGCGCCGATGTCTTTCTTTTCCAGTGCATACAGTTCGTCAGCAAGCTTTTCAACGCGCCTGATGCGCTCCTGCAAGGTCGGCCAGGCCGCTTCGCCTTCGGCGACGACCCGTCCACCCTCTTTTACATTGACCAGATAGCCATAGAAGTTGCCCCACTCGCGACGCTCCAGTGTCATGAGTTCGGCGGGCCGGCTTTCATCCGTCAGCCATTCGCCGATCACCCAGGTAAAGTCACTGGGGTTGAGGTCTCGATTACCAACCTTGAACAGCTCACGGGTCATGAATTCTGGGCCTGACTCGGGCACCGGCAGACCGGCATCCTTCAAGCGCACACGCGGCACCTGTTCCTTCTCGACCAGCTCGCCCACCAGCACATGCTTCGCCTGGCCGGGCACGTCGTATTGCGCAGCAATCACATCGGCGGGCCAGAAATGCCCCAGACCGCGCACGGCAATCACGGCCAGCAGGCCGATGGTCATGATCACAGCGATGGAAACGGCACCCGCACTCATCCAGACGCCGGGGGCGCCGCTTTTGAACCAGCCGTTGAGGGAGTTCCTTTTCACGAACTTCTACCTTTCTTAAAGCGACGAGTATTTCTTGCGCAGGCGCTGACGAATCAGCTCTGCGACGGTGTTCATGACGAAGGTGAACATCAACAACACCAACGCCGCCAGAAACAACACTCGATAATGACTGCCGCCCACTTCCGATTCAGGCATCTCCACGGCGACGTTGGCCGCCAGCGTGCGCATGCCCTCGAACAGGTTCATGTCCATGATCGGCGTATTGCCGGTCGCCATCAGCACGATCATGGTTTCACCCACTGCCCGGCCCATGCCAATCATCAGGGCGGAGAAAATGCCCGGGCTGGCGGTCAGGATCACGACGCGCGTCAGGGTCTGCCAAGGCGTAGCGCCCAGCGCCAACGAGCCGAGGGTCAGGCTGCGCGGCACACTGAACACCGCATCTTCGGCAATCGAATAAATGTTGGGGATCACGGCAAAGCCCATCGCCAGCCCGACCACCAGTGCGTTGCGCTGGTCGTAGGTAATGCCCAGGTCGTCACGTATCCAGCCGCGCATGTCGCCACTGAAGAACCAGTTTTCCAGATGCGGACTCATGCTCAACGAGAACCAGCCCACCAGCAGAATCACCGGAATCAGAATCGCGCTTTCCCAGCCGTCGGGTACGCGCAGGCGGATCGAATCCGGCAGACGCGTCCAGAAAAAGCCTGCCAGCAGAATGCCGATGGGCGTCAACAGCAACAGGCTGAAAATGCCCGGCAGATGAGCTTCCAGATAAGGAGCCAGAAACAGACCGGCGAAAAAGCCGAGAATGACCGTAGGCATCGCTTCCATCAGCTCGATAACCGGCTTGACCTTGCGGCGCATGCGCGGTGCCATGAAGTAGGCGGTGTAGATCGCGGCAGCGACTGCCAGCGGTGCGGCCAGCAGCATGGCGTAGAACGCGGCCTTGAGCGTGCCGTAGGTCAGCGGTGCCAGGCTCAGCTTGGGCTCGAAATCGCTGTTGGAAGCGGTGGATTGCCAGACGTACTTGGGCTCATCGTAGTTTTCGTACCAGACCTTGCCCCACAACGAACTCCAGGACACTTCCGGGTGCGGGTTATCCAGTGTGAGCGGCAACAGGGTACTGCCGCTTTCCACCAGCACCTGATTGGCCCGAGGCGACAAGGCCAGAATGCCAGGGCCATCCACGACCTGATCGACCAGCAGGGTGCGGTGCGCGGTGCTGTGGAAAACCCCCAGCCTGCCCGACGCGTCCAGTGCGATGAAGCCTTTGCGACGTTGCTCGGGTTTGATCTGCACGATGGGTGCACCGCCCATTTTGAAATCCCGAACGCGCATCAGGCGCTGCTCGCCGTCGGTGTCGCGGGCCATGAACCATTGAGTCATGCCGCCCTTTGAGTTGCCGATGATCAACGAAATACCGCCGACCAGTTGCGCGCTGGCGGTGGTTTCGGCGTTGCCGTCTTCCAGCAGTTTGTAGCGCCCGTTCAGCGTGCGGTCACGCAGACTGAACACGTCGGCCTGCGCACGGCCGTTGATCACATACAACCAATGCTGGCGCGGGTCGATGTAGATGGCTTTGACCGCAGCGGACATCTGCGGCAGTTCGATACGGCTCTGCTCGCGGGTCACTTCGCCCGTCATCATGTTCTCGGTCTGATCGAGCGCCATGACATGCAACTGAGTACCGGTAGAGCCCGCCACCTTGAGGCTTTCGCCATCGGCGCTGATCGTCACGTGTTCGACGGCACGCCCGGCTTCATCCAGCACCAGCGGCGTCTCGCCGAAAGGCCAGGCAACGCTTGGCGTAATGGTTTTCTGGTTGTTCGGATAAGTGGTCAGATAGGAATGCCTGAACACCAGCACCTGACCATTGGACAGGCCCAGGGCAATCAGCGGCGCGCCAGGCTGGTCCTTGCCGATAGACACCACACTCGCCCCGGCAGGAACAGGCAGAACGATACGCTGCAGCTGCGCGCCGTCACTGATATTGAAGAACACCACTTCACCCTTGTCGGAGATACGCATCCCGATCTGGTTCTGCTCTTCAATGGCGATCATCAGCGGCTTGCCGGCGTCCTGCAGCCAGGGCGCATTCAGTGGCGCAGCAGCGGTCAGGCTCGCGCCCTTGAACAGCGGCGCCACCACGTAAGCGAGGTAGAAGAAAATCAGGGTGATCGCAGCCAACACCGCCAGACCACCGATGGCGACATACCAGTGAGTCAGGCGATCCTTGAACGCGCGAAAACGACGCTTGCGCAGCATCGCAGGCGTATTGAAGTCAATACGCTCTGGAGGTGAGTCCTGATTCATTACGGCTTTAGCCAACTCATTCATGCGCACACACCGTAGCGGCCTTGTATTACAGAAACATTACAGAAGAGTGACGCAAGAAAGCCCGCTGCCCAGGAAAACCGGCGGCGGACTGTTCAACGTGTGACAAGGCCAGTCCATTGAGCCTCGTTAATGCGTCTGTTACTTCGCTGCCATTGCGGCGGCACCCTGCAGGCCGAGGTCGGTCAACGCTTTCTCGACCACGCGGGCGGGCAGCGGAATGTAGCCATCTTTCATGACCACTTCCTGACCCTGCCTGGAGAGCACCAGCTTGATGAATTCGGCTTCCAGCGGTGCCAGCGGCTGATTGGGTGCCTTGTTCACGTAGACGTAAAGGAACCGGGACAGCGGGTAAGTGCCGTTCAAGGTGTTGGCTTCATTGTCTTCGACAAATTCTGCGCCTTCCTTTTTCGCCAGCGGAACCGTTCTGACATTCGAGGTCTTGTAGCCAATGCCCGAGTAACCGATGCCATTCAGCGAGTTACTGATCGAACTGACCACCGAGGCTGAACCTGGCTGTTCGTTGACGTTGGGTTTGAAGTCGCCTTTGCACAAGGCCTCTTCCTTGAAATAACCGTAGGTGCCGGACACCGAGTTGCGGCCGAACAACTGGATCGGCTTGCCCGCCAGATCGCCAGTCACCCCAACATCGCCCCAGGTCTTCGCATCCGCCCTGGCACCACACAGGCGCGTCACCGAAAAGATCGCATCGACCTGCTGCAGCGTCAGGCCCTTGATCGGGTTGTCCTTGTGAACAAACACCGCCAGCGCATCCACCGCCACCGGAATGGCCGTCGGCTTGTAACCGTGTTTCTGCTCGAATGCCGACAGCTCGCCGTCTTTCATCCTGCGGCTCATCGGGCCCAGATTGGCCGTGCCTTCGGTCAGCGCGGGCGGGGCTGTCGATGAGCCAGCAGCCTGAATCTGGATGTTCACGCTCGGGTATTCTTTCTTGTAAGCCTCGGCCCACAAGGTCATCAGGTTGGCCAGGGTGTCGGAGCCGACACTGGAGAGATTGCCCGACACACCGGAGGTCTTGGTGTAGGCCTTGATGGCGGGGTCGACGGCAGCGAACGAACTGGCAGCGGCAACTCCGGCCGCAGCGAATGTCAGTGCAGTCATCCAACTCTTGAGTGTCATGCCTTGCGCTCCTGGCAGGGTATGTAGGGATCCAGACCCGTTGTGGCGGGTCTTGTGACCACTCTATGAATTGATTGTGACAATAAGATGAAAAGGCCATCACCCTTGCTCAGGGGATGGCCTTTACCGGACTGCCGCGTCGAGCTGACGTATCAGCGCTTTTTCGAAATCAGGTAGACGCCGATGGCCATGCCCACGCCACACAGGATGGCCACGTACCAGGCCGGTCCCATCGGGCTGCTCTTGAGCATGAACGTCACGACCATCGGGGTGAGGCCGCCGAAAATTGCATACGCCAGGTTGTAGGAAAACGACAGACCCGAGAAGCGCACGACAGGCGGGAAGGCCTTGACCATCACATACGGCACCGCACCGATGGTACCCACGAACAGACCGGTGACCGCGTAGAGCGGAAACAGCACGCCAGGGTTGTCGGCAAGGATGTGATAGAAGGTCCAGGAACTCGCCAGCAGGCCAGCACAGCCCAGCAGAAACACCCATCCGGCGCCGACGCGGTCAGCCAGTGCACCCGCCGCGATACAGCCAATGCTCAGGAAGACGATGGCCAGGCTATTGGCTTTAAGCGCCGTGGCAGCCGGAAAACCGTAGATGGTCTGCAAAATGGTCGGGGTCATCAGAATCACGACGATGATGCCGGCCGACAGCAGCCAGGTCATCAGCATCGACAGGGCAACCGCACCGCGATGATCACGCAGCACAGCCTTGAGCGGGACTTCTTCAGCCAGCGCCTTGCGCAGCTGCAGTTCGGCGAAAACCGGCGTCTCGTGCAACAGGCGACGCAGGTACACCGACATCAGGCCGAACACGCCGCCCAGCAGGAAAGGAATACGCCAGGCGTAGTCCGCGACCTCGACAGGGCTGTAGACCGTGTTGATCGCCGTGGCGACCAGCGAGCCCAGCAGAATGCCAGCCGTCAGACCCGCCGTCAGGGTGCCGCAGGCATAACCGATGTAGCGGGCCGGCACGTGCTCGGACACGAACACCCAGGCGCCAGGTACCTCACCACCAATCGCCGCACCCTGAATGACGCGCATCAGCAGCAGCAGAATCGGTGCCCACATGCCGATCTGTGCGTAGGTCGGTAACAGGCCCATGATCAGGGTCGGAACGGCCATCATGAAAATGCTCAGGGTGAACATTTTCTTGCGCCCCAGCAGGTCACCGAAGTGCGCCATGATGATGCCGCCCAGCGGGCGTGCCAGATAACCGGCAGCAAAAATGCCGAAGGTCTGCATCATGCGCAGCCAGTCAGGCATATCCACCGGGAAGAACAGTTTTCCGACCACCGCCGCGAAAAACACGAAAATGATGAAGTCGTAGAACTCCAGCGCGCCACCCAGGGCGGAAAGCGACAACGTCTTGTAATCGCTGCGGGTCAACGGTCGCGACGGCTGCGCGGTACTAGAAGAAACAGATGACATGACAAGGCTTCTCTTTACTTGTTCCGAAAGGGCATGCGACAGCGACGCTGGCTGCGGCAGGGTAGCGTGCAGAAGCGATTGTCCGGGCAACTGTGCAGATAGGCACCAAAATTGCGTGTACAGGCAGTCTTGTCACCTGTAGAGGTCCAGCAAGATAACAAATTGTCTCAAAAAATACCTGGCAAGAACGTCGCAGAGGCAAAAAGAGAACCCGACGGTCGTTCTATGACGCAACGCCCGATATACTCGCAGGCTGTCAACCGCAACGGGAATTTGTGCGAAAACGTCTGAATCAGCGGTTTTCGCAGAGTTTCCCTCAAGGGCCATCCCGGCAGCGGAACATACAATGTTCACGTGCAAGGGGTTGAATGGCGCCTGTCAACCGCGGCAAAAAATAATAGAGTCATGGGTCAGAGGCACCCTAGGCATGATCGAGCTCGAACAAGAAGATCCAACTCCGCAAGGCGACCTTGCGCTGCAAATCACGGCACTTCCCCGTGAAACCAACGGCTTCGGCGATATATTCGGCGGCTGGCTTGTGTCCCAGATGGACCTGGCAGGTACGGCCATGGCCAGCAAAGTGGCAGGCGGACGTGTCGCCACGGTGGCGATCGATCGCATGGCTTTTCTGGTACCGGTGGCCGTCGGCGAACAGCTGTCTTTCTATACGCGCACCCTCGAAGTCGGACGCACCTCGATCAAGATGATGGTCGAAGTGTGGAGCGATGACCCTGTCACCAGCGAATGGCGCAAAGTCACTGAAGCGGTGTTCGTCTTCGTGGCCATTGATGCCAGTGGCCGTACGCGTTCGGTTCCCGCGCGCCGCTGAACAGGCCCTGCCTGAGAGCTGGCGCCTGCAAGGGTTGCGGCCTCTCGGGTAAACTCATACCGTCCATAACGGTCTGATTTCGTCACGGCCCTTGAGTGAGAGATTTCGCATGTCTACATCCCCGATTGAATCCAGTGTTGAACCCGTCCGGTACGATGAGCTGAACTGCTGGCGCATTCGTCATGGCGATGTAGAACTGGTCGTCGCTCAGCAAGGCGCGCATATCCTCAGCTACCAGCGCGACGGCCAACAGCCTCTGGTCTGGCTGAACGAAGAAGCGGTCTTCAAGCAGGGCAAACCGATTCGCACGGGCATGCCGATCTGCTGGCCGTGGTTCGGCAATCTGGAACGCAACCCGGAAAGTGTGCAGGCGATGCGTCAAAGCGACGAGCCTGCCAAGGCTCACGGCGAAGTCCGCGCACTGGATTGGGAGCTGCTGGGCGTCGGCGAAGATGGCCCCGCCTTGCTGGTGGAATTCATATTGCCGCAGGCTGAAGGTAAATTGCCGGGCTGGCCGCACAATGTGGCGCTCAAGCTGAGCATTCGTCTGGACGACGCGTTGAATGTGAGTCTGGTCAGCTACAACTGTGGCACAGAACCCGTCACGATCAGTCAGGCGCTGCACACCTACTTTGCGGTCAGCGACTCACGCCAGGTCAGCGTCGAAGGGCTGGACGGTTTGCGCTACATCGAGACCCTGGAGAATTGGGAAGAACGTGAGCAGACGGGCGACCTGACGTTTACCGGCGAAACCGACCGCATCTATCTGGACACGCACGGCTTGCTCAGCATCGTCGATCCGCAGTGGCAGCGCCGTATCCAGATTCACAGCACCGGTTCAAACTCGGCCATTCTGTGGAACCCTTGGATTGACAAGACCGCTCGATTCACCGACATGGCGCCGGACGGCTGGCAACGCATGGTCTGCGTCGAAACCGCCAACGTCATGAGTGACGTGGTAACGCTGGCCCCGGATGACCTGCATACTCTCGGTGTAAGCATCTGGAGCGAACCGCTCTAGACCGGCAGAGCGTCAAAGGTCCGATTCGACAACGACACGGACCTTGGCTGCATCCATCGCATAGGCCGCATCTGCCAGATCGTTACTGATCTTCTCGACCTTCAACGTGCCTTCGACCCACAACGGCGTGTAGATATCATCCAGCTTCAACCCCTTGGGGTAGCGCACCAGCACCATCTGATTGGGTGGCGGTGGCGGTACGTGAATACAGGCACCCGGATAAGGCACGAGAAAAAACAGCGTGCTGTGGCCTTTGGCATCGGTTTCGAGGGGCACGGGATAACCGCCCAGACGAATGCTTTTGCCATTCATCGCGGCGACTGTCTTGGTGGAATACATGACGGCAGGCAAGCCCTTGCTCTGCTTCAATCCGCCCTTGCTGTCGAAGGTGCCCATGGCTTCGGGGGAATTGTGATCAATCTCGGGCATTGCCTCGAGGGCCTTCTGGTCCGACTTTGGCATGAGTTCCAGCCAGTCGGTTTCCGGCATCTGGGCCTGTACGAGTCCGGATACCAACAGCAAAGTCATTAACAGAAAGCGACGCATGATAGTGCTCGGCAAGAGGAGAAAGAACTGCCGCGCATTCTAGCCCTCTGCGCAATACAAAACAGAGGGCTGACGCTGGATTATCAGCGCTTTTTGATCATGCCGTAGATGACCAGCAGTATGATTGCACCCACCAGTGCACCCAGGAAACCTGCGCCTTCGCCCGCCTGATAGATGCCCAGAGCCTGGCCACCGTAAGTCGCAGCCAACGAACCGGCGATACCCAACAGAATGGTCATGATCCAACCCATGCTGTCGTCACCCGGCTTGAGGAAACGAGCCAGCAGGCCGACGATCAAGCCAATGAAGATGGTTCCGATGATACCCATGCCATTTCCCTCTGTATGAATTGAACGTGCCACGACCCAATGCAGCCTTGGCTTACTGCTATCTGAGAACGGCGACAGGGAATGGTTCCGGGGAAATCAGGATTGGGGTGGGATGAGGCAAATGATCGCGCCTCACACTCTGCGCTTGCCGTGCTGCACACGATCACTGGATAACTGCGAACCTGTGGGAGACGGCTTGCCAGCGATGCGTTTTCAGCCAGCTTTCAGTGACTGGACGGACGCTATCGCCGGCAAGTTGGCTCCCACGCTACCTGTATTCAGCCAGCCGGTACCGCATCAGACCCGCTTCCCTACCCTTCATGACATGTGCGCAGAGTATTGGCACGATCAAAGAACGGAGCGCTCGCTCAGCCCTTGATCAACGCCTCGACCAACTTGACCTGACGGTCCAGCGTGGCGCGGTCGTGGCTGCGGACGGTGGCGTGACCGACCTTGCGCCCTGTCTTGAACGCCTTGCCGTAGTGATGCAGGTGGCAGTCTTCAACCGCGATCACCTTGTCCACGGCCGGCACTTCACCGATGAAGTTCAGCATTGCGCTCTCGCCCACCTTGGCGGTGGAGCCCAGCGGCAGACCGGCAACGGCGCGCAGGTGGTTCTCGAACTGGCTGCACTCGGCACCTTCGGTCGTCCAGTGGCCGGAGTTGTGCACGCGTGGTGCGATCTCGTTGGCTTTCAGGCCGCCATCGACTTCGAAGAACTCGAATGCCAGCACGCCCACATAATCCAGCTGCTTCAGCACGCGACCCGCGTAGTCTTCAGCCAACGCCTGCAGCGGGTGATCCGTGCTGGCGATGGACAGGCGCAGGATGCCGCTGTCGTGGGTATTGTGGACAAGCGGATAGAAGCGGGTTTCGCCATCGCGTGCACGCACGGCAATCAGCGACACTTCGCCGGTGAACGGCACGAAGCCCTCCAGCAGACAAGGCACGCTGCCCAGTTCGGCGAAAGTGCCGACCACGTCAGCGGCCGAGCGCAGAACCTTCTGACCCTTGCCGTCGTAACCCAGCGTGCGGGTCTTGAGAACGGCTGGCAGACCGATGCTGGCTACCGCAGCGTCCAGGTCGGCTTGCGACTGGATGTCCGCAAAGTCAGGCGTCGGAATGCCCAGGTCCTTGAACATGCTTTTCTCGAACCAGCGGTCACGCGCAATGCGCAACGCTTCAGCGCTCGGGTAGACCGGCACGAACTGCGACAGGAACGCCACGGTCTCGGCCGGAACACTTTCGAATTCGAACGTCACCAGATCGACTTCATCGGCCAACTGGCGCAGGTGATCCAGATCACCGTAATCGGCACGCAGATGCTCGCCCAATGCCGCCGCACAGGCGTCCGGCGCGGGATCGAGGAAGGCGAAGTTCATGCCCAGCGGAGTACCCGCCAGAGCCAACATGCGGCCCAGTTGGCCGCCACCGATTACACCGATCTTCATGGAAAAACCTCAGGCGTGGCGTGGGTCTGGATTGTCCAGGACGCTGTCTGTCTGCTCGGCGCGGAATTTCTTCAGCGCAATATGGAATTGCGGGTGTTTGGCGCCCAGGATGCTCGCCGACAGCAGAGCCGCATTGATCGCGCCGGCTTTGCCGATGGCCAGCGTTGCTACAGGAATACCGGCAGGCATCTGCACGATGGACAACAGGGAATCGACACCCGACAGCATCGAAGACTGCACTGGAACCCCCAGCACAGGCAGATGGGTCTTGGCGGCGCACATGCCCGGCAAGTGAGCGGCACCGCCGGCACCGGCGATGATCACCTCGATACCACGGCCTTCCGCTTCGTCGGCGTACTGGAACAGCAAATCCGGCGTGCGGTGCGCAGACACCACTTTCACTTCGTAAGGAATGCCGAGCTTTTCCAGCATGTCGGCGGTGTGGCTAAGGGTGGACCAATCGGACTTGGAGCCCATGATCACGCCAACCAGTGCGCTCATCGTCGTGCCTCTCATCGGGCGCCCGCAGGCGCGTCTAAAAACAACAAGCCACGCAGGAGGACCGGCGTGGCTTGCTGTACGAATAATGACCGATTCAACCGGCCAAAGGCCGCGCAGTATACCTCAAAGCGACCGGATGACAGCCCCCCTGGCGACCATCCGTAAAAGGTTTTTACAAACGCCGCAGACCCACAAGCCAGAGACGCACATGAAGCGCCAAACGTCCTGCACATTCAAGTGCCCGGGGACTACTGCGGGGATCGCCAATTCCGATTTACGGAACGCGACAACTGCCATTAGCTCTTGATACCGGCCCGCATCGGGTCGCCATTCCAATGACCTACTCAAGGATGAGTAACCATGTTGATTACCCACGCAAGATACCTGTTATTGATTGCCATCTTTTCGCTCTGCCAGCCCACGCGGGCAGACCATGGCGACCACGTCGATCACGCCACTACCAAACGCCCGCTGTTTCTATTCCTGCTGGTTCACGATGACGTGCAGGAACGCAACAATGAGCGATTGGCCCACGATTACTTTTCCTGGCTGGTAAAGGACCTGGAAAGCTTTACGGATCGACGCGTCGTTCTGGAGTTCGTGCGCAATGTGCCCGGACTTACGGATTTCAGTTACAAAGGCGAGCAGCTCGATGCTGTCTGGAATCCTTGGCAGCACAACATCGATCAATACCTGAATCGCAATAACCTGCCGCGCAATGGCACCACCAAATACGTGTTGCTGACTCAGGACAGAATCAACTCGAGCATTCTGGGGTTTACGATTTCAAACGCCTACACCGGCATCGCCTCGCTGGAAACATTCACGGCACCCGCGCACGAACTGGGCCACATGCTGGGTGGCGCCCATGATGCGGCCGAGGTGATCTACCGCAAGGGCTGGTGGTGTGAAACCAACATCTTCGATGTCCGCAATAGCCTGCGCGCCAATTGCTATGTGTACAGCGACGAAAACAAGGCGCGCATCACCGAGCACCTGAGCCAGTTCCCCTGAATCGCGCGCAGGCCGCTCATCCGCACGCAGAGGCGGCCTGCGTCATCAGGACTCTGGCGCCGCTGCGCTTTCCAGTTTGCGCCATAGCAGCCGGACATTGGCCTTGCGCACCAGCGCGCAGCGGTACAGGCGGATTTCCAGCGGTACATGCCATTCCGGCCCGCCGCACACCACCAATTCACCCCGCGCCAGTTCGGCACGGACACTCAATTGCGGCACCCACGCGATGCCCAGGCCTTCCAGCGCCATGCTTTTAAGGCTGTCGGCCATGGCCGTTTCGTAAACCGTGGTGAAACGCAGGTTGCGCTGGCGCAGCAACATGTTCACCGAGCGTCCCAGAAAGGCACCGGCGCTATACGCCAGCAGCGGCACGCTGGCCTCGCCGTCCATGTCGAACAGCGGCTGTCCCTGAGCGTCGGCGGCGCAGACCGGAAGCATCTGCGTCTGCCCCAGGTGCAGCGATGGAAAGATCTCGGCATCCATTTGCAACGCCGCGTCGGGGTCATAGAACGCCAGCATCAGGTCGCAGCCACCTTCGCGCAAGGCATGCACAGCATCGCCGACATTGGTCGCCACCAGACGGGTGGCAATGTTCAAGCCCTCGTTGCGAAGCTGGGCGATCCAGCGCGGAAAAAAGCCCAGCGCCAGAGAATGCGCGGCAGCGACCTGCATGACCTCGCCCTGCCCGCCTTCCAGATGGTGCAGGTGACGCACCACTTCGCCCAGTTGCTCCACCACCGTTCGGGCCGTGACGAGAAACAGTTGCCCGGCAGCCGTCAGCTCGACCGGCGTGCGCGAGCGGTTGACCAGCGTGAGCCCGAGCGCGGCCTCAAGGCTGCGGATACGCCGACTGAACGCCGGTTGCGTCACGAAACGACGCTCGGCGGCCTGGGAAAAACTGCGGGTTGCAGCCAGGGCGCTGAAGTCCTCCAACCATTTGCTTTCCAGATTCATCAGGTCCTCCCGGACAACGGCTGACTGCATCAACAGGCGACTGCGGTTAGAGACGATTTCTTTTGCGATGGCGCTACAAAAACCTTTTACGTCCCGTCCACGACAAGAACATGTGAAGGTGCGACATTTTGTCCCCTTTACGCACGACACAAAAGCCGAGTCACACACCTGTTATGCCGTTTGTGCATAGCCCAGCGTTTAACAGCATTGGTCAATTTTAAACGCAAAGCCCACCATCCGCTGCGTTCCGGCATCGTCCGCACCTTATTTGAGACTTTTTTATCATGTCCTCGCCTGCATCATCGCGCATCGAAAAAGACCTGTTGGGTGTTCTCGAAGTACCAGCAAACGCCTACTACGGCATTCAGACTCTGCGAGCGGTCAACAATTTCCACCTGTCCGGCGTGCCGCTTTCGCACTACCCGAAACTGGTCGTGGCGCTGGCCATGGTCAAGCAGGCTGCAGCCGACGCAAACCACCAGCTCGGCCACCTCAACGACGCCAAGCACGCCGCCATCAGCGAAGCCTGTGCCCGTCTGATCCGCGGTGATTTCCACGATCAGTTCGTGGTCGACATGATTCAGGGCGGCGCTGGCACGTCCACCAACATGAACGCCAACGAAGTCATCGCCAACATCGCGCTCGAAACCATGGGCTTCGAGAAGGGCGAATACAAGCATCTGCACCCGAACAACGACGTGAACATGGCTCAGTCGACCAACGACGCCTACCCGACGGCCATCCGCCTGGGTCTGCTGCTGGGTCACGACGCCCTGCTTGCCAGCCTCGACAGCCTGATTCAGGCGTTCGCGGCCAAGGGCCAGGAATTCAACCACGTTCTGAAAATGGGCCGCACCCAGTTGCAGGACGCCGTTCCGATGACCCTGGGTCAGGAATTCCGCGCCTTCGCCACCACCTTGACCGAAGACCTGAACCGCCTGCGCAGCCTGGCGCCTGAACTGCTGACCGAGGTCAACCTGGGCGGCACGGCCATCGGTACCGGCATCAACGCCGACCCCGGTTATCAGCACCTTGCCGTTGAACGTCTGGCAACCATCAGCGGCCAGCCGCTGGTACCGGCTGCCGACCTGATCGAAGCCACCTCCGACATGGGCGCCTTCGTACTGTTCTCGGGCATGCTCAAGCGCACTGCGGTCAAGCTGTCGAAGATCTGCAACGACCTGCGCCTGCTGTCCAGCGGCCCACGCACCGGCATCAACGAAATCAACCTGCCCGCGCGTCAGCCAGGCAGCTCGATCATGCCCGGCAAGGTCAACCCGGTGATTCCGGAAGCAGTCAACCAGGTGGCGTTCGAAATCATCGGCAACGACCTGGCGCTGACCATGGCGGCCGAGGGCGGCCAGTTGCAGCTCAACGTGATGGAGCCGCTGATCGCCTACAAGATTTTCGACTCGATCCGCCTGCTGCAACGCGCCATGGACATGCTGCGCGAACACTGCATCGTCGGCATCACTGCCAACGAACAGCGCTGCCGCGAACTGGTCGAGCACTCGATCGGCCTGGTCACTGCCCTGAACCCTTACATCGGTTACGAGAACTCGACCCGTATCGCCCGCATCGCGCTGGAAACCGGCCGCGGTGTGCTGGAACTGGTTCGCGAGGAAGGCCTGCTGGACGACGCCATGCTCAACGACATCCTGCGTCCGGAAAACATGATCGCCCCCCGTCTGGCGCCATTGAAGGCCTGACAGGGAATGACCTGCGCAACAAGCTCACCAGATTGAGGGCCTAGACACCCCTCAATTTTTTGAGGGTCTGGGAGTGATTCTCCAGACCCTTTTTTTTGCCTGCTGGCAAAAAGTGGATCCGATAGCGATTCACCGCCTCTGGCACAACGCTTTGCGGAGTTATCCACAGAGCAATCATTTAGCGCCGTAAATGAAGAATCAGTCCCACAAGAAAGCGGCTACAGACGTAAAAACTTTGCACCGGTATAGTGCGCCCCCTCAAAAGTAGCGAGGAATAACAAAAATGCTGGAAATGATTAACGACTTTCTCTCCGGTAAAGTACTGATCGTACTTATCGTAGGCCTGGGTAGTTACTTCACGATCCGCTCACGTTTCGTTCAGTTTCGACACTTTTTCCATATGTTCTCGGTATTCCGCGACAGCTTGAAAAGCAGCGCAGGTCAGCTGAGTTCGTTTCAGGCCCTGATGCTCAGCCTCGCCGGTCGGGTGGGTGCGGGTAACATCGCAGGCGTCGGTATTGCAGTAACACTTGGCGGCCCTGGCGCCGTGTTCTGGATGTGGGTGACCGCACTGGTCGGCATGTCCAGCAGCTTCATCGAGTGTTCCCTCGCACAGCTCTACAAACGCAAGGACTCCGAAGGCCAGTTCCGCGGCGGTCCGGCGTTCTACATCCAGTACGGTCTGGGTAAACGCTGGCTGGGTATGGTTATGGCGGTATTACTGCTCGTGACCTTCGGCTTCGCGTTCAACGGCTTGCAATCGCACGCCGTGACCGACTCGCTGAACAGCGCATTCGGCGTCGACACCAAGACCACCGGCATCTGCCTTGTCGTGCTGCTGGGCCTGGCCTTCATCGGCGGCATCAAGCGCATCGCTGCCATCTCCGACCTGCTCGTTCCGGTCAAGACCCTGATCTACATCGCGGTCACCGTCTACGTCATCGTTCTGCAGATCGACCACGTCCCGGGCATGCTGGTGACCATCGTCAAGAGTGCGTTCGGTCTTGATCCCGTGTTCGGCGGCCTGATCGGCAGCGCGATCGTGATGGGCGTGAAACGTGGCGTGTTCGCCAACGAAGCCGGTCTGGGCAGCGCCCCTAACGTGGCAGCGGTCGCTCAGGTCGAACACCCCGTTGCTCAGGGCGTGGTTCAGGCGTTCAGCGTATTCCTCGATACGTTCGTCATCTGCACCTGCACCGCCTTGCTGATTCTGCTTTCCGGTATCTACAACGTCGGCTACGACGGCAACGGCATCGTTCTGGCACAGAACTCGCTGGCAGCCGTAGTGGGTGACTGGGGCCGGGTATTCATCAGCGTGGCACTGGCCCTGTTCGTGTTCACCTCGATCCTCTACAACTACTATCTGGGTGAAAACAGCCTGCGCTTCCTGTTCGGCGAGAAGAAGAACGCGATCATCGCCTACCGCGTTGCGGTACTGGTGCTGATCCTCTGGGGCGCGGTGGTCGACCTGAAAGATGTGCTGGCCTTCGCCGACATCACCATGACCATGCTGGCTTTCGTCAACCTGATTGCGCTGGCGATGCTGTTCAAGGTCGTGAAACGTATTCTGGGTGACTACGATGCCCAGCGTCGTGCAGGTATCAAGACGCCGGTGTTCGATTCCAGCAAGTTTCCTGATCTGGATCTGGACCGTACCGCATGGCCAGCCAATCCCGCGCAAAAGCCGGTTCATGATGCTGAAGTGGCAGGCAAGCCTGCTCCAGAAGCACGATAAGCACACAACGCCATAAGGAGAAGAATCATGACTCATGAAGCACATCAACCCGCTCAACGAGTGATGGTTCTTTACACCGGCGGCACCATCGGCATGCAGGCCAGCGCCAATGGCCTGGCCCCGGCGTCGGGCTTCGAAGCCCGAATGGCCGCGCAACTGGCCGAACTCCCCGAACGGGTCGTACCGCAGTGGCGCTTTCGCGAGATGTCGCCACTGATCGACAGCGCCAATATGACGCCAGCCTACTGGTTGCGTCTGCGTGAGGCGGTGATCGAAGCGGTCGACGTGGAGGGCTGTGATGCCGTGCTGGTGCTGCATGGCACCGACACGCTTGCGTACAGCGCGGCGGCGCTGGGCTTCCTGTTGCTGGGACTCGATGCACCTGTCGTGTTTACCGGCTCCATGCTGCCTGCCGGTGTGCCGGACAGCGATGCCTGGGAAAACGTCAACGGTGCCCTGCTCGCGCTCGGTAACGGACTCGCATCGGGGGTTCACCTGTATTTCCATGGTGAACTGATGGACCCGACCCGTTGCGCCAAGATCCGCAGCTTCGGGCGTAACCCGTTTGCGCCGCTGCAACGCTCGCGTGGCGGCCATGCTGCCGTTTCCCTGCCTGACGCGCTTGACTACCGCCAGGCCAGGACAATGGCCAGCGTCGCGGTATTGCCACTGTTCCCCGGTATCGGCGCAGCTCAACTGAATGGCCTGATCGACAGCGGCATTCAGGGTCTGGTACTGGAATGCTTCGGCAACGGCACCGGCCCGAGTGACGATCCTCAGTTCATCGCCAGCCTTGAAAACGCCCGCGCCCGTGGTGTCTGCGTGATTGCCATCACACAATGCCATGAGGGCGGCGTGGAACTGGATGTCTACGAAGCGGGAAGCCGCCTGCGTGGTGCCGGTGTGCTGTCCGGTGGCGGCATGACGCGTGAAGCAGCACTGGGCAAACTGCACGCCCTGCTCGGCGCAGGCCTGACGACTGAAGATGTCAGACGGCTGGTCGAGCTGGATCTGTGTGGCGAGCTGCGCTGAGCCATTGAAAGATTTCGGTGACTCAGGACAGCCCTGCGTCACCGATCCGCGCTGTCAAAAAGTCCCTTTACTGCTGCCTCCCTGCTGCGCCACAAAGCCTGTATTCGCCCCTTCCTGCCACTGGATGACTTTTCCAGGGTCAGCATCGCTGCGCACGATGCATTTCCATTCATAGCGCACCTTGTCGGGAAGCCGGACGTTTCCCTGCCATTGAGGGTACTGAGCAACGTCATTCAAGCGCACTGCCCGGGCGGGATTCCAATCACCGAGTTCTGGACCCGAGCCCACTGCGTAAACACTTTCGCCCAACCGTGTCTGGCCGTTTTCGCACCTTAACCGGACCTCCACAGCATTGGCGCTCCAGACGCGTATTGCCCCATCGTGACCCGATGACAAGACAGGTGCGAACCCTGCCGGGATCTGATCTCTGCTGTAACCGGAACCTAACGCAATCAGCACCAGCTGTTGGGTGCCGGTTACCTCTGCAACCAGCCCTGCGTCGCTGCTCAGGAAAGTGATCGGCGAGTCAGCCCTGATACCGGCACTGCGTCGAATCTGTATGAGTTGCCGCAATAATGATCCTCGCGGCCAGTCGTAGATATCAGGCCAATACACCGTCGGCGTTCCGGGGCTGACAAGAATGTAGGCATAAGCCTGATCGCGAAGGTGCTCCGGCAGAGCCCAATGGTGCTGCCCGCCATTGGAACCGGGTGAGTAACCCGTGTCGTGGTTATCCACAAACGTCACGGCAGCCGCGCGCCAGGCGGGGTCAGGGTTGGCGTTGAGCCCGTATTTCCATTGTGTGATATCGCCGTTTTGCATGCGTTCCTTGAGCGCGAAATCGAATACCGTGCAGCGGGATTGGTCGGACCACTGCTTCAGCGCGTCCTGCCAGCTTGCGTCGTGTCGCCAATCACCGGATGGATACTCGTTCGGGGCCTTCCAGAGCTCTCCGACGCAGAACTGTTCATCCCCAAATGCCGTCATCCATTGATTGACTGTCGTGGCGCTGTAGCCCTTCACGAAGTCAAATCTCAGACCGTCAGCCGAATACTCATCGCGCAGCCTCACAAACTCATCGCCGAACAATGCGAACACATTCGGATTGGCGGTATTAAGATCAGCATCCCCGCCCATGAACGGATCCCCGTCGTCACACTGGTCACACCCGTCACGCCAGTTGTCTTTCCCTGCCAATCGCTCCTTGAGGTCTGGACCGACATGTTGTCGATCCATGTGGTTGGGCACCACGTCATAAATCAGTTTTACGCCAGCGGAGCTGAGCGCATCGACGGCCTGCCTGAACTCCACGGCACTGCCATAGGCGCTGTTCTTGTCGAAATCCTGCCAGAAGTAGCCTTCACCGCCACCGGATGCTCCGGTGCCCGGGTCAGTCCATCTGGACGTGTCACGCCATGGCACAGGCATCCAGACCGCGGTAAACCCATCGGCACGAATCTGCCGCGCGCTATCCTTGAGAAGGCTGTACCAGCTGGCAGGGCTTGTTCGACCGGAGTTCCAGTGAAACCCTTGAAGCAGAATGTCGTCACCGCCGTCGTTGCGTATCCCTTGCGCAGTATTTCCAGACAAATCCTGGGCATGGATGACCTGAGCGGTCAGCAGGAGGGCCGAAAACGCAATAGATCTTGGGAGGCTCATGGCGATGCTCGTCATGTACGGAGTCATCGCCAGAGTAGAGTGGGTCGCAGCGTCTGTGACCTGTCAGAACTGCCAGGTCGACCTTCTATCACAGCGCAAGGAATCAACGTTTTATGCCGTTTCCTTGCAGCTCTGCAAATCAGGAAACCTTGCTTTCCTCCTGTGCCCCGCGAAGCATCGAGTCGAGGTTTCGCTCGATATTTGCGCACAGCGCTGTCATCTGGATTTCGTGCTCGCTGGCCTTGAACGGGCTCTGCAGGTCGGTGCCGATTTTCTCGATTGCCAGCAACATGAAGCCCACCACAGTCGACGCCAGCGGCGTGAACCAGCCGAGGGTTTCGACCAGGCCAATCGGTACGATCAGGCAGAACAGGGTGATGAACAGCCTTGGAAACGCGACGTACGGATAGGGCAGCGGCGTATTGGCGATGCGCTCCATGCCACCCTGGCAATTGGAAATGTCCACCATCGTCGACTCGAGACGGGCCAGGCGGATGCTGTCCAGACGACCGGACTGGTATTCCTTGGCCAACAGTGCGGCCGAGGTATTGAGCAAATCGTTAGGGAAGTTGTTGGTGTCGAACCGGCGCTCGAACTCCTCACGCGGGATCAAGGCCTGGACTTCATCGCCGCAATGCCCGCCCTTCAGGTGCGCGGACAGGCATTTGACGTAGGCAACATGACGGCGTAACAGCGTGGCTTTCACGGGGTTGATGCCACCCTCGTCATCTTCGACCAGTGTCAGGACCTGACGGGCAAAGCTGCGCGAGCTATTGACCAGCGCGCCCCACAGAGTTCGGGCTTCCCACCAGCGGTTGTAGGCGCTGGAATTGCGGAAGCTGGTCAGCACCACCAGCGCCGAGCCCAACAGGGTCAGCGGCATGGACGGCAAGGTGATCTTGCGTTCCAGGTACAGCATGAAATCGACCGTGACAATCACGTCCCAAATCAGCAGCCAGAAAAGCGACCAGCCCACATAACCGATTGTCTTGCCGAGAAATCGGATTTTTCCCATGATCGTCTGCTGCAAAGGCCTACCCCATCGATAAATAAGCGAGACCGCATTCGGACATCCTCGCTACTGCATGGCCTTTGAATGCCATTCCTGAGGATGGTTCGCAAACGGCCCGCTTTATCTCAGGGGTTCACTCTTTTTCAGCAGCCGCTCAACGCCACCTGCCGAGGCTCACCGGCGAAGAAGATCGGACGCAATCGGACACCGACAACATTACCGGCGTAAGCCGCAACCAGCCACAGCCAGCCGTGCAGGCTACCGGATGCGATGCCGCTGAAATAGGCGCCAATGTTGCAGCCGTAGGCCAGACGCGAGCCGTAGCCGAGCAACAGCCCACCGATCACCGCAGCCACGATGGAACGGGTCGGAATATCGAGGTTCGGCGCGAAACGTCCTGCCAGGCCTGCGGCGAGCAACGCACCCAGCATGATGCCGATGTCCATTACGCTGGTGACGTCTTCCCAGACCGGTGCCGCCAGCGCCTTGGCATTCGCCGCGCTTTGCCAGAACGCCCAGCTGCCGACATCCACGCCCAGACCGCTCGCCACCTTCGCGCCCCACAGCGCGAACGCGGAGGTGATGCCCCACGGCCGGCCGGCCAGCGCCAGTGTGGCGTAATTGAGCACGGCCAGCGCCACGGCGCCCCAGACCAATGCCCACGGGCCGCGCAGCAGGCGACGAAAGCCTGTGTGCTCGCTGGCGACAGGCGCTTCGAGCGCTCCATGACGTCGTTTTTCAAGGCGCACTGTGACAAAGGCAATCAGGGCGAACAGTGCCAGATTGCCGATCAGTGCCGGGATCACGCCGAAGCGCTTGACCACGGACGTGGCCGGAAACGATGGCAAGGCAAACCACCAGTCGACGTGGTGAGTAGCGATCAGCGAACCGAGGATGAAGAACAGCAGGGTCACCAGCATTCGCGCATTACCGCCGCCCGCAGTGAACAGGGTCCCGGACGCACAGCCGCCGCCCAGTTGCATGCCGATGCCGAAAATGAACGCACCGACCACAACCGATACACCCGCCGGCGCGACCAGTCCCGTGACCGGCTGCCCAAACAACGTGCCAGCGCCGAGCGCAGGGAAAAACAACACCACAGCAACCGCCAGCATCACCATTTGCGCACGCAGACCGGCACCGCGTCGTTCACGAATGAACACCCGCCAGGCCGACGTGAAGCCAAAGGCGGCGTGATACAGGGTAATGCCCAGCGCCGCACCGACGATCCACAGCAGGACCTGATGAGCGCCGACGCTGAGCAGCAGAAACTGCGCGCCCATCAATAACAGAAACAACGCCGCCAGCGGCGCGCCGTACGCACGGCCGGGTGTTGCGGAAAGGGAAGTATTCATAGGTCTCTCGACGACAAGTAGCAGAAAGAAACGATTATACGTGGGCCGCAGGCTTACTCGGACCAGGCCATTCGCAGCCTGTTCAGCGCATCACTGATCTGCGCCTCCGGCACAGCGGCAAAACCCAGCACCAGCCCGGCCCGCTCGTCCATGGGCTCGGTCGAATCCGGCAACCAGTAGCCGCTCAAGGCGTTAACCTCCACGCCAACGCTTAAGGCCTTTTCGATCAGCTCCTGCTCGCGCTCAAGGCTGTCGACCTTGACCATCACGTGTAGCCCCGCCGCCACGCTGGGCATTGGCGCACATCCCGCAATCTCGGTGGGCCACTCGGCAAGCAAGGCATTACGCCGACTCAGCGCGGCACGGCGCATGCGGCGGATGTGCCGCTGGAAGTGCCCCAGAGCGATGAACTGCGCCATGACGGCCTGAGTGCTGACTTCGGTGTGGCGCATGTCCACAGCCTTGCGCTGGCTGAACGGTCGAACGAGTTCCTGTGGCAGTACCAGATAACCCAGGCGCAGGGCCGGGAAGGCAATTTTGCCAAAGGTGCCGATGTACAGCACTCGTCCGCTGCGATCCAGCGCAGCGAGGGGTGCCAATGGCGCGCCGCTGTAGCGGTACTCGCCATCGTAATCATCCTCGACAATCCAGCTCTGGTTCTTCTCGGCCCAGGTCAGCATTTCAAGACGTCTGGCCAGGCTCATGACCACACCGGTCGGGTACTGGTGAGAGGGGGTGACGTAGGCCAGCTTGCAACCGGCCTGCTCGAGATCGGCGCAGCGCAGCCCTTCCTCATCGACTGCCACACCTTTCAGCCGGGCACCGGCCACGGCGAACGCATGACCCGCCGCGCGATAGCCCGGATTTTCGATCGCAACGCTTTCGCCCGGCTCCACCAGCAGCTGTGCACAAAGGCTGATGGCGTGCTGGGCGCCACTGGTGATCACAATTTGCTCAGCGGTGCAGTGCAGCCCGCGCGATGAACGTAGATACGCGGCGATCAGCTCGCGTAACCTCGGCTCTCCGGCGGCAGCGCCGTAACCCAGCAGGGCAGGGTCCGGACGGCGCCAGAAGGCCGCATAAAGCTTGCCCCACAAGGCAAAAGGAAACAGATCAAAAGCCGGTACGCCCACACGAAAAGCCTTGGGCGCCTGCTCCGAGGAGGCCGGAAGTTGATGGATATTGATCAGATAAAGCGCAGACCTGTGGATAACTTCGTCGTCGATCTCTTTCGGACTTTGCTGTGAATCTGTGGATAAACCTGTGGGCAAAGCTGTAGACAAACCTGTGGACAAGTCGGTGGATAGTTTTCTTTTCCCTGCTTGATCGAGCGCCCCGGCACGGCCTGGCAAGTACGTGACATAGGTTCCGTCCCCGACGCGGGTTTCCGTGAAACCTTCGGCATACAACTGGTCGTAGGCGCGCATCACGCTGTTGCGGGAAATGGCCAACAGGTCGGCCAGTTCGCGACTGGCAGGCAGGCGCATTCCGCTGGTCAATCGGGCGTCCAGTATTTGCTGACGCAACGCGCGATACAGCTGCTTGCTCAGGCCCTGACGCCTGTCCAGCCTGATGCCGGTCAACGTGAAAGGAAACGCGGGAGCATCGGACGCCATCGAATTGGCCCTATGAAATCTACAAAAAATGGATCTTACAACAGACCAATGTCTTGCCTACGCTCTGTTCATCGGCCAAGGGGTAGCGCCATGTACACACCAGCAGCATTCAGAGACCACGAAACGTCCAGACTCCATGAACAGATGAATCAGACTCGCCTGGCGATTCTGGTTACCTGGAACGAAGACGGCCTGCAGGCTTCGCACCTGCCCCTGTTGCTGCGCGAAAACCAGGGTCCCAATGGGACGCTTTACGGCCATCTGGCAAGAGCGAACCCGCAGTGGCGGCAGTTGGACACTTGCGCCGAGGCATTGGTGATCTTCCCAGGCGAAGACGCGTACGTCAGTCCTTCTTACTACCCGAGCAAAGCCGAGCATGGTCAGGTCGTGCCCACCTGGAACTATCTTGCGGTGCACGCCTACGGCAAGGCCGAAACCTTTACCGACCCGTCACGACTGCGCCAACTCCTGGATGAGCTGACGGCAAGGCACGAGTCTGGTCGTGCACAACCCTGGTCCATCGACGACGCACCCGCCGAATACATCGCCAAGATGCTCGGAGCCATCGTCGGCTTTGCCCTCCCCGTCCAGCGTCTGGAAGGCAAACGCAAACTCAGCCAGAACCGCAGTGCCACAGATATGGCCGGAGTCCGTGACGGCCTTGCCGCGAGCCCGAATATCAACGAACAACACATCGCTCGCCTTATGAGCCCCTTGGAGCATGTTTCATGAGTGACGTCCAGATACGCGCCGTCAATGTTGACGACCACCACGCATGGCTGCCGCTCTGGCAGGCCTATCTGCGCTTCTACAAGACCGAACTGGCCGAAGGCGTCAGCGACGTGACCTGGCAACGCCTGCTCGATCCGAACGAGCCGACACACTCCGCCCTGGCATGGCTGGACGGCAAAGCGGTGGGCATGGTGAACTTTATCTACCATCGCTCCAACTGGAGCATCAGGAATGCCTGCTATTTGCAGGATCTGATCGTTGCGCCGGAACAGCGCGGCACCGGGGTCGGCAGGCAATTGATCGAGCATGTCTACATGACCGCCAAGGCCGACGACTGTGACAAGGTGCATTGGCTGACTCACGAAACCAACGCCACGGCCATTCAGCTGTATGAACGCATCGCTGATCGCGGCGGCTACATTCAATTTCGCAAGGCTCTCTGAAGGGAAATAATTGATGTCTGAGATTCCACTGGATTGGCAACCCGCGACATTGCCTGGCCCGCAGACCCTGAGCGGACGCTTCGTCCGCCTGGAAAAACTGGAGACGGCCCGGCACGCCGATGACCTGTGGTCAGTACTTCAAGGACCGGATGCCGACCCGAAGCTGTGGGACTATCTGCCCTATGGGCCGTTCAACGAGCGCAGTGCGTTCGATGCCTGGCTGGCCGGGCATCAGGTGGCGACAGATCCGTGGTTCTACACCGTGATCAATCAGCAGACCGGCAAGGCCGAGGGCGTGATCAGTTTTCTATCGATATTCGCGGCACACGGGCGGATCGAGATTGGCCACGTGACGTTCAGCGCTGCCATGCAACGCACCCCCAAAGGCACTGAAGCGATCTACTTGCTGGCCAGGGAAGCCTTTCGACTGGGCAACCGCCGCCTGGAATGGAAATGCAACGCCAACAATGCCCGCTCCAAACGCGCCGCTGACCGATTCGGGTTCAGTTATGAGGGTACTTTCCGCCAACACATGGTGGTCAAGGGCGCGAGCCGTGACACTGCGTGGTATTCGATCCTCGACAGTGAATGGCCCGACCTGCAGTCCGCATTCGAAGGCTGGCTGGCTGTGGATAACTTCAAGGACGGACAGCAGATCAGAGGGCTGGAGGCGTTTCGGCAGTAGGCTCAGCGTGCGGGTCGGTGAACTCTAGGGGGGCTTGCCCGCGATGACCGATGACGCGATTTTCCTGACACACCGCGTCGACTTCATCGCCGGCAAGCCGCCTCCCACAGTCCAGTGACCTGCAGTTTTGATCGTTCCCACGCTCCGCGCCTCATTCCGGGCTGTATGAATAAAAAAAGGGAGCCACGAAGGCTCCCCCAGAGGTAAACGGTTCAGCTTCGGCTCTACGCCCGATCAGCCTTCTATCTCGATCAGGACTTCGCCCGGATTCACGCGGTCGCCCTTGGCGACATGGATGGCCACGACCTTGCCGGCAATGGAGGCCTGAACTTCGGTTTCCATCTTCATCGCTTCGGTAATCAGTACGGCCTGGCCGACCTTGACGATGTCGCCCTCCTTGACCAGCACATCGACGATGTTGCCCGGCATGGTGGTGCTGACGTCGCCCGGCGCATGTGCCTGCTTGCGCTTGCTGGCGCCACCGCTGACAAACTCGTTGAGCGGTTCGAACACCACCTCTTCCGGCATGCCGTCAATCGACAGATAAAAATGGCGCTTGCCCTCGGCCTTGACGCCCACGCCAGTGATGTCCACACGATAAGTCTCGCCATGCACATCGATCACAAACTCCGTCGGAACGCCCTCGCCGCCTGCACGGGCAACGCTGCCCGCTTCGGGGATCGGCAGCAATACTTCAGGTGTCAGCGTTCCGGCAGCGCGCTCTTCCAGGAACTTGCGGCCAATGTCCGGGAACATGGCAAAAGTCAGCACATCTTCTTCGGATTTGGCGAGCGCTCCGATTTCAGCCCGCAGCTTGGTCATTTCCGGCTTGAGCAGGTCGGCCGGACGCACATCGATCAACTCTTCGTTGCCGATAGCCTGACGACGCAGCTTCTCGTCCACCTGACCCGGAGCCTTGCCATAGCCACCTTGCAGGTAAAGCTTCACTTCATTGGTGATGGTCTTGTAGCGCTCGCCAGCGAGCACGTTGAAAAACGCCTGGGTGCCAACGATCTGCGAAGTCGGCGTGACCAGTGGTGGATAGCCCAGGTCCTTGCGCACCCGCGGGATCTCGGCCAGCACTTCGTTCATGCGGTTGAGCGCGCCCTGCTCCTTGAGCTGGTTGGCCAGGTTGGAAATCATTCCGCCCGGTACCTGGTTGACCTGCACGCGGGTGTCGACGGCGGTGAACTCGCTTTCGAACTGGTGGTACTTCTTGCGCACGGCGTAGAAGTACAGACCGATGTCCTGCAACAGCTCCAGATCCAGCCCGGTGTCGAACTCGCTGCCCTTGAGCGCGGCGACCATGGATTCAGTGCCCGGATGACTGGTGCCCCAGGCGAAGCTGGAGATAGCCGTATCGATATGGTCCGCGCCGTTCTCGACCGCCTTGAGCTGACACATCGCGGCCAGGCCAGCCGTGTCATGGGAATGAATGAATACCGGCAGCGACTGCTCGGCCTTCAGCGCACGGACCAGTTCACCGGTCGCGAACGGTGTGAGCAGGCCGGCCATATCCTTGATTGCGACCGAGTCGCAGCCCATCGCTTCCATCTGCCGGGCCTGCGCCACGAACGCATCGATGGTGTGAACCGGGCTGGTGGTGTAAGCGATGGTGCCTTGCGCATGCTTGCCCGCGGCTTTTACGGCTTCGATGGCCACACGCAGGTTACGTACGTCGTTCATGGCATCGAAGATGCGGAACACGTCGATGCCATTCACGGCTGCCTTGGCGACGAACGCCCTGACCACGTCATCACTGTAATGGCGATAGCCCAGCAGGTTCTGACCGCGCAGCAACATTTGCAGGCGGGTGTTGGGAAGTGCCGCGCGCAACTGACGCAGGCGTTCCCACGGGTCTTCCTTCAGAAAGCGCACGCAGGCATCGAACGTCGCGCCGCCCCAGACTTCAAGGGACCAGTAGCCGACCTTGTCGAGCTTTTCGCAGATCGGCAGCATGTCTTCGGTGCGCATGCGCGTGGCCAGCAACGATTGGTGAGCATCACGCAGGATGGTGTCGGTGACGAGGATCTTCTTGGACATTTCAGTATTCCTTACAGGCCTGCGTGGGCGGCAATGGCGGCGGCGATGGCCAGAGCCAGCTCTTCGGGTTTGCGCTTGATCGAGTAGTTGGTCAGTTCAGGGTGGCTTTCGACGAAGCTGGTGTTGAACTCACCGCTGCGGAATTCCGGGTTGCGCAGAATTTCCTGGTAGTACGCGGCGGTGGTCTTCACCCCTTGCAGACGCATGTCGTCCAGGGCACGAAGGCCGCGGTCCATCGCTTCTTCCCAGGTCAGCGCCCAGACGATCAGCTTCAGGCACATCGAGTCGTAGAACGGCGGGATGGTGTAGCCGGTGTAGATCGCCGTGTCGGTGCGTACACCGGGGCCGCCGGGCGCGTAGTAGCGGGTGATCTTGCCGAAACTGGGCAGGAAGTTGTTTTTCGGGTCTTCGGCGTTGATCCGAAACTGCAACGCGAAACCGCGATGGATGATGTCTTCCTGTTTGACCGACAGCGGCTGGCCGGACGCGATGCGAATCTGCTCGCGAACGATATCGATCCCGGTGATTTCTTCGGTGATGGTGTGCTCCACCTGAACCCGGGTATTCATTTCCATGAAGTACACCTCACCGTCGGCGAGCAGGAACTCCACGGTGCCGGCATTCTCGTAGCCCACCGCCTTGGCCGCGCGCACTGACAGATCGCCGATGTAGGCGCGCTGTTCCGGGGTCAGTTGCGGGCTGGGGGCGATTTCGATGAGCTTCTGATTGCGGCGCTGGATCGAGCAGTCGCGCTCGAACAGATGCACTACGTTGCCGAAACTGTCGCCCAGAATCTGCGCTTCGATGTGCTTGGGGTTGACGATGCACTTTTCCAGAAACACTTCGGCCGAACCAAAGGCTTTGGTCGCTTCCGAGATCACTCGGGGAAACGCCTGCTCTAGTTCTTCGCGGCTGTTGCAGCGACGAATGCCCCGTCCACCACCACCGGAAGTGGCCTTGAGCATCACCGGATAGCCGATGCGATCCCCTTCGATCAGCGCTTCCTGAATGTCAGCGACGTTGCCTTCGGTGCCCGGTGTAACCGGCACCCCAGCCTTGATCATGCTGCGGCGCGCTTCAGTCTTGTCACCCATGCGGCGAATGACTTCAGCAGACGGACCAATGAACTTGATGCCACGTTCGGCGCAAATGTCTGCCAGTTCGGCATTTTCCGAGAGAAAACCATAACCGGGATGCAGCGCATCACACCCGGTTTCCACGGCGAGATTGACCAGCTTGCGGGGGTTCAGATAGCCCGCCAGCGGTTCGGCACCAATGCTATAGGCTTCGTCAGCGCGTTTGACATGCAGGGCATGCCGGTCGGCGTCGGAAAAGATGGCCACCGAGCGAATGCCCATCTCGGCACAAGCGCGCACGATACGGACGGCAATCTCTCCCCGGTTGGCGATCAATATTTTTGTTATCACTGGCGTTTCCTCGACCTTAAGGACCAACGTCCCGGCTACTTTTGTAACTGGGCATGTGACTGAATGCCGCAGGGACACCCTATGCCTGATCGACAATTAATAAAAATGAGTAAAAATTGGGTCAGTCATAAGTAAAAGCTTATAGTCATCATCCTGACCACTGACGGAAATCGATAACCATGCGTAAGTCATTGATGCGTATGACGTTGCGTCAACTGCGTATTTTCAATGAGGTGTGCGACCTGCGCTCGTACAGCCGGGCGGCCGAGGAAATGGCGCTGACTCAACCTGCGGTCAGCCTGCAGATTCGCCAGCTTGAAGAACTGATCGGGCAGCCGCTGTTCGAGTATGTCGGCAAAAAGCTGTATCTCACTGAAGCCGCCGAAGCGCTGCAGGCTGCCAGTAAAGATATTTTTGGCCGCTTGGAAAACCTCGATATGCAGCTCTCGGACATGCAGGGCTCACTGCAGGGCCAGTTGAAGCTCGCCATCGAATCGAGCTGCAAGTATTTCGTCCCGCACCTGTTTGCCGCTTTCAAACGCCAGCACCCGGAAGTCAGCCTGAACCTGACCGTGGTCAACCGTGCGCTGGTCATCAGAAGGCTGTCGGACAACCGCGATGATCTGGTCATCATGTCGATGGTGCCGCAGGACATGGGGCTGGAGTTTCTTCCATTCCTTAACAACCCTATCGTTGCCGTCGCGCCACCCGGGCATCCGCTGTGCAACCGCGCCGCGTTGAGCCTCAAGGACCTGGAGCCCTGGCCTCTTCTGACCCGCGAGCCGGGGTCGGGCACACGCCGGGCCTGCGAGGAATATTTCAAAGAGAAACGCGTGCACTTCGTGCAGACATCGGAAGTGTCTTCAAGCGAGGCGCAGCGTGAATGCGTGGTGGCCGGATTGGGACTGGCGATGCTGACACGTCACGCCGTGTGTCAGGAGCTGGCCAGCGGCGCTCTCGTGGAGCTGCCCGTGGCCGAGCTGCCGTTGTATCGAAGCTGGTGCGTGGTTCAAGCCAGAGACAAACGCCTGTCGCCAGTGGCACACGCTTTTCTGGCGTTCATTCGTAGCGAACGCGCGCAGATCAGCCAGCTTGTCGAACGCTTCGACGGCCGTCCTCGGACGGCGTGAGAGTCTGCCAGACCGGGCCGGTCACGCCGTCCAGATAGTCAGACAGATCCTGATTGAGCTGGCGTGCCTCACAGTAGCTCTCGATAGCGCGACGAAATTCCATGCGACGCTGATCTTCCTGCTGACGGCGGGTTTTCACGGTGCTGTTGGGTAAATCGTCGTAGTGCCGAGCCATGTCCAGTCTCCCAATACGTTTTGTGGAAATGCATCTTTACACCTCGCGGTTACGAAGACGCGGCGAAAACATGACAAGGCAGTTACATTTTCCAGGGGTATTGGTCGAAAACATCTAAATATGTATCGCGACTCCAGAGACTGAACGGTAGACACTGGCCCTGCAAGACGCAAATCACCGGCAATCGGCCGGTGAATGCATCCATGGAAAGGAGCTGAAAATGACTATCGAAAACAAAAACTGGAAGGCCCGCGATGACCGGATGCCAGGTGTCAACACCCTCAAAATCTCCGGCACCGTAACCGTACCTACCAGCAACACCACCGCTGTACTGGTTCCAAACGGCAGGCCAAGGGCGCTGAGCCATCTGAGTCTGGACCTGATTCTGGAGACCCAGGGTGTCGACCTGCAAGTCCTGACCGAGAAGGAAGTCGTATACACCCAGCGTAGCGGTGCGGACATTACGTCGGTCAGCATCTACTACAACAATGAATTGCTGGCATCCATTGATGGTGTAGAAGTTACCCATTGATGAGCGCGTAACAGCCTTTCGCATAACGACGCCCGCCAGTGATTTGAAGGTCTCTGGCGGGCGTTTCAGTGGCTGTCTGCTACTGACTGCGAACGCTGTCAGTCTTCGTGAGGCTTGATCGATTTCGGCGACAGACGCAGGCTGCGCAAGCTGCGCTTGACGCTTTTGAGGTGGTTGACCAGGCTCGGCCCACGCGCCATGGCCACGCCCATCGCCAGCACATCGATGACCACCAGATGTGCGATGCGCGAGGTCAGCGGCGTATAGATCTCGGTGTCTTCGTGAACGTCGATGGCCAGATTGACCGAAGACAGCTCGGCCAGTGGCGTCTGGCTCGGGCACAGGGTAATAAGGGTCGCGCCGCTCTCACGCACCATGTTGGCGGTGATCAGCAGATCCTTGGAGCGACCGGACTGGGAAATACACACCGCAACATCTGTCGGCTTGAGCGTCGCGGCCGACATGGCCTGCATGTGCGGGTCGGAGTACGCCGCCGCCGTCAAAAGCAACCGGAAGAACTTGTGCTGCGCATCGGCCGCCACGGCGCCGGACGCCCCGAAGCCATAGAACTCGACACGATTGGCACCGGCCATGGCCGTCACCGCCAGTTGCAGCGCATGGGGATCGAGGTTCTCCCGCACTTCCATCAGGGTGTGCAGGGTGGTGTCGAAAATCTTCAGGCTGTAGTCGGCGACCGAATCGTCTTCATGAATCGCGAACTGTCCGAAGCTGGCACCCGCCGCCAGGCTCTGGGCCAGCTTGAGCTTGAGGTCCTGGAACCCGGTACAACCGATGGCGCGACAGAAGCGAACGATGGTTGGCTCGCTGATGCCTACGCTATGGGCAAGATCAGCCATGGAACTGTGCATCACAGCGGCAGGGTCGAGCAGCACATGGTCGGCTACCTTGAGCTCCGATTTGCGCAGCAGGTGACGTGACTGGGCGATGTGTTGCAGCAGATTCAAAAGGCAGACTCGGTAATGAAGCGGTGGGCGGGTTGTAGCTTTCTTGTAGTTATACTACATGACCTGCGAGACGCCCAGTTAAACGAACGTAGAACGCCTTAAACGGAATGAGGACGGGCAAATCGCTCTTTTTTGTGGGAATAATCCTACATTATGCCGAGTCCACGACAACCACGGCGCTGTCTCAGCGCGACTGAATCAGCATCGCAGCCATGGCAGACGCCTCAATCGGCCGGCTGATCAGATAACCCTGTACCTCATCGCATCCATGCTCCCTGAGGAACTCCAGCTGACTCTGGTTTTCAACGCCCTCGGCGACCACCTTCAACCCCAGGCTGTGAGCCATGGAAATGATTGCCTGAATGATGGCGGCGTCTTCGGTGCCATCGCCCAACCCGCTGATGAATGCCCGGTCGATCTTCACGTAGTCCACCGGAAAGCGTCGCAGGTAACTCAATGAAGAGTAGCCGGTGCCGAAGTCATCGATGGCCAGCTTTACGCCCAGCTCACGCAACTGCTGAAAGGTCGCGATAATGTGTTCGACGCTGTCGAGCAACTGGCTTTCAGTCAGCTCCAGCTCCAGCCATTGCGGTTCCAGACCGGTTTCCTCAAGCACCTGCCGCACCAGACTCACCAGTTTCCCATGACGCAGCTGATGGACTGACAGGTTGACCGATACCCTGATCGGCGCCATGCCCTGACGCTGCCATTCGCAGGCCTGCCAGCATGCCTTGCGCAGCACGAATTCGCCGATGGCGCCGATCAGCCCGGTTTCCTCGGCAAGTCCGATGAACTCCCCCGGTGGCACCATGCCGCGCTGTGGGTGGTGCCACCGCACCAGGGCTTCGGCCGAGTCCAGACGCCCACTCCTCAAGCTCAGCTTGGGCTGATAAAAGACCAGCAGTTGATGATCTTCGATGGCCCTGCGCAACTGGATTTCCATTTGCAGGCGCTCCAGCGTACTGGCCTGCAGGCTCTCGGTGAAGAACTGGAAATTGTTGCCGCCCAGGTGCTTGGCGTGCTGCATCGCCATGTTCGCCTGACTCACCAGTGCCGAGACCTCACGGGCAGAGTCCGACAGCAGACTGATACCCACCGATGCGCTGATCACCAGTTCGTGGCCAGCCACCGATAGCGGTACGCGCAATTTGCCCAGCAGACGATTGGTTACGCGGGCCAGGCTGGAGAGGTTCGAGTAGCTGTCAAACAATACGCCGAATTCATCGCCCGAGAGCCTTGCGATCGTGTCGGCTTCCGGCATCGCGTTGCTCAACCGCCGTGCAATGTGCCTGAGCAATTGATCAGCGATTTCATGACCCAGGCTTTCGTTGAGCAGCTTGAAACGGTCCAGATTGATATGCAGCAGTGCCAGACTTCGACCTCCAGACCGCACACGCTCGCGAGCTTCACGCAGGCGCTCGTTGAACAGCGAACGGTTGGCCAGCCCGGTCAGTTCATCGAAATGCGCCAGATAGCGCATGCGCTCTTCAGCGGCACGTCGCGACGAAAGATCGGAGAAAAAGCCGACAATATGGCTCAATTTCCCCGCCTTATCGCGCACGACGTTCAACTGCAGCCATTGCGGATAAAGCTCACCGTTCTTGCGCGCTTCGACGAGTTCGCCCTGCCATTGACCGGTCTGCTCCAGTGATTGATGAATGGCCTGAAAGTGACGCCGCGCATCGCGGCTGCTGGCAATGTCCGTCACCCGGCGCCCGATCAAATCATCTGGCTGATAGCCACTCACCCGGCTGAACGCCTGATTCACCGTGAGGATGCAGTAGTCCGGATCGAAGATCACGATGCCTTCGCTGGCGGCGTCAAAAACGGTGGCGGCCAGGCGCGGCGGGCTTTTGCTCAACGCCTGATTGGCTTCCTCCAGCTCAAGCGTGCGCTGGGCCACACGATCCTCCAGCCCGATCTGCGCCTCTCTCAAACCGCGTTCGGCTTCGCGGCGCTGATCGATTTCGTGGGCCAGCTCGGTGTTGAGTGCCTCACTGGTCGCCTGCGCCTGCTGCAGATGCTCGATCAAAGCCTGATTCTGGAAGCGCCTCAGCAGGCTGCGCTCCAGCAGATGATTGACCTGCCACGCGACTACGCTCAAGGCAAACAGCAGGATGAGTCCGAGCCAGCCCCAACCACGAAACGGCACGTCCCCGCCCCAGAACAGGTACAGAATCGGAGGCAACAGGCAGGACAGGCTGAACACCAGAAACGCGGAAATGCTGACGGCGTAGGCGACGCTGGCGGACAGAATCGCAGCGCCGATCAGGCCGAACACCCAGGCCTGCTGCTCAAAGTTTTCCACCGGGACCAGCACCACTGCCGCAGCGGCCAGGGTCAGGCCACTGACACACGCGCCCATGAGAAACATCCTGCGCCAGACCGGTTGTGCCTGACGCTCTCTGGATGCCGACTCGAACGCGGCGACCTGAGTGATCCGAAGGCAGACAAGTGCAGACAGCCAGCCCAGCCAGATCCACACCAGCAAATAGCGTTCGGCGCCCCAGAGCAACCAGGCGCAGACCAGACCGTTCAGAAACATGAACAGCGTTGGCAGCAGTGAGCCCTGATAAAGAAGACGCGTGCGTTCGAGCGCCAGGGGCGCGGCGAACTGCCGGTAGAGGTCGCAGCGAGTGTTTTCAAGGGCCTCGCCCGCGCTGAAGCGGTATGTCATGGCGTCGTTCTTATCGTTGATCAGACCCCGCATGCGCCCGTTCAGGAGCGTTCAAACAGGGTCTTGGCCTTGAGCGTGTGCGGAGCATACACAAGGCTTCGGGCAGACCACACTGCCGGACTGAACAAAAGTATCAATTTGCCACTCCCCTGATCAATCAAGCCCCGCTCAAGGCACAGCGTGCCACGTTCGCGGCCCTGACCGACCGGTCGTCAGCGTCACCGGTTTTTTATTGCCTCACGCAAAGCATGGTTTGCCCACCATGACGCAGCACCCTAGAATGCGCCGATGCGCGATGATCTCTCTCTGCTTCTCAATTCCCTCAACGATGCCCAGCGTCAGGCCGTAGCCGCCTCCCTGGGTCGTCAGTTGGTCCTGGCCGGAGCTGGCTCCGGCAAAACCCGTGTGCTGGTGCATCGCATCGCCTGGCTGATGCAGGTCGAGCAAGCCTCCCCGCACTCAGTGCTGTCGGTGACGTTCACCAACAAGGCCGCTGCCGAGATGCGTCATCGCATCGAGCAACTGATGGGCATCAGCCCGGCAGGCATGTGGGTCGGCACGTTCCACGGCCTGGCGCACCGCCTGTTGCGGGCGCACTGGCAGGAAGCCGGGCTGGTGCAGACCTTCCAGATCCTGGACAGCGACGACCAGCAGCGCGTGGTCAAGCGCGTGATCCGCGACCTGGGTCTGGACGAGCAACGCTGGCCGGCCCGTCAGGCACAGTGGTTCATCAATGGGCAGAAGGACGAAGGTCTGCGCCCACAGCACATTCAGGCCAGCGGCGATCTGTTCCTGACCACCATGCGCAGCATCTATGAAGCCTACGAAGCGGCCTGCCAGCGGGCGGGCGTGATCGACTTCTCGGAACTGCTGCTGCGTGCTCTGGACCTGTGGCGCGACAACCCTGGTCTGCTGGCGCACTACCAGCGTCGCTTCCGCCATGTGCTGGTGGACGAGTTCCAGGACACCAACGCCGTGCAGTACGCCTGGTTGCGCCTGCTGGCCCAGGGCGGCGACAGTCTGATGGTGGTCGGCGACGACGACCAGTCCATCTACGGCTGGCGCGGCGCGAAGATCGAGAACATTCACCAGTACTCGTCCGACTTCCCGGACACCGAAGTCATCCGTCTTGAGCAGAACTACCGCTCCACGGCGAGCATCCTCAAAGCGGCCAACGGCTTGATCGTCAACAACAGCGGTCGCCTGGGCAAAGAGCTGTGGACCGATGTCGGCGACGGCGAACTGATCAGCCTGTACGCCGCCTTCAACGAACATGATGAAGCGCGTTATGTGGTCGAGACCATCGAGAGCGTGCTCAAGACCGGTATTTCGCGTAACGATATCGCCATTCTGTACCGCTCCAACGCCCAGTCTCGGGTGCTGGAAGAAGCGCTGCTGCGCGAGCGCATTCCATACCGCATCTATGGTGGCCAGCGATTCTTCGAGCGTGCCGAAATCAAGAACGCCATGGCGTACCTGCGCTTGCTGGAAGGTCGCGGCAACGATGCAGCGCTTGAGCGGGTCATCAACGTCCCGGCTCGCGGCATCGGTGAAAAAACCGTCGAAGCGATCCGCGAGCATGCCCGCCATGCCGACGTGTCGATGTGGGAAGCCATGCGCCTGCTGGTGGCCAACAAAGGCCTGACCGGCCGTGCGGCGACTGCGCTGGGCGGGTTCATTGAGCTGATCGAGAACCTGTCGGCCAAGGTCATGGACATGCCGCTGCACCTCATGACCCAGACCGTCATCGAACAGTCCGGGCTGATCACCTATCACGAGCAGGAAAAAGGCGAGAAAGGCCAGGCACGGGTAGAAAACCTTGAGGAACTGGTCAGCGCTGCACGTGCTTTCGAGAACACCGAAAGTGAAGAAGACCTCACCCCGCTGGCCGCCTTCCTCGGGCATGCGTCGCTGGAAGCCGGTGACACTCAGGCCCAGGAGCACGAAGAAAGCATCCAGTTGATGACGCTGCACAGCGCAAAGGGGCTTGAGTTCCCGCACGTGTTTCTGGTGGGCATGGAAGAAGGATTGTTTCCGCACAAGATGAGCCTGGAAGAGCCCGGCCGTCTTGAGGAGGAACGCCGTCTGGCTTATGTAGGCATTACCCGCGCGATGCAGCAACTGGTCATGACCTACGCCGAGACGCGTCGCCTGTACGGCAGCGAGACCTACAACAAGGTTTCGCGTTTCGTACGCGAAATCCCGCCCGCGCTGATTCAGGAAGTGCGCCTGTCCAACAGCGTCAGCCGGCCGTTCGGCGGCACGCAGAAGGTCAATAACAGCAGCCTGTTCACCGGTACCGGCATCCCGGAAACCGAGTTCACCCTGGGCCAGCGTGTGCAGCATGCCGTATTCGGCGAAGGCGTGATCCTCAACTTCGAAGGCGCAGGCGCTCAGGCCCGTGTGCAGGTCAACTTCGCCGAGGGCAGCAAGTGGCTGATGATGGGCTACGCCAAGCTGGTGGCGTTGTAACCGTTTCTGCGGAAGTGTCGGGTTGAATGCGCAGCGTGTAGGCGGCTTGCCGGCGATGCATTTTTTGAAGCGACCTGTCAGCGACTGAACGGACGCCATCGCTGGCAAGCCGCCTCCCACAGTCAGTTGATTGCTGCAAGACGTGCGTATAACTGAACGCGTCGGCGACCAAGCCCACAAGCCGCAGCGAAATGTCTTACGCTGTTTGTGTAAAAGTCCGAAACATTAACGCGCTGGTCATGCAGCCATGTGCTGTGCAACATGACGCGCGTGCAATCACAAAACGGGAATACCCATATGCAACGTTTTCTTAGCTTCGCGATGGCGCTGTGCATCGGGCTCACTCTGAGCCTGGATGTGAACGCCGCGCGTTTCGGTGGTGGCAAGAGCATGGGCTCGGCCCCGACCCATCAGGCGCGCCAGACTGCGCCTTCCACGCCTGCCGCAGCCCCTAACGCTGCCGGACGCCCGACACCTGCCGCCAGCGGCGCATCCCGCTGGCTGGGTCCATTGGCCGGTATCGCTGCCGGTGGCCTGCTTGCAGCCATGTTCATGGGTGACGGCTTCCAGGGCCTTCAACTGTTCGACATTCTGATCGTTGGCCTCATCGCCTTCCTGATCTTCCGCTTCATTGCGCGCAAGCGTCAGCAGAACCAGCCGAAAATGGCCGGTGCCGGTGCGCCTTACCAGCGTGAAGTCAGCCAGCCTGCGCAGAACCCGATTTTCGGCAGCAGCTCGGCCGCTTCCGCCGCACCGGTGATCAACGCGCCAGCCTGGTTCAACGAGGAACGCTTCCTTGAGGCCGCTCGCAGCCACTTCCAGTCGCTGCAGCAGCACTGGGACGCCAACGAGATGGACAAGATCGCAGAGTTCGTCACCCCGCAAATGCTCCAGTTCCTGAAAAAGGAACGTGCCGACCTGGGCGACGGCTTCCAGTCGACTTACATCGACAACCTCAACGTCCAGCTGGACGGTGTCGATGACCGCGCAGACAAAACAATCGCGACCCTGACATTCTCGGGCGTTTCCAAAACTTCGCGCTTTGATCAGGGCGAAGTGTTCAGCGAAAGCTGGAACATGGAACGGGCGCAAGGCGACAATCAGCCATGGCTGGTAGCGGGAATTCGCCAGAACGGTTGAACCAGATTCCGTTATTGCGTTCAGAACCCCGGACATGTCCGGGGTTTTTTGTTTATCCGTTCGGATAGTTATTTTGAGAAAGGCTTTACGCTACTGTATAACCCGCGCCATCAAGTAAGAGGATCCGTGTCGTGGAAGAAGTCATCGAACAATTGCGTGAAGCGAACGAACCGGTTCCGGTTCCGCTCGAACTGCCCGATGAAGACCTGTTGGTCGAGATCGAAGAACAGCTGTTCATCAACATTCCGTTCGTCTTCAAGGAGTTTCTCCTGACAGTCAGCGACGTGGTGTATGGCAGCCTCGAGCCCGTCACGGTCACTGACCCGCAGTCGCACACCTACCTGCCGGATGTAGCCGCAACCGCCTGGGACGACGGTGTACCGCGCGAGCTGATTCCGATCTGCCAGGACGGCGACGACTACTACTGCGTCGAAGAGGACGGCACCGTGCTGTTGTGGTCCGCCGAAGAAGAACTGGTCACCGAAGAGAGCTGGGAATCGGTCTGGCACTGGGCGCGGGACGTCTGGCTGGAAAGCTGATACCCGCTGGCAGTGCCTGCCGAACGTGCGTCACCGGGCTCAATGCCCGGATGACTCCTGATTGTTGTTACCCAATGTCTCTATCAACGCCAGCTGCATGCGCGTGTGCACGCGAATGAACCAGCGCCACAGCAGTGCAGCGACAAGCGCCGCCACCAGCGTGATGACCAGCAACAGCTCGTTGGCCGGCAGAATGCCGGCTGACAGCGCAGCCAGCATGACGAAAATCAGCGCCAGCGAAAGCAGCGGAATAACCTCCGCCAGGATCTTGCGTACCCGCACGGTGTGACGCCCGGCCATTTCCGGTTTGACGCCCATCTCTGCCAGAAGCATCGACAGCGCCTTGAGCTTGCGATATGCCGCGATCAGGAACGGCAGCGACAACAGCAACGCAGCACCACAGATCAATGCCTTCTGATAGCTGATATCCGCTACCCATTCGCTCATGTAGCCGCCAATGCGCTCGGCGAAATATCCGCCACTGAAGAAGATCGCCATCACCAGCGCCAGATTGACGCCGACCTGCAGCAGGATGCGACGGATCATCTGCGCCAGCACCGCCCCTTCCCCTTGTGGCTGAATACTGCGCAGCCATTCACCGTACATATTGAACACCCGCGCAACGCGCCCGGGCACCATCATGGCGAGCCTGTTCGACAGCGGGTCGGCACCACGAATCAGGTAAGGCGTCAGCAGAGTCGTGATGGCAGACACCGCGACCGCCACTGGATACAGGAAATCACTGGTCACCTGCAGCGTCATGCCCAATGCCGCGATGATGAAGGAAAACTCGCCAATCTGTGACAGCCCCATGCCTACACGCAGGGAGGTTCGGCCATCGTTGCCCGCGAGAAACGCGCCCAGCCCACAGGACAGCATCTTACCCAGCACCACCGCGACGGTAATCACGGCGATGGGCCAAGCATAATCGAGCAGGATTTTAGGGTCGATCATCAGCCCGATGGCCACGAAGAAAATCGCACTGAACATGTCTCGTATTGGCTCGATCAGGCGCTCGATCTTTATCAGTTCCCTGGATTCAGCCATGATTGCGCCGATCAGGAAGGCGCCCAACACCATGCTGTACTCCAGCTTGACGACCAGCAGGCAGAAACCGAAGCACAGCCCCAGCACCGTCACCAGCAGCATTTCGTTGCTTTCGAATCTGGCCACGTAGGCCAGCACGCGCGGCACCAGCAGAATGCCGATCACCAGCGCAACGATCATGAACAGTGACAGCTTGCCGACGGTCGAGAACACCTCGCCAGAGCTGACCGATCCGCTGACCGCGATGCCGGACAACAACGCGATGATGCCGATCCCGAGGATGTCTTCGACGATCAGCACCCCGAAGATCAACTGAGCGAAGCGCTCGTTCTTCATCTTCAGGTCGTTAAGCGCCTTGACGATGATGGTGGTCGAGGAGATTGCCAGAATCGCGCCCAGGAACAGCGAATCCATGGTTTTCCAGCCAAAGAACTGGCCGATCTCGTAGCCGATCCAGATCATCAGGGCGATTTCGAGGAACGCTGCAATGAACGCCGTGGCACCGACCTTGAACAGCTTGCGCAAACTGAACTCAAGGCCCAGACAGAACATCAGGAAGATCACCCCCAGCTCGGCGAGGGTCTTGATGGTGTCTTCGTCATGAATCAGGCTGAACGGGGGCGTGTGCGGGCCGATGATGAAGCCTGCGACGATGTATCCCAGCACGACGGGTTGCCGCAGCCGGTGAAAAAGAATGGTCACCACGCCCGCCACCAGCATGATCACTGCCAGGTCCTGGATAAAATTGATGGCATGCATTGGGGTGTGGCTCCTTTGGGTGATGAGTTCCTTGACCGGTAGTGACGTAATGGTCGCGTCGCCTGCCGAAATTTCGTCATCCAAATCTGACGCAAACGTAGGAAAAAACCCGATCCACGGGTTTTTGAAGGTTAACACTGCACTCTTCGACAAAAAGCCGGTGCAATATATAGAAACAGATGGAGTGACGCGTGACGGGCAGTGAATGGCCAGCGTCCCGATACTGTGCAGCCTGAGTGACTGCAACACCTCGAGCGCCAGCATAGGCGTCCTTGAACACCTTGACCGTGTGAGCACGCTATGGAACCCGGAAACGCCCAGCTGTCGATGACTGTATTGATGACCCCGGACATGGCCAACTTCTCTGGCAACGTGCACGGCGGTACGCTACTCAAGTACCTGGATGAAGTGGCTTATGCGTGCGCAAGCCGTTATGCCGGTCGCTACGTGGTCACGTTGTCCGTGGACCAGGTGATCTTCCGTGAGCCGGTGCATGTCGGCGAACTGGTGACCTTCCTGGCATCGGTAAACTACACCGGCAACACCTCGATGGAGGTCGGCATCAAAGTGGTGACGGAAAACATCCGCGAGCGCTCGGTACGCCACTCCAACAGTTGCTTCTTCACCATGGTAGCGGTTGATGACAATCGCAAACCGGCGAGCGTCCCGCCATTGGAACCGGCAACCCCTGAAGCCAAGCGACGTTATATCCAGGCGCAGCAACGCCGCCAGATCCGTCAGGAGCTGGAAAAGCGTTACCAGGAAATCAAGGAAGAAGCGCTCTGAAGAACGGGCTCAGGCAAGGAAGCCTGAGCGGCAGTCCTTTCGGCCATTACAGCCTGACGGCTTCGAAACGCACCCGCGGATGGGCGATACGGTCCTGAGCACGAACCAGTTCCAGTTCGTAACTTGCGCACGCCTGGGTTTCCAGCAGCACTTCGTGCACCGCAGACGCGGTGAATTCGAACGCCGCCACCAGATCATCGCCCAGCAGTATGCGCGACAGGAACAGGCCCGAGGTCAGGTCGCCCACACCCACCGGCTGGCGCGGAAACGCCAGCAATGGACGTCGCAGGTGCCAGCTGGCGTCGGCGGTCACCAGCAGCATTTCAAAACCGTCCGCTGCCTTGCCGGGGTAGTCCAGATGCTTGACCACCACGGCTTTCGGGCCGCGTGCCAGCAGCGCTTTGGCCATCCCCAGGCAATCGAGCAGTGACTCAGGCTTGCGTCCCGAGAAGCTGTCCAGTTCAAGCTGGTTGGGGCACAGGAAGTCGGCCATGGCGGCGGCCTCTTCCAGTAGAAAATCGCTGACTTCAGCCGGGACGATGCACCCCTTCTCAGGATGACCCATCACTGGATCGCACAGATAAAGTGCCTTGGGGTTGGCCGCCTTGATGCGTGCGACGCCGGTCAGGATGGCACGTCCTTGCGCGGCACTGCCCAGATAGCCGGAAAGCACGGCATCGCAGTTGCCCAGCTCGCCGATCGCGGCAATGCCATCGATCAGGGCCGGAATCTGCTGCGGGGCCAGCACTTCGCCGGTCCACTGCTTGTATTGCGTGTGATTGGAGAACTGAACCGTGTTGAGCGGCCAGACATTGACCCCGATACGTTGCATCGGAAACACCGCCGCACTATTGCCTGCGTGGCCGAAGACCACATGGGACTGGATAGCGAGCAAGTGGGGTGTACGTTTCATGGGGATATCCTGAACACGATGCAAATGCAGTAATGAGAAATATAAGTCGCACAGTATGGCTGTAAATCACTCAGGACAGTTAAGCTGGTGGCTCCTTTGCTGGAGCACTCCGTCATGCTGACCCTGGGAAACATTTTCGTGCTGATGCTGTTCGCAAGCGCTGCGGCCTGGTGGTGGCACGCCCATGGTCTGCGCGAGAAAGCGCTGGAGCGCGTCAAACAGCACTGCGCCCGCCTTGAGCTCGAACTGCTGGACGGCAACGTCGCGTTGCGCCGCCTCACTTTTGCACGCGATGCCCAAGGCCACAAGCGGCTGGCCAGGGTATACGGCTTCGAATTCACCGTCACCGGTGAACAGCGCCACCCTGGCACCATCACCATGTTCGGCGCACACACCGCTCAGATCGAACTGGCCCCCTACCCGTTCGAAATCAAGACGCCACCGCCCAGCGCCGAAATCATCCAGATGAGTGAGTGGCGTCAATCGCATCAGAAGTGGAAGCAGTAGGCGCTGTTTTGGGGCTTGTCAGTTGTAAGACCGCGCCCTATCACGTGCCTGCCAACAGGCACTCGGCCATCTGTTTCTGCAACACGTCTGCATCCTGAGGCGCCGAAAAGATCAGTTCCAGCCGCGAGTCCTGTCGCCACTCACTGAGCTGCCAGGCCAGCCGCCCACCTTGCGCAACATTGCCTGAATACCAGCCGCCTGCGCTGTGGATAACCATTTTCGCGCGCTGCCAGTTCAGGCTTTCAAGCCAGAGCAGCACGCGCTGAAGATCGAATTGCTGTGACGGATGCCAACGCCAGCCGATACTCCATCCATCCCCGCCTGGATGGCTGAGGCAGACAGGCACGCGGGGATCGGCCCAGACGGTCGGTAACTGGCCAATACTGCGAGGTACGGTCAGGTTATCCACAACGTTTTTATCCACAGCCGTAGACGTTCGATAACCGGGTAATCGAGCGAGAGGCAGTTCACCAAAACGCGTCCACAGCAAAGAATGCCCCGCAAGCTCATCAGCCAGCGCCTTACGAGACGTTTCCTCCAGGTGTTCGGATTTGTTCATCACCAGCAAACCCGCCATGGCCAACGCTTCCTGCTGGGTCACTGCCAACGGCTGCCCATCGCGCATCGCGGCCGCATCCAGCACCATCACACTGGGCAGCACGTCGAGCACGCCGAGCCAAGGTGCCTCGCGCAACTGCGCCATGAGTTGCGCAGGATGCCCCAGCCCCGACGGCTCGATCAGCAGCCGATCAGGCCTGGCCTTGCGCAGCAGGCGACCCAGCCCGATCTGAAACGGCACACCGTTTACACAGCACAGGCAGCCGCCAGCCACTTCGCCAAGTGCGATACCATCCTCGGCCGTGGTCAACAGTGCGGCGTCCAGACCGATCTGCCCGAACTCGTTGATCAACACCGCCCACCGCTCGCTGGATGGCTTTTGTGCCAGCAACTGTCTGATCAGGCTGGTCTTGCCGGCACCCAGCGGGCCACCGATGACGTGAGTCGGAATGTTCTGCAGCATTAAAATGACTTCTACGCGTGCGTTCGTGATTGAAGAGCAAGGAAAGGTAACCATGCAAGCCATGAAGCTGTCTGCCGGGCTGGCACTGATACTGTTGGCGTTGTCTTCAGGTGAGACCCGGGCTCAGGCGTGTCTGGTACACAGTCAGGCCGAAAGACTTGACGTCAAGGTATGCCAGGAGAATATCAATATCCCGGCAAACCTGTTCCACGACAGCTTCTGTCAGCCGCAACTGGCCGGCCAGAAGACCGAGGTCGTCTACTCGCCGCAATGCCCGACCGGTGCATTCGGCGTGTGCCGTAATGCGCAGGTCGCCAACATGCCTTATCGCGAGCATATCCATTATTACGGCGTGGCGAGTGACGCCTTGTATCTCAAGCCTTTCTGCGAAGGTCAGAGCAAGGGTCAGTGGATCACGCCGTAACAGCCTTCAGGCCAGCCAGTCCAGCGTGAGAATCAGCCTGCGCTCATTGCCCTCAAGTGCCGGCGAGCGATGCACCAGACCCGCGCCCTCGTTCCCACGCCAGCGCTCCCCCTTGAGTAGCGCGACATCTGCGGTGTTGATCTGCTGGATGACACGGGTATCCAGCGGCTCGAATTCAGCGCGGCCCAGTTGCCTGCGATCAATGTCACCTTCCTTGAGCCATTGGCTGCCACATCCGGCATACGTGGTAATCAAACGTACAGGCACGTGATCGACATGAAAGCGCGGGCACATCGCCTTGTCGAGCACCCGCAGGCGCAGGCCGACGCAGTCGCTACCCAGCAGGCACGCATAGGCACTGACCAGCCACGAGACGTCGGCGATGAAGCCGTCGTATCCCTGCAGGTCGGCGTAACCCGACGCCAGTGTGCGCAGATCCGGTTCCAGATCGCCGCCCTTCACGTCCAGCGTCAAGGACTCGGACAGCGGCTGGCCCATCGATAACAGCAATGCACCAAAGTCTTCAATGTGCGCCGGTAACTGACGCTGCCAGACAGCAAGGTTGACGCCGTCTTCCAGCACTTCACCCAATACGTCAGGGGTCGGTCCGCAAGCCTGCCGGATCGTCGTTTGATGGTTCAGGGAATGAGCAAGCATCAGGCGGCCACCTCTTCGTGCCAGGGACCGAACGGGTCGCGCAGGGTGCGCCAGCGCTCGGAGCCCGCGGCCATTTCGTCGTCGGTCAGCAGGCATCCGTCCAGCTCGGCGGTCAATTGGTCAAAATCGATGTTCTGGCCAATGAACACCAGTTCCTGACGGCAGTCGCCAGTCTCCGATGACCAGTTGCCCAGGATAGACGCGACATTTTCCTGATCGTCAGGCCAGCTCTCACGCGCGACGAAACGCCACCAGCGGCCCGCAAACCCGTGTCGCATCAAACCGCCCGCCTGAGACCAGCTGCCAGCGTCCTTGTACTTGCTGGCGAGCCAGAAAAAGCCCTTGGAGCGCAGTAGCTTGCCGTTGGTCCAGGGGCGGTTGATGAAGTCGAAGAACCGCTCCGGGTGAAACGGGCGACGTGCCCGGTAAGCCGTGGACGCGATGCCGTATTCCTCGGTTTCCGGCAGGTGCTCGCCGCGCAGCTCCTTGAGCCAGCCCGGTGCCTGAGAGGCACGGTCAAAATCAAAACGCCCGGTATTGAGAATCTTCGCCAGCGGCACTTCGCCCATCACCATTGGAATGATGTCGGCGTCAGCGTTGAGGCTTCTCAGGATGGCGATCAGTTCTTCGCGCTCGCTGGAACTGATCAGGTCGATCTTGCTGAGCAGGATCACGTCGGCAAATTCGATCTGCTCAATCAGTAGGTCGGTAATCGAACGGTCGTCGTCCTCACCCAAGGTTTCGCCGCGCGTGTCCAGACCGTCGGCGGCTTCGTAATCGAGCAGAAAATTCACACCATCGACCACCGTCACCATGGTGTCGAGACGCGCCAGGTCGGTCAGGCTCTTGCCTGCCTCGTCGCGAAAAGTGAAGGTCTCTGCAACGGGCAACGGCTCGGAAATGCCGGTGGATTCAATCAACAGGTAATCGAAGCGCCCGTCCTGTGCAAGGCGACTGACCTCTTCGAGCAGGTCCTCGCGCAAGGTGCAGCAGATGCAGCCGTTGCTCATCTCGACGAGCTTTTCTTCAGCGCGGTTCAGGCTGACGTCGCGCTGGACTTCACCGCCGTCAATATTGATCTCGCTCATGTCATTGACGATAACGGCCACACGCAGGTTTTCACGATTGCGCAGCACGTAATTGAGTAAGGTGCTCTTGCCAGCGCCGAGAAATCCGGACAGTACAGTAACGGGTAAGCGGTTCGACATCAGGATTCTCCAACCGGTCTGCAAGGCTTCAGCCTTGTTCGTACTGGCTGCAACGAATCCATCTGGCAGCCAGCTCTAATCACCGCCAGATGTTATAGTATAACAACACAAAATAGCTATATGGCTTCGCGAAGGGTTCGTCATGAAACAGGTCTCGTCAGGGTTGATCGCGTTGCTGGCTCTGGCCTGCACACAAGCCATGGCTGCCGGCGCACGGCCTGCCGCCGATCTTGCGCTGTGCACGCGCAGCGCCACCGTGCTGGCGTGCAGTGATGCGCAGGGCAATCACTACAGCGTCACCACGGCCGGACAGACAACCTGGCTGAGAGGCTATGAAGTGCTGGATAAACGCCGTTGGGTGCAGACCAACAGTCGCTACGACCAGTTGACGTTTTTTACAGGGCTGGCCTCGGACGGTGAGGCCTGGATCGGCACCATCCAGCGTGTGGGCTGGACGACGATCACGCGGGTTTCAAGCTCTGATGGTACGCGCAGCAAGATCACCTGCAGCCGCTTGAATGGCTGCAGGTAACGCAGATCAGACCTGCTGTTCCTGCTTCTGCGCCTGCATCCAGGCCATGTGTGAATCCATGGGCGGGTTGCGCTGGAAGTAGCGTTGCAGGCCTTCGAACAATCCGTCGGCGACCGCTTGTTGATGGCGCGCCGTGACCAGACGCTGACTGTCACGGGTATTGGAGATGAAACCTGTCTCGACCAGGATCGAAGGCACGTCCGGCGACTTGAGTACCGCGAAACCGGCCTGTTCCACGCGTTTCTGGTGCAGCGTGGTGATGCCTTCAAGGCTGCCCAGAATGGTATGGCCCAGTTGCATGCTGGCCGCGATGGTCGCATTCATCGACATGTCGAGAATCACCCCCGCCAGCATCGGGTCCTTGTCCTTGAGATTAAGCAGCGAGCTTGCACCCAGCAGGTCCGCGCCGTTCTCACGCTGGGCCATGAAACGCGCTGTGGCAGAGGTGGCGCCACCTTCCGACAACGCAAACACCGACGCACCGGATGCGGTCAGGCGTGGTGCTGCGTCGGCATGCACCGAGATGAACATGTCAGCGTTGGACTTGTGTGCGAACTCGACACGCTTGCGCAGTGGTACGAAGAAGTCATCGTTGCGCACCAGTCGTACGTCGAAACCTTTTTCGCGCTTGAGACGCTTGGCCAGCAACTGCGCGATGGACAACACCACGTCTTTCTCACGCTCACCGCGAGAGCCCACTGCGCCGGGATCCTTGCCGCCATGCCCCGCATCGACCACGACCATGATGTCGCGCCCGCCAGTACGTGCCTTGGCGGGCTCCTTGACGGGCACCGGCGGTGGCAGCTCGGCCATCTGTACCGGCGCACGTACCGTGGAACTCATGTCCAGCACCAGGCGATGGCCCTGATCACCCTGAGGGCCGAGCAGAAAGCTGTTCAGTTGCACGGGCGCGGTCAAGTCCAGCACGATGCGTGTGTCATCGCCCGAACCGTAATGGCCGGAGCGAATGGACGTGATAACAGTCCTGTCCAGCGCCAGTTGGCTGAAATCACCGGTCAGCCGTGAGCCGCTGACGTCGATGATCAGGCGATCCGGGGCTGTGAGGGTAAAGGTTTTGTATTGAACGGGACCGCTGAGATCCAGAACCAGACGCAGCTTGTCATTGGTCCGCCACAGGCGTGCGTTACGGATTTGCGTGGCATAAGCGCCCAGCGGCAAGGTCAGGGCCGCACCGGCCAGGAGCATATTGAGCAGCATTTGGCGTCTGTGCATGGGATGTCTCAAGCGCAAAAACGAGCATCCCGGCTCAGGAAGGTTTCATCCATGACATTAGTAACAATATAACATGCAGTTACGAATGACATATGAAGCACTTCATGAAGATTAAGTCATGGAACACTCTCGCTGAACGACAATAAATCGTCCATTTTTCAAGAATGTTCCACGTGGAACGTAACTCTATGAATTGACTCAGGTACGCGGTGCAACGGTTCCGCACTGCGCGCCCAGCCAGACGGCACGAGTGTCCATGCTGCCGTTCTGTTGCTGACCAGTGGCGTTAAACGTGCCTACAACGTTGGTGGTGAACTCGCGATCACTGAGGAACTGCGCCTGTCCTGTGCCCTGAGCCTTGGGGCAGCTGAACTGGAAATTCCAGGTTTTGCCATTGCGTGCAGTGATTTTCTGCGTGCAGCCTGATTTGGGATCGGTCAACGGGATATCGTCCGATTTAACCTGCGCAGGCGTCAGGCAAACACGCACGCCCTGGCCGCCCAAGGTTACACCCTGCTTCTGCATCATCTGCTCCATCATGGCGCGTTGCTCGGGCGGCAGGTTTTTCAGTTGCCCCAGCATCAGCTGCAGATCGGGCAATTGCTGACCGTCCACTTTCATGTTGCTGGAAGTCAGTTCCCACAAGCCAGGTTGCAGCATCTGGGCCTGAGCCAGCGGCGTCGCCAGACAGAAAAACCACGCCAACATACGTTTATTCATTTGAGTATTCCTGAGCGGCAGTGACAGATACACAAAGCCGGAACAACCGGCCGGAAGATGAGCCTTAGACGACGTAACCGCTGCCCAGTTGCACCGGGAATAAAATAGCGACATTCCGGTTCAGCTGTGGTCTGTTAGGCAGCAAAGCCGAGGAGCATTGTTCCACATGGATTATCACGACCCGTATTTTTTCGGTTACGTCCTGGGTTTCATTCATTTGTTGGGCACTGGTGCCGCGATTCACGCGCTGCTGACCGTACGCACCTCGCAAGGCGCAATTGCCTGGGCGATGCCGCTGCTGTTCATCCCCTACTTCACCCTGATTCCGTATCTGGTCTTCGGCCGCAGTTCGTTCGATGCGTATATCAAGGCGAGGCGTGAGGCCAACCAAGAGATGCGTGTCGCCATCGGCAGCCTGAACTGGCGGCCCTGGATCGAGGAAGCTGTCGCGGCGCGTCGTTCGAAAGCCTACACATCGCTGCGCGCCATGCCCAAACTCGGAAACATGCCAGCGCTGGCCAACAACAAGGTACGGCTGTTGATCAACGGCGAAGAAACATTTGGCGCGATCTTCGAGGCCATTCGTGCGGCCCGGCAAACCATACTGGTTCAGTTTTTCATCATCCATGACGACGCGCTCGGCAGGCAGTTGCAAACCCTGCTGCTGGAAAAAGCCGCGGCAGGTGTGTCGATCTTTGTGCTCTATGACCGAATCGGCAGCCACGCTTTGCCTGCGACCTACATTGACAGGCTGCGTGCTGGCGGTGTGCAGATCAAAGCGTTCGCCACCCACGGCGGCTGGCTCAACCGTTTCCAGATCAACTTCCGCAACCACCGCAAGATCGTGGTCGTGGACGGCCTGAAAGGCTATATGGGCGGACACAACGTCGGCGACGAATACATGGGACTGAAACCGCCGTTGGCACCCTGGCGCGATACTCACGTGGAAGTCATCGGGCCTGTGGTTGCCTGCCTGCAGGAGTCATTTGCCGAAGACTGGTTCTGGGCCACTCGCGAGCTGCCACCCTTGAGCCTGCCGGAAACCTTCCCCGAAGACGGCGTGCTGTGTCAGTTGCTGGCCAGCGGCCCGGCGGACGCTCAGGAAACCTGCTCGCTGTTCTTCGTCGAAGCCATCCATGCCGCAGAAGAGCGCGTCTGGATCACCAGCCCTTATTTCATCCCGGACGAGGCCGTGTCAGCGGCCCTGCGGCTGGCAGTGCTACGCGGCGTGGACGTCCGCCTGCTGTTGCCCTCACGTCCAGACCACTACGTGGTCTACGCCGCGTCCAGTCTGTACGCGTTCGATGCTGTCCGCGCTGGCGTACGGGTTTTCCGCTACGGGCCGGGCTTCCTGCATCAGAAAGTCGTCCTGGTGGACAACGAAATCACCGCCATCGGCAGCGCCAACCTCGACAACCGCTCGTTCAGGCTCAACTTCGAATTGATGCTGCTGACCGTCGACCCTGACTTCTCCAATCAGGTCGAAGCCATGCTCAACGCCGATTTCGCCCAGGCCCGGGAAATCTCTATTCAGGAAAGCCGTGAGACACGAAGGTTGCACCAGCTGGGCATGCGGGTGGCTCGGTTGATCTCGCCAATCCTGTGAAGCAAAGGCGGCCATGGCCCGAGTGCGTGACTGCGCCCCGCCCTGCAGCCTGAATAGTATGAACACGCTGCACGTGCAGGAGCGCCGCCGTCGCCAACGGCGGTCCTTGCTTTTGCACCTGTAACCGATAAGAAAGCCGCATTGATGTAACGCAGCTTGCGCCTGACGATCACCGATAAATATCCTCCCGCGTCAACGGCAGCCCCGTCCCGCCGTCGGCAAAGGGCTTCACAGCCAGGATCTGATGCAGATTGATCCAGCCCCGCGCGAACGCATAAGCACAGCCTGCAAGGTAAATTCGCCAGATGCGTAAGGTATGCTCCGGCACCATCGCAGCGGCTTCGCTCAAGCGGGATTCGAGGCGAGAACTCCAGTGCTCCAGCGTTTTGGCATAATGCGGCCGCAGGCTCTCGACATCGACGACTTCCAGTCCGGCTTCGCTGATGTATGAGCTGATCATTGCCATGTGCGGCAACTCACCGTTCGGGAATACGTAGCGGTCTATGAACTCGCCCGCCCCGCGCCCGACAGGTCGTCCATCGGTATGCCTGGCGGTAATGCCGTGGTTCATCACAAGACCACCCTCTCTCACCGCGCCAAACAGTCGCTGGGTGTAAAGCGGCAGGTTGGCGTGGCCTACGTGTTCGAACATACCGACGCTGACCACTTTGTCGAAGCGTCCATCCTGCGGCAAATCGCGATAATCGAGCAGTTGAAGCTCGACCTGATCGTCGAGTCCATCAGCGGTCACCCGTGCGCGGGCAAGCGCCAACTGCTCGCGGCTTAAGGTGATGCCGAAGACTTTCGCGCCATATTCACGGGCTGCAAAACGCGCCAGACCGCCCCAGCCGCAGCCGACATCCAGCAAATAATCACCGGGTCTGAGGCGCAACTTGCGGCACAGGTGATGAAATTTATCCTGCTGCGCCTGTTCCAGCGATTCGTTGCCGGTTTTGAAGTAGGCACAGGAATAGACCATCTCTTGGTCCAGCCACAGTTGGTAGAACTCGTTGGAAAGGTCGTAGTGGTACGAAATGGAGGCAGCGTCAGTATCCTTGTCGTGCCGGGTGCGCACAGGGGTGTCGGACTCGTCCTGCTCTTCCACCAGCGCGTGGGTCAGCTCGTCGCACACCCGCACCACTTCACTGATGGAGCCCTCGAGTTCGAGTCTGCCTTCCACGAACGCGCTGCCAAGCAGGTCGAGACTGGGATGGGTGAAGTCGGAGACAAGTCGCGGATCCTTGACGACAATCGTGACACTGGGATCAGGCCCCAGGTCCATCTGATGACCGTCCCAGAGCCTGAGACGCAGCGGCAGATGAAGGTTTTGCAAGACCGACGGAAGTTGCGTGAGCATGATGAATCACCCCCTTATCCAGAAACTCGAATAGAGCATCCAAGACAAGCCCTCCAAAAGGGCCGATAGGCTATTGGCGATGGCGACACTGCATTGAATCAACTTCCGGGGAACAGCCTTGTGCCCACTGACTCGAGCCAGACGACAGCCTGAATTTGGACCGCACTCTGTTGAATGACTCTTAATCTGTAACAGAGTTCTTCAAAGCTCAAGCCATTTCTTATACTTAAAAGATCTGTAATGACTCAGGCTTTTCAGGCAAAACGGCGATGCTCGCGACCTGCGAGGTCGCTCACAACGTGCTCAGCGGTTCCTGAAAACGTAGCAGACGCCCGGCATTGCCCAGGACCAGCAACGTGCTCAGGTTATGCAGAATAGCTGCAATCATTGCCCCGGCTGCTCCCAGCAGGCCGAAGGCGGCCAGCGCGACAATGGCCAGCGTCCAGCCAAGGCCAATGATCACATTGACCTGCAAGGTATGACGGCAGCGGCGGCTGAGGCGTACGCAGGTGCCCAGACGACGCAGATCGCTGCCGATCAATACGATATCGGCCGACGCGAGCGCGATGTCGGCACCGCCTGCTCCCATGGCCACGCCCACCACGCCCGCCTTCAGTGCCAGCGAGTCATTGACCCCATCACCCACCACCATCGGTCTGAAGCCGCTGCCGATCTCGCTCATTACCCGGTTGAGTTTGTCTTCGGGCAGTGCTTGGGCATGAACGTCGGTGATTCCGACTTCACGCGCCAGTTGATCAGCCACGCCCTGGCGGTCACCGGTCAACAGCAGTTGCCTGCCCATGCCCAGTTCGCGCAACGCCTGCAGCGCCGCCTGGGCTTCCGGTTTGAGGGTGTCGGCCAGCAACAGCCAGGCGAGGAATTCGCCATTCAGCGACAGACCCGCCAGCGGGCCGTCATGCTCAGGGACGCTGGGCGTGGCGATATCCAACTGCTCGAACAACTCAGGACGACCCAAGGCCGCATCGCCCTGCCCGGTCGACGCCACAACGCCCAAACCCTGACGTTCGCGAATATCAGTCAACGGCAGCAGCGCGCTTTTATCCACAAGCCCGGCCAGTGCGCGGCTGACCGGATGACTGCTGGCGGATCCAAGGCTGGCCGCCAACTCAAGCAATTGAGCGTGTTGCGCGCCTCGCGCCTGTATCGACTGCAAACGCAGGCGCCCGAACGTCAGCGTGCCAGTCTTATCCACCACCAGTGAGGTCAGGTCCGCCAGTTCTTCCAGGAAGGCCGAGCTTCGAATCAGAATTCCGTGACGCGCCGCGACGGCGATACCGGCGATGGCGGTTGCCGGGGCTGAAAGTACCAGCGCGCATGGACAGGCGGCGACCAGCACCGCCAGCATGGCCTGCGCATCGTGGGTGATGAACCAGGTCAGCGCAGCAATCAGCAACACCAGCACCATGTAACTGCCTGCATAACGCTCCAGCAGACGGGTGATCGGCGGTTTGGAGCGCTCGGCGCTCTGCATCAGGGCGATAACCTTGCCGAGCGTGGATTCATCACCGATGCGCGTCACTTCAATGCGCAGCAGCCCATCAAGGTTGATCGCGCCCCCGAATACGTCCACGCCGATTGTGGCTTCCAGTGGCACCGACTCCCCGGTGATCGACGAGGTGTCGAGGCTGGCCTGTCCGGACAGCACCCGGCCATCCGCAGGAACACGGTCCCCGGCCCGCACTTCGACCTGATCACCCGCTTTCAGGGTGGTGTTGTCCACCTCGCGAATACTGCCGTCCTGGGCCAGCAGTCGGGCATGGCTGCGGGTCAGACGACCCAGCGCCTCGATGGCTTCCTGAGAGCCGATCACGCTGCGCTCTTCCAGTACGTGGCCGAAGATCATGATGATCGGCAGCAACGCGGCGGTCATCAGGTCACCGGTAGCCCACGCGCCCAGCATCGCCAGCGCGATCAACTGATCAGTGATGCCATGCAGGCTCGGGTGCCGCAGGCTGTGCCAACCGGCGCTGACCACTGGAATCGCAACCAACAGCGACGCAGCACCGAGCAGCAATTGGCTGACACCGGTCTGCTCCGGCGCAATAAAACGCCAGATCAGGCCTAGCCCCAGCAAACCCAGCGCCAGCATGGCCAGCGTCAACTGCCGGGCTGCACTGCGCTGTTCGGCACCGCTCAGCATGCTGCCGACCGCTTGCGCGTTGACAGGCTCGTGGGTGTGGATGGCTTCGCCACTCATGGTTGTGCTCCCTGAAGGATCAGGCGGGAATCGTCTTTGGGATCGACCGTGGTCACGGAACCGGCCTGACGCAGAATGGCGGGCACCCGCTCGCGATAGATACGCTGCAACAGATCGGGGTCATCCCGGTTCTTGACGGATTGTGCAAGGCTGACCACGGCAGCGGTGTCGGTCTGCGCCTTGGCCAGCCGCTCGGAAGCCTGAGCGTGGGCGACCTGCAGGGTACGGTCGGCTTGCTGGTTGGCGGTCTGAGTCAGCTTTTCGGCGTCAGTACGCGCATTGGCCACGGCCTGATCGGCCTGTTGGCTGGCAGTCAGCACCGCGTTGAACGCATTGACGGCCGAGGGCGGCAGGCTCGACTGCACATCGACGCGGGCGACCTCGATGCCGATGCTCATCCCGGCGTCTTTCAGCGCGGCCAGACGCTGATTGATGCCGCGCACCAAGTCACCTCGCAGACGTTCACGCCGTTCGGCAGCCTGGCTGTCCGCGCCCATCAGTTCAGGGCGCGCGACCAGAATCGTGTCCAGGTCCCGCGCTGCAGCCAGCGCCACCGCACTGCGGTTGACCAGGCGGTCCAGCGCAGGCTCTACATGATCACCCTGCAACACGAAGGCATAAGGGTCCGTGACCTTGTAGAACACGGTCACGTCGAGCTGGACCACACCGGCATCGCCGGTCAGCAGAAAGCCCGAACCTGCCAGCGCATCGCTGATCGGTGCCGACAGGGTCGCGATTTCATCCGCCTTCTGCGCCGCCGACGAACGCAGCAGGGTTTCGACACGTCGTTCGATGACTCGGTCCGCCGAGGGCAGCAACACCACCTGCTCGAACGGCTGCGGCCAGGCGGTCAGCAAGCCTGCGTTCTGGATGCGTTCCAGCGCACCGAAACGCATGACCACTGCACGGTTCTGCGGGTCGATCTGACGCACGTTGGACGTTATCCAGCCCAGCGCCGCCAGAAGCGTTACACCGTATAACCCCAGAAACGCCAGGCGGCTAGCCTGTAGCCAGGGTCCGTTGACCGCAGGACGCTGAACGTTGGTGTCGCCAGACGGCTCACTCATGGCTGTGATCCGCTCTTGCCGTCCAGCGTTGGCGGGCCGTCGACCAGCACACGGAACGGCGCTGCATCGGTGCGCAGAATCAGCCGCGTGCTCGGCGTCACGACAGTGCCCAGCGTGTCCAGCGAACGCAGCAGGTTGTAGAGCTGGGGCGAGCCGGCATAGGCGCGCCCGTAAATCTGCGCGGCCTCGACACGTGATTGCGCTTCGATGTCAGCGGCCTTGACCGTGGCGTCGGCTTCCACGATGCGCGCGTCGCGCTCGGCCGCGGAACGAATCTGCGCCGCCTCGCGCTTGCCGACGGCGGTCCGTTCGGTGGCAATGGTTTCGCGTTCGGCGCGCATCCGGTCTACGGTGGCGTTGAGCGTCACCGACGGCAGCGTCAGGCGCTCGACGCCGACCTGCATCACCCGCACGCCATAGGTGGCGAGCAACTGCTGATCAATCTGCTGGCGCAACTGGTTCTCGAACGCCGTGATGTTCACTTTGCTGGCATCTGTGTTGATCAGGCTCGACAGGTCGAAACTGCTTGCCGTGGTTTCCAGCGCCGAGCCGACGAACGTCCGAATCTGCCGCGCCGCTTCATCCGGCTGGTTCTGCACGGCGCGCATGAAACGCTGCACGTTGTCTGCGTCGCCCTGAACCTGCCACGCCACATAAGCCTGAACGATGATCCGCAAGCCATCACGCGTGCCGACATCCTGCAGACCGCTGGAGGTCGTGCGCAGGCGCAGGTCCACCGGAATGGTCGCTTCGAACGGCGCAGGCCAGCGCCAGTTCAGACCCGGCTCCAGCAGCACACGGGAAGGGTTACCGAAACGGGTGACAACCGTGGCTTCGCCCGAGCGCACCTGCACCAGACTTGCTGCGGCGATGGCGAACGCAATCAGGACCGCGGCCAGACTCGCCCGCCGCCAGGGAAACGCCGCCGGACCCGCCGCGTCATGATGATGGTGGTGATGACCGTGACCACCGTGATCGTGGGCACCGTGGTCGCTGTGATCGTGATGATGATGAAACAGACTCAAGGGACGACTCCTTACTGAGCGGCTTTACGCGGCGCCGTTGGGTCTGCCGGTGGGGTGAAGGAACGCAGGTCGATGGTCGGCGCGTTATCGCCGCCCAGACGGTGATCGAGTATCAGCAATTTCGCATTGCCCAGACCTTCATTGAGGCGGGTCAGGTAGTGCTCCAGCAGGAACGCCCGCCCTGCGCCGGTGTAGGCCTGACGCTCGGCGTCGAAACGCAGGTCTGCGCTTCGGGCCGTGGCCAGTACTTCGCGGGCCGTGGCGCTGGCCTGATCATGGGCGACGCTGGCGTTGAGTTGAGCCTGGTTGGCCTTGTCGCTGGCCGCGCCGCGCTCGCGGGCAATCAGTGCCTGCGCGCCGATCTGCGCGGCCTGCACCGCGTGATAGGCATTGGCGGCACCGGCAGGCGGATGAATCGCCTCGACCACGGTGGCGAGAATTTCCACGCCGCTGTCCAGACGCTGGAGGTCGGCCTGTACGGCCTTGCCGATGTCATCCGACAGACCACTGCGCTGCTCGCCGAGCAGTTCATCCAGCGTGCGTGAAGCGAAGTCATGCACCAGCACGCGGCTGGCAGTGCTGCGAATCAATGCCGGAACATCGGCGCTGTTGTAGGTCGCCGCCAGGGCGGCCGCATCGGTCAGGCCAATCCGGTAGACGAAGCGCACGTCCATGTTGACGATCTGGAAGCTCTGTTTGGCGCCGGCGCTGCTGGCAATGACCTGGGATTTCTCATTGATGTGGCTGGCGTCCCACAAGCGATTGGCACTGGCCGGTGGCGGACCTTCGGCCGGGTCGGCCACCTGCTCGGCGGCACTGGCAGGCGATACGCTGGCGGCCAATTCATGAACCACGCCGTTCTCGACCGCCAGGACACGACCGAACGGCCATGGCAGACCCGCATGCAAACCAGGACCAAAGACCTCGACCGGCTTGCCGAAGCGTTCATAGATGCCACGCGCCTGCAGCGGAATTTCGTGCACGCCGGTCAGCGCCCAGCCCAGCAGGGCAACGACCGCCAGCACCGGCAGGAAGGCCCGGCGCATGTAGGTGAACGCCCAGATCTGGCGCAAGTCGATGCCGAAGCGGTTGTGCAGTTCGTGCTGCAGGGCCATCAGCGGACGCGGAGGCCAGCGCAACAGGTCGGCAATGAAACTGCTGGCCAGCAGACGAGGCTCGATCCGCTCGTTGCGGGGGCTGAACAACGACAGCGCCGCACGCGCGAGAAACTCGATGGCAACCGCCATTGGCAGCAAACCGATCAGCACAGCCAGACGGGCAGGCCAGACCCGATCGACTCGGGAGAAGAACAGACACAGGGCTGCGACCAGGAACACGACAATCGTCATGCGCACCAGACGCGACAATGGCTCGGCTTCAGGCCACTGGGCCTCGCCGCTCAACTGCCGCTCCAGCACCAGCAAGCCGAACGTCATCAACAGCAGGACGCTGCCCGCAAGATTGGCGACTGACGAGATATCGTTGCCGAGCAGCGTCAGGTTCCAGATCGCCTGGATACTGATCAGAACCAGAAGCGCCCATCCGGCCAGCCACAGGGTCGAAACGCCTATCTGGTGCAGCAGCGATTCACTGGATTGGCTCAGGCGAGTGAGCAGACGCTCATACCAGCCGCTGTCATCGACATCAGCCTCCCCATCGAGCACAGACAGATCGCGCTCTGCATGCGCCGGAACATCCAGCACGCGGGCACGCCAGCTCGCGACGCTACGGGCCGACTGCAAACCGGCCGCGAGCAACAGAAGCGCCGCGCAACTGTTGACCAGTGCGGCCATCCACAGCGAGCCGGGAGAAAACAGATCGATGAAAAATGCCAGCACCAGCCCGAAGAGGCCAAGCCCGGCAGCAACATACATCAGGCGTGCGAGACGTCGCGCCTGACGCGCCGCCATTTGAAAACGCGGCAGACCTTCAAGGTCCGCATGTTCAACATCCAGATCAACCCGCATCACTACCCCGAACCTGCTCACTGTCGCCCTTGGCCCGCTGGAGGCCTGCATCGGCGGTCTGAATGCTGCCGCATCATAGCGTTACGATGTAACACTCGCCGTGAAATTTTCGTCAGGTTCAATGCCTGTTCAGGTCGGTATGAGACGGGCGAGATTTTCATCCCTGAGACACGTCGCACAAACAGTACTGCGTAGTACGAGTCACATTATGTTTCACTAGCGGCCTGGCCTGTGCCGCTTCGTTTGTTGCCACAAGGCCGGGTAGTTATCCACAGACACGGATGCTCTTCGTTGATTTCTATCTACCAGCTCAAACCGCGCTTTCAGAACCTGCTGCGGCCCGCCGTGCAGCGCCTTTACGACAGGGGCGTGACGGCCAATCAGGTCACCCTTGCCGCCTGCGCCGTATCTTTGCTGGTGGGTGGCGTCGTCGCCCTGTCGGTGCCGCACTATGCCGTGTTCGCCCTGATTCCGCTGTGGATGATCCTGCGCATGGCACTCAACGCCATCGATGGCATGCTCGCCCGCGAATTCGGCCAGAAGTCGCGGCTCGGGGCTTATCTCAACGAGCTGACCGACGTGATCGCTGACAGCGCGCTGTTCCTGCCCTTCGCGCTGATTTCCGACGTGAGTCTCGGACTGGTCCTGGCCGTGACCCTGCTGGCGATTTTCACTGAATACGCAGGTGTGCTCGGCCCGATGGTCGGCGCTTCCCGACGCTATGACGGTCCGATGGGCAAAAGCGACCGCGCGCTGGTATTCGGCGTGCTGGGCGCTGGCGTTGCCGTGGGGTGGCTCGCCGCCCTGTAGATAAATCTGGTGCTCGCCCTCGTCTGCGCGTTGTTGATGTACACGCTGTACAACCGCGTCCGGCGCGGCCTGGAAGAACAGACCTCGCCTCAAGAATAAGCAGCCAAAAGCCTCCGGCGTAAGGGAGTTGCAATGCGTGAGATGAATGATCGGCGCTTCACGACTCATGACGGGGTAGAGCTTTTCTACCGCCATTGGCCCGCTGTGACGCAGGCCAATGACGCGCCTCGACAGGCCATCGTGTTGTTTCACCGGGGTCATGAACACTCGGGACGCATCGCGCATCTGGTCGATGAACTGGACCTGCCGGGTTTCGATTTCTTTGCCTGGGATGCTCGTGGCCATGGTCAGTCACCCGGCGCGCGCGGCGACAGCCCAAGCTTCGCGACCAGCGTTCGGGACGTGCAGACCTTCGTCGATCATCTGAGCGTGACGTTCGAGATACCGGAAGAGAACATGGCGGTGATTGCCCAGAGCGTCGGCGCAGTCATCGCGGCCACCTGGGCTCACGACTATGCGCCGAAAATCCGCTCGCTGGTCCTCGCCTCGCCGGCCTTCAAGGTCAAGCTGTACGTGCCTTTCGCTCGTTCGGGACTGGCGCTGCTGCGCAAGTTCAAGGGCAACTTTTTCGTCAACAGTTACGTCAAGGCACGCTTCCTGAGCCACGATCCGCAGCGCATCGCGTCCTATGACAGCGACCCGCTGATCACCAAGGCGATCTCGGTGAATGTGCTGCTGGGGTTGTACGAAGCCGCCGACCGGGTGGTTGCCGACGCGCATGCGATTCAGATCCCGACTCAGCTATTGATCTCGGGTGCCGACTTCGTGGTGCATCGCGGTCCGCAGGAGCAGTTTTTCGACCGGTTGGGCAGCGTGCGCAAGGAGAAACACATCCTGCCGGGATTCTTCCACGACACACTGGGCGAGCGGGATCGTCATCTGGCGATCAGCCGTGCACGACGCTTCGTGCTGCAGAGTTTCGAGACCCTGGTGGCGCGCCCTTCCCTGCTGGATGCCGACAAGCTGGGCGTCACCTGCGCGGAGTCCGAAGAACTGGCCGCGCCGTTGCCACACAATTCGCTGCGCGACCTTTACTGGCGCATGACTCGCGCCAGCCTGCGTCTGGGCAGCAAGTTATCCACAGGCGTGAAACTGGGCTTCGACACTGGCTTCGATTCCGGCAGCACGCTGGATTACGTTTACCGCAACAAACCTGCCGGCACTGGCGCGCTGGGCCGGATGATCGACAAGAACTACCTGCAATCCATCGGCTGGCGCGGCATCCGTCAGCGCAAGCTGCACGCCGAAGAGTTGCTGCGTCTGGCCATGGCGCACCTGCGCAATCAGGGCAAGCCGGTGCGTATCGTCGATATCGCCGCCGGACACGGCCGTTACATCCTTGAATCGCTGCACGGCGTGGAACCGCTGCCGGAATCCATCCTGCTGCGCGACTACAGCGACATCAACGTGCGCGACGGCAGCCTGCTGATCGAACAGAAAGACCTCGAAGACGTCGCACGCTTCGTCAAAGGCGATGCCTTCGACCGTGCCGACCTTGCAGCGCTGGACCCCAAACCCACACTGGCCGTGGTCTCGGGTCTGTATGAGCTGTTCGCCAGCAATCAGATGGTCGGTGATTCGCTGGCCGGACTGGCAGCCGCTGTCGAGCCTGGCGGTTATCTGGTGTACACCGGTCAACCCTGGCACCCGCAACTGGAACTGATCGCCCGCGCCCTGACCAGCCACCGTCAGGGACAAGCCTGGGTCATGCGCCGCCGCAGTCAGTCGGAGATGGATCAACTGGTCGAAGCCGCAGGCTTTCGCAAGATCACCCAGCGTGTGGATGAATGGGGGATTTTCACGGTGTCCCTCGCGCAGCGCATTCAGTGAACGCGGTTCGCCAGCCCGGCCTGTGGAAAAGAGCGGTGGTCTGGCTGTTGCTGCTGGCGCCGTTCTTCTTCGCCAGCTACGGCTTTGCCACCTGGTACACAGCCCAGCGCGATGATGTCGGCAGCATGGCATTCGGCTGGGAAAGCCATCTGCCGTTCTGGGCCTGGACCATCGTGCCCTACTGGTCCATCGACCTGCTTTACGGATTCTCACTGCTGGCCTGCCTGACGCGCCGCGAACTGGATACTCACGCGTTACGCCTGTTCAGCGCGCAGTTGATCGCGGTCACCTGCTTTCTGCTCTGGCCGCTGCGTTTCACCTTTGAACGTCCGGAACTGGATGGCCTGTTCGGCTGGCTGTTCGCAGTGCTGGCCGGGTTCGACAAGCCGTTCAATCAGGCGCCCTCGCTGCATATCGCACTGCTGGTGGTGCTGTGGGTCTGCTACGACCGCTATGCACGGCACTTTCACGTGGCATGGCGCTGGTTGCTGCACAGCTGGTTCGCACTGATTGGCGTGTCAGTCCTCACAACGTACCAGCATCACTTCATCGACTTACCCACAGGCGCACTCGCCGGTTGGCTGTGCATCTGGCTTTGGCCGGATGAAGGCCGCAGCCCAATGCTGACTGCGAGGCTGACCCGACAACGGCAGCGTCTCAAGCTTGCGCTGTATTACGGAGTTGGCGCACTGCTGCTGGCGATACCCGTATTCACGCTGGGCGGCGGCTGGCTCTGGCTGGCGTGGCCTGCGCTGTCCCTGCTTCTGGTCGGCCTGAATTATCTACTGTTCGGTGCCACGGGTTTTCAAAAACGCGCCAACGGAAGGTTATCCCCAGCGACCCGCTGGCTGATGGCGCCATACCTCATCGGGGCGTGGATAAATTCTCGGTTGTGGACAAAAAAGCGGCCTGATTCCGATCAGGTTGTGGACAACGTCTGGCTGGGCCGTATTCCGAGTCAAAAGCAGCTGCAACCGTTCAAAGCAGTCGTGGATATGTGTGCGGAATTACCCCTGAAGGCAGGTGCGCGAAGTTATCAACAGGTCGCCGCCCTGGATCTGGTGCCGCTGACCGTCGAGCAATGCCAGCTTGCGGCTGAAGCCATTGAGCGTTTGCGCTTGAATGGCCCGTTGCTGGTGTGCTGCGCGCTGGGCTATTCGCGCAGTGCAATGGCCGTGGCTGCCTGGTTATTGCTCAGCGGACGGGCCAAATCTGTGGATAACGCAGTCGAGTTGATTCGTCAGGCGAGACCGGGTGTTGTCCTGCGCAGCGGACATGTGGATATCTTGAATACTTTCGCAGGGTTTTCATTTAAAGCGCCCGTACCTGGCTAGTTGCACGTAGTGGCCACGCGCGCCCCCTGTGGGAGGCGGCTTGCCAGCGATGAACGATCACGCGATGTACCTGATACACCGTGTCGACCTCATCGCGGGCAAGCCCCCTCCCACGGGCCGGTGTTTGCCCCATGACAGCGCTGCATTGACGCCACGGTGAGGCTTGCCACGGTCAGCGTTCGCAAGTCGTTACTGAAATAATTTATCCACAGGAGTGCTCGTTCATGTCATTGGAAATGCAGTTGCACGTGGTGGCCGCGCTGCTTCGGCGCGGTAAGTCGCTGGATTATTTATCCACAGGGCTTTTGCTGCTGAGCCTGCTGTTTGGCCTGGTGCAGCTGTGGATAGGTTCTGCAAGCCTTTTGATGATGGTGCTTGTGGCGTGCATGGTCCTGACCGGGGCGCTGGCAAAGTCCCAGGCGTTCCGGGTCGCTTTCGATGCAGATCTGTTCCAGCACATGGCTGACCGTCCCAGCCAGTTGAGTGACCGTACTCAGGAGCTCGATCAAGTCTTGGCTGATCTCAAGCTGCAGCCTGCCGAGAAAGGCGGCCGCAACTGGGCGCTGCGTACTCAGGGTGCGCTTCGGCAGTTGCGTCTGCAGGTGCGCTACATCGTGCTGCAGTTGCTCTGGCTGCTGGGCATCATCTTCATCTTTCCCTGGCTGTCCTTCGCCCAATAGGAATTGTCATGTTCGAACCTCTGGTCGCCACGATCATCACTGCCGGTGCGCGCAGCATTACCGGCGCTCGCAGCCTGTGGCTGGGCTGTACCCCCGAGCCCCGGCAGCGGATCTACTTTGCCAATCACAGCAGCCACGGCGACTTCGTACTGCTCTGGGCCTCGCTGCCGCCCGCCCTGCGCAAGACCGCCCGGCCAGTCGCCGGTGCCGATTACTGGCAGTCCAGCCCGTTGCGCCGCTACATCATCAACCGTGTGTTCAACGGCGTACTGGTAGACCGTACGCGCAGTACGCCAGACAGCAACCCACTGCAACCCATGCTTGAAGCGCTGGAAAACGGCGATTCGCTGATCCTGTTTCCAGAAGGTACGCGCAACCCGGATGAAGGACTGCTGCCCTTCAAAAGCGGGCTGTATCACCTGGCGAAAAGTTATCCCCAAGTGGATCTGGTGCCGGTGTGGATATCCAACCTGAATCGGGTCATGCCCAAGGGGCGAATGCTGCCGCTGCCATTGTTATGCACAACCAGCTTCGGCGCGCCGTTGCGGCTGGACAGTGAAGAGAGCAAAGAGCAATTTCTCGCCCGCAGTCGTGAAGCACTGCTGGCCCTGGCACCGGAGCCGCTGTGATGGATAACCAGACTCAACTGCTGTTCATGGGCATTGGCGCCGTTCTGCTGCTGGCCTCGCTGATCGGTTATGTACTCAAGCGCCGCGCAGGCGGACCGAACTCGGTCATCGACAACCTGAACGCGCGGATCAACGCGTGGTGGGTCATGGTGCTGGTGATCGGCATCGCCTTCTGGCTGGGCCAGGGTGCGGTCATCCTGTTGTTCTATGCGGTGTCGTTCTACGCCTTGCGCGAATTTCTGACCCTGACGCCCACCCGGCGCAGCGACTATCCGGCACTGGTGGCCGCGTTCTATCTGGCGCTGCCGTTGCAGTACGTGCTGATCGCCATGAACTGGTACGGGCTGTTCTCGATCTTCATTCCGGTCTACGTGTTCCTGCTGCTGCCAATCCTTGCCTCGCTGGGTGGCGACAGCAAACACTTCCTGGAGCGCGCCTCGAAAGTGCAGTGGGGCCTGATGATCGCGGTGTTCTGCGTGTCCTACGTGCCCGCACTGCTGACCCTCGAAATCGCGGGTTACGAAGGCCGCAACCTGCTGCTGATCGCTTATCTGGTGATCGTGGTGCAGATATCGGACGTGCTGCAATACGTGTGCGGCAAGCTGTTCGGCAAACGCAAAATCGCGCCTAACCTGTCGCCATCCAAAACGGTCGAAGGCTTCGTCGGCGGCATCGCCCTGGCCTCGCTGATCGGCGGCGCGCTGTTCTGGATCACGCCGTTCAACCCGTGGCAGTCGGCGCTGATCGCACTGCTGATCAACCTGCTGGGTTTCGCGGGCGGCATCGTGATGTCGGCCATCAAACGCGACCGTGGCGTGAAGGACTGGGGCCACATGATCGAGGGCCACGGTGGCATGCTCGACCGGCTGGACTCGGTGTGTTTCGCCGCGCCGATTTTCTTCCATCTGGTGCGTTACTGGTGGACATGAGGCCGCTTGCGCAGTCCTTGGCGGCTGATCAATAAGCGCGCCATCCGGCTTTTGGTGCGTGTCTGACAGTTCCGCCGGTCAACGAAATGATTGCTGAATATTGCATAGCCACTACGCGCTCGACGCTCTGCAAAAACATTCCGTTGACCTGCCGTTCGCACCCGACTCGCTTGCAGGCCTTGCGCCAAGCGGCGATGGGCGTGACGGGTCAACCGATACGAACCTCAAAATCGTCCGTTTTGTGCCTCCGACGCCGTTTTCATTCAGCATGAGCGGCGTTTTTTTTCGGCCTATTTCCGAACCGGATCTCGTCTTTGTTATCTGTTGTGGGTAGTTTGCGTTCGGCAAGGAGTCGTTGGCGCGCCATTTTTTGTGCAGGACGCACAGAATTACCTAGAGGCTTCACCCTTATGAATCGCAGGAATCTCCTGAAAGCTTCCATGGCGTTGGCCGCTTATAGCAGCGTGTCGGCTTCAGGGCTTTTTGCTGCACGCGCACTGGCGGCAGCAGCTGATGGTGAAATCGAGCACTTCGATTTTGCAGAGTTGCAAGCTCACGCGAAGAAGCTGGCTGGCAAAGGTTATGTGAGCACCAAGCAGGTGTTGCCACCCGTGCTGGCGAACCTGACGCCACAGCAATTCAATGCCATTCGCTACGACCCGGAACACTCCTTGTGGAAAGACGTCCACGGTCAGTTGGACGTGCATTTCTTCCACGTCGGCGCGGGCTTCAAGACGCCCGTGCGCATGTACAGCGTCGACCCGCAGAGCAAGCAGGCGCGCGAGGTGCATTTCCGCCACGACCTGTTCAACTACGAAAGCAGCGGCATCGACAAGAATCTGGTGAAAGGCGATCTGGGCTTTGCCGGCTTCAAGCTGTTCAAGGCGCCTGAAATCGCCATCAACGACGTAGTCTCGTTCCTGGGTGCCAGCTACTTCCGCGCGGTCGACAGCAACAAGCAGTACGGCCTGTCTGCACGCGGTCTGGCCATCGACAGCTATGCCAAGCGTCAGGAAGAATTCCCGGACTTCACCAAGTTCTGGTTCGAAACGCCGGACAAGAACGCCACCCGCTTTGTGGTCTACGCACTGCTCGATTCGCCGAGCGCGACCGGCGCCTATCGCTTCGACATCGACTGTCAGGCCGGTCAGGTGGTGATGGAGATCGACGCGCACATCAATGCCCGCGTAGACATCCAGCAGCTGGGCGTTTCGCCGATGACCAGTATGTTCAGCTGCGGCACCCACGAACGCCGCATGTGCGACACCATTCACCCGCAGATTCACGACTCGGATCGTCTGTCGATGTGGCGTGGCAACGGTGAGTGGATCTGCCGTCCGCTGAACAACCCGGTCAAACCGCAGTTCAGCGCCTTCTCTGACAATGACCCGAAAGGTTTTGGTCTGGTACAGAGCGATCACGAGTTCTCCAGCTATCAGGACACCGTGGTCTGGTACAGCCGCCGTCCAAGCCTGTGGGTCGAGCCGATCACGCCGTGGGGCGAAGGTGAAGTCAGCCTGCTGGAACTGCCGACCACCGGCGAGACGATGGACAACATCGTGGTGTTCTGGACACCCAAGACACCGGTCAAGGCCGGCGATTCGATGAACTACGGCTACAAGCTGTTCTGGAGCCCGCTGCCGCCAGTGAGCACGCCGCTGGCGCAGGTTCACGCCACGCGTTCGGGCATGGGCGGTTTTCTGGAAGGCTGGGCACCGGGCGAGCATTACCCGAAAACCTGGGCTCGCCGTTTTGCGGTGGACTTCCACGGCGGCGGTCTGGATCGTCTGCCGGAAGGCACCGGGATCGAGCCGATCGTGACCGTCACCCACGGCAAGGTGCAGGACTTCAACATCCTCGTGCTGCCGGACATCAAGGGTTACCGGATCACCTTCGACTGGGTGCCTGACAGCGACTCGGTAGACCCGGTGGAGATGCGCATGTTCATCCGCACCGGCGACCGCACACTGAGCGAGACGTGGCTGTACCAGTACTTCCCGCCAGCACCTGATCGTCGCAAATACCCCTGACCGGTGATCAGACCTGCGCTCCGCGTCACAGCACGAAACCGACGCGGAGCGTCCTGAGCGGCGTTCCCAGGAGTGAGTCACGATCAGGTATCTCGGGTGCGCTGATCGTGCCTGTCGCTCCGCGTGGGCCTGCATCCCGTGACGCTGCGCGTCACCCCAAAGGGTGCGGCACTCATCGGATAATCCATCAATCCTTGCGAATTAATTGACAGTTTCCCGAACTGCGACTGATATACGTCTTGTCATGCCGTTGCGAGCATTCGCTCCAGACTTCTCTTCATCCCCAAAGGCTTCCCCCTCTATCGACCCGCCCGTCGCGGTCGTCGGGCGGTAGCTTTGTCCGTTCGAATTTCCTGACGCCATTCAGAAGGCAGACATCATGGAGCTGAATCCAGCGAACAGCGCCGGCGATTCGTCGTCGATCATTTCCTTCGATAAATCCACAGTGGTCGTGCTGGTCGCGATCAGCCTGATTCTGGTCGAGACCTTTTCCGGAGCCTTGCGCTTCTACTTCGACAAGGCCGGTATCAGCCCCCTTCTCTATCTGCCCAAAGTCGCCTGCATCCTGCTGTTCGCGCTGGAGCTGCGGACCTTCAAGGCTGGACGCCTGTTCTGGACCTTCGTCATCGTGTGGGCGGTTTCCGGGCTGATCGCCATGCTGCACCGCGCAAGTCCGCACAATCTGGCATTCAGCCTGTTCGCGCTGAGCCCGCTGGTGTTCGGCCTGGTGTGCAGCGAGCACCTGATCCATCGCAGAAAGCTGCTGTGCTGGGCCATCGGTTTCTGCCTGCTCGCCTCGCTGGCAGGGGTGGCGCTGGACAAATTCACCGCCGTGCCGTGGAAGGGCTACAGCTACAACGTGGGAGAAACCGAGCTGAGTGCCAACACCACGTGGAGCGCGGACGACGTGGACCGGGTCGCAGGCTTTGCGCGGGTTTCCAATGTGCTGTCGATCCTGATCGCGTTCTACACCCTGTATCTGTTCATGTTCCTGCGCTCGCGCGTGGTGGTGATGCTGCTCAGTGCGATGGCGCTCTATGCCATTGTGCTGACCACCAGCAAGGCCCCGGCCGGGGCATTCGCACTGACCATGGGCCTTTTGATGATTCAGCGCATGAGCTGGACCTGCCGGATTCTGTGCGTGCTGGTGGTGTTCATCGGATTGCTGCTGCCAACGCTGGGCATGGTCATGAGCTTCGATGCGCTCACGGTCAGCAGCAGCGGCAACTCGCTGGCGTCGCTCTACGACCGGCTGATCAAAACCTGGCCCAACGTGATCAACGCCCTGATACGCGAAGGCTGGGTGCTGACCGGCGCAGGCTTCGGCATGGTCGGCAGCACCATGGGCATCTTCCCGGTGGAAGGCTCCGAAATTTTTCTCGGCATGGACAACTCGGCCCTGTACCTGTGGGCGATGCTCGGCGTGGTCGGGGGGTTGCTGTACACCCTGCAGATTCCACTGCTGTTCAAGCTGATCGAGGATGAAAGCCGGGTCGGTCGCATGTTGCTGTCAATCAGTGTCTGCTGGTGCCTGATCAGCTGGACCACGGACATGTTCGAAGTCGCCGTGGCCAATCTGTTTGCAGGTCTGGCCATCGGCTATGTCATCACCGCAAAGCAGGAGGCCATGACGTCCAGACCGGCCGACCTGCAACTGACCGCTCTGCCGAACCTGCGCTGAGGAGGCCGCCATGAAGCGCTCTTTACGCCATACCGCGTGTCTCCTGCTGCTGGGCTGCCTGAACGGCATGCCTGTGGCTCAGGCCGAACCGCCCTTTATCGTCGGCATCGCGACGCACCTGATGAACTTCAACCGCACGCTCAAACAACCGCTGGACCTCACCGCACAGGCCGGCTTCAATTCGGTCAAGGACGATGTGTTCTGGTCAACTGCGGCACCCTACCCTCATGAGTTACGCATCACCGACAACTGGCGCAACTACCTGACCATCGCCCGCGAGCTGAACATGAGCCGCCTGGCGATACTGGGTTACAGCACCTACTTTCACGACAACAAGAAGCCCCGGGACCCGGTGGTGATGAGCGCGTTTCTGAATTACGTCGATTACGTCACCCGCCAGTTGGGCAACCGCATCAGCTACTACGAAATCTGGAACGAGTGGGACCTGGAGGCTTCCGACGACCGCCAGCTGGCGCTGGACTACGTAACGCTGGTGCAGAAAACCGTGCCTGTGATTCGCAAGAACACACGCAATGTCATCGGCCCGCAGGCGAAGATTCTGGCAGGCTCGGTAACGCCCGACGGGATGAGGTTCGGTTTCGCAGACCCGCTGATCGAAAGCGGCGCACTGGACCTGGTCGACGGTCTGTCCGTGCATCCCTACGTTCATTGTTCGGCAACCGATGGCAACACACCCGAAGCCTGGGTGGGCTGGATGGCCGACTACGAGCAATACATCCGCACCAAGGCCGGCCGCGACGTGCCGATCTACCTGACGGAGATGGGCTGGCCCAGCCACCAGGGCCCTTGCGGCAAAAGTGAAACAACCCAGGCGCTGTACATGGCACGGATCTACTTTCTGGCCCGCACCATTCCCAACGTCAAAGGCATGTGGTGGTTCGACCTCTACAACGATGGCCCGGATCGTTACGACCAGGAGCACAACTTTGGTCTGCTCGACGAAGACCTCTCGCCCAAACCCGCTTACACCATGATGAAGGCCATCGCGCCGGTGGTTCGCGATTTCACGTATGACGCCCAGGCCAGTTCGCTGGAGCAGAACCTTTATCAGTTGCACTTCACCAAGGGCGATGAGCGAGTGCTGGTGGCGTGGGCCATCGGTAAGCCGCAGGACGTGCAAGTGATCAGCCAGGGCAACACGAACGGCCCGGTGCGGATGATCGACACCGCCTATGCCGAACGCGGAGAAGTGAACAGCCGTCAGTCCTGGAACTGTGAAGGCGGCCAGTGTGCGGCGTCGATCAACCTGATCCACTTTCCCAAGATCATCCGGTTGAACCCGGAGAGTCGTGGCGGGCAGATGGCTCGAAAAAAATGAAGGGTCGCTGACATGCTTGAGTCAGCATCAGGCTTGGCCAGTACCTCCGACAAATATTCCGCGCCTGGAATGCAGTATTCGCGGACAAGCCCCACGAACCGCTTTTCGTCAGTGGGTTTACAGAGTGTTTGACAAGAGGCGACTGCCGCAAGACGTCGCAGGACCTGCCACTCAACCACCTGCACCCACCCTCCCGATCATCCACTGGCCGGCACTCTCCCATGGACTTCAGAAAAGACATCAACGGCCTGCGCGCCATTGCGGTTCTCGCTGTGCTGCTGTTCCACTTCCATCCCGCCTGGCTGCCGGGCGGCTTTGCCGGGGTGGATGTGTTTTTCGTGATTTCGGGCTACCTGATCACAGGCATCATCCTGCGTGGTTTTCACACCGGCACCTTCAGCCTGACAGCGTTCTACCGCTCCCGGGCGCAGCGCATCATTCCGGCACTGGCGGTAATGTGCATGGCCTTGTTATCGCTGGGCTGGTTCTACCTGCTGCCGCTGGACTACAGCGCACTGGGTACGCATGTCGCGAGCAGCCTGGGGTTTGTCTCCAATTTCGTGTACTGGCGAGAAGCGGGTTACTTCACCGCCAACGCCCATGAAAAATGGCTGCTGCACACGTGGTCGCTGTCGGTCGAATGGCAGTTCTATCTGCTGTACCCGATCACCTTGCTGATGCTCCGTCGCTTCGTGGCGCTGAGGAATATTCGCTGGTGGATCCTGGGCGGCAGCCTGACCGGCTTCGCACTGTGCGTGTTCGCCTCGGCACGCTGGCCGGAAGCGTCGTTCTACCTGTTGCCGACCCGGGCGTGGGAGTTGCTGTCGGGCGGCGTGGCCTGCCTGTTTCCCTTCAAGCTGCGCAGCGCCCGGAAACGCCTTCTGGAAGGCGTCGGGCTGGCGCTCATGCTGACAAGTTTCTTGCTCGTGTCAGTACAGGACCTGTGGCCAGGCTATCTGGTGCTGTTGCCGGTCCTGGGGACCTTTGCGGTCATCATCGCCGCCCGACAGGACTCGTTGCTGACCACCAACCCGCTGTCACAATGGACCGGAAAACTGTCGTACTCGCTGTACCTCTGGCACTGGCCGGTGGTCGTGCTGATGAACTACGCCGGCTGGCTGGGCGATACCGGCAACGTGCTGCTGGGCATGGGCGTGGCCTTCCTGCTGAGCCTGGCTTCGTACGGCCTGATCGAAAGGCCGACAGGCCGCTGGCGCCAGGATGCCCGCTGGATGTTCGCCACCTTCGGTACGTTCGTCGGTCTGGTGTTCGTCGGTGGCGCGGCAGTGAGCGCTACGCAGGGCATGGTCTCACCGATGCGCGAAATCAGTCTGTCCGAGAAGGCCTCGTTCATTCAGGACTACGTCAACCGGCAGCAGAACCTGTACGAGCCTTACTGGCTCAAGTGCGATGCGTTTTCTGCATTCACTCAGCGCGGGCAGTCGGGTATCGACGAGTCGTGTACGCGCAAGCAAGGCGACGGCGGCGTGTTCCTGTGGGGCGACTCGCATGCACAGGCGCTGTCGCTCGGTCTGCGCACCCTGCTGACCAAAGACACGCCGTTTTATCAGGTCGCATCAGCCAGTTGCCGTCCCACCCTGAGTGTCCATCAGGGCCGCACATCACCCACCAGCCGCGCCTGTGACTACTCCAACAGACTGGCCCTGCACAGCATTGAAACGCTGCGCCCCGACATCGTCGTCATCGCGCAAAAGGACGGGCACGACAAGACCGACTGGAACGGCATTGCGATCCGGCTCAAGGGTTACGGCGTGAAACACGTGGTGCTGATCGGTCCGCTGCCGCAGTGGAGTCCGTCGCTGCCCAGCGTTATCGCCAGCCGCCACTGGGGGCTGAATGAATCACACATCAGCGATCCGGCCCTCGACCAGAGCGTCATCGCCGTGGATCAGGCGACCCGGCAACTGGCGGCGTCGGCGGATATTCAGTTCGTCTCGCTGATCGACAAACTCTGCGTGGCCGATGCCTGTCTGGTGCGGCTCGAGGATACCGATTCTCTGCTGCAGATCGATTCGGGGCACCTGAGTACCGAAGGCTCACTGTTTGTCGTGAAGAACTATGTGCTGCCGGAGCTGGTGAATTAGCTCCGTGTGCTCAGTCTCCCGCCTGCAAACGCTCGGCGAACCTGACCAGCTCGGCCAGAGAGTCGGCCTCCATCTTGCGCATCACTGAGCCGCGGCGGACTTTGACGGTGATTTCGCTCACGTTCAGCCGGGCCGCAATCTGCTTGTTCAGCAAGCCGCTGACCACCAGCGCCATGACCTGCTGCTCGCCCGTATTGAGGCTCGCGTGCCTGCGCTGCAGCTCAGCCTGAACCGCTGCGTTCTGACGCCGCACCCGGTCCAGCGCCAGACCTTGCTGAATGGCATCCAGCAGATCCTGCTCGCGAAACGGCTTGGTGAGAAACTCCACCGCACCCGCTTTCATGGCCCGCACCGACATGGGAATGTCGCCGTGCCCGGTGATGAAGATGACCGGCAGAAAAATCCCCGAGCGCGCCATCTGCTCCTGAAAATCCAGGCCACTCATGCCCGGCATGCGGATGTCCAGGATCAGGCAGCCCGGCGCATCGGGCCGGGGCGTGTCCATGAACTGCTGTGTGGAGCCGAACAGCAGGCTGCGCAGCCCCACCGAGGCGAGCAGGTCTTCCAGCGAAGTGCGCACCGACAAGTCGTCGTCGATCACGTAGATGATCGGTTCTTCAGCCTGCGCGGCGGTGTCGGTCGTGTTCATCAGGCGTCCATCTTTCCGGTAGGCAGCGTGAAGTGAAACGTAGCACCGACTGACGAATCGGGTGTTACCCAGATACGCCCGCCATGTGCCTCGATAATCGACCGGCTGATTGCCAGACCGATTCCCATCCCCTCCTCCTTGGTGGTGTAGAACGCATCGAAGATGCGCTCGATGTTTTCCGGCGCCACACCCATGCCATTGTCACGCACCGAAAACTTCACCTCCCCTCCCGCGTTCAAGTCCACCGTCACCTGGAGACGGGCCTGACCGGGCTCGACCTTGCGCATCGCGTCCACCGCGTTGAGCATCAGGTTCAGCAGCACCTGCTGGATCTGCACCCTGTCTGCCAGCAGCGGCGGCAATCCTTCCGAGACCTCGACCACGAGCACGACCTGCTGCTCGTCGATTTCACTGTGGGCCAGCGATACGATCTCGGCCACGGTATCGGCCACGTTGATCCATTCCTTGTGCGCCGCCGAGCGCTTGGCCAGCGCACGCACGCGCACGATGATATCGCCCGCCCGGTTGGCATCGCCGATCATGCGCGCCAGCGCCTGCCGCGCCCGGTCCAGATTGGCCGGTTCAGCGGCCAGCCAGCGCGTGCAGGCATTGCCGCTGGTGACGATGGCCGACAGCGGCTGATTGATTTCATGGGCAATGGACGCGGTCAGCTCGCCCAGCATGTTGACCCGGGCGATCTGCGCCAGTTGTGAGCGCGCCTCGTGAACGGAGCGGATCGCCACCGCCATGCGCAGCGCCAGATAGGTCGCCATGGCAATCGCCGCCAGACTGATGATGCAGTTGATCAGCGCCGACTCGCTGCCCCGGGAAATCGTCAACTCGTAGCTGAGCACTGTCAGTGCCATGCAGGTCAGCGCGATGGCGATGACACCGGCGACCGGCAGGAACCGGACCGCCATGAGCACCACGGCGATCTGGAACACGCCGACGGCAATTTCCAGATCGGTCAGGGTATCGGCAATCGCGATCACCACGGCCAGCCCCAGCAAGGCAGTCAGCCTGATCGCCATCGCAGCCTTGCCAAAGGATTCAGGCTCGCGCATCTGCAACATCTCGCTCGTTCAAAGGGCCAGCGCAGTATGCGCCGACACAGCTCAGGAAGGGTTATCCAGACTGAACTGATCGGCCAGTTCATCGTAGGCGAACAGCTCGGCGTAGCGGCCCCACTGCGTCACTGCATCCAGCGTCTGCCGGGCATCGCTTTCGGACATGAAATCTTCCAGCTGGTCGCGAAAGCGGCGCGCCGGGGCGGTGTGCGTCGAGCGATCATCCAGCACCCGACGAATATGCGCCACCAGCGGCACGAAGCTCAGCAGATGCTGGGCGAACAGGTGTTTGCGCTCATCCACGTCGGCCAGCGCATAACGGTTGGCCGCAGGCAGCAAACGAATGTCGCCGCCCTTGAGTTCGGCAAAACGCAGCAGTTGCAGAACTTCGGCAATCGGAAACAGCTCGTCGGCGTTGTAATGCAGCGCACCGGCCAGCTCTGGCAAGTCGGCCTTCATGCCATAGGGCGGCGCATGAATGGCCTCGATCAGACCGGCCAGCGCGTTGGTGGACACATGCGGCAGCACCATGCCCAGCCCGGTTCCAGGGAACACGCCCTGACGGGTTTCGCCTGCGTCGCTGTCCTGGGTCATCAGCACGTAGATTTCTTCGACCAGCGCCTGAAAGACCGGATCCTGACGGTTGCGCGGCTGCGGCAGGTCGACCTTGATTTCACTGATCACCCGCCCCGGATTGGACGAGAACAGCAGGATCCGGTCACACATCAACACCGCTTCGGCGATGTTGTGCGTCACCATCAGGATCGACTTGATCGGCATACGGCCTTCGCTCCACATGTCCAGCAGATCGGTGCGCAACGTTTCGGCGGTGAGCACGTCGAGCGCCGAGAACGGCTCGTCCATCAACAGCACGTCAGGATCGATCACCAGCGCACGCGCCATGCCGACCCGCTGGCGCATGCCGCCCGACAGCTCCTTGGGATAGGCACTTTCGAAACCGTCCAGACCGATCAGGTCAATCGCCGCCAGCGCCCGCTTGCGGCGCTGCTGGGCCGGAACACCCTGAGCTTCAAGCCCGACCTCGACGTTCTCCAGCACCGTCAGCCAGGGAAACAGCGCAAAACTCTGGAACACCATGCCCACCGACATTGCCTTGCCTTGCGTGCGGTTAGGGAAAATCACTGCGCCTTCGGTCGGCACCACCAGCCCTGCAATGGAGCGCAGCAGCGTGGATTTGCCCGAGCCGGAGCGGCCCAGCAGGCCGATGATTTCGTTTTCGTTGAGTTGCAGTGTCACATCATCCAGCACCAGGCGCTCTTTGCTGGCCTTGCCGTACACATGACGAACCTTCTGCACATCCACCAGGCAACGCTTTTCGACAGCCATCATCGTGGCATCCTCCACACAACAAAAATCACACAAGACTCAGACGTCGCTCGGCGAACCCGTACAGCGGGCGCCACAGCAACCGGTTGAACGCGATCACAAAGACCGACATGACAGCAATGCCCAGCGCGACCTTTGCGTAGTCGCCCGCCTGAGTCGCGTTGGCGATGTACGAACCCAGACCGGCGGCTTCCAGGTGCTTGTCGCCCCAGGACACGGCCTCGGCCACGATGCTGGCGTTCCATGAACCGCCCGACGCCGTCAGCGCGCCAGTGACGTAGTACGGAAACACTCCCGGCAACGCCACCCGACGCCACCACTGCCAGCCGCGCATGTTGAACATGGTGGCCGCTTCGCGCAGGTCGGTCGGCAAGGCGCTGGCCCCGGCAATGACGTTGAACAGGATGTACCACTGGGTGCCGAGCACCATCAGCGGCGACAGCCAGATGTCGGGGTTGAGGTGCAGACCGACGATGGCAATCACGGCAAACGGAAACAGCACGTTTGCAGGAAAGGCCGCCAGAAACTGCGCGACAGGTTGCAGACGCTCAGCCCACACTGGACGCAGACCGATCCACACGCCAATCGGCACCCAGATCACGCTGGCGATGATGATCAGCACGATCACTCGCAGCATGGTGGTCAGTCCCAGTCCGAGCGCGGTGGCCAGATCGCCGAACCCGAGCGATGCTTCGATGAACCGGAACAGGCAGACACTGGCCGCCAGGCAGCCGGCAATCACCAGACCCAGCCAGGCAGCGTCGAGGAGCCGGCTGACACCCGGCGCAGGTTTGACGTTCCAGAAGCGCGTCAAACCGCGCCAATTGACCAGCATGAGGCCTTTCCAGGGCGCGACCAGCACAGTGCCCAGCAGCGGCGCGAGTCGGGAGCGGCCCAACAGGCTGTACATCCAGGAGCGTGGACGCTTTTGCGAAGCGGTCTGCTCGAAGCGAAACTTGTCCGCCCAGGCCACCACGGGCCGGAACAGCAACTGGTCATAAGCCAGGATCACCAGTGCCATGGCCGCAACGGCCCAGGCAATCGCCGTCAGGTCTTTCTGTTCGATTGCCAGCGCCAGCCAGGAGCCGATGCCGGGCAGGTTGACAGTGGTGTCGCCGACCGAAATCGCCTCGCAGGCCACCACGAAAAACCAGCCGCCGGACATCGACATCATCATGTTCCAGACCAGTCCCGGAATGGCGAACGGCAGTTCCAGCCGAGTGAACCTGAGCACCGGCGACAGGCCGAACTGGCGACTGACTTCACTCAGGTCATTGGGCACCGTGCGCAGCGACTGATAAAAACTGAACGCCATGTTCCAGGCCTGGCTGGTAAAAATGGCAAAGATCGCCGCACATTCGACACCCAATTGCCGCCCCGGAAACAGTCCGATGAAGAAGGTCACGGTAAAGGTCAGAAAGCCGAGTACGGGTACCGATTGCAGAATATCCAGCGCCGGGATGATCACCTGCTCGGCCTTGCGGCTTTTGGCGGCCAGCGTGGCCACAATCAAGGTAAAGACCAGGGAGGCCGCCAACGCGATGAACATGCGCAGCGTGGTGCGCAGTGCATATTCCGGCAAGTTCGCGGGATCGAGGGTCATCGGGATTGAAGTCAGCAGCGACAGCGGCTGGAGCATCTGCCCGACACCGTGCAGCAGCAACGCAACCACCATCGCGAGCAGGCACAGGCAGACGATATCGATCCCGTAAGCTGTGCGTGTTCTGGCATCGCCATAGCGGGAGACTCGCAGACGCTTGCCGGACTCGAAAATAGACTGCATGGGCTCACCTCGACACAGCTGCACGGGTACGCGCCGGCAGCGTTTCAGGAAACCGACTGTCAGCGGATACAGAAAAAGGGCAGCGAGTGTTTAACCACTCGTTGAATAAAAGCTTATAGACTTTCGACGCGTGGTTAAAACCTGCAAACGTAGACGGTGCAGACCCGAAAGTATGGGTGTCATATACCAAGGTATATAAACGGCTTAACGTTCAACTCCGTGTTGGTAAAACCACGAAAGGCTATCGGATGAAGGTATTTCGTTTTCTTGCCCTGGCATGTGCGTGGGTCTGGTTTCAACCCGCAGCGCTGGCACAGCCGTATCTGGCGGCCAGCACTGAATGGCGTCCTTTCATCTACACCGACGAATACAACACGCTGCGAGGCGTCTCGACCGATATTGCTCGTCAGGTATTCAAACAGGCCGCTATTGATGTGCAGTTTGTTTCTTACCCCGCCAACCGCATGCAAGTGATGCTGGAAAAACAACAGATCGATATCAGTTATGCCGAGTCACCCAACTGGACCAGCGAAGATGACACGAGCAAGTATGTATTCTCGGTGCCTTACCTGGCGGTACGCGAACACTTGTACTTCGCCGCCGATGATCCACTTTCAGTTGCACCGTTAAGTGAGCTGAGGGATGTAACAATCGGCATGATCCGGGGGTATACCTACCGCTCATTGGACACGGCCTTTGAGGAAGGGCGCGTGACCCGACTGGAAACCTCAGAGGACTCGGCCTTGCTGGCGTTGCTCGCCAACAAGCGCGTGAACGCCGTCGCCATGGTCGATGACCTGTACAACTATCTCGTCAATACGCATCAGATCGATCCCGCCCGCTTCCGTCAGGGCGCTCTACTGAATGAGTCGAATCTGGCGATCATGCTGTTGAGCAGGCACGCCTCGCTGCTGCCGAAGATCAATGCCGCGATCCTCGACATGCAGCGCCGCGGCGAACTGCAGCGCATCCGCGACGCTTACCTGCCGACCGCCTCAACGAAAGTATGCGCCGACCACGACCAGTCCTGCTGAACCGAAAATTGGCGCTGACTACGATTTTTTGGGTGTTTCCTGCAGGGCAGCGCGCCCTACAGGTCCCCTTTGCCTTCAGCCATCACACCCGGAAGTGGCTGACCAGCATCTGCAACTGCCCACCCAGACGCGCCAGCTCGACGCTGGAAGCGGCGGTTTCTTCACTGGCTTCTGCGGTCTGCTCGGACACGTCGCGCACATTGACGATGCTGCGGCTGATCTCGTCGGCCACCGAGCTTTGCTGCTCGGCTGCGGCGGCGATCTGCTGGTTCATGGCCTGAATGTTCGACACGGTCCGGGTGATGCTTTCCAGCGACACACCGGCCTTGCGGGTCAGTTCGACGCTGCTGTCGGTGAGCGTGCGGCTGCCCAGCATGATCTCCGACACTTGACGGGTGCCGTTCTGCAAACCGGCGACCAGGCTTTCGATTTCCTCGGTCGATTGCTGAGTACGCTGCGCCAAGCCTCGCACTTCGTCAGCCACGACAGCAAACCCACGACCCGCCTCGCCTGCGCGCGCGGCCTCGATGGCAGCGTTGAGCGCCAGCAGGTTGGTCTGCTCGGCAACGGCCTTGATCACGTCCATGACCTTGCCGATTTTGTCGCTTTCCTGCTCAAGCACGGTCATCGCATCGGATGAGCGCACCACCTCGGCAGCCAGTCGTTCGATCTGGCCGATGGCTTCACCCACGACCTTGTCACCGGCGCGAGCCTCCTTGTCGGCATCGGCGGCCGCAACAGACGCTTGTTCGGCATTGCGCGCAACCTCGTGCACCGTGGCCGACATTTCGTGCATGGCGGTGGCGACCTGATCGGTCTCGACCTTCTGGCTGTTCACGCCAGCGCTGGTCTGTTCAGTGACCGCAGAGAGTTCTTCAGCCGCGCTTGCAATCTGGGTCACGCCGTCGCGAATCCCGGAGATCAGATCGCGCAGGGTTGTACCCATGCGCTGAATGCCTTGCTGCAGCACACCCAGTTCATCGCGACGGGTGATGACCGCCGTGTGGGTAAGGTCGCCCGAGGCAATTCGATCGACAATCGCCAGGGTTTCCTGCAACGGGCGCGTGATCTGACGCGTAATGATGACCGCAGCCATAATGCCGAGAATCAGCACCAGCAGGATGCAGCCGATCTGCAGGTGGCGCGCCTGAGCGGTGTCGTCATCGCCGAGCTTCATTTGCAGATCGTAAAGCTCATCGCCCAGCTTGACGATGGTTGCGCCCTGAGTGGTCAGGTCCTTGCGCACGGTTGCCGCCTCGACGATTGTGGCCTTGAAGGCTTCTACCGAACGGCGATAACTGCGCAATGCGTTCTCCAGCGGCACGACTCTGGCCGCACCGAAGGCGGATTTGAGACCGTCCAGGTGCTCAATGGCAGTGTCCAGTTGCTGGAACGCGGCCTTTTCCGACTTATCGTCGGGCTTGCTGGTGTGACCGCGCACTTCATAACGCACCAGCGTCAGGTCCTGCCGGGCTGTGTTCACCAACTGGACCTGATCGAAACGGGCCGGATCCGATGGGTCCATCTGCAGGACGGCACTGTTGAGCGCATCAATCGACTGTGTGGCCGTCGTGACGTTGGCCGTCATCTCGGCACGTACCCTGGCGCTGGTCTGGTAGACCGCACGCATCTGATTCAACGACGTTTCATACTCGCGAATGACATCGGTGAGCTGCTCAAGAGGCTTGATATTCACAGGGTTATTGAACGTGCTGAGCAGTAATTGCTGGTGCTTTTTGAAGGTATCCAGCTTGCCCTGCATGTTTTGCGCTGCGGCTTCGTCGCCGTCGGTCAGCATGTATTGCAGACGGGCAATGCGCAGGTCGGTCAGTTTGTTACCGAGTTGGGTGATGTCACCGATTCTGTCGGTGCGATAGATGAGTTTGTCGAGGCTGGTCCAGCCGACGAGGGCGAGTATGGCAGTGAAGAAAAGGACTGCCCCAAAGCCCAGGGCCAACTTCATGTTGACGCTGATGTTCGCAAAGCTGCTGTTCATGCAATCTCCTGAATATGCTTTTTATGCGCAACGAAAGAGCTGAAGATTTGTTTTTATGAACAGCAAACCTGCGCGCTAGAGCTATCGGCCGGCATCAGGCATAACTTGACCAAAAAGACAGAATCAGCGGCAAGACCGCTGATTCAGGGAGATTCGCTGTGCGTCGACACAGCGCTTTGACGTGTCAAATGGGGAAGCAAGAGGCGAGAGGCCTCCCGCAAAAAAGCCAACGCTGATTCAGTTTGAATCACGCCCCAAGCTTGAAGCGCGACACCACCGAGCGCATTTCGCTGGCGACGCGGCCCAGCTCGCTGGCCGTGGTGGCGTTGTTCTCGATGCCCTGCATCAGCGTGCCCGAACTGCTGCGGATGCCCATCACGTTGCGGTTGATGTCTTCGGACACGGCATGCTGTTGCACGGCGGCGCTGGCGATCTGAGTGTTCATCTCCACGATCCGCTCCACGCCCTGGCTGATGCTCGACAGGCTGCCCGAAGCCTCGCCAGCGGCACTGATGCACGCCTGTGCTTTCTGTTGACCGGCCTGCATCTGCTGCACGGCGGCGTCCGTTGCGCCTTGCAACTGTTGAATGATGTTACGGATTTCTTCGGTGGACGACTGGGTACGCGACGCCAGCGTACGTACTTCGTCTGCTACTACGGCAAAGCCACGGCCCTGTTCGCCGGCACGTGCTGCTTCAATGGCAGCGTTCAGCGCCAGCAGGTTGGTCTGGTCGGCGATGGTGCTGATCACCTGGATCACGCCGCCAATCGACTGGCTGTGCAGTGCCAGCGCCTGGACTTTCTGAGCGCTGAGTTCCACTTCCTCGGCCAGCGCCTGAATGGTCGAATGAGCCTGATGCATGACGCGCAGCCCGGTGCGCGACGCCGTGTTCGCTTCGTCAGCGGCCTGCGCGGCACCTTCAGTGTTTTGCGCGACGTCGGCGACACTGGCGGTCATTTCGTTGATAGCAGTCGCCACCTGTTCCGTTTCGGCCTGTTGCGCGTTCATCGACTCTTTGGCCAGGCTGATGGAGTTGCCCAGTCGAGCGGCCACTTCGGACAGCTCATAAGAGGTGCGATCCATGTGCGAGATGGAGCCGGAAAAGGCTTCGGCCATCAGATTCAGCCCTGTGCCGATATCGGCCACTTCATCCTGGCTGGTCACATTGACACGTGCGCTCAGATCACCGTCGGCCAGACGGCGTGTGACTTCAAGCAAACCGTCGATGGCCAGACGCAAGGCCTTGTAGATGCTGCAGAACGCATAGAGCAGCAGCAAGCCCATGATCACGCACATGCCGATAACGGTTTCGCGTTGCAGCAAAAGTTCGTCATAACGCGCATTCAGTTCGCCTTGCAGCGACGTCTGGATCTCGTCCTGCGCCTTGTAGAAAGCAGCCACGACGACGTTGCCGCGCGCACTCAGTGCCTGCCCTTGCTGAACAGACACATTGGTGCCGCCCACATAAGCCTTGAGGTCATCACGAAAGCTGTCCATGGCGGCGATGGCTGCCACCACGGGTGCATTGACGCGTTCGCTCAGTTCGGTATCACGACGCTTGAGCAGGCGAATGCTCTGCTCCAGTTCCAGTCGGGTCTGCGCTTCCTGTTTGAACAGGCTATCGAGCGAACCGCGCATGGTCGGGGTCAGGTTCTGACCCGAACTCAGGCCAGCAGCGATCCCGCGAATCTGGCCCGCTACGTTGATCTGGCGAGGCATGCGGATAGTGCTCAGGTCAATCAGGAACAGCGACGCATAATCCTCGTCCAGCACCAGCCCTGACGTGGCCGACAGGTAATAAATGAAGTTAAGGGTCTGAGTCAGTTGCTCATTCCACTGAGTGAACATTTCATCCGGGGAGGCCCCTGGTTTCGCGCTGTCCATCAAGGTGCGGGCGCCGTCACGCAGACGTTGAACGCGGTTTTCGGTTTCCAGTGCGCGGCCCTGACGAGCGTCAATCTCAGCCAGATTGGCGAACGCGGTTTCGAGCTGGCTGCGATTGGTGACGAGGTCTTGCGCGGCTGCGGCATCGCCCGTCAACATGCGGTTGGTCAAGGCGCGCTGCAGCATCGAGAGGCGCAATACCGGTGTCACAACGTGCAGATACTCCTGCCCCACGCGCTCTTGTGCGACGGTGGAAATACTTGCATTGAGGCTGTTGAAAACGCGCATTCCGAGCACAAGCAGTGGAATGACGATGATGATGGCAAGGACAGTGAATTTGGCAGGAAAACGCAGGCGGTTGGTCAGGTAGACACCGGGCGACAGAATATTCATATCGTTCTCTTTTTAATAAAGGGGCCTGATCCGGCTGAAAGAACTCCCTTCTTTACGTCGCGACAGGTGGCAGTACGTCACGTTTACAAATGGGAGGGTGTACCGACCAAGTGAAGGCATTGTGACATCACGTCAGAGCGTGCTCCGATTGGTTAGTTCAATAGGGGTCATGCAATCCGATACCGGCCTATCGGCGTATTGAAGGGAAACGTGAGGACGGGAAAGCGACAAAAACCGAGCATTTGTCAACGTATTGGGAAGGCGCTTTATGTAACGTACTGTTTCCAGTAGCTACGGGCAAAATGTGGCGGACAGCAGGCGACACGTGGTTATTGGAAATCGCCCCTGGCGCCGTCTCGATTCTTTTTGAAACCTCTGAGATTGATGACGCAGAGACCTGCCTGCAGGACGATCAGCGCATAGGCCTGAGCATGAACACCCCAGATGATGCAGAGGACGTTGCTGGAGTGAAGCACCAGAAAGCAAGCATGCGCCTGGCGGGTCATTGCGACCCGATGAACCAGGCGGCCAGTAACGTCACAGCCATTGCAGGCCACTGAATCAGATCAACCAACACCACCTCCATCCACCATCGTGCGACACCGGACCTGCACGCTGGTGAACGTCTATCGCCTACCTGATCACCGAACCTTACGCCCGTTTCCACTCCACATTCGATAGGCCCAGTTTCTCGGCCTGTGGTTTGCTTAGCTTCGGTACTCTGTCGGAACGATATTTGGGAATCGCACCAAACCCTGCGTCAACCGTCGCCCAATGCCAGGCTTCCTGGCTGTCCATATCGACAGCCCTGATGTAGAAGGTCTTATAGCTACCGTGCAGCAAATAATCGATCCGGTAGTGTTTTTCATCAGCCATTTTGTTGCTCCTGCTTTGTCCACTCGCAAAACAGATCGTGCTCATTTCAAAAAATTCCCAGTATTTTAAAGCCTGTTTTAGGCGATATCATATAGCCATTATCCAGAAACTCTCTTGTGGATTAAACGAAGCAAGTTCAGTCATAGGTATTGTTAATACGCATAAAAAACCGACGTTTCCAGACTGTTTCAGCCAACAGAGTGCACTCCCTGAAATCAGGCGCTATCAGCCGATTTTCTGAAACTTTCGCCGGCAGGTGCGAAATAACGAAATTCTATTGAACTCGTTATTTTCAACCACTCATCCCGTCACTGCATAGTTTCGAGCAACGTTCCGCACCTCGCTCTTTCATACCCAATGACTGCACCGCATCGTGTTCCACCCAAGGGCACATGCTTACCGAAAGAGTCAGCCTGAGGAAATGATATGTTTATACATAACAAGCGCCTTCAGTACACCGTACGTGTAGCCCGTCCGAATCCGGGGCTTGCCAACCTTCTATTGGAACAATTCGGCGGCGCTCAAGGCGAGCTTGCCGCAGCAGGCCGCTACTTCACTCAGGGGCTGAGTGAGGACGATCCAGGTCGCAAGGATTTACTGATGGACATCGCGACAGAGGAACTGAGCCACCTGGAGATCGTCGGCTCCATTATTGTGATGCTCAACAAAGGCGCCAAGGGCCAGTTGGCCGAAGGCATTGAGGAGGAAGGCGAGTTGTACCGGTCGTTGAACGGCGCTGGCAATGACTCGCACATCACCAGCCTGCTGTATGGCGCCGGTGCGCCGCTGGTCAACTCTGCAGGCGTGCCGTGGACCGCCGCTTATATTGATACCATCGGTGAGCCGACGGCAGACTTCCGCTCCAATATTGCTGCCGAGGCACGGGCCAAGATTGTCTACGAGCGCCTGATGAACGTGACGGACGATCCGGGCGTAAAAGATGCACTGGGCTTTTTGATGACGCGCGAGATCGCTCATCAACTGTCCTTCGAAAAAGCCCTGCATGCCATCCAGCCCAACTTCCCGCAAGGCAAGTTGCCTGGCATGCCCGAGTTCACCCATAAGTACTTCAATATGTCCGGCGAACCCAATGTACGGGGCGCCTGGAATCAGGGTGGCGAATGGGAGTATGTGGAATCGCCACAACCCGCAGTCGATGGAGGCGATGGTTCTGCTTCAGTGACGTTGAGTGCCGACGACGCCCAGGTTCTGGAAGCCATGAAAACCCGGACCATGTCCGACCCGGAGGCCAACCCCATTACCGGCGCAGACCTGGGCTCGGGTTTCGTGCAAGGTAAAGAGCTTTGATAGCAGCGGATTCACTGATTATTAAGGATGAACATCATGAAAACGAACCGTATAAATGTCATCGTAAAGGCGGAGCCTGGCAATACCGTCTTCGATAAAGGACTTCAGTCTTTTGATGCTCAGGCACGCTTGGCCCGTCGAGGTTTTCAAGTTGTGATGGCCACTAAAGTATTTGGTGTTGCATCGCTGCTGGATAATAACTTACCCAGTCGATAATATTTCGATATGCATGAACGGCCTCGTTTAACGGCAAGGCTTATTCAGGCGAATAAAAATAACCGGCCTTGTGCCGGTTTTTTTTGTGAGTCAGTAGAATTGTTGCCGATCAGGCGTCGTATCAAAAAATCGCCTGACACCGTTCCTCCAAAGAGGCTCCGGTCATACGGCATCGCCTTCGAGGAGACAGCGATCAGGTCCCGGCGTTATATGCGTTCGAGCATATGCCTGAATTTCATCGGCGCATGACAGGCACTCAAGGCGCGGTTCTGATTATCGTTGGCAAGATCTGTTCGAGGCATTCCCTGACGGACATCTCACTGGTATCAAGACACAGGTCAGCGTCCAGAGGCGGCTCATAAGGTGAGCTGACGCCGGTAAAGTCTTTCAACTCCCCTGCTTTCGCCTTGCGATAGAGACCTTTCGGATCTCTCGACACGCATGTCTCCAGAGGCGTGCTGACGAACACTTCCACAAAGCGGTGCCTGCCGATGATGGAACGCGCCATTTCCCGATCTTCCCGGTAAGGCGAAATGAACGAGGCAATCACAATCAGGCCAGCGTCATTCATGAGCTGAGCGACTTCAGCGATGCGCCTGATATTTTCCGATCTGTCGGCGGGAGAAAATCCCAGATCCCGGCAAAGCCCTTGCCGCACATTGTCGCCGTCCAGTGCATAGGCGAGTTTGCCCAGATCGAGCAACGTGCGCTCCAGTGCAAATGCCAGGGTCGACTTCCCGGAGCCGCTGAGCCCCGTCAGCCAAAGCGTTTGGGGCGACTGTTTCAAGAGTGCTTCGCGATCCGCGTGGCTGACCTGGCTCGAATGCCAGACCAGATGCCCTGAATCATGTGGCTGCTTGTCCATGAACGCCCATTCAAGATTTCCAAACGTGTCGCGAGAATAACGTCTTTGTGCACAGGCGATCCATCGGCAACGCAATCGACCCATTCGCCTCGAGCAGCAAAACGCCACCCATCGGCCTTGCGCAAAATACGCTGAATTTTCCAAACGGCCCGGCACTCTTTTTCCAATAGAACAACAGAAAGTCTCGTGCGACTGCTTCTCTCGTGACTCTCAACTGCCGAGGTACGATTTTTATGACGTCTCTTCAGCTGATGACAGGCAACACTGTCGTCAAATCCACTGCAGTGGAAGAAGAATCAAAAGCTGTTTATCAATCCTTGATGAATGAAAGCACAGACGAGTCGCGACACGAGGCAGTCATTTTTCTTGAGCGTTGCCTTGCGATGGCGGACCGCGAAACGTGTGAGCTGCCGCCACAGCCAGAAGCCCTCGAACACTGGATCGAGCAGAACGTTGGTCAGATCGCCGAGCAGTACGCGGCCTATCTGGAACAGCGCCGTGCAGGCCAGCCGCGTCGTTTCTTCAAGAGCAAAGCCCATGCGATGTATTTCATCCAGCAGGTCGCGCCCACCAAACTGGTCGATGGCGCCTGGCTTTACGGGCTTCTGCCGCACTGGGCGGATTACCGTTTTCACGGGCTGATTCGTACCTATCTTGAAGAACTGGGCGACGGTGAGCAGGCGCAGAACCATGTGTCGCTTTACCGCAAGCTGCTGGCAGACCTGGACTGCGACACCAACGTACCGCTACAGGAAGAAGCCTATCTGCAAGGCGCAATCCAGCTGGCATTGGGGCAGTCGGGCGATGATTTTCTTCCCGAGGTAATCGGCTACAACCTGGGCTATGAACAACTGCCGTTGCACTTGCTCATTACCTCGTTCGAGCTGAATGAGTTGGGGATCGATCCTTATTACTTCACCTTGCATGTCACGATCGACAACGCCAGCACCGGGCATGCCCGCAAGGCTGCGCAGAGCGTCATGGCGCTGTTGCCGGTGGGTCAGGAGCGGGACGCGTTCTATCGTCGGGTCGCCAGCGGCTACAAGCTGAATGAGTTGGGCATTGGTTCATCGGCCGTCATCCAGTCGTTCGATCTGGAGCAGGAAGTGATCGCCATGCTCGAGCGCAAACGCACCTTTGGCCAGCACATGCATTCCGATTACTGCCGTCTGGATGGCAAGACCGTCAACGAGTGGCTCGCCAGCCCCGATCAGATTCCCGAGTTCCTCAGCGTTCTGGAAAACCGTGGCTGGATCAAGCGCCATGAAGACCCGATCCATAGCCGTTTCTGGCAACTGTTCGAGGGTGTCGGCGCGCCGATGTTCGGCGTGTTCAACGGCTACGAAAAACAACTGGTGCACGACTGGATTGCCGGTGACTGGCTGGCCGACGGCAGCGCTCAGCCCAGCGCGGGCAAGCGCCTGCCCGAAGCGTTTCGCTCAAGATTCCGCAACCTGCCGGGCAGCGGCCAACCTGTTCCTGCGCAGGCAAACGATGCCGATCCGGATGTGCGCGAGCTTCATATGAAACTGGAGTCCGTGGCGGCAACCGAAAAGATGCCGGTGCTGATCGAAAGCCTGTCTCCTTCCCGCCATTCGAGCGCAGCAGGTCTGTACGCCACACGCCTGTTCGTCTCGCACATGGCCGAGCGCATGACGGGAGTTCAAGCATGAGCCTGAGTTTGCCGGACCGCACGGCACTGACCACCCTCGCTCAGAAACTTGCAGCGGGCGGTTATCGCTTTATCACACCCACGCCGCTCACTCACCAGCGCGTCAACGAACGTCCTGAAAATCGCACTGCCCTTTCGCTGCGCGATGTATTCGGATGGAGCCGGATAATTCCCGAATCCATGCTGCCGGCGTCGGAAGCTCAGGGTCTTCTGGAAGCCGGGATTCTGCAGCGAAGTGACGACGGCCTGAAAAGCCGTGTCAGGTTTTCAAGCCTGGATGATTTGTTACTGGTGCATTCCGCCTACCCGACTCACGATGAAGATTCGGTATTTTTCGGGCCAGATACGTACCGCTTTGCCCGATCGATCAAAGGTCATCTGCAACGCACATCGCACCCGATAACGCGTGCCGTGGACATTGGTTGTGGTACTGGCGCAGGCGCGCTGCTCATTGCACAGGCACGTCCTGATGCGCAGGTTCACGCTGTGGATATCAACCCCAGAGCGCTGCACTTCGCTCAGGTCAACGCCTCCATCGCGATCGTTGAAAATCTGACCTGCAGTCACAGCGATATCCTCACCGGCCTTGCCGACAGCTTCGACCTGATCGTGGCCAACCCGCCCTACATGAAAGACACTCAAAAGCGTGCCTATCGCCATGGCGGAGACGCCTTGGGCGCCGACCTGTCGGTACGCATCGTGCGCGAGTCCATCGACCGCCTCTCGCCCGGCGGTTCGTTGTTGCTCTATACAGGCGTGGCTATGGTCGGCGAGCACGACCCGTTTCTGGAAGCCGTGCGCGGGGACATCGATCATACTGAGCTGGCATGGACCTACCGTGAGCTGGACCCCGACGTGTTCGGGGAAGAGTTGCTCGAAGAAGGCTATGAGGATGCGGAGCGTATTGCCGCCGTCGAGCTGATCGTGACGCGCAAGCCCGCCAGGACCTGAGACTCAATCAGCCGCTCTTAAGCCGCTTCGCGAGACGAGCATTCGAAACGGCGGATAAACACCCCAGCCTGGTAAATCCCGCGTGTTTGTTAGCCCGCTTGCCTGAGCATCTCCATCTCCGTGATTCGTTGACAAAAGACCTCGCTCAGCATCGGATCGAAATGATGATTCGCCTGCTCTTTGACGTAAGCGACAGAGGCCTCAAGACTCCAGGCGTTTTTATAGGGACGCTGAGTGCGTAACGCGTCATATACGTCACATAACGCAACGATCCGAGCACTCAGGGGGATCTGCTCCCCCGACAACCCCGAGGGATAGCCACTGCCGTCCCATTTCTCGTGATGCCCCAATGCTATTTCCGCGGCCATGTCGGTCAGCGCGGAACCGCAGGGATCATGCAGGATTTCGTAACCGATTTGAGGGTGCTGGAGCATTAGCAACCGCTCCTCGGGCGTCAAAGGCCCCGGTTTCTGCAAGATGTGATCCGGGATGCCGATCTTGCCGACGTCGTGCATGGGCGCTGCCTGCCTGATCAGTTCGCACCATTGCGCCGGCATACCGACGCTTCGCGCCAGCAACGCAGCGGTTTCGCCGATGCGGTGAATGTGATCGCCAGTCTCGTTGTCACGGTAGCTGGCTGCGCGCCCCAGACTGCGCAGCATGGCGCGATAACTCTCCTGCAATTGCGTGGTTCGCTGATCGACCTTGCGTTCGAGATCACGCTTGGCCTCCTGCAACATGCGGCTGTTTTGCGAAAGCGTCAGGCAACTGCGTACCCGTAAAAGCACCTCAGGCAGGTCGATGGGTTTGCAGATGTAATCGTTGGCACCTTTCTCAAGGCCAATCCGCCGGCTTTGAGGGTCATTCAAGGCCGTCACGATGATGATCGAAGAGGCCGTGCAGTCGCGGTCCTGCAGTGCATCGAGAATTTCGAAGCCATTGGGCGATGGCATGTCCACATCCAGTAACAACAAGTCCCAGCCGTGGGTTTGGCACCACAGCAGTCCCTCGGATGAGTTGGCGAAAATCTGAATATTCTGTAGACCAAAGGCACGCAGGCAAGACTCCAGAAGACGAAGGTTGGTTGCTACATCATCGATGATGACAATCACAGCATCGCTTCTTATGGCTGAAAACATGTTCCAACTCCTGTTTGAGAGCCGATGCGGCCCATTCCCTGTCATTCCTGGTGGGGCGAAGGGCTCTGCACGATATCTTCGGACGTGCTGTAGAACGGCAGCTCTATCCAGAATCGACTTCCGACACCGGTTTCGCTGCTGACTCCCATTCTCGCGCCCATGAGTTCCGCCAGCTCCCGGCACAGCGCCAGGCCAATGCCCGTGCCCTGTATCTTCGAATTTTCCTTGCCCAGCCGCTGAAAGGGCTGGAACAGCAGCTTCTGCATGCCGAGGTCCAGCCCCGGCCCTGTATCGGCGACAAACAGTCGCGTCGTGAGGTGCTCTCTGTCCATCTCCACGCCCATCACGATAGACCCTGCTGGCCGGTTGTACTTGGCGGCGTTCGAAAGAAGATTGAGCATCACCTGTTTGAGGCGACGGGCATCGGCCAGCACGATGCAGGGCTGATCCGGTAATTGCAGCGCCAGCGACAGCCCTTGCGCAACGGCCTGCGGCCTGATCATCTCCTGACACTCCAGCAGGAGCGCGCCGGCGTCGACGGGCCTGAGCGCCAGTCGCGGAGACTCGGCCTGCAGGCTAGACCAGGCCAGCAGATCCTCGACCAACTGATGCAGATGAGTCCCGGCATTGATGATTTCCTGAGCGTAGCCAGCATGCAGGGCCGCGCTGGAAGAGGCCTGAAATTGACTGAGCTGAGCGAAGCCGAGGATGGCATTCAACGGTGTCTTCAGCTCATGACTCATGCTGGAGATGAAGCGTGACTTTGCCTGACTGGCCGCCTGGGCTTCGAGAGTCTTGTCGCGCAGGTGCTGCTCGACCTGTTTGAGCGTATCGATGTCGACACACGTACCCACTACTGAGGGCTCGTGCGTGATCGCGTCCGGCAGCGTACTGGCGCGGCAGAGCAGCCAGACCAGCTCACCCTGAAGGTCCGGCAGCCTGAATTCAACCTCGGTGACGGGATGCTCGTTGTGCTGGGCCGCCTCTAACAGGCGCGAGAAGGCGTGGCGATCCTCTTCAGGCATGAGGCCGAGAAAATACTCGGTCGAAACGTGCCGGGACGGCAGGCCAAAGCGCTCTCGAAGCGCGCCCTTGAACGCGAACGTACGGGTATTGGGGGCGTATTCCCACAGACCTTCGGTGACGCTTTCCATCACCACCTCAAGCCGCTGCTGTACGGCCCCGCGACGTGATTCGGCGTCCGCCAGTTGTCGCCCCATGTCCAACGCATGGTTCGACATCAGGTTCAGCTCCTGAATGTTCGACTGACTTGCCTGAGGCGTCCAGTTGCCTTGGCCGATCTCGCCCATCATGTTGCACAGACCGGAAACCGGCGTATTGAGCTCCAGACTCAGTCGCCGGGCACGCAACCACAGGTAAGCGAAAAAGACGATGTAGAAGACAATCAGACCGATGACCATCAGGTAGCCGACCGTCCGGAAATGGCGGGCCAGACTCATGGGCTCCTGCATCACGACAGCTTCATCCACCACTGCCAGCAATCGCCATCCCGACAGCGCTACCTTGCTCCAGGCGATCAGGTGTGTGCGCTTGTCCAGTTCAACCGGCAACAACCCGTCAGGCTGGCTGTCCAGCGCCTGTGTAAGTGCACGAAACTCCGGGTGGGTGCCCATATTGAAGTCGGTGGGCTCGACGTATTCGTGCCGGATACCTTTGTACCCGCTCGACGTCTCGAGCTTGGTAACCCCGAAGGCAGCTTCGACGCCCTGTGGCAGGGCCATGATGTTGAGCTTGTCACTGACCAGCACCAGATAGCCATTGGAAGGTACATGCAGCGCGGCCATCTTCTGCAAAACGGCTTCTACCGTAATGTCGATGCCCACCACCCCTTTGAGCGTGTCGCCGTTGTAGACCGGCGTCACGATGGACATCATCCAGCCATTGCCAGCCGGATCCAGATAGACATCGGTCCAGACTGACTGCCGGCCGGGATTATGTTCGGCGTCGGCCAGGTAATAGAAGTTGAACCGGGTGATGTCCATGTCATGTGGGTACTGGGCCAGCGTGTCGATCCAGGGATAGATGCGGTTGTAGCTGTCCGGGCTGTTGAAGTACACGCTGGTGATCAAGGGATCGCCGTCTTTCAGCGCCTTCATCATGAAATCCACGCGGCTCAGGCGATCGACCTTGTCCAGGTCCTGCCGATCCAGGGGTGTGACATTCGAATAAAAGGACGCCGCGCCGCCGTCATCCTTCGCGCTGTAGCGCACACCGTCTTCGCTGACCGACAACTCGGCAGCGTGATAGGGAAGGGATTCGGCCAGTTCGGTTTCGATGTTCCGGGCAAGCAGCAGGGAGAGATTGTTGATGTTGGCCAACTGGCCTTCGACGATATCGGCATTTTGCGCCACCGATGCCTGCAGCTCTCGTGCAGCACTTTTGCGCAGGTACTCGCCCTGGGACTCAAGAATGGATTGATTAGTGAGGAAATAAGCCAGGAGCAGCGCTATTTCCACCATCACCAACGGTACCAGGCTGGTGCTTATAAAGGCCCGCCACATCCAGCTGCGAAAATTGAGCGTGGTCTGAGCCATGAAGGCGCTCCCGACGATTCCGACATCCATCGAGCGATGTAGTATTATTTTGACATCATTCTTGATGGGTTTCGGCAAGAAGTCCAGCGCATTTCCGAAAAACGGATGAGCCGCCAGGCCTCCTCTGTCTGATCGATATTCCGAGACCCAGCTGGCCATGAGCTATGATCAGGAGCATGCGTCCTCCGACGCGTCGGCATGGAAGTCATCATGATTCAGGATAAGTTGGACCGACGTGAACCCCGTTACCGTGAGATTTTCGACCACTCTCTGGACATGATGTGTCTATTGCAGGTGGGACCCGACCGGACATTGACCTGCCTGGAAGCCAATCCGGCGCTCTACCGCCGGCTCGCCTGCCCTCATGACAGACTGATCGGGGCCTCCGTCGAGCATATCCTGAGCCCCGACGTGGCCGAAGTGGTGCTGGCGATCTGTGGACATTGCATCGACGTCGGCGCCCCCATCGAGCTCGATGCCCAATTGCCCTGCGCGTCGCGTCCGGCGTATGTTCATTTCAATCTGGTGCCGCTCAACAATGACGCCGGCGACCTGGAACTTATTGCCTGCATTGCCAGGGACTTTACCGACCTTCGCGAAGTGCAACGCAAGGAGCGCGAACGCCAGCAGGAAATCGGCACCCTGGTTGAAAACTCTCCCGACGGCATCGCCCGGCTGAGTCCCGACAGACGCGTGTTGTACATCAACCCGGTGCTGGAGCAGTGGTTGAACCAGGCCAAAGGCGACGTGCTGCAGCGTCCTCTGGAAGAGATCCTTGTCGCCAGCAGGCAGTCCGGCCTCTTGCTCGCCGCGATCAAAGACGCAGTCGAACAGGCCAGTCCGGTGGAGCACGAATACATCCAGCATCGCCCTCAAGGGCGCCAGCGTGTATTTCAGATCAGCCTGGTACCCGAGCGTGACATGCAGGGTCGTCTCACCAGCCTTCTGGCGGTGATCCGGGACATCTCCAGATTGCGCAATGCCGAGCGCGGTCTTGCCTCATCGAACGCTCAATTGCGGGAGCTGTTGAGCAGCCGAGAGAACGCCCGAGAGGAAGAGCGCACACTCATTGCCCAGGAAATTCATGACGAGCTCGGTCAACACCTGACCGCGATTCGCATGGGTATTTCGTTGCTCAGGTTTCAATTCGGCGCTGAAGTGCCTGCCCTGGCCGATCAGGTCGCCAACCTGCTGCAACTGACCGACCGCACTGTGCAAGTGGTGCGCAATGTCTCCAACGCCCTGCGCCCCTCGGCGTTGAACATGGGGCTGGCGGCCTCGCTGGAATGGTTGACCGAAGAGTTCACGCGCCAATGGTCAATGCCCTGTGCGCTCGACCTGCCTGCACAGTTGCCGGCGCTGAACACCGCCGAAGCCACGACGCTTTTCAGGGTGGCACAGGAGTCACTCACGAACATCGCCCGTCATGCCAACGCTTCGCGCGTGACCATCACCCTGACTCTGGAAAACGACCGCTGGCGGCTGCAGATTGTCGATAACGGCCAAGGCTTTGACCCGAACAGCCTGGGCAGCAAGACACTTGGCTTGTTCGGCATGCGCGAGCGCGGGCGGGTGCTTGGCGGGGGGACCGATATCTCCAGCCGGCCTGGCAACGGGACCACCGTCAGTCTGTGGTTTCCAGCCCCAAGGAGTGCCTCCACGTGATTCGTCTACTGGTGGCCGATGACCATCGCATCATGCGTGAAGGGCTCAAGCAGCTGTTCGCGCTGGTCAAGGAACTGGAAGTGGTGGCAGAGGCCGAGAATTCTGCGCAGGTTCTGGACGGGCTGCGGGCGCACACGATTGATGTGTTGTTGCTGGACATGAACATGCCGGGCGAGTGCGGTGAGAACCTGATTGCCCGCATCCGTGCACACTACGCCCGGCTGCCGATTCTGATCCTGAGCATGCACAACGAAACCCACATCGCCCAACGCGCCCTTAGAGCCGGCGCCTCCGGCTACCTGACCAAGGACCACGACCCCGAGACACTGCTCGCGGCCATTCGCCGGGTGGCGTGCGGAGAACGCTACCTGGACCCGGTGCTGGCCGAAAAGATTGCCCTGCAAAGCACAACGAGCAACACGGCGATGACGCCAGGTGAAAGCCTTTCCGATCGCGAACTCCAGATCCTGCGCATGCTTGCCCAGGGTTTGAGTGTCAACGAGATCGCCCAAAGACTGATGATCAGCAACAAGACCGTCAGCACCCACAAGACACGCCTCATGGAAAAGATGAGCTTCCTGTCCAACGCCGACATCGTACGTTACGCCATTCAGCAGGACTGGATCTGACGCCTCTCTCATGACGTGTAAGGAAATCCCTACTCACTTCGCAAATTCCTATCTCACTATCAGCATTGCCTGATAGCTCTTTGACATCAATCATCGGAAGGTGGTGACAAGTCCCGACGAACCGTGATCTACCACCTGAGCGCAGGTGACAGGACGGTTCAGACAGTTGGAGTGCACCATGAAAGTACTGATTGCCGACGACTCGTCCCTGTCCCGCAAACTGGTTCTGCGGTCTCTTCCCGCGTCCCTGACCGAAGACGTCAGCCAGGCCGGCAATGGCGCTGAAGTCATGGCCGCTTACCACGCCGGTCTGGTGGAACTGTTGTTTCTCGACCTGACCATGCCGGTCATGGATGGCTTTGAAACTTTGGAGGCACTGAAGCGCGAGGAAGCCAACGTGGTAGTGGTCGTGATCAGTGCCGACATTCAGCCCTTGGCACGACAGCGGGTGAGAGAGCTGGGTGCCGCGGCGTTCGTGGCCAAACCGGTCACCGCCGAAGCGGTGTTCGAAGCCCTGCATCTCACAGGAGTTCTGTGATGAAAACACTGGCTGCACTCAACGAAGAGCAACGGGATGCGCTTCAGGAGTTGATGAACATTGCCATGGGGCAGGCCGCCGAACGCCTGGCCAGACTGACCGATACCATCGTGACGCTCTCGGTCCCGTTCATTCATCCGCTGATTCGCGAACAGAACAACCTGACGATTCCCGATCACCTGCGGCGCAACGCAATGATCGTCACCCGTCAGTCCTTTCTGGGCGAGCTGCGGGGCGAGGTGTTCGTCTGCTTCGGTGCCATGGGGGCTGACGAACTGGCCGGGCTGATGGGTTATGAGGGCGGTGGCCCTGCCCAGCAGGAAGAGCTGATGCTGGAAGTCACCAATATCCTTTCCGGTGCCTGCATCAGTGGCCTGGCCCGTCAGGTGGAGATCCAAGTGAGCTACGACGCGCCTTCCATCCTGTCCTGCGACAAGGGCCTGCAGAACGGCCTGGACCAGCTCAACCTGAACGAGCATCTGGCGATGGTGCTGGAGATCCGCTTCGGGGTTCAGGCGCACCAGTTCTCGTGCGACCTGTTGATCTGCATCACCGAGCGTACGGCCGGCATCGTCGTGCGAGCCATTGATCGGCTGCTTGAAGGTCTTTGAGGGAGCACGCTCATGACAGACAACAAAGCTATTTCCCGGGAAACCCTTGAGTCCATGCTCAAGGCCATCAATATGGGCGTGCTGCTGGTCGATCAGGACTACCGGGTGCTGTTCTCGAACCGCTTCATGTCCATCAACAGCGGCCGGTCGGCAGAAGACCTGATCGGGCGCACACTGTTCGAAGCCTTTCCTGAATTGCCCGAGCGCTGGGTCCGGCAGAAGATCAACAGCGTCTTCACCCTGCAGAACTTTGCCTTCACCTCCTGGCAACAAAGACCGCACCTGTTCAATTTCGGCAGCACCCGGCCCATCAGTGGGTCGGTGAAGCTCATGTATCAGAACTGCACGTTTTTCCCGGTTCAGGATGTCGACGGCAGCTCGCTCGGCGTAGGGCTGGCCATCGGCGACGCCACCGACACGGCGGCGCGGCAACTGGAGCTGGCGCAACTGAACGAGCTGCTGGAAACAGAAAAAAGCGCACAGGCACGCTTGATCACACGCCTTGAAGAAGCACAGGCGCAGTTGCTGCAGTCGGAAAAGATGGCCGCCATCGGACAGTTGGCTGCGGGCGTCGCCCATGAGATCAACAACCCCATCGGTTTCGTCTCCTCCAACGTCAACAGCCTGCGCGGCTACCTGACGGATGTGTTCGCGCTGATCGAGGCCTATGAAAAGGCCAATGACGAGGAACACTCACGCGCCCATCCCGAACTGCACTCGATTCTGGAGAAGGCCGACTACGGCTTCCTGCGCCAGGATATCAACGACCTGTTGCTCGAATCGGTGGACGGGCTGGACCGGGTCAACCGGATTGTTCAGGACCTGCGCGAGTTTTCCCATGTCGATAGCTGCGAATGGCAACTCGTCGACCTTCACAAGGGGTTGGACAGCACCCTCAACGTCATCTGGAACGAGGTCAAGTTCAAGGCACAGGTGATCAAGTATTACGGTGATATCGAAGCCATCGAATGCATGGGGTCGCAGATCAACCAGGTGTTTCTGAACCTGATCATCAACGCCAGTCATGCCGTGGGCGCCGATGGGGAAATCATCATCACCAGCGGTCGGGAGGGTGGCGGGGTGTTCATCGAAATCGCCGACAACGGCCATGGGATTCCGCCAGAGATCCAGAACCGCATCTTCGAACCCTTTTTCACCACCAAACCCGTGGGTATGGGTTCAGGGCTTGGCCTGTCGCTGTCCTACAACATTGTCATGAAGCATCAAGGCAGGCTCACAGTGGACAGCGATCCAGGTGCAGGCAGTCGCTTCCGCATATGGCTGCCACTGCGCCAGCCTCAAGCCCCTGCGCCCTCTTCCCCCTCACGCGTTGAAGGAAGCTGATCATGAACACTGTCCCTGTGAGCGGAAAACGCTACACCGTCATGCTGGTGGACGACGAGGAAAACATTCTCAACAGTCTGCGCCGAGTGTTGCGAGGCAAGCCCTATGACCTGTTGCTGGCCACCAGTGGCGCACAGGCGCTGAGTCTTTTCGAGCTGCACCAGATCGACCTGATCGTCAGCGACGCGCGCATGCCAGCCATGGACGGGCCGACCCTGCTCAGTGAGGTTCACCGGCGCGACCCGGAATGCATGACCATCCTGCTCACCGGTTACGCCGATATGAGCATGATCACCAAGGCGATCAACGAGGGGCATATCTTCCGATACATCAGCAAGCCATGGAATGACGAAGAACTCATGCTCACGCTCGAGCAGGCGCTGGAGATGCAGAGTGTTCGTCGTGACCGTGACGCATTGCTCACACTGGCCGACGCCCAGGTCGAAGCCTTGCGTGAGTTCAACGAAACCCTCGAACAACGGGTCGCGGCGCGAACCAGCGAGCTGCAGCAGACCGCTGATATGCTCGACCTGGCCTATGACGAGCTCAAGCACAGCTACGTGGTCTGTACCGAAGTCTTTTCATCACTGGTCAACCAGCGCCTGCCAAGGGCACGCCAGACCAATGAACGGGTCATTGAAGTGGTGCGCGCCTACTGTGCACGCCACGGCGTCAGCGAGGCCGAAAGCCGCAACCTTTCGATGGCGGCGGCCCTTTATAACATCGGCAAGTTGGGCTGGAGCGATACCATGCTGTCGGGGTGTGCCGACCTTCTGCTGCGCACGCACGCCGAGGAGTACAAGGATTATCCCGGCAAAGGTGAAGCACTGATGATGGCCCTGGAGCCGTTGCAGGACGCCAACCCTCTGATCCTTCATCATCAGGAGCATTGGGACGGAAGCGGTTTCCCTGATCGGCTCAAGGGACAGGCCATCCCGCTCGGCGCACGCATTCTCAAACTGGCGATCGACTTCGTGGAATTGCAGTGCGGGCTGGTGCTTGACCGCTACCTCACACGCGACGAAGTGCTGGCGCACCTGCGTCATCACAAGGCTCATCTGTACGATCCGGCGCTGATAGAGGGCTTCATCGAGGTCTGCCTGCATCATCTGCCGGAAAACTTCATCGACCCTTCGGTGAAGGCCCTGGAGGTTCGTCGCTTGCTGCCAGGCATGGTGCTGAGCCGGAACCTGAATGCCAGCAATGGCATGTTGCTGCTCAACGAAGGCAAGGTCCTTACAGCTCTGCTGATCGAAAAACTGTTGGCCTTTGAAGCCGTCGACGGCGGGCATTTCACGGTGTTCGTGCGAGCTGACAATGCTCCAAGACAGGTCAGCCAGCCGCAAGCCTGCGCGGACTGAATGTACCCCCCGCAGGATGTGAACCATGGTCCAGAGGCTTCTGATTGTCAGTGACTCCAGCGTCCTCTGCCGCATGCTGGTCATCACGCTCAAAGGTGCCGGCTACAGCGCGCTGGAGTGCTGTGGGAGCGCCCGGACGCTGGACCGGCTCGGCCAAAGCCGGACTCACCTGATCATCATCGACAGGGACCTGACGACCATGGACAGCCTGGCGCTGATTGAACAGATACGACACAGACCGGACTGCAGATTTACGCCGATCCTGCTGCTGGCTGCACACAGAGACGGGTGGATGGCGCTACGCGGCCAAGAGCTCGGTATCAGGGACTGGCTCGTCAAACCCTTTCAGCCACAGCATCTGCTAGTGATGGTTTCCAGACTGATACTCGCCTGACGAGGAGAGCACCCATGCCCGACAACAGCTGCCTGTTGCAGCGAATCGTCATCAAGGAAGGCGATTTGACAATACATACGGTCGTTGCCCAGGAAGGCCTGTTACTGGAATTGATACCCATGGCTCTGGAAGTCGAAATCGACTTGGGCGATGTGCTGGAAATAGACGCGGCGGGACTGCAATTACTGATTACGGCCAAAACCGAGTCGCTACGCCTGGGTCGCCGTCTGCTGCTGAGTAACGCCAGTGAAGTGACCATCATGGCGCTACAAAGCCGAGGACTTGTCCGCCTGTTGCACGCTTAGGGAGAACTCTGGAAAGCGGCCAGTCCCTGGCCGTTGAACGTTCGGCGGCGTGTTGCGCAACCTCAGTCCGAGTGTGAGTCGATATCCGGCCGATGGCTGGCCCTGTAGCGACCCGGTGGCATGCCGAACCATCGTTCACAAGCCTTGTTGAAAGCACTCTGGTTCTTGAACGCCACCCTGTAGCTGATTTGCTTGAGTGACAGTTGAGTACTGGTCAGCAGCTGATGGCTCTGTTGAGATCTGACGACGTCTATGAGCTTTCTGATGCTCTTCCCTTCAAGCTCAAGCGCCTGCGTCAGTTGGTAGGGCGTCAGTTTCATCGTGTGGGCGATGGTTTCGAGCGTCAGCGGCTGGGTTTGATTAAGGAGTTTGAGCACGGCACTTTTGGTGCGGGCACCCATTTTGTCCGTCATCACCTGTCGCGGCTGTACTGCGAGGTGGTCGCTGTGTATGGCCTGAAGTGACTGATTGCTCGTGGCTGTCGGAAGGTTGCCGTCCTCGTGACTGAACGCAAGCGAGTTGTTTTCAGCAGAAAACCGGAGTTCGGGTCCGAACAGGCTTTCCAGTGCTCGGGTATCTGCCGGTCTTGCGTAGGTGAACTCGGCGAACACCGGCATTATTTTCCGGCGGGGCACCAACCAGTGGATCAGCCCCAACGTCATCGAGGCAATACCGTCGATAAACGCTCTGGGCAGTTCGGCGTCGTTCAGGTCCTCGGCGAATCCGGCGATCTTCACGGTTCGGGGTTGCTCATCCAGAAACATGCAGAACCCGGTACCGATCAGATAATGGAAGTCCACGATACAGGCAAGTGCATCACGGACGGTGGGACTGGACATGACCGCATAACCCAAAGATCCCAGATTCCCCGGATGAGCCTTGTGATAGGCAAGAAGGCCCATATCGTCATCACCTCCTGAGCGCTGCACCATGGCAAAAAACTGATCCAGCACATGAAGAGGAATATGTGACGTCTCGTCGCCAGCCCTTAAGTTCTGAGTGATGACCGCAGGGAGGGGCACTGTAGTCTGGCGTCACGCCAAGGGATTTCAGCAGATGCCAGACCTCAACGGTTTGAAAAATGCCCTGATCTCTTCAGCAAGGAGTTCGGGTTGTTCAAGCGCCGCGAAATGGCCACCGCGGGCCATGCGCTCCCCACGATGAACATCAAATACGCGCTCGACCTGACAGCGCGGGAGCATGGGTAGTTCTTTGGGGAACAGGGCAACGTCCAACGGCGTTTCCAGTCGCTCGCCAGTTCCGAACACGAGCAGGTTCAATCGATTCTCCTTGTACAACCTCAAGGCTGACTGGAATAAACCCCACCGAACTCAAGATGGCAGGGGCGCTCAGCCAAGCGATACCGGTGAGCAGTCCTCGGGCGCGTCGCTACCTCCTTCGCTCGGCTGGCAGAGTCATCAAAAAGGGGAACCGGCTTATCCGGTGGGGCATCAAAAAACGTAGACGAACGGTCGCATAATGTTATGTTATAACACAAGCGCTTTTCTTCAACGCAGTCTTCCTGAGCGACCCACCCGTCATGATCCACTCCTTTTCACGGTCCAGAACCGCAGCCGCCAGCCTGTGTCTGCTGGCAGGCAGCAGCGCCGCTTACAGCAACGCTTCAGAACAGGTAGAGCTCGCTCCGTCCATGATCAGGTCCACCGCCAATGGACAGGAGGCTGACACTCTGGATGCCGTGACCGGTGCCGGATCACGCCTTCAGCTGACAGCCCTGCAGACCCCGGCAAGCACCAGTTCTCTTGATGGCGATGAGGTGCGCAGCCGGGGCGACGCCAACGTGCAGCAAGCCGTGGCACGCAGCCCTGGCATTACCGCTATCGGTACAGCGGGCGATGGCGGCACAGCGTTGTCTGCCCGAGGTTTTACCGGACAGGGGTCGGTGATGCAGCTGTATGACGGCAGCCGCATGTACAGCGCCATGGGCACCGTCACGATGCCTGTCGACACATGGGCAATTGATCGCATCGAAATACTGCGAGGTCCGGCTTCGGTGCTCTACGGCGAAGGCGCGACGGGTGCTGTGATCAATGTCATTCCCAAGAAACCCTTTGAAGGCGAGATCCAGAACCATCTTCGCCTGGGCTACGGTTCTTACGACAGCCATCAGGCCGCACTCGACAGCGGCGGCTCGTTGTCCGATCAATTGAGCTATCGCCTGAACGTCAATCAGCTGAACAGCAACGGCTGGGTGGATCGCGGAGATTCGGCCAGCACCTTCTTCAGCGGGGCATTGCGCTGGCAGGCCAGTGACACCTTGTCCTTTACCCTCGCCCACGACGGCGGCGAGCAGCGCCCGATGAATTATTTTGGCGTGCCAATGATCAACGGCCGCTATCACGAAGGCCTGCGGGACAAGAACTACAACATCCAGAATGACGTACAACGCTACGACGATCAGTGGACGCGGCTGACCACCGACTGGCAGATTTCCGATCAGGTGACGTCATCCAACGAGCTGTATTACCTGACGTCGCACCGACGCTGGCAGAACGCTGAAAACTACAACTGGAATGCCGCGACACAGCAACTGTCGCGCAGTGGCTATTTCAGCATCAAACACAATCAGGAACAGGCAGGCGATCGCCAGACCTTCACCTTCAAGCACAGCCTGGCCGGCCTCGAGAGTCAGAGCGTGCTGGGCACGGACGTCAACCGGATACGCTTCAAGCTGACCAACAACTCGCCTTATGACGACGTGAACCCGGCCGGCGATCCGATTGATATCGAGAACCCCGCACCTGGCGGTTTTCAGAGCGCTTCGCCCTACGCCGAGCTGTTCAAGAGTACGACGCGGCAATTGTCGGTCTTCGGCGAAAACCGCACCCTGCTGACCGATCAGTTATCGATCATCACAGGCTTGCGACGTGACTACGTGAACATCGAACGCAATGCGTTGCGTGACGACAGTCGCACCGAAAAAGACCTGATCGGCAACAACTGGAAAGTCGGCCTGGTCTACGCACTGACCCCGAACAGTTCGGCTTACGCGCAATACTCCACCAGCACCGATGGCGTCGGCAGCCTGGTTTCGCTCAATCCGGGCCAGCAACAATTCGATCTGGCCACCGCCCGGCAATCGGAAATCGGCTTCAAACAGGCGCTGTGGGATGAGCGTCTGGAATGGACGCTGGCCGCCTATCACATCGTCAAGAAGAAGCTGCTCACCACCGATGCAGGCAATCCTGACCTCACCCAACAGGTCGGACACCAGTCTTCCAGCGGACTGGAGGCGAGCCTGAAGCTGCAACTGCCGCAGTACTGGGCGCTGACCGCCAACGCAGCCTTCGTGCGTGCTCGCTACGATCAGTTCGATCAAAGCGTTGCGGGTGTGGCCGTGTCGCGTGACGGCAATACACCGGTCGATGTGCCGAAACGCACGGCCAACCTCTGGCTCGACAAACAGCTCAGCAGCGTGCTGCAGATCGGCGGCGGGCTGCGCTATGTCGACAGCCGTTACGCGGATATCGCCAACACCCGAGAATTGCCCGCCTACACCGTAGCCGACGCCAGCCTGTCGTGGAAAGCACTGCGCAATACCACGCTGGGTCTGCAGATACGCAATCTGTTCGATCGTCAGTACGCGGCCAGTCAGTACAACGAGGGGCAGCAATGGATCCTCGGAGAACCGCGCTCCCTGTACGTCACCGCGGACCTGAGCTTCTGATGCTTACCCTGAAGAACCTGGCCTGGGCCCCGGAACAAGCGTCTGTCTGCGACCACGAACATTTCGCCCTCAAGGGCATCGACCTGCAGATCGCCGCAGGCGAATTCGTGGGGCTGATCGGTCCCAATGGAAGCGGCAAGACCAGCCTGCTGCGCTGCGCGTTCCGCTACAGCCGCCCGCACAGCGGTAACGTCACGCTGACCGACCATGACATCTGGAGCCGCAGCCCGCGCTGGTGCGCACAGCATGTCGCCGTGGTTGCCCAGGAGTTTCCCGACGCATTCGGCCTGACACTGCTGGATGTCACGGCGATGGGGCGCGCACCTCATCAGGGATTTTTCGCAGCGGACAGTGCCGAAGACCGTGCCATCGTGCAGCGCGCCCTGAAAGCCGTCGGGCTGGAAGGCTATGAACAGCACCGTTTCGACACCTTGTCCGGCGGCGAAAAACAACGTTGCCTGCTGGCGCGTGCGCTGGTTCAGCAACCGCAATTGATGGTGCTGGACGAACCGACCAACCATCTCGATCCGCGTCATCAGCTCGAACTACTGGGGCTGGTCAGACATCTCGGCGTGGCGACGCTGGCCAGCATTCACGACCTGAACCTGGCAGCGGCGTTCTGCGACCGGTTGTATGTGGTGCACCACGGCCGGCTGGTTGCTCAAGGCACGCCTTGGGACGTACTGACCCCGGACCTGTTGCTCCGCGTGTTCGGCGCCAAGGCGTTGGTCGATTGTCATCCTCTGCGTGATTACCCGCGCATCACATGGATTCCCTGAAATGAAGCCGTTGTTCACGTGGCTGACCCTGTCCACACTACTGATCATCCCGATGGTGCACGCCCAGAGCACGACCTACCCGGTCACCGTGCAAAGCTGCGACCGCTCGGTAACATTCGACGCTGCGCCGCAACGCGCGGTCAGCAACGACATCAACCTCACCAAAATGATGGTCGCGCTGAGCCTGCAATCTCACATGGTGGGCTACAGCGGCATCACCGGATGGAATAAACCCGACCCCGCGTTGCTGCACGACCTGGGCAAGCTGCCCGAACTGGCAAGCAAATACCCGTCAGTGGAAAACCTGCTCAACGCCAACGCCGATTTCTACTTCGCAGGCTGGAATTACGGCATGCGGGTCGGCGGCGACGTGACACCGCAGAGCCTGGCAACACTGGGCATTCAGACCTACGAGCTGACCGAATCCTGTGCTCAGATCATGCCTCGCGCTGAAGCGACGCTGGATGACGTGTACAACGACTTGCTCAATCTGGGCCGTATATTCAATGTGCAGGACCGGGCACAAACGCTGGTGACTGACATGCAGAGCCGGGTGAGTCGGGTCGACGAGCAACTGGCGGGACAGGTGCCCCCGCGTGTCTTTCTGTACGACAGCGGCGAAGACCGGCCCATGACCGCCGGGCGTCTGGCAATCCCGCAAGCGCTGATCAGCGCAGCGGGCGGGCGCAACGTCATGGGCGATGTCGCGGCCAGCTGGACCCACGTGAATTGGGAGTCGGTGGTGCAGAGCAATCCCGAGATCATCGTGATCGTCGACTACGGCGAAGTCAGCGCCGCACAAAAGCAGCAATTCCTGGAGCACAACCCGGCCCTTCAAACCGTCGATGCGGTTCGCAACAGGCGCTACGTCGTATTGCCCTACGTCGCCGTCACACCGGGAATCGATAACGTCGCCGCCATCGAGACTCTGGCGGCGGCCTTTCACGATGTGGCGCGATGACCCTGTCGCAGTGGCTGACGGAACGACGGAGCCGCTACACAGGTTTGCTGATCACCCTGACCATTGTGCTGCTGATCTCGTGCCTGGTGTCTGTCACCTTCGGCGCAGCGCCTGTGCCGCTGGAGCAGGTCATCGGCATCCTGACCTTCAAACTGTCAGGCATCGGTCACGGGCATCACCTCTGGACGGCGGGACAGGAAACCATCGTCTGGCTGATCCGCATGCCGCGTGTGTTGCTGGGCGCTCTGGCAGGCGCAGGCCTGGCGCTCATCGGCTGCGTACTGCAAGCCGTCACCCGCAACCCGCTGGCCGATCCCCATCTGCTGGGAGCCACCTCAGGCGCCACACTCGGCGCCGTGATGGTGGTCATGCACGTCGGTGAAATCCTCGGCATGCTGACCTTGCCCCTCGCCGCGTTCGCAGGCTCGCTCGCCAGCCTGATCCTGGTGCTGTGGCTGTCCAGCCGCAACGGCCGCCTCGACAGCCAGCGCCTGCTGTTGAGCGGCGTCGCCGTATCATTCGTCATGATGGCCATCGCCAACCTGCTGCTGTTTCTGGGCGATCACCGCGCCAGTTCTTCCGTGCTGTTCTGGATGCTGGGCGGCCTTGGCCTGGCTCGCTGGGAACTGCTGACGGTTCCCCTGGTGACCGTGCTGGCAGGCTGGATATTGCTGCAGGGACTCGGCCGCGCGCTGAACGCCTTGATGGCAGGCGATCAGACCGCCGTCAGCCTGGGCCTGCAAGTGCGCAACGTCCGCCTGCTGGTATTCCTGATCGCCTCGCTCATGACCGGCGTACTCGTCGCCCTGTGTGGCTCCATCGGCTTCGTCGGCCTGATGGTGCCGCACATCGCCAGACGCCTCGTGGGCTCGGAACACCGACGGTTGCTGCCGGTTGCGACGCTGCTGGGCGCGTTGCTGATGGTGTGGGTCGACGTGGTGTCGCGCACGTTGATTGCACCCGAGGATCTGCCCATCGGGATATCGACGGCGTTATTGGGCGGGCTGTTTTTTATTTTTATGATGAGGCGGGGGTGAGAGAAGAGGCCGTGCCGTAGTGTAGTGGTCTAATGAAACCGGACACCCATTTAGGCGAGAATGCTCGTCAGAACGAGGTGTCAGATGACCAAACAACGCTTTACCTTTCCCCTGAGTTCAAACGCGAGGCTGCCGATCTCGTTTTTAAGCGCCTTTGGCGATATCGCATTCGTCAGAACATGAGCCGGCGAGGAATTATTGGGATGATGCGCCGATGAAGCGGGTGTTCAGGAGCCTGAAAACCGAGTGGATACCTGCCATGAGCTACACGACGGTCCAATAAGCTCAGGGGGATATCAGCCATTTTTTGACGCCCGGTACAGCTGGATTCGACCGTACCAATTTAATGATGGGCTACCACCCGACTCAGGCCGAGAAAAAAATTAACGTCGTGTCCAGGATCAATTGACCACTACACCCCGAGCACGGTGGCCCGGAAAAAGCGTCACCGGCTACTCGACCGTAAAGTTCGGAGGCGCCAGCGACAGACTTTATTTCGTAGCTTCACCACAAGCTAACGTTGTGGATAACTACTCCACCGTCACCGACTTCGCCAGGTTCCTTGGCTGATCCACATCCGTGCCCTTCAACACCGCCACGTAGTACGAAAGCAGCTGCAACGGGATGGTGTACAGAATCGGTGCCAGGGCATCGATGATGTGTGGCATGGCGACAACGTGAGTGCCTTCACCGTTTTTCATGCCTGCCTGTTCGTCAGCGAACACCACCAGTTCCCCGCCACGTGCACGGACTTCCTGCAGGTTGGATTTGAGTTTTTCCAGCAGTTCGTTGTTCGGCGCGACGGTGACCACAGGCATGTCGGCGTCGACCAGCGCCAGCGGGCCGTGTTTCAGTTCGCCGGCCGGGTAGGCTTCGGCGTGGATGTAGGAGATTTCCTTGAGCTTGAGTGCACCCTCCATGGCGACCGGGAACTGCGCGCCGCGACCGAGGAACAGGGTGTGGTGCTTCTCGGCAAACAGCTCGGCGACTTTCTCGACGGTGGTGTCCATCGCCAGTGCTTCGCCCAGGCGGGTTGGCAGACGGCGCAGTTCGTCGACGAGTTGCGCTTCGACGCCCGCTTCCAGTGAGCCTTTGACCTGCCCCAGCGACAGGGTCAGCAGCAACAGGGCAACCAGTTGGGTGGTGAATGCCTTGGTGGAGGCGACGCCGATTTCCGGTCCGGCCTGGGTGAGCAGGGTCAGGTCGGATTCACGCACCAGTGAGCTGATGCCCACGTTGCAGATCGCGAGGCTGGCCAGGAAGCCCAGTTCCTTGGCGTTGCGCAGTGCGGCCAGGGTGTCGGCGGTTTCGCCGGACTGGGAGATCGAAACGAACAGGGTATCCGGCTGGACCACGACCTTGCGATAGCGGAATTCGCTGGCGACTTCGACCTGACATGGAATTCCGGCCAGACCTTCGAGCCAGTAACGCGCAACCATACCGGCGTGATAGCTGGTACCGCACGCCACGATCTGCACGTTGCGTACCTTGGCGAACAGCTCGGCGGCCTGTGGACCAAAGGCATGGACCAGCACCTGTTGCTGGCCGAGACGACCTTCGAGCGTGCGCTGCACGACCTTGGGCTGCTCATGGATCTCCTTGAGCATGAAGTGGCGGTACTCGCCTTTGTCAGCCGCTTCGGCACCTTCATGGTATTGCACGACCTCACGCTCGACCGGCAGACCGTCCACGCTCCAGATCTGCACGCTGTCGCGGCGGATTTCGGCGATATCACCCTCTTCCAGGTACATGAAGCGGTCAGTGACCTGACGCAAGGCAAGCTGGTCGGAGGCGAGGAAGTTCTCGCCCAGGCCCATGCCGATCACCAACGGACTGCCGCTACGTGCCGCCAGCAGACGATCCGGTTGTGCAGCGCTGATCACTGCCAGTCCGTAAGCACCGTGCAGTTCCTTGACCGCAGATTTCAGGGCAGTCGCCAGATCCGGCGTGTCCTTCAGCCTGTGATGCAACAGGTGAACGATGACTTCGGTATCGGTATCGGACGAGAACACATAGCCCAAAGCCTTGAGCTGCTCGCGAAGGGCTTCATGGTTTTCGATGATGCCGTTGTGGACAACTGCCAGCTCGTTGGCCGAGAAATGGGGATGGGCGTTTCGCTCGCACGGCGCACCGTGGGTGGCCCAACGGGTGTGGGCAATGCCCAGACGACCGACCAGAGGCTCGCCGGCCAGTGCCTGCTCGAGCTCGCTGACCTTGCCCGAACGACGGCGACGCTCAAGCGTGCCTTCGTTACTGAAAACGGCCACGCCTGCGCTGTCATAGCCGCGGTATTCAAGACGCTTCAGGCCTTCGAGCAAAATGGCCGTGATATTACGTTCGGCGACTGCGCCAACGATTCCACACATGGTTCTCTCCTAGCTGACAGCGGCACAAATCAGATTGATGCCGCGGGCCTGTATCTGGTCGCGCGCCTCGGTGGGCAGACGATCATCGGTAATAAGGGTGTGGATACTGCTCCAGGGCAGCTCCAGATTGGGGATCTTGCGGCCGACCTTGTCGGCTTCGACCATCACCACGACTTCCCGGGCGACTTCGGCCATGACGCGGCTCAGGCCCAGTAATTCGTTGAAGGTCGTGGTGCCACGGATCAGATCGATCCCGTCGGCACCGATGAACAATTGATCGAAATCGTAGGAGCGCAGCACCTGTTCGGCGACCTGCCCCTGGAAGGATTCGGAATGCGGGTCCCACGTTCCACCCGTCATCAGCAACACAGGCTCGTGCTCCAGCTCAGTCAGGGCTCGGGCGACGTGCATCGAGTTAGTCATGACCACCAGGCCAGGCTGTGCGCCCAGTTCGGGGATCAACGCTGCGGTAGTACTGCCGCTGTCGACAATGATTCGGGCGTGCTCGCGAATTCGGGTGACGGCAGCGCGGGCAATGGCCTGTTTGTATCTGGAAACCGGTTGAGCGCCCTCGCTGATCAGCTCATGCGGCAACGTGACGGCGCCGCCGTAACGACGCAGCAGCAGGCCGTTGGCTTCGAGCGCGGCGAGATCCTTTCGAATCGTAACTTCGGATGTTTCGAAGCGCCTGGCCAGATCGTCCACACTGACCTCGCCTTGCTCATTGAGCATGGCAAGGATGTTGTGACGGCGTTGAGGAGTATTGCGCTTCGACATGACTGCCTTAAGTTTCGTTTCGAAAGATAACGAAGGCAATCAAAACCTATTTGGCAAGATTGGTCAAGCGTCGAAGATAACCAGAAAGATATCCACACGCTGACCGACAGGAGACGATCAGCGGAGGACACCGGATGTGGATAACTCAGTCCTTCCTGATTTTCACCGGGCGCTTCCAGCCTTCGATGTTGCGCTGACGGGCTCGGGCGACGCCGAGTTGCTGAGCGGGAACCGCCTGGGTGATGGTAGAACCTGCGGCTGTGGTCGCGCCGTCCAGGATATCCACAGGCGCCACCAGCGAATTGTTAGACCCTATGAAAACGTCTGCGCCCAACACGGTCCGGTGTTTGTTAGCGCCATCATAGTTGCAGGTAATGGTGCCAGCGCCGATGTTGGTACGTGCGCCCACTTCGGCGTCACCCAGGTAAGTCAGGTGCCCGACTTTCGCACCTTCACCCAGCACGGCATTCTTCAGCTCGACAAAGTTACCCACATGCGCCTTAGAGCCCAGCACACTGCCAGGACGCAAACGTGCGAAAGGTCCGGCATCGCTGCCTTCGCCCAGCACCGCGCCTTCGATATGACTGTTGGCCTTCACCACTACGCCCTTACGCAAGGTGCTGTCCTTGATGACGCAGTTCGGGCCGATGACCACGTCATCCTCGATTACCACTTTGCCTTCCAGCACCACGTTGATGTCGATCATCACGTCACGTCCGACACTGACGTCACCGCGCACATCAAAGCGCGCTGGATCACGCAATGTCACACCAGCCGCCATCAGACGACGCGCCTCGCGCTGCTGATAATGACGCTCGAGATCCGAGAGCTGCTTGCGATCATTGGCGCCCTGCACTTCCATCACATCGTGCGGCTGCTCGGTGGCGACAATCAGACCGTCATTGACCGCCATGGCGATCACGTCTGTCAGGTAGTACTCGCCTTGTGCGTTGTCGTTGGACAGCCGTCCCAGCCATTCGGCCAGGCGCTTGCCAGGGACGGCAAGAATGCCGGTATTGCCCTCATTGATTGCGCGCTGTGCCTCACTGGCATCCTTGTGCTCGACGATGGCCGATACCCGACCCTGTTCGTCACGGACGATACGGCCATAGCCTGTCGGATCATCCAGGGTAACGGTCAGCAAGCCCAGTTGCTCGGGGGTCACCCGCTTGAGCAGACGATGCAGGGTCTCCACCTCAATCAACGGCACATCGCCGTACAGAATCAGCACGGTGTCCGCTGTCAACGCAGGCAGCGCCTGTGCCACGGCATGCCCGGTGCCCAGTTGCTTGTCCTGCATCACGAAATTCAGGTCGTCGGCAGCCAGTTGCTCACGGACCGACTCTGCGCCGAAACCGATCACCACATGAATGCCCACTGGGGATAACTGCCGGGCGCTGTGGATAACATGGCCGAGCATGGAGTTGCCGGCAACGGGATGAAGCACCTTCGGCAAGGCCGAACGCATCCGCGTACCTTGGCCAGCAGCAAGAATAACGATATCGAGGGACATGAGGACTACCAACTGAGCGGCGCGGCATCAAGACCAGCAGCCGGGAACGGGCTTATTCTGAAAAAAGAAAAAGGGTAGCCGAGGCTACCCTTTTTCTCAATCGCGCATGAAGCAGCGGGGTTAGCCGCCAAACTTCTTGCGAATTTGCTGAACGGTACGCAGCTGGGCTGCGGCCTCGGCCAGACGAGCAGTAGCAGATCCGTAGTCGAAGTCTGCGCCTTTCTCGTTCAGGGCCTTCTCGGCAGCCTTTACAGCTGCTTGAGCGGAGGCTTCGTCCAGGTCGGCAGCACGTTGCACAGTATCGGCAAGCACCTTGACCATGTTCGGCTGAACCTCAAGGAAACCACCGGAGATGTAGAACACCTCGGCTTCCCCACCCTGCTTGATCAAGCGGATCGGGCCCGGCTTCAGATCAGTGATCAGCGGCGCGTGGCCTGGAGCGATACCGATATCACCCAGGTTACCGTGCGCAATCACCATCTCGACCAGACCGGAGAAGATTTCCCCTTCCGCGCTGACGATGTCGCAATGGACTGTCATAGCCATTTGCTTGCCTCAACCTGATTAGCGCCCGTTTCCGGGCGCCGGGATTACAGTTTCTTGGCTTTCTCGATCGCTTCTTCGATGCCGCCGACCATGTAGAACGCTTGTTCTGGCAGGTGGTCGTAGTCACCGTTGAGGATGCCTTTGAAGCCAGCAATGGTGTCTTTCAGGGAAACGTATTTACCCGAAGCACCGGTGAAGACTTCTGCCACGAAGAAAGGCTGGGACAGGAAGCGCTGGATCTTACGAGCACGGTTAACCAACTGCTTGTCGGTCTCCGACAGCTCGTCCATACCCAGGATCGCGATGATGTCTTTCAGCTCTTTGTAACGCTGCAACACGTACTGAACGCCGCGAGCGGTGTCGTAGTGTTCCTGGCCGATAACGTTCGGGTCCAGCTGGCGCGAAGTCGAGTCGAGTGGATCGACCGCCGGGTAGATACCCAGGGAGGCGATGTCACGGGACAGTACGACGGTTGCGTCCAAGTGGGCAAACGTGGTCGCTGGCGACGGGTCGGTCAAGTCGTCCGCTGGTACGTATACCGCCTGGATCGAGGTGATCGAACCGTTCTTGGTCGAAGTGATGCGCTCTTGCAGAGTACCCATCTCTTCGGCCAGGGTCGGCTGGTAACCTACTGCAGAAGGCATACGGCCCAGCAGTGCGGATACTTCAGTACCGGCCAGTGTGTAACGGTAGATGTTGTCGACGAACAGCAGAACGTCGTTACCTTCGTCACGGAACTTCTCGGCCATGGTCAGGCCGGTCAGGGCTACGCGCAGACGGTTACCCGGCGGCTCGTTCATCTGGCCATAGACCAGAGCAACCTTGTCCAGAACGTTGGAATCCTTCATCTCGTGGTAGAAGTCGTTACCCTCACGAGTACGCTCACCCACACCGGCGAACACGGAATAACCGCTGTGCTCGATGGCGATGTTACGGATCAGTTCCATCATGTTTACGGTCTTGCCGACACCGGCACCACCGAACAGACCGACTTTACCGCCTTTGGCGAACGGGCAGACCAGGTCGATAACCTTGATGCCTGTTTCCAGCAGATCGTTGCCGCCCGCTTGCTCAGCGAAGGTTGGCGCAGGACGGTGAATGCCCCAGCGTTCTTCGGTGGCGATCGGACCCGCTTCGTCAATCGGGTTGCCCAGTACGTCCATGATCCGGCCCAGAGTCGCTTTACCGACGGGTACGGAGATGGCTGCGCCGGAGTCTGTTACTTCCAGACCACGCTTCAAGCCCTCGGTGGAGCCCATTGCAATGGTACGAACCACGCCGTCGCCCAGCTGCTGCTGAACTTCGAGGGTGGTTTCTGCCGCGCTCTGTACTTTCAGCGCGTTGTAGATACTCGGTACGCTATCGCGTGGAAATTCCACGTCGATCACGGCGCCGATGATTTGAACGATACGTCCGCTACTCATTAGCTGGTTCCTCTAATATTTGAACCGTTAAACCGCGGCAGCGCCGCCGACGATTTCCGAGATCTCTTGGGTGATCGCTGCCTGACGCGCCTTGTTGTAGATCAGTTGCAAATCGCTGATCAGATCACCGGCGTTGTCGGTGGCGTTCTTCATTGCAATCATCCGCGCCGCTTGTTCAGCTGCGTTGTTCTCGACCACCGCCTGGTACACCTGCGACTCAACGTAGCGAACCATCAAGCCATCGAGCAGCTCTTTGGCATCGGGTTCGTAGAGATAGTCCCAGTGGTGCTTGAGTTCCTGATCCGGGGTTGCCACCAGCGGAATCAACTGCTCCACCGTTGGCTGTTGCGTCATGGTGTTGATGAACTTGTTGGATACCACGGACAGGCGATCAATACGGCCATCCAGGTAGGCATCCAGCATCACCTTGACGCTGCCGATCAAGTCATTGATCGACGGCTCTTCGCCCAGGTGGCTGATTGCAGCGACGACGTTACCGCCGAAGTTGCGGAAAAATGCCGCACCTTTGCTGCCAACCACGCACAGATCGATCTCTACGCCGTTTTCACGGTTTACCGCCATGTCCTTGACCAAAGCCTTGAACAGGTTGGTATTCAAGCCGCCGCACAGACCACGGTCACTGCTCACCACGACATAACCGACACGCTTTACTTCGCGCTCGATCATGAAAGGGTGGCGATATTCCGGGTTAGCGTTGGCAAGATGACCAATCACCTGGCGGATACGATCCGCGTAAGGACGGCTAGCAGCCATGCGCATTTGAGCCTTGCGCATTTTGCTGACCGCCACTTTTTCCATGGCGCTGGTGATCTTTTGCGTGCTTTTGATGCTCGCAATCTTGCTGCGAATCTCTTTTGCGCCTGCCATGTAACACCTATCAGGTTAGCAAGCGGGAGCCTTCCGGCCCCCGCTGCGGCTTACCAGGTTTGGGTGGCCTTGAACTTCTCGATGCCGGCTTTCATGCCAGAATCGATTTCGTCATTGAAGTCACCCTTCACGTTGATCTTCGCCATCAAATCGGCGTGATCGCGGTTGAAGTAAGCAATCAGCGCTTGTTCAAAGCTGCCAATCTTGGCGATTTCGATGTCGGTCAGGAACCCACGCTCAGCGGCATACAGCGACAGCGCCATGTCAGCGATCGACATTGGTGCGTATTGCTTCTGCTTCATCAGCTCGGTAACGCGCTGACCATGCTCAAGTTGCTTACGGGTCGCTTCGTCCAGGTCAGAAGCGAACTGGGCGAATGCCGCCAGTTCACGGTACTGAGCCAGAGCGGTACGAATACCACCGGAGAGCTTCTTGATGATCTTGGTCTGAGCGGCACCACCTACACGCGATACCGAAACACCGGCGTTCACAGCTGGACGGATGCCAGAGTTGAACATGGCCGATTCCAGGAAGATCTGACCGTCGGTGATGGAAATCACGTTGGTCGGAACGAACGCGGAAACGTCGCCAGCCTGGGTTTCGATGATCGGCAGTGCAGTCAGGGAACCGGTTTTGCCGGTCACTGCGCCATTGGTGAACTTCTCTACGTATTCTTCGGAAACACGCGATGCGCGCTCCAGCAGACGGGAGTGGAGATAGAACACGTCACCCGGATAGGCTTCACGGCCTGGTGGACGGCGCAGCAGCAGGGAAATCTGGCGGTAAGCCACTGCTTGCTTGGAGAGATCGTCATAAACGATCAGCGCGTCTTCACCGCGGTCGCGGAAGAATTCACCCATGGTGCAACCCGAGTACGGTGCAAGGAATTGCAGCGCAGCGGATTCGGAAGCACTTGCAGCCACGACGATGGTGTTAGCCAATGCGCCGTTTTCTTCGAGCTTGCGAACAACGTTGGCGATGGTCGATTGTTTCTGACCAATTGCCACGTAGACGCAGAAGATGCCGCTGTCTTTCTGGTTGATGATTGCGTCGATGGCCAGAGCGGTCTTACCGATCTGACGGTCACCGATGATCAGCTCACGCTGGCCACGGCCGACTGGAATCATGGCATCGACAGCCTTGTAGCCAGTCTGTACAGGCTGGTCTACCGACTTACGCCAGATCACGCCTGGAGCAACTTTCTCGACCGCATCGGTCTCGGTGTTGTTCAGCGGACCTTTGCCGTCAACTGGGTTACCCAGTGCATCGACTACGCGACCCAGCAGTTCCTTACCAACCGGAACCTCCAGGATGCGGCCAGTGCACTTAGCGCTCATGCCTTCAGCCAGAGTCGTGTAAGCGCCCAGTACAACGGCACCCACAGAGTCTTGCTCAAGGTTCAGCGCCATACCGTAGACGCCGTCCGGAAACTCGATCATCTCGCCGTACATTACGTCGGCCAGACCGTGAATCCGCACGATACCGTCAGACACGCTGACGACTGTGCCTTCGTTACGGGCTTGGGAGGTTACATCGAGCTTCTCGATGCGACCCTTGATGATTTCACTTATTTCGGAAGGATTGAGTTGCTGCATTGCTCTGCTGCCCCTTCAAACTCAAGATTTCAATGCTTCGGCTAGTTGCGCGATTTTGCCGCGAACTGAGCCATCGATAACCAGGTCGCCGGCGCGGATTACGACACCACCGATAAGGGTGGCATCCTCCGCAGCATGCAGGCGCACTTCCCGGCCGAGCCGTGCACTGAGAACCTTGGCGAGTTTGTCTTGCTGTTCTTGGTTCAATGCGAAAGCACTGGTGACATCCACATCGACCGATTTTTCCTGCTCGGCCTTGTACAGGTCGAACAGCTCGGCGATCTCCGGCAGAAGCGGGAGACGGTCGTTTTCAGCAACGACGTGGATGAAATTCTGTGCCTTGGCATCGAACTTGTCGCCACACACTTCAATAAAAGTGGTGGCCTTTTGTGCGCTCGTCAGTCGCGGGGCCTTGAGCATGCGCTGCATGGTGTCGTCTTGCGACACCGCAGCAGCCAGGCCGAGCATGGCTGACCAATTGGCCAGTTGCTGGTGGGCCTGCGCGTGCTCGAAGGCCGCCTTAGCGTAAGGTCGGGCCAACGTGGTCAGTTCTGCCATGATCGCCCTCGCTTAAATTTCAGCAGCCAGTTTGTTAACCAGCTCCGCGTGCGCGTTTTGATCGATTGTGGCACCCAGGATCTTCTCTGCACCATTGACTGCCAGGCTACCCAACTGGGCGCGCAAGGCGTCTTTGACACCGTTCAGTTCCTGCTCGATCTCGGCCTGAGCCTGAGCCTTCACACGGTCAGCTTCAACGCGAGCCTGTTCACGGGCTTCGTCGACAATCTGAGTACCGCGTTTCTTGGCTTGCTCAATGATTTCAGCTGCTTGAGCCTTAGCTTCGCGCAGTTGTTGACCCACTTTGTCTTGGGCCAGCTCCAGGTCGCGAGCTGCTCGGGAAGCAGCGTCCAGTCCATCCGCGATCTTCTTCTGACGTTCGTGCAAAGCCGCGATGACCGGAGGCCACACGAACTTCATGCAGAACAGCACAAAAATGAAGAACGCAACGGACTGGCCAATCAGGGTTGCATTAATGTTCACGCCAACACCTCGCTCGTTCGTTGTCCATCACACCAATCAACTCGAAAATTCGAGTGATCAGCCAGCGAGTTGACCAACGAAGGGGTTCGCAAAGGTGAAGAACAGAGCGATACCAACACCGATCATGGTCACGGCGTCGAGCAGGCCCGCTACGATGAACATTTTAACTTGCAGCATTGGAACCATTTCCGGCTGACGCGCTGCGCCTTCCAGGAATTTGCCGCCCAACAGGCCGAAACCGATTGCAGTACCCAGTGCGCCCAGGCCGATCAACAGTGCAACAGCGATAGCGGTTAGACCAACTACAGTTTCCATCTTTCCTCCCGACTTTTACGTCGTATTGGTTAGGTTTTTTTAATTAAAGCGGTAAAGCAAAATCGTTTGTTACATCAGCCCTTGCGGGCACCGCCCCGCAGTTCGCGGGACGGTCATCAGATACGCCCGGAGGCGAATCTCAATGGTTATCTTCGTGAGCCATCGACAGGTAGACGATGGTCAGCATCATGAAGATGAACGCTTGCAGGGTGATGATCAGGATGTGGAACACAGCCCATGCCCATTGCAGAACGATACCCAGTCCGCTCAGCCAGAGCAGACCGCTGCCGAACATGACGGCGATCAGGATGAATACCAGCTCGCCAGCATACATGTTGCCGAACAGACGCAGTGCCAGAGAAATCGGTTTGGCTACCAGCGTCACGAATTCCAGCAGGAAGTTGACCGGGATCAACAGAGCCTGAACGAAGATGTTCTTGCTGCCGAACGGGTGCAGGGTCAGTTCGCCGATGAAGCCGCCGATGCCCTTGACCTTGATGCTGTAGAAAATGATCAGTGCGAAAACCGACAGGGCCATACCCAGTGTCGCGTTCGGGTCAGTGGTCGGTACGGCACGGAATGGAATGTGCTCGTCGCCGGAGATCAGCATCGCCAACTGAGGAATCCAGTCAACCGGTACCAGGTCGACGGCGTTCATCAGGAATACCCAGACAAAAATGGTCAGGGCCAGTGGCGCGATGACCGCGCTGCGACCGTGGAAGCTGTCTTTCACGCTGCCGTCGACGAACTCGACCAGCACTTCAACGAAGTTCTGCAGGGCGCCCGGCTGGCCGGAAGTCGCCTTCTTGGCCGCCATGCGGAAAATCAGAACGAAAATCAGACCCAGCGCAACCGACCAGCCGAGGGTATCGACGTGGAAAGCCCAGAAACCCATTTCCTTGGCTTCTGCTGCGGTGTGGGCAAAGCCCCATTCGCCATTGGGCAGGTGCCCGAATGTCAGGTTCTGCAAGTGGTGCTGGATATAGCCCGAAGCTGTTTGCTCTGCCATGGTTGCCTCAAACGCCCTAAGGTCTCGAAAGTCTTGTTCTCGTAAGCAGTGGAGCGAACCAGTTGACCACCTGGATCAACATGAACACTCCGAAAACTGCCAGCGGTGCCAGCGGTTTCACGCCTGCAAACGTCAGTGCGAAAAGCACTGCCGTCAAAATAAGTTTGCCCGCCTCACCGGCGTAAAACGACCGGACGATGGCTTGAGCGGCTCGGGCTCCGGAAAACCGGAATGCCTTGTGAGCGAAGTATAAATTGGGCAGCCAGGCTATCAGGCCTCCGCAGAGCCCCGAATATCCTGCTACGACTCCACGCCACTGCCACAGCGCCAACGCGGCTATCAGCAGGACGATCAATTGAGCCAGCAAAACCGGAAAAACCGCCAGGCGATGAAACGGCAAGCGGTCTGGCATGCGTGATTCCATCGCATTTGCTCCTTGGCTGTCGGTCGCCATCATCTGTAACTTGGCATAATTTGTGCCGACAAAATGCGCGCAGAGTATAGGGGCGGTTAAGTCCCTATTCAACAGTCAGGTAGTGATTTCCGACTATACGCTACAGAGCAATTGTTTCAGCGGATGTGAGCAAGCACACCTTGCAACTCATCCAGCGAGTTGTAGCGGATCACCAATTGTCCTTTTCCCTTCTGCCCGTGGCGGATCTGGACTGCAGACCCCAAACGCTCGGCCAGACGCTGCTCGAGGCGGCTGATGTCGGGGTCAGCCTTGGCAGGTTCCGCAGGGGTTTCCTTGCCGCTGAGCCACTGCCTGACCAATGCTTCGGTCTGGCGTACAGTCAGCCCGCGTGCGACAACATGTCGCGCGCCTTCGACCTGCCTTTCTTCCGGCAGACCGAGCAAGGCACGTGCATGCCCCATCTCCAGGTCACCGTGAGAGAGCATGGTCTTGATCACTTCCGGCAGCGCAATCAGTCGTAACAGGTTGGCCACGCTGACCCGCGACTTGCCAACGGCATCGGCCACCTGCTGTTGAGTCAGCTGGAATTCCTGCTGCAGACGCTGCAACGCCATCGCTTCTTCGATGGGATTGAGGTCTTCGCGCTGGATGTTTTCGATAAGCGCCATGGCGATGGCGGTTTCGTCCGGCACATCGCGAACCATGGCCGGAATCGTCTCCACGCCAGCCTGTTGACTGGCGCGCCAGCGACGCTCACCGGCAATGATTTCAAAACGGTTGTCGCCAATCGGGCGAATCACGATCGGCTGCATCACGCCCTGGGACTTGATTGACTGCGCGAGTTCTTCAAGCGCCTGAGGGTCCATGTCGCGACGCGGCTGGTACTTGCCGCGCTGGATCAGGTCCAGCGGCACATGCTGCAACTCGCTTGGCGGCGCCTTTATGGCCTGTTCTTCCAGCGTACTGACGGTTGGACTGCTCAGAAGTGCGTCCAACCCACGTCCGAGACCTCGTTTCTTGACGGCCATGGGAATTCCTTAGGTTGGCTGAGCGGTTTTCGCACCGCGACGTTGACGACGAACCAGCTCACTGGCGAGCGCCAGATAAGCCAGCGCCCCCCGGGAAGACTTGTCGTAGGCCAGCACCGGCATGCCGAAACTCGGCGCCTCTGCCAGCCTGATGTTTCTCGGGATAACCGTGTCGTACAGCTGCTCACCAAAGTGTTCCTTGAGCTGAGCAGAGACATCGTTGATCAGGCTCAGACGCGGGTCGTACATCGTGCGCAGCAAGCCTTCGATCTTCAGTTGCGGATTGAGCAACTCGCCGATTCGCTTGATGTTATCCACAAGGTCGCTAAGACCTTCCAGTGCGAAGTACTCGCACTGCATGGGGATAATCACGCCATCGGACGCCACCAGGGCGTTGAGCGTGAGCATCGACAGCGAAGGTGGGCAGTCGATGAGAATGTAATCGTAGTTTTCGCGGATCGGCGCCAGCGCATTGCGCAAACGGCTCTCCTTCATCTGCATTTCCAGCAGAACCACCTCGCCTGCAGTCAGGTCGCGGTTGGCCGGAAGCAGTTGATAACCACCGTGCTCGGAAAACTGCATGGCCTCGGCCAAGTCACATTCGCCAATCAGCAGGTCGTAAACGGAGTTTTCGAGGTTATGTTTATCCACACCACTCCCCATGGTCGCATTGCCCTGGGGATCGAGGTCGATGAGCAGCACGCGTCGTTTGGTAGCGACCAGTGACGCGGCGAGGTTGATGCATGTGGTGGTCTTGCCTACCCCACCTTTCTGGTTCGCTATCGCGAATACCTTAGCCATTATCGCTTGTGTTCCCAATCATGCCGTGCGGCGCAGTATCAGCAGATGGCGTTGGCCTTGGCAACCCGGAACGGTCAAGGCTTGTGCGCTATCGAGGTGAAAATCCGTGGGCAATGCTACCAGTTCATCGGCAGGATGCAGCCCTTTCATCGCCAGCCAGCGTGTCTGTGTATCGCCCATGTGGCGAGTCCATCCGGCAAAGTCTTCCAGACTGCTGAACGCACGGGAAATGATTCCGTTGAACGGTACATCCGGCTGATAGGTTTCAGCGCGACTGTGGATAACTTCAAGGTTATCCAGCTTCAGCTCCAGTTTGACCTGGGTCTGAAAACGAGTCTTCTTGCCGTTGCTGTCCAGCAGCGAGACGTTCATCTGCGGAAACATGATCGCCATGGGGATGCCGGGCATCCCACCGCCGCTGCCGACATCAAGCCAGCGTTCGCCTTCGGCGTCACTGTCGATGAAAGAAATCACGCTGAGGCTGTCGAGCAAATGCCGGGACACCATTTCGTCCGGGTTACGCACAGCCGTGAGGTTGTACGCCTTGTTCCACTTGATCAAAAGCGCCAGATAGGCCAGCAGTTGCTCGTGCTGGACCGGAGTAAGCTCGATACCCAAAGCGCGTGCGCCTGTGGATAACTCTTCGGCGTGTTGCGGGGTGACCATAGAACTCAAGCGCTTTGCTCCAACTGACGGCCGGCGCCGCGTTTTTTCAAGTGAATCATCAACAGGGAAATCGCTGCTGGTGTAACACCTGGAATGCGGGAAGCCTGCCCCAGGGTTTCGGGACGGGTTATCCCCAGCTTGCTTTGAATTTCTTTCGACAGACCGGAAATCCCGGCGTAATCGATGTCTTCAGGCAGCTTCGTGTCCTCGCTCGCACGCAAACGGGCGATTTCGTCCTGTTGCCGATCGATGTAACCGGCGTACTTGGTCTTGATCTCGACCTGCTCGGCGACTTGCGGATCAGTGCAACCCTCACCGGTGAGGGAGATCAGGCTGGCGTAATCGATTTCCGGACGCGTCAGCAGATTGAGCAGATTGTATTCATGGGTCAGTGGCGTACCGAAATGCGCCGCGATGGCATCGCCCTGTTCAGTACCCGGACGAACCCAAGTGCTCTTCAGACGTTGTTCTTCCAGCGCGATGTTTTCACGCTTGGTGCAGAACGCAGCCCAACGCGCATCATCGACCAGACCCAGTTCGCGACCTTTCTCGGTCAGACGCAGGTCGGCGTTGTCTTCACGGAGAATCAAACGGTACTCGGCACGGGATGTGAACATCCGGTAAGGCTCTTGCGTACCCAGCGTGATCAGGTCATCGACCAGCACGCCGATGTACGCCTCGTCACGACGCGGGCACCAGCTGTCACGCCCCTGCGCCCGCAATGCCGCGTTGGTTCCGGCCAGCAAACCTTGAGCACCCGCTTCTTCGTAACCGGTTGTGCCGTTGATCTGTCCTGCGAAGAACAGGCCGCCGATCACCTTGGTTTCGAGGCTGTACTTCAGATCGCGCGGGTCGAAGTAGTCGTACTCGATGGCGTAGCCAGGGCGAACGATGTGCGCATTCTCCATACCGCGAATCGAACGAACGATCTGCAACTGCACGTCGAACGGCAGAGACGTGGAGATACCGTTCGGGTACAGCTCGTGGGTCGTCAAACCTTCCGGCTCGATGAAGACCTGATGGCTTTCCTTGTCGGCAAAGCGGTGGATCTTGTCTTCGATCGATGGGCAATAGCGCGGGCCGATCCCTTCGATCACACCGGAATACATCGGCGAGCGATCAAGGTTGGACGCAATGATTTCGTGTGTCCGCGCATTGGTGTGGGTAATCCAGCAACTCACCTGCGACGGGTGCTGTTCCTTGGAGCCCATGAACGACATGACTGGAATCGGCGTATCGCCCGGTTGTTCGGTCATTACCGAAAAATCCACAGAACGACCATCGATGCGCGGCGGCGTGCCTGTTTTCAGCCGGCCTACCCGCAATGGCAATTCGCGCAGACGACGTGCAAGCGCGATGGACGGCGGATCACCTGCACGGCCACCCGAATAATTCTGCATACCGATGTGGATAAGACCGCCCAGAAACGTGCCGGTGGTCAATACAACGGAATCGGCCATGAAGCGCAGGCCCATCTGCGTCACTACACCGCGGACCTGATCCTGTTCAACGATCAGGTCATCGCAGGATTGCTGAAATATCCACAGGTTCGCCTGGTTTTCGAGCGTTTCGCGAATAGCGGCCTTGTACAGAACACGGTCTGCCTGGGCACGGGTCGCCCGTACGGCCGGGCCTTTACGGCTGTTCAACACGCGGAACTGAATGCCGCCCTTGTCAGTGGCCATGGCCATCGCACCGCCGAGGGCGTCGATTTCCTTGACCAGGTGACTTTTGCCAATGCCGCCAATCGCAGGGTTGCAGCTCATCTGGCCGAGGGTTTCCACGTTATGCGTCAACAGCAGGGTTTTGACACCCATGCGTGCCGACGCAAGTGCGGCCTCGGTACCGGCATGACCGCCACCGATGACGATCACTTCAAAACGGGAAGGGAAATCCACCACGCACCTCGTGCCTGTTGTCGATGGGAAATTGGGATAGCTGACAAGTATAGGGACTTACCCCACCTGAATGAAACCCGTTGCACAAAATTTAACCAGCTGTGGAAAACTCGCGAATAAAGAAAATAAAAAGGAAAGAAAGTTTATAAAGCCTTGTTTTTATGTTTATTCTTACTGAGCACCTTATCTGTGGATAGATTGCTACAGGCCTTTATTTTCGTTGTGTACAGAGAATCAAAAGTCTGTGGTCATGTGCCAGTGAGAGGTTGGGATAACTGTCCTGAGCCTGTGGATTAAAGTGTACTTTGTCCACAGGCGGGTTTATCTTCAGGTTTCAGGCCCGGTTATCAACCGAGCTGAAGCGTGGTTATGCACAGGGCTTATTTTGCGGAAAATGATGAAATCAGAGTTCTGTCGAAGGCTGATCGGTCAAAAAGGGGCTGCCTGATCGTCACAGAGAGGGCATCTCGAGGCGCGTTGTGTATCGAAGCGACCAATCGCCGGCTACAGGAATCATGATCAGGCAATGCGACGGGGGACGTTTTGGTAGTGTGGAGGAGGGTTATCAACAGGCAGCAGGGACGGTTGCCGTCCCCTCAGACTGACTCAGGGGTGAGAAAGCTGGTTGCCTGACACTGTCAGATGAGAAGCATCTGTTGTTGAGGGACTATTTTCCGATGCAGAAGCTGGAAAAGATCCTGCCGAGCAGGTCATCGGAGCTGAAAGCACCGGTGATTTCACCCAGCGACTGCTGAGCCTGGCGCAAATCCTCCGCCAACAGCTCTCCAGCGCCGGCAAGCGTCAATTGTGCCCTGCCGTGCTCAAGGGAGTCACTGGCATGGCGCAGGGCTTCAAGGTGACGCCGACGGGCGCTGAAGCTGCTTTCGGACGTCTGTTCATACCCCATGCACGCTTTTAGATGTTCACGCAGAAGTTCCAGTCCTTCACCACCGTCCTTCGCGCTCAGGCTGATGGTGACATGGCCGTCCGGGCTGGTTTCCAGACCTGTGAGGTCGCCGCTCAAGTCTGACTTGTTCCGAATCAATGTGACCTTGGCCGGGTCCGGCCGCTCTTTCAGAAACTCAGGCCACAGGGCAAAGGGATCATTCGCTTCCGGTGCTGTGGCATCCACCACCAACAGGATCCTGTCCGCTTCACCAATCGCCTTGAGCGCACGTTGTACACCGATCATTTCGACCTGATCCTGTGTGTCCCGCAAGCCAGCGGTGTCCACCACGTGCAATGGCATTCCGTCGATGTGGATATGTTCACGCAATACATCGCGAGTAGTGCCGGCGATCTCGGTGACGATCGCAGCCTCACGTCCAGCCAGTGCGTTGAGCAGACTGGATTTGCCTGCGTTTGGTCTGCCAGCAATGACCACGGTCATGCCGTCGCGCAGCAATGCACCCTGCCCGGCTTCGCGCAATACTGTGGATAACTCGGCACGCACTTCGTCGAGCATGCTCAGTACATGGCCATCGGCAAGAAAGTCGATTTCCTCTTCCGGAAAGTCGATTGCCGCCTCCACGTAAATTCGCAGACCGATCAGTTTCTCGGTCAACTTATCCACACGTTGGGAAAAAGCACCCTGTAACGAGCGCAATGCATTGCGGGCAGCCTGTGCAGAACTTGCCTCAATCAGATCGGCAATCGCTTCAGCCTGTGCCAGGTCCAGCTTGTCGTTGAGAAATGCACGCTCGCTGAATTCACCTGGGCGGGCCAGACGGCTGCCCAATTCCAGGCAGCGCTGCAGCAACATATCGAGCACGATCGGACCACCGTGGCCCTGCAGTTCCAGAACATCTTCGCCGGTAAAGGAGTTGGGGCCAGGGAAGAACAGTGCGATACCTTCGTCCAGTGTCTGGCCAGATGCATCTGCGAACGGTCCGTAATGGGCATAACGCGGTTTGGGCTCACGCCCGATTATTGCCTGCGCCGCTTTGCTGGCCAGCGGACCTGAAATACGGACAATGCCGACGCCACCACGACCTTGAGCAGTGGCGATGGCAGCGATGGTTTCACGAGGGACGTTCATGGTCCGGCTCCTGGACAACTGACAGATAGCAAAACGCCCCACGAGGGGGCGCTTTGTAAAACTTATTCACAGGTTAGATCAGGCAGCTGCTTTCTTGGTAGCGGCTTCGATCTTGCGAGTGATGTACGCCTGCTGAGCGATCGACAGGGTGTTGTTCACAACCCAGTACAGAACCAGACCGGCAGGGAACCACAGGAAGAAGAACGTGAAGATGATTGGCATCATTTTCATGACCTTGGCCTGCATCGGATCCGGAGGAGTCGGGTTCAGACGCTGCTGAATGAACATGGTCGCGCCCATGATGATCGGCAGGATGAAGAACGGGTCCTTGATCGACAGGTCGGTTATCCACAGAATCCATGGAGCCTGACGCATTTCCACGCTTTCCAGCAGTACCCAGTACAGCGACAGGAAAACCGGCATCTGTACAAGAATCGGCAAGCATCCACCCAGCGGGTTGATCTTCTCTTTCTTGTACAACTCCATCATCGCCTGGGACATTTTCTGGCGATCATCGCCATGTTGTTCCTTCAGCAAGGCCAGCTTCGGAGCCACGGCGCGCATGCGTGCCATGGATTTGTAGCTGGCTGCGGAGAGCGGGAAGAACAGGCCCTTGATCAGCATGGTCAGAACAATGATCGACCAGCCCCAGTTCCCGAGAATTGCGTGGATGTGTTGCAGCAGCCAGAAGATAGGCTGGGCAATGAACCACAGGAAGCCATAGTCGACAGTCAGTTCCAGACCTGGGGATAACTCTTTGAGTACCGCCTGGCTTTTCGGACCTGCATACAAGGTCGCGGTCGCCTCGCCTTTGGCGCCCGGAGCAACGGTCAACGTCGGGCTGGTGAAGCCGATGATGTAGTTGCCCTGGCTGTCTTTGCGAGTCTGAACCAGGTTTGCCGCGTTGTGATCAGGGATCCACGCCGTCACAAAGTAGTGTTGCAACCAGGCAACCCAGCCACCTTGAACTGTTTCCTTGACCTGACCCTTGTCGATATCTTTCATCGACACTTTTTTGTAGGGCTCTGCAGCTGTCCACAGTGCCGCACCCAGATAGGTGGCGGTACCGGTAGCCGTGGTCGACGATGGATCGGAACTGGCGTCACGCTTCAATTGTGCGAACAGGTTACCAGCCCAAGGCTGAGCGCTCTGGTTATCAACAATGTAGGTCACGACCAGGTCGTAAAGGCCACGTTTGAATGTGAAGCGCTTGATGTAATTGATGCCGTTTTCCGAGAACTTCAGGTCCACGACCATATCGTTCTGGCCATCAGCCAGTTGATAAGTCTTCTGAGCGGACGTGTAAACCGGACGACCGGCGGCACGAGCATCGGGACCGTTGGTACCCGTCAGGCCACTTTGGGCCAGAAAAGTACGCTCGCCACCGTTGTCGAACAGCTGAAACGGTACTTCAGGACGGTCCTGACGACGTGGATAAAGAGGCAGACGAAGCTGAACCACGTCACCACCCACCGGATCGATCGCCAGATCGAGCACGTCGGTCTTGACCTGAATCAGGTCTTTGCTGGCTACGGCCGGAGTTTCAAGAGGAGCCGCGGCATTGGTTGCGTTCGCGCTTGGAACATCAGCGCTGGCGGAACCATTATTACCAGCAGCCGTATCCGGAATACCCGGTGCGGTGTTGCTGGCTGCAACATTCTGGGTCGGCATGGCTGCCTGACCGTAGTCCTGGTTCCATTTCAGAACCCCGACGTAGGTCACGATTGCCAGGGCGACGATCAGGATCGTGCGTTTAATATCCATGATTACTCGGCCATCGAAGAAGAACGGGAGGTGGGGACAGGTGGAACCGGGTCATAACCACCGGGATTCCACGGATGACAGCGACCCAGGCGGCGCATTGCCAGCCAGCCGCCGCGCAAAAGGCCATGATTATCGATGGCTTCATACGCGTAGCAGGAGCAACTGGGGTAGAAACGACAGTGACTGGCCATCAGCGGGCTAATGGCATAGCGATAAAACTGGATCGGAACGAGTGCCAGTTTACGCATCGGGACTGTCCACCCCTGCAGGTTCGGTTTTTGTCTGCGGAGCAGGTTGGCTGCGTGCCAGACGTTTCCACAGTTTGCCGAAATGCTGAATCAGTTCAGGGTTTTCTACATCACCCAAACCTTTACGCGCGACGATAACGATATCCCAACCGACCAAGCTGTCTTGGTGTTGGCGAAATGATTCGCGCATCAGGCGTTTCAAACGATTGCGCTGAACGGAGAGCTTGACGCTCTTTTTACCTATAACCAGCCCCAGGCGGGGATGATCGAGGTCGTTGTTGCGCGCAAGGAGCAGGAGATTTTTCCCCGGAACCTTGCCGGTAGGGGAGTCAAAGACTGCCTTGAAATGCCGGGGAGTCAGCAAACGCTTTTCCCGACTGAAGTCTCGACTCACCTCCTGTGCCGATTTATCAAACTGCCAGACGCTTACGGCCTTTGGCGCGACGACGCGACAGAACGGCACGGCCGTTTTTGGTGGCCATACGTGCACGGAAACCGTGGGTGCGGGCGCGCTTGATAGTGCTGGGTTGGAAAGTACGTTTCATGGCGTGTTACCTGGTTCGTCCACTACGGGCCGGAATGGCCCCCGTTTTAAGAGACCGGGGATTCTAGAGAAAGCAGGCCCGCAGGTCAATTTCCAACCAGCTTTTCTTCAATAACGTTCTATATGGGTATTTTCCCGTCTTTGGTGGGAGGGAACCCTCACGTCCCTGCCCGTTGTTATAGAAATAAAGAAGGAGAGTATTTAAAGCTTTTTTATAAAGCTTATAATTCTTACGGCGTTCATATCTGTGGATAAAACGCTAGAGACCTCATTTTACATGGTGTACAGCGTTTCAAAAGGCTGTCGAGAAACCGTGCCCTGCCTGTGCTGCAACCTCGGAAAAGCTGTGCATGAATAGCTGATTTATCCACAGGCGCGTTATCCACAGACTTCAACCCCGACTTATGCAATGGGCTGAAGTGTTCTTATCCACAGACCTTATGCACATACCGTTCGTCGCGTGTCGGCCCACCAAATCAATGATTTATAGCCGACTGTTAGCAACCTACATGTGGATAAGTCTTCAGCGGACCGTTACAATGGCGGTTGTTTTTGCCTCACCGGCTTTCGACTTAGGGGATATCCGTGTCAGTGGAACTTTGGCAGCAGTGCGTGGAGCTTTTGCGCGATGAGCTGCCTGCCCAGCAATTCAACACCTGGATCCGTCCGCTACAGGTCGAAGCCGAAGGCGACGAGTTGCGTGTCTATGCGCCGAACCGCTTCGTGCTTGATTGGGTCAATGAAAAATACCTCAGCCGATTGCTTGAGCTTCTTGGCGAACACGGTCAAGGGATGGCGCCTGCGCTTTCCTTATTAATAGGAAGTAAACGCAGCTCTGCTCCTCGTGCAGCGCCCAACGCACCGTTGGCTGCCGCTGCTTCGCATGCCTTGTCTGCCAGCTCCGCCAATAGCGCTCAGGCACCTGCGCCAGTTGCCGCGCCGGTTGCCCAGGCAGCATCGCCCTCTCCTGTCCAGGAGACACCGGTTCATAACGAGCCGTCGCGTGACAGTTTCGATCCCATGGCCGGTGCAAGTTCGCAACAGGCGCCCGCGCGTGCCGAACAACGTACCGTTCAGGTCGAAGGTGCGCTCAAGCACACCAGCTACCTGAACCGCACGTTCACGTTCGAGAACTTCGTCGAAGGTAAATCCAACCAACTGGCGCGCGCAGCCGCCTGGCAGGTCGCGGATAACCCGAAGCACGGCTATAACCCGCTGTTTTTGTATGGCGGTGTCGGCTTGGGTAAAACGCATTTGATGCATGCTGTGGGTAACCACTTGCTCAAGAAAAACCCCAATGCCAAGGTTGTCTACCTGCATTCGGAGCGTTTCGTGGCCGATATGGTCAAGGCGCTGCAGCTCAATGCGATCAACGAGTTCAAGCGTTTCTACCGCTCGGTCGATGCGCTGCTGATCGATGACATTCAATTCTTCGCCCGCAAGGAACGTTCGCAGGAAGAGTTTTTCCACACGTTCAACGCTCTCCTTGAAGGCGGGCAGCAGGTCATCCTGACCAGCGACCGTTATCCGAAAGAAATCGAAGGTCTTGAAGAACGTCTCAAGTCGCGTTTCGGGTGGGGTCTGACGGTAGCGGTCGAGCCCCCCGAACTGGAAACCCGCGTCGCGATTCTCATGAAGAAGGCAGACCAGGCCAAGGTCGATCTGCCCCATGATGCGGCGTTCTTCATCGCGCAACGCATTCGCTCCAACGTCCGTGAACTCGAGGGCGCGCTCAAGCGAGTCATCGCGCACTCTCACTTCATGGGCCGTGACATCACGATCGAACTGATTCGTGAATCGCTGAAAGATCTGCTCGCTCTTCAGGACAAGCTGGTGAGTGTGGATAACATTCAGCGCACCGTTGCCGAGTACTACAAGATCAAGATCTCCGACCTGTTGTCCAAGCGTCGTTCCCGCTCCGTAGCCCGTCCAAGACAGGTTGCGATGGCGTTGTCCAAAGAGCTGACCAACCACAGTCTGCCGGAAATCGGTGACGTGTTTGGCGGCCGCGACCATACGACTGTTCTGCACGCGTGCCGAAAGATCAACGAACTCAAGGAATCCGATGCGGATATCCGCGAGGACTACAAGAACCTGCTGCGCACTCTGACTACGTGATGACGCCAGTGCAGCTTATTAAGGCAAGGGACTAGACCATGCATTTCACCATTCAACGCGAAGCCCTGTTGAAACCCCTGCAATTGGTGGCCGGCGTGGTTGAACGCCGTCAGACCTTGCCGGTGCTATCCAACGTCTTGATGGTCGTCGAAGGCCAGCAACTGTCGCTGACCGGTACCGACCTTGAAGTCGAACTGGTTGGACGCGTGCAGTTGGAAGAGCCAGCCGAACCTGGGGAAATCACTGTCCCTGCGCGCAAGCTGATGGACATTTGCAAAAGCTTGCCCAACGATGCCCTCATCGACATCAAGGTCGATGACGCCAAGTTGGTGGTAAAAGCCGGTCGTAGCCGTTTCACTTTGTCCACGTTGCCTGCCAACGACTTCCCTACCGTGGAAGAAGGTCCGGGCTCGCTGACGTTCCAGCTGGGTCAAAGCAAGCTGCGCCGTTTGATCGAGCGCACCAGCTTCGCCATGGCTCAGCAGGACGTGCGCTACTACCTCAACGGCATGTTGCTTGAAGTGAGCGCAGGTGTACTGCGCGCTGTAGCCACCGATGGCCACCGCCTGGCAATGTGCTCCATGACTGCCGACATCGAACACGCTGATCGCCACCAGGTCATCGTGCCGCGCAAAGGTATTCTGGAAATGGCGCGTCTGCTGACAGAGCAGGATGGCATTGTCAGTATTGTGCTGGGTCAGCACCATATTCGCGCAACCACAGGCGAGTTCACCTTCACCTCGAAGCTGGTAGACGGCAAGTTCCCTGACTATGAGCGCGTGCTGCCGAAAGGCGGTGACAAGTTGGTACTGGGCGATCGTCAGGCACTGCGTGAAGCGTTCAGCCGTACCGCGATTCTGTCCAACGAAAAATACCGCGGCATTCGTCTGCAACTGGCCAGTGGTCAGCTCAAGATTCAGGCCAACAACCCTGAGCAGGAAGAAGCAGAAGAAGAAATCGGCGTTGAGTACAACGGCGACTCGTTGGAAATCGGTTTCAACGTCAGCTATCTGCTCGACGTTCTGGGCGTCATGACCACTGAGCAAGTGCGTTTGATTCTGTCTGACTCCAACAGCAGTGCGCTGGTGCAGGAATCAGACAACGATGACTCGGCGTACGTTGTCATGCCGATGCGCCTGTAACTTATGTACAGCGCAACCTAGATGTCTCTCAGCCGCATCTCGGTCACCGGGGTGCGCAATCTGCACCCGGTGACCCTCTCCCCCTCCCCGCGTATCAACATCCTTTACGGTGCCAACGGCAGCGGAAAAACCAGCGTACTGGAAGCTATCCACTTGCTGGGTATCGCTCGCTCGTTTCGCAGCAGCCGTCTGCTTCCTGTCATCCAGTATGAGCAACCATCTTGCACGGTCTTCGGCCAGGTCGAACTTGCGCAAGGTGGCCATAGCAGCTTGGGTGTTGCGCGTGACAGGCAGGGCGAGTTCCAGATTCGCATCGATGGACAGAATGCCCGCAGTGCTGCGCAGCTTGCCGAGATCCTTCCGCTGCAGCTCATCAATCCTGACAGTTTCAGATTGCTTGAGGGCGCGCCCAAGATTCGGAGGCAGTTTCTGGATTGGGGAGTGTTCCACGTGGAACCTCGTTTCATGACCACTTGGCAGCGGCTCCAGAAGGCCTTGAGGCAGCGAAACTCATGGCTTCGGCATGGTACACTTGACGCCGCTTCGCAGGCGGCATGGGACCGAGAACTGTGCCTGGCGAGTGATGAAATCGATGAGTTTCGTCGCGCTTACATCAAGGCATTGAAGCCAGTCTTTGAACAAACTTTGAGCGAACTTGTTGAACTCGAAGGTTTGACCCTGAGCTACTACCGAGGATGGGATAAGGAAAAAGAGTTGAGCACCGTGCTCGCTTTATCCCTGAATCGCGATCAGCAGATGGGCCATACACAGGCCGGACCACAACGCGCTGATTTGCGTCTTAGATTGGGCGCACACAACGCCGCGGATATTTTGTCCCGGGGTCAGCAGAAGTTGGTGGTCTGTGCGTTGCGCATCGCGCAAGGACATCTGGTTAGTCAGGTCCGGCGCGGGCAGTGTATCTATCTCGTCGATGACTTGCCTTCCGAACTGGATGACAACCATCGCCGGGCGCTTTGCCGTTTGCTGGAAGAATTACGCTGCCAGGTATTTATCACCTGTGTAGACCAAGAATTTTTGAGGGAAGGCTGGCAGACGGAAACGCCAGTCGCTTTGTTCCACGTGGAACAAGGCCGTATCACCCAGACCCACGACCATCGGGAGTGATTGCATGAGCGAAAATCAAACGTACGACTCGTCCAGCATTAAAGTGCTGAAAGGACTCGATGCCGTACGCAAGCGTCCCGGAATGTACATCGGCGATACAGACGACGGTAGCGGTCTGCATCACATGGTATTCGAAGTGGTTGATAACTCGATCGACGAAGCATTGGCAGGCCATTGCGACGACATCAGTATCATCATTCACCCTGACGAATCGATCACGGTCCGCGACAACGGCCGCGGTATTCCTGTAGACGTGCACAAAGAGGAAGGCGTATCGGCAGCCGAGGTCATCATGACCGTGCTTCACGCTGGCGGTAAGTTCGACGACAACTCGTACAAGGTATCCGGCGGCCTGCACGGCGTAGGTGTCTCTGTAGTAAACGCGCTCTCGGAAATTCTGCTGCTGACCGTGCGTCGCAGCGGCAAGATCTGGGAACAGACCTATGTTCATGGTGTTCCACAGGAACCGATGAAGATCGTAGGTGAAAGCGATACCACGGGTACTCAGATCCACTTCAAGCCTTCTGCAGACACGTTCAAGAACATCCACTTCAGCTGGGACATTCTGGCCAAGCGGATACGTGAACTGTCGTTCCTGAACTCCGGTGTCGGCATCATGCTGAAGGATGAGCGCAGCGGTAAGGAAGAGCTGTTCAAGTACGAAGGCGGTCTGCGCGCATTCGTTGAATACCTGAACACCAACAAGACGCCGGTCAACGAAGTGTTCCACTTCAACGTCCAGCGTGACGATGGGGTGGGCGTCGAGATCGCGTTGCAGTGGAACGACAGCTTCAACGAGAACCTGTTGTGCTTCACAAACAACATTCCGCAGCGCGACGGTGGTACTCACCTGGTCGGCTTCCGCTCCGCGCTGACCCGTAACCTGAACAACTACATTGAGCAGGAAGGTCTGGCCAAGAAGCACAAGGTCGCCACCACCGGTGACGATGCGCGTGAAGGTCTGACAGCGATCATCTCCGTTAAAGTGCCCGATCCCAAGTTCAGCTCGCAGACCAAAGACAAGCTGGTTTCGTCTGAAGTCAAAACCGCCGTTGAACAAGAGATGGGTAAATACTTCTCGGACTTCCTGCTGGAAAACCCAAACGAAGCCAAGGCTGTTGTCGGCAAGATGATCGACGCTGCGCGCGCTCGTGAAGCCGCTCGCAAGGCCCGCGAAATGACTCGCCGTAAAGGCGCATTGGACATCGCAGGTCTGCCAGGCAAACTTGCTGACTGCCAAGAGAAAGACCCTGCCCTCTCCGAACTCTACTTAGTGGAAGGGGACTCTGCTGGCGGATCAGCCAAGCAGGGGCGTAACCGTAAAACCCAGGCCATCCTGCCGCTCAAGGGTAAGATCCTGAACGTTGAAAAAGCGCGTTTCGACAAGATGATCTCTTCGCAGGAAGTGGGCACCTTGATCACAGCGCTGGGCTGCGGTATTGGCCGTGAAGAGTACAACATCGACAAGTTGCGTTATCACAACATCATCATCATGACCGATGCTGACGTCGACGGTTCTCACATCCGTACGTTGCTGCTGACCTTCTTCTTCCGTCAGCTTCCCGAGCTGATCGAGCGTGGCTACATCTACATCGCTCAGCCGCCGCTGTACAAGGTCAAGAAAGGCAAGCAGGAGCAGTACATCAAAGACGACGAGGCCATGGAAGAGTACATGACCCAGTCGGCTCTGGAAGACGCCAGCCTGCACCTCAGCGAGTCGGCTCCGGGCATCTCCGGTGAGGCGCTGCAGCGTCTGGTCAACGACTTCCGCATGGTCATGAAGACGCTCAAGCGTCTGTCGCGCCTGTACCCTCAGGAACTGACCGAACACTTTGTCTACCTGCCTCCAGTCACGCTTGAGCAGCTTTCCGACCACGCTGCCATGCAGTCCTGGCTGGATCTGTTCGATGCGCGCCTGCGCACCGGTGAGAAGTCGGGTCTGGTCTACAAGGCCAGCCTGCGCGAAGACCGTGAACGTAACGTCTGGCTGCCAGAGGTCGAACTGATCTCCCACGGTCTGTCGAACTACGTCACCTTCAACCGCGACTTCTTCGGCAGCAACGATTACAAGACTGTCACCGCCCTGGGCCTGCAGATCAGCTCGCTGCTGGAAGAAGGCGCCTACGTGCAACGTGGTGAGCGCAAGAAGCAGGTGACGGAGTTCAAGGATGCCCTCGCCTGGCTGATGGCCGAAAGCACCAAGCGCCACACCATTCAGCGATACAAAGGTCTGGGTGAGATGAACCCGGATCAGCTGTGGGAAACCACCATGGACCCAAGCGTGCGCCGCATGCTTAAGGTCACTATCGAAGACGCCATCGGCGCTGATCAGATCTTCAACACCCTGATGGGTGATGCGGTCGAGCCACGTCGTGACTTCATCGAGAGCAATGCGCTGGCAGTGTCCAACCTGGACTTCTGATCCAGAACGCATGCTTCACCCTCAACCCCGGCGAAAGCCGGGGTTTTTGTTTGCATGCGTTCTGGAATTGTTACCGGATTACAGGATCAGGCAAGAGACACGTCAACTCTCGCAAAACCGAATCCGGTTCCCGAATGGATCATAAACCTCAAGCACTCTCCCCCACCCCTGCTCCACGATATCGGGACGTCCATACCCATAACGCTTGGCCTGTAATTCATCGCGAAGCATGTCGATGTTCTGAGTGGGAATAAATACTGTCGATCCAGGGCTGCTATCGCCGTGATGCTCTGAGAGGTGGATCCGCAAACCGTCCCTGATGATGCCCAGATACAACGGCAGATCCGCTTCGAAGCGGTGCTCGAACTCCACGCTGAAGGCCAGGAAGTCCAGGTAAAACTCACGGGCCTTGGCTTCGTCGAACATCCGAAATATCGGTATCGGGCTTTTGAAGGTAGTGGCGGTGGGCTGAGGCGTTTCTTGAGGCAGCAGGGCCGAGGCCGTGTTCCAGTCCTTGTAGCCGAGTTGCCGGGAAACCAGCTCCAGCGCTTCAGAGTGGGACACGTTCTGATCCCGTGCTGCCAGCGCTGCACGCAGCGTCTTGGCCAGCTGTTTGGCGTTCTCGATGGATGACATCATTTCTCCCTGAGTCGAAGCATGCAGGTGCCCGCGTTGCCAAGCCTCGACCGGTCGATAACGATGCAGTTGAGTTGGGAGTCGCAATGCTTTCACCTTCCTTGCGGAGCGAGCGGCGGGCAGCATCGGCCTGAGCTGGATAGTACACAGGCAACATTCGAAGCGAAAGTCGGCAACTGTGTGCAGAAGCTCGGGGTGCCTGGTTTCTATGAAAACCGTCATTTGAAAGGCAATAAAAAACCGACCTCAAACGGGTCGGTTTTTTTATATCACCAAAACTTATGCACGTTTTTGGCTTGTTAATGGCTTTAAGAAATAAATAAAGCTATCAATAGGTTACGTGCATTTTTCAGCGCTTATCAAAAAAGCGTACACAGGTTATCCACAAAATCAGGCCGGGACTTTTTCGCCGCTCGCTACCGGTGCAGCCGGGGAGCCCAGTGCACGCTGAGTGTCCTCATTCCACGTCTGAACGCGCTCATTCAGTGCGGCGATGGCACGGGGTCCTGTGCCTTCGGCGTACATCGGCTCGCCGATCACGACCTGAATCGTGCCGGGCTTTTTCGCCCAGCCGTCTCTCGGCCAGTACTTGCCTGCGTTGTGGGCTATCGGCAGCACTGGAAGATCGGCGTTGACCGCCAGTGCCGTACCGCCGCGGGAAAACTTGCCCACCTGGCCATACGGCACTCGGGTGCCTTCCGGGAAGATCAAAACCCAGATTCCGTCCTTGAGCAGTTCGTCGCCCTTTTTGGCGATCGCCTTCAGCGCAGCCTTGGGGTTATCACGATCAATCGCGATAGGACGAAGCATGGCCATGGCCCAGCCAAAGAACGGGACGTAGAGCAACTCGCGCTTGAGCACCTGGCTCATTGGCTCGAAGTACGCCGACAGGAAGAAGGTTTCCCACGTGCTCTGATGGTTGGAGATGATCACGCAGGGTGTCTTCGGAACGTTCTCAGCGCCGGTGACTTCGACCTTGATGTCGAGGAACACACGGGTCAGCCAAATGGCGCAGCGGCACCAGTAGACGTTGATGAATCGATAACGAGCCTTGAATGGCATGAATGGCGCGATGAAAAAGCTCAACGTGCACCACAGCAGCGAGCTGGTGCCCAGCAACAGGTAGAAGAAGAAAGTCCTGATTGCCTGCATGATCGACATAGTTACGTTTACCGTACGGGCAGGTGCCCGCTCCTTGAGCGCTTCAAGCCGAACTTAGGGAGTATTCAGCGAAACGCTAGTGTGGATAAGCTCTGCGGCAACCGCCGCCAGATCGTCAAAAACAAGGGTGCCGGTCGGCACGTCGCCAGCCAGGGTCTTCTGACCTTTGCCGGTCTTTACCAGAACAGGCTGACAATCGACGGCCAAAGCCGCCTGCAGGTCACCTTTGCTGTCGCCCACAAACCATAGACCCTTCAGGTCGACTGCGTAATGTCGGGCGATGGTCTGCAACATGCCGGGCCGGGGCTTGCGGCAGTCGCAGCCTTCGTCTGGCCCATGCGGGCAGTAGACGATCAAACCAACCTCGCCACCCTGCTCTGTCACAAGCTCGCGCAGTCGCGCGTGCATGGCGTCCAGAGTGGCCAGATCGTAATAACCTCTGGCAATGCCGGACTGGTTGGTGGCGATGGCCACCGTCCAGCCAGCCTTGCTCAGCGCTGCGATCGCCTGGATCGAGCCGGGAATGGGAATCCACTCTTCCACCGACTTTATGTAAGCGTCGGAGTCATGGTTGATCACTCCATCCCGATCCAGTATCAGCAGTTTCAACATCGACCCCTTGTCAGCCCAGCAGCGAGATATCGGCAACGCCGAGGAACAGGCCACGCAGGCGGGCCAGCAGTGCATAGCGGTTGGCACGCACGTTGGCATCTTCGGCGTTGACCATCACCGCTTCGAAGAACGCATCGACCGGCTCACGCAGACTGGCCAGACGCGCCAGCGATTCGCTGTACTGGCGCTCGGCGGCCATTGGCTGCACAGCGTGGTCGGCTTGCTGGATCGCGGAGTACAGCGAGAACTCGTTGGCGTTGTCGAAGTACTTGGGCTCGACGGTCTGGGCGATGTTGCCCTCGGCCTTGCTCAGCAGGTTCGATACGCGCTTGTTCACCGCTGCCAGTGCGGCTGCCTGTGGCAGCTTGCGGAATGCCTGAACGGCCTGCACACGCTGATCGAAGTCCAGCGCAGAACCTGGCTGCAGCGCACGGACCGACAGGTACACGGCTACTTCGACGCCTTCGTCTTCGTAACGCGCACGCAGACGGTCGAAGATGAACTCCAGCACCTGCTCTGGCAGACCGGCCGGCTTGACCTTGGCACCGAACTGAGTGACTGCGAATTTCACCGTTTCGATCAGGTCCAGGTCCAGCTTCTTCTCGATCAGAATGCGCAGGATACCCAGCGCTGCGCGACGCAGAGCATAGGGGTCCTTGCTGCCGGTGGGCAGCATGCCGATACCGAAGATGCCCACGAGTGTGTCGAGCTTGTCTGCGATGGCAACCGCTGCACCGGTCAGGGTGGTCGGCAGTTCAGCACCTGCGCCACGAGGCATGTACTGCTCGTTCAGCGCCAGAGCCACGTCTTCAGCCTCGCCGTCGGCCTTGGCGTAGTAGTAGCCTGCCACGCCCTGCATCTCGGGGAACTCGCCAACCATCTCGGTCGACAGGTCGCACTTGGACAGCAGGCCCGCACGCGCTGCACGCTGAGCGTCGCCGCCGATGCGTGGCGCGATGTAGGCGGCCAGTTTCGAAACGCGCTCGGCCTTGTCGTAGACACTGCCCAACTGAGCCTGGAACACGACGTTCTTCAGGCGCTCGTTGAAGGTCTCCAGCTTCTGCTTCTTGTCCTGCTTGAAGAAGAACTCAGCGTCGGTCAGGCGTGGACGAACCACCTTCTCGTTACCGGCGATGATCTGCGCCGGGTCCTTGCTTTCGATGTTTGCGACGGTGATGAAACGTGGCAACAGCTTGCCGTCGGCATCCAGCAGGCAGAAATACTTCTGGTTGTCCTGCATGGTGGTGATCAGCGCTTCCTGAGGCACCTCGAGGAAACGTTCTTCGAACGAGCACACCAGCGGCACTGGCCATTCGACCAGACCGGTGACTTCGTCCAGCAGGCTTGGCGGCACGATGGCGGTGCCTTCCTGTTGGGTGGCCAGTTCTTCGACGCGCTTGCTGATGATCTGGCGACGCTCGTTGAAGTCAGCCAGTACGTTGGCGGCACGCAGGTCGCTCAGGTAGCCGGCAGGCGAGGAGATACGCACATCTTCCGGATGGTGGAAGCGGTGACCACGGGAATGACGACCCGAGGTCTGAGCCAGGATTGTGCAATCGACAACCTGATCGCCGAACAGCATCACCAGCCACTGGGTCGGGCGCACGAACTCTTCCTTGCGAGCACCCCAGCGCATGCGCTTGGCAATCGGCAGGTCGTTCAGCGAGTCTTCGACGATGGTAGGCAGCAGCGACACGGTCGGCTTGCCGACGATGTTCTGGCTGTAACGAAGCTTCGGGCCGCTCTGATCGATTTCGCTCAGGTCAACGCCGCACTTCTTGGCGAAGCCCAGGGCGGCCTGAGTCGGATTGCCGTCGGCATCGAACGCGGCCTGACGTGGCGGGCCATCCAGATTGACGGCACGATCCGGTTGCTGCGTGGACAGCTCGGTGATCAGCACCGCCAGACGACGCGGTGCGGCGTAGACCTGTTTGGCGCTGTAAGTCAGGCCGGCGCTCTGCAGGCCCTTCTCGATACCGGCCAGAAACGCGTCGGCCAGTGAACTCAGGGTCTTGGGTGGCAGCTCTTCGGTGCCCAGTTCGACCAGAAAATCTTGAGCACTCATTGTGCAGCCTCCAGCTTAGCCAACACTTCGTCGCGCAGATCGGGTGGCGCCATCGGGAAACCGAGTCTGGCGCGAGCTTGCAGATAAGCCTGAGCCACCGAGCGAGCCAGTGTGCGCACGCGCAGGATGTATTGCTGACGCGCGGTCACGGAGATGGCGCGACGGGCATCCAGCAGGTTGAAGGTGTGCGAGGCCTTGAGGACCATTTCGTAACCTGGCAACGGCAGCTCGAGTTCGATCAGGCGGGCCGCTTCACTTTCGTAGAAATCGAACAGCTCGAACAGTTTGTCGACGTTGGCGTGCTCGAAGTTGTAGGTCGATTGCTCAACCTCGTTCTGATGGAACACATCGCCGTAAGTCACTTTGCCGAACGGACCGTCGGCCCAGACCAGATCGTAGACCGAGTCCACGCCCTGCTGGTACATGGCCAGACGCTCCAGGCCGTAGGTGATTTCGCCGGTGACCGGATAGCATTCCAGCCCGCCGACCTGCTGGAAGTAGGTGAACTGCGACACTTCCATGCCGTTGAGCCAGATTTCCCAGCCCAGACCCCAGGCGCCCAGCGTCGGCGATTCCCAGTTGTCTTCGACGAAGCGCACGTCGTGCACCAGCGGATCGAGGCCGATGTGCTTGAGCGAGCCCAGGTACAGTTCCTGAAAGTTGTCAGGGTTCGGCTTCAGGATCACCTGAAACTGATAGTAGTGCTGCAGGCGGTTGGGGTTCTCGCCATAGCGGCCATCTGTAGGACGACGGCTTGGCTGTACGTAGGCGGCATTCCAGGTTTCCGGGCCTACGGCGCGCAGAAACGTGGCGGTGTGGAAAGTGCCGGCGCCTACTTCCATATCGTAGGGCTGAAGTACCACACAACCTTGTTCTGCCCAGTATTGCTGGAGGGCGAGGATCAAGTCTTGGAAGGTACGCACGGCTGGCGTAGGCTGGCTCACAAATTTCACCTGTGCTGGGCTGCGATTCAAAGAGCGGGAGTATACCCGATTCGGCTGCACGTCCACCCTTGGGAGCCCTATGACACGCTGCTTTTGGTGCAACGAAGACCCCCTTTACATCGCTTATCACGATCAGGAGTGGGGCGTGCCGCTGCGCGACGCGCAGAAGCTCTTCGAGTTGCTTTTGCTCGAAGGGTTCCAGGCCGGCCTTTCCTGGATCACGATTCTCAAACGACGCGCCCGATATCGCGAGGTGCTGTTCGGTTTCGATGCCGAGCGTCTGGCGCAACTGACCGATGCTGAGATCGATGCGCTGATGCTCGATCCAACCATCATTCGCAACCGGCTCAAGCTCAGGGCCGTGCGTACCAACGCCAGGGCCTGGCTGGCGCTGAAGGAACCGGTGGATCTGCTCTGGTCGTTTGTCGGCGGTCAGCCGAAGGTCAACCATTTCAAGGATCGCAGCGAAGTGCCTGCCATCACCGCTGAAGCCGAAGCGATGAGCAAGGCACTGAAGAAAGCCGGCTTCACGTTCGTCGGTCCGACCATTTGTTATGCCTACATGCAGGCCAGCGGAATGGTCATGGACCACACCGTTGACTGTGATCGGTACGCGATCCTGAGCCGCTGACGGTACAATGCCTGCCTCAAGAATCCGGGAGTGATCTGTGGAAAAGTTCAAAGGCGCCATGATGGTCGGGGCGTTACGCCTGTTTGCCCTCCTGCCCTGGCGTGCCGTGCAGTGGGTCGGCACCGCCATCGGCTGGCTGATGTGGAAACTTCCCAACCGTTCGCGCGAAGTGGCGCGGATCAATCTGTCCAAGTGTTTCCCCGAGCTGAGCGAGCCCGAGCTTGAAAAGCTGGTGGGCAGAAGCCTCATGGACATTGGCAAGACGTTGACCGAAAGCGCTTGTGCATGGATCTGGCCTGCACAGAAATCGATCAATCTGGTGCGTGAAGTCGAAGGGCTCGACGTGCTCAAGGAGGCGCTGGCGTCCGGCAAGGGCGTGGTCGGGATCACCAGCCACCTGGGCAACTGGGAAGTGCTCAACCATTTCTATTGCAGCCAGTGCAAGCCGATCATTTTCTACCGTCCGCCGAAGTTGAAGGCTGTGGATGATCTGCTGCGCAAGCAACGGGTACAACTGGGCAACCGCGTAGCGGCGTCTACCAAGGAAGGCATCCTCAGCGTCATCAAGGAAGTCCGCAAAGGCGGTTCGGTGGGCATCCCCGCAGATCCTGAGCCGGCGGAGTCCGCCGGCATCTTTGTGCCCTTCTGCGGCACAATGGCGCTGACCAGCAAGTTCGTGCCCAACATGCTGGCAGGCGGCAAGGCAGTCGGCGTCTTCCTGCACGCCATGCGCCTGCCGGACGGTTCGGGTTACAAGGTTGTACTGGAAGCGGCCCCTGAAGCCATGTACAGCACTGACACCGAAACGTCGGCAGCGGCGATGAGCAAAGTGGTCGAGAAGTATGTACGCGCTTACCCGAGCCAGTACATGTGGACCATGAAGCGCTTCAAGAAGCGTCCCGAGGGTGAGAAGCGCTGGTACTGATCTGGCGCTTCACTCGCCGACTTGCGGGATCAGGCCTATCGGGACGCGGAGCGTCCCGACGGCATGTGCAGCGAACTATCGGTCTGCTCAGAAAAAGCTCAAACCCACCTGGAACAGCCGCTCTACGTCGCGGATGTACTTTTTATCCACAAGGAACATGATCACCTGATCGCCGGATTCGATCACGGTGATGTCGTGGGCGATGAGGACTTCTTCGTTGCGGATGATCGCGCCAATCATGGTGCCGGTCGGCAGATTGATGTCCTTGATGGCGCGGCCGATGACCTTGCTGGATTTCGAGTCGCCGTGTGCCACGATCTCGATGGCTTCGGCTGCACCCCGGCGCAGAGAGTGGACACTGACGATGTCGCCGCGTCGTACGTGGGCCAGCAAGGTTCCGATGGTCGCCAGTTGCGGGCTGACCGCGACATCGATTTCCCCGCCCTGCACCAGATCCACATACGCCGAGTTGTTGATCAGGGTCATCACTTTGCGTGCGCCCAGCCGTTTGGCGAGCAGCGACGACATGATGTTGGCTTCATCGTCATTGGTCAGGGCCAGGAACAGGTCGGTATTGCCGATGTTTTCCTCGATCAGCAGGTCGCGATCCGAGGAACTGCCTTGCAGCACGACCGTGTTGTCCAGGTTCTCCGAGAGGTAACGGCAGCGTGCCGGGTTCATCTCGATGATCTTGACCTGGTAGCGGCTCTCGATGGCTTCCGCCAGGCGCTCGCCGATGTTGCCGCCGCCAGCGATCACGATGCGTTTGTAGCTTTCGTCCAGGCGCCGCATTTCGCCCATCACCGCACGAATGTCAGCCTTGGCGGCCACGAAGAAGACTTCGTCGTCGGCTTCGATGACGGTATCGCCCTGAGGCAGGATGGGGCGGTCGCGGCGGAAAATCGCGGCGACGCGGGTTTCAACATTGGGCATGTGCGCCTTGAGCTGGCGCAGTTGCTGGCCCACCAGCGGCCCGCCGTAGTACGCCTTGACCGCGACCAGCTGAGCCTTGCCCTCGGCAAAGTCGATCACTTGCAGGGCACCGGGGTATTCGATCAGGCGCTTGATGTAATTGGTGACCACCTGCTCCGGGCTGATCAGCACGTCCACTGGAATAGCGCTGTTGTCGAACAGCTCCGAGCGTGTCAGGTAAGCGGCTTCACGCACTCGCGCAATTTTGGTCGGCGTGTGAAACAGCGTGTACGCGACCTGACAGGCGATCATGTTGGCTTCATCGCTGCTGGTCACGGCGACCAGCATGTCGGCGTCGTCGGCACCGGCCTGGCGCAGTACAGCCGGGTAGGAGCCTTTGCCCTGCACGGTCCGGATGTCCAGCCGGTCGCCCAGGTTGCGCAACCGATCACCGTCCGTGTCGACCACGGTGATGTCGTTGGCTTCGCCTGCCAAATGCTCGGCCAGCGTGCCGCCGACCTGACCTGCACCCAGGATGATGATTTTCAACCGTTCACTCCGTGGAAATTCCTGGGCACTGTCGCCCGTTGCATCCTCAAGCCCGCGCCGCGGCGATCTTGATCAGTTTGGCGTAGTAGAAACCATCGTGGCCGCCTTGCTGGGCCAGCAACTGGCGACCATGCGGCTGTTTGATGCCCGCTTCGCTGGCGATATCCAGCTCCCTTGCCCCGGAAGTGCGGGCCAGAAAGGCTTCGACCACTTCGGTATTTTCCGTCGGCAGTGTCGAGCACGTGGCGTAGATCAGCATGCCGCCCACCTCAAGCGTAGGCCACAGGGCATCGAGCAGCTCACCTTGCAGCGTGGCGAGCGCGATGATGTCGTCTGGCTGACGCGTCAGCTTGATGTCCGGATGGCGACGGATCACGCCAGTTGCCGAACACGGGGCATCGAGCAGGATGCGCTGGAATGGCTTGCCGTCCCACCACTGCGCGGTTTCCCGGGCATCGGCGGCGATCAGTTCGGCATCCAGGCCGAGGCGGTCGAGATTCTCGCGAACACGCACCAGACGCTTGGCTTCCAGATCCACGGCCACCACGCCCTTCAGTTGCGGCTGTACTTCCAGAAGATGGCAGGTCTTGCCGCCCGGTGCGCAGCAGGCGTCGAGCACGCGTTGGCCGGGGGCAAGCTCCATCAGGTCAGCGGCCAGTTGCGCGGCTTCGTCCTGAACACTGATCCAGCCTTCGGCAAAACCGGGCAGCGAGCGTACGTCGCAGGGCTCGGCGAGCACGATGGCGTCCTGACTGAACGTGCAGGCGCTGGCTTCAAGACCTGCAGCCTTCAACAATTCAAGGTATTGATCGCGGCTGTGGTGACGACGATTGACCCGCAGGATCATCGGTGGATGAGCATTGTTGGCGGCGCAGATTGCTTCCCAGTGTTCAGGCCATGCGGCTTTCAGGGCTTTCTGCAGCCAGCGCGGATGGGCCGTGCGCACGACCGGGTCATGTTCCAGCTCGATCAGCAGTGCTTCGCCTTCGCGCTGTGCGTTGCGCAATACGGCGTTGAGCAAACCCTTCGCCCAGGGTTTTTTCAGCTTGTCGGCACAGCCCACGGTTTCGCCAATCGCGGCGTGAGCAGGCATGCGGCTGTAGAACAGCTGATACAGACCGACCAGCAGCAAGGCTTCGACGTCGGCATCGGCCGCCTTGAACGGCTTTTGCAGCAGTTTGGCTGCGAGGGCCGACAAACGTGGTTGCCAGCGCGCGGTGCCGAATGCCAGGTCCTGAGTCAGGCCGCGATCACGCAGCTCGACCTTGTCCAGTTGCGTGGGCAGTGAACTGTTCAGCGATGCCTTGCCGCTGAGAACAGCGGCCAAGGCTTTGGCCGCGGCCAGACGCGGGTTCATTGGCCCAGCACCGTGCCGACGGCGAATTTCTCGCGGCGGCTGTTGAACAGGTCGGTAAAGCTCAGTGGCTTGCCCCCCGGCAGTTGCAGGCGAGTCAGGCGCAGGGCGTTCTCGCCGCAGGCGACGATCAGACCTTCCTTGCTGGCACTCAGAATCGTGCCCGGCGCGCCCTGCCCTTCGACCAGATCGGCGACCAGATCAGCGGCCAGAACTTTCAATGCTTCGGTGTTCAACGTGCTGTGACAGATCGGCCATGGATTGAACGCACGCACCAGGCGCTCCAGCTCATCGGCCGGACGCGTCCAGTCGATGCGCGCTTCGTCCTTGTTCAATTTGTGAGCGTAGTTGGCCAAGCTGTCGTCCTGAACCTCGCCGATCAGCGAGCCGTCTGCCAGCCCGGCAATGGCTTGCAACACTGCGGGCGGGCCGAGCTCAGCCAGACGATCATGAAGCGTACCTCCGGTGTCCTGCGCAGTAATCGGGGTTACGGCCTTGAGCAGCATGGGGCCTGTGTCGAGACCGGCCTCCATGCGCATCACCGTCACGCCACTTTCGGCGTCACCCGCCTGAACGGCACGCTGAATGGGCGCGGCGCCGCGCCAGCGTGGCAGCAGAGAGGCGTGGCTGTTGATGCAGCCCAGACGCGGAATATCCAGCACCACCTGCGGCAGGATCAGGCCGTAGGCGACCACCACCATCAGGTCCGGCTTCAACGCCGCCAGCTCTGCCTGGGCTTCGGGTGCTCGCAGCGTCGGCGGCTGCATGACAGGCACGTTATGCTCGAGCGCCAGCTGCTTGACCGGGCTGGGCATCAGTTTTTGTCCACGACCGGCCGGGCGATCAGGCTGGGTGTAGACCGCAACGATCTGATAAGGGCTGTCGAGCAGGGCCTTGAGGTGTTCGGCGGCGAATTCCGGAGTGCCGGCGAAGACGATGCGCAGTGGCTCAGTCATGGACTTCTCGTTCTGGAAAAAGAAAAAGGCCTTCGACAGGCCTTTTGGGTGATGACGGATCAGGCGTTGAGCTTGTGCTGCTTTTCCAGCTTCTTCTTGATCCGGTCACGCTTGAGGTTGGAGAGGTAGTCGACGAACAGCTTACCGTTCAGGTGATCGCACTCATGCTGAATGCAGATCGCCAACAGACCTTCAGCCACCAGTTCGTAAGGCTCGCCGTCGCGGCCCAGCGCCTTGATGCGGACTTTTTGCGGGCGGTCGACGTTCTCGTAGAAACCGGGCACCGACAGGCAGCCTTCCTGATACTGATCCATTTCATCGGTCAGCGTTTCGATTTCAGGGTTGATGAATACGCGCGGCTCGCTGCGATCTTCACTCAGGTCCATCACCACCACACGCTTGTGGACGTTGACCTGGGTCGCTGCCAGCCCGATGCCAGGCGCTTCGTACATGGTTTCAAACATGTCGTCGACCAACTGGCGAATGCCGTCGTCTACTATCGCCACAGGTTTGGCGATGGTGCGCAGGCGCGAATCGGGAAATTCGAGGATGTTTAAAATAGCCATATACGTAAGAGCTGCACTGTTAAGGTAAAGTCAATGTCGGCTGCGGGCTCGGACGTCAAAGCGGGCAGCCCATGATGGGACTCTATTGTTCACGCGAGGCAACATGATAAAGGGATTCACCGCATGAGGAAATCACTACTCGCCTTGCTGCTGTTGACCGCCAGCGGTCTTGTCCAGGCGCAAGTGCAGCTCAGGGAAGGCCATCCGCAGACTTATACCGTCGCCACAGGCGACACCCTCTGGGATATTTCCGGCAAGTTTTTGCGTGAACCGTGGAAGTGGCGCGAGATATGGCGCGCCAACCCGCAGGTACGCGATCCCGATCTGATCTACCCGGGCGACACGCTTTCGCTCTCCTACGTCGATGGCCAGCCACGCGTGACATTGAACCGGGGCGAGTCCCGAGGCACGATCAAATTGTCACCGCGTGTGCGCAGCACGCCGATGGTCGAGGCGATCCCCAGTATCCCGCTGGGCGCCATCAATGCGTTTCTGATCAGCAACCGGATTGTCGATAACGTCGAGCAGTTCCAGCAGGCGCCTTACATCGTTGCCGGCAACGCCGAGCGCGTGCTCAGCGGCAGTGGCGATCGGGTCTATGCGCGCGGCGCACTGGATCCGGCTCATACCGTTTATGGCATTTTTCGGCAGGGCAAGGTTTACACCGATCCCGACACTGACGAGGTGCTGGGCATCAATGCCGACGACATCGGGGGCGGTGAAGTCGTGGCCACCGAGGGCGACGTATCCACGCTGATGCTTCAGCGCTCGACTCAGGAAGTAAGGCTGGGCGACCGTCTGTTCGCCAGTGAAGAGCGGGCGATCAATTCGACCTTCATGCCCAGCGCTCCTCAGACGCCGGTGGAAGGATTGATTCTGGATGTGCCACGCGGTGTGACTCAGATTGGTGTCATGGACGTGGTCACGCTGAACAGAGGACGGCGCGACGGCCTGACCGAAGGCAACGTGTTGGCAATCTACAAGACCGGAGAAAGAGTGCGTGACCGGGTCACCGGCGAGTCGGTGAAGATCCCGGACGAGCGGTCGGGACTGCTGATGGTGTTCCGCACCTACGACAAGCTTAGTTACGCCTTGGTCCTGCACGCCAATCGATCTTTGGCCATTATGGACAAGGTCCGTAACCCATAGCGCCATGTTGCAGTTTTGATACGGATTTTTCCTGAGGCGCGCCCACTTATCATATTGTTGTCAACAGAGTTATCCACAGGTTTGTGCACTGCTTGAGGTGCACAATTGATCAAGGACGATCTCATGCCGCTGTTCGAAAAAGCCGTTCCGTCGCCCTCGGAGCTGGAAGCGCGTCTTCGCTTGCATCGTTTGCCGGAAGTCGGCCTGAAACGCTTCTCCCGATTGATTGATGCCTTCGGCAGCGCGTCAGCGGCACTCTCCGCACCCGCCAGCGCATGGCGGGCGCTGGGTCTTCCAACGGCCAGCGCAGAGGCTCGCCGCGACCCGTCGGTACGCGATGGTGCAAGCGCCGCACTGGCCTGGCTGGAGCGTCCCGGCCAGCATTTACTGATGTGGGACGACCCTGGCTACCCTGCCTTGCTGGCGCAGATCGCCGATCCGCCGCCCCTGCTGTTCATTGCCGGTGACCCTTCAATTCTTGATCGACCGCAGTTGGGAATGGTCGGCAGCCGACGTGCATCCAGACCTGGGCTGGACACTGCCGCAGCGTTCGCCCGAAGTCTGGCCGGTGCCGGTTTTGTGATCACCAGCGGTCTGGCACGCGGTATCGACGGTGCTGCACATCAGGGCGCACTGGATGTCGGAGGCCTTACCATCGGCGTCCTGGGCACGGGACTCGAAAAACTTTATCCACAGCAGCATCGGACACTCGCCGCGCAGATGGCCGCGCAGGGCGGCGCTGTGATTTCCGAGTTCCCTCTGGACGCTCAAGCGCAGCCCAGTAACTTTCCGCGGCGCAATCGAATCATCAGCGGCTTGTCCCTTGGTGTGCTGGTGGTTGAGGCCAGTATCGCCAGCGGTTCGCTGATCACGGCACGTCTTGCAGCGGAACACGGGCGCGAGGTGTATGCGATACCAGGCTCGATCCACCACCCAGGTGCCAAAGGGTGTCACCAGTTGATTCGTGATGGCGCAACACTGGTCGAGACGGTCGATCACATTCTGGAGGGCTTGCAACACTGGCACGTGACTGCCCCCGACAACGCCGACTCTGCTCCAGTCTCTGCCTGCGATCACCCGCTGCTCGACTTGCTTCACGCCGCGCCCCACACCAGCGAGGGCTTGTCGGTCTCAATCGGCTGGCCGTTACCCAAGGTGCTCGCGGCACTCACCGAGCTTGAACTCGACGGAAGGATCAGCAGTGAAGCCGGACGATGGTTCGCCAGAGCCCCCTGAGGTTAAACTGCCGCCAGGATTTCGTGGAGAGACGACAATGGTCAGCAGTTGGCGTGTGCAACAAGCCGCTCGTGATATTCGAGCCGGAGCAGTCATCGCCTACCCGACCGAGGCAGTCTGGGGGCTGGGGTGCGACCCATGGGACGAAGAGGCGGTCTATCGCCTGCTGGCAATCAAGTCACGGCCTGTGGAAAAAGGACTGATTCTGATCGCCGATAACATTCGCCAGTTCGACTTCCTGTTCGAGGACTTTCCCGAGCTGTGGCTGGACCGCATGGCCAGCACCTGGCCCGGCCCGAACACCTGGCTGGTGCCCCATCAGAATCTGTTGCCGGAGTGGATTACCGGGATTCACGAGACTGTCGCCCTGCGCGTAACAGATCACCCGACGGTGCGTGAACTGTGCGCGCTGGTCGGTCCGTTGATCTCGACATCCGCCAACCCTGCGGGCCGGCCTGCTGCCAGGTCGCGGTTGCGCGTCGAGCAGTATTTCCGTGGCCAGATCGATCTGGTGCTCGGTGGCAGCCTGGGCGGTCGCCGAAACCCTAGCGTGATTCGCGATATTGCAACCGCGCAGGTCGTTCGCGCGGGCTGAGCCGAACGCGAACGACGGCACGCTTCACGGGATCAGAATGGTCGATCCCGTGGTGCGACGGGCAGACAGCTCAATGTGTGCCTGTGCTGCATCGGCGAGCGCGTACTGCTTGATCTCGCCAACCTTCAGTTTGCCGCTGGCGAGCATGTCGAACAGCTCGTCGGCCATGGTCTGCAGGTTTTGCGCGTTATTGGCGTAGCTTCCCAGCGTCGGGCGGGTGACGTAGAGCGAGCCCTTCTGCGAGAGGATGCCCAGGTTTACCCCGGAGACCGCTCCGGAAGCATTGCCGAAACTCACCATCAGACCGCGCGGCGCAACGCAATCCAGCGACGTGAGCCAGGTATCCTTGCCGACACCGTCGTAGACCACCGGGCATTTGCGGCCGTCTGTCAGCTCCAGCACTCGCTTGGCGACATCTTCATGGCTGTAATCAATGGTTTCCCAGGCGCCCAGCGCTTTGGCGTGCGCCGCTTTCTCCGGCGTGCTGACCGTGCCGATCAGTTTTGCGCCCAACGCCTTGGCCCATTGGCAGGCCAGCGAACCCACGCCGCCAGCGGCAGCATGAAAAAGGATGATCTCGCCCGGTTTGACCTGATACGTCTGGCGCAGCAGGTATTGAACGGTCAGTCCCTTGAGTATCACGGCGGCGGCCTGCTCGAAGCTGATCGCGTCAGGCAGCTTCACCAGATTGGCTTCCGGTAACGCATGAACATCGCTGTAACTGCCGAGCGGCCCCGTGCCGTAGGCAACCCGGTCACCGACCGCAAAGCGCGTCACTTCAGCGCCCACGGCCTCGACCACGCCTGCCCCTTCGGTGCCCAGGCCGGACGGCAATTCGGGTGCCGGATACAGACCACTGCGGTAGTAGGTATCAATGAAGTTCAGGCCGATGGCCTTGTTGCGTACAAGCACTTCCTGCGGACCAAGCGCTTCGGGCTCGAAGTCGATGTATTCAAGTACCTCGGGTCCTCCGACAGTGCTGAACTGGATACGCTTTGTCATTGTTCTCTCCATGATTAAACAGACTGCAAAACGGCTATCCAACTCCTTCCCCCGACCCTCGTCAACTGCCACACCCGTCTGCCGATGGTATGCTACGCGCCAATTTGCCTGCGCCGCTTGTGTTCCGTGGGCTCAGCCGTTTGAAGTCAGCCGTAAGGGATCGCCATGAGTACCCGTACCGAGGCCGTGAAGGCTTACCTGCTCGACCTGCAGGATCGCATCTGTACTGCGCTTGAGCAGGAAGATGGCAACGCGCACTTCGTCGAAGACGCCTGGACTCGTCCGGCAGGCGGTGGTGGCCGTACGCGCGTGATCGAGAACGGCGCGGTCATCGAGAAAGGCGGCGTGAATTTCTCTCACGTCTTCGGCAGCAACCTGCCTCCTTCGGCCAGTGCGCATCGTCCCGAACTGGCCGGACGTGGTTTCGAGGCGCTGGGTGTGTCGCTGGTCATCCATCCGCATAACCCGCATGTGCCGACGTCCCACGCCAACGTACGGTTTTTCATCGCCGAGAAAGAAGGCGAGGAACCGGTCTGGTGGTTCGGTGGCGGTTTCGATCTGACGCCCTACTACGGCGTCGAAGAAGACTGCATCCACTGGCACCGGGTTGCCGAGCGGGCCTGTGCGCCGTTTGGCGATGATGTCTATCCGCGCTACAAGGCCTGGTGCGACAGCTACTTCCACCTCAAGCATCGCGATGAACCGCGCGGGATCGGCGGTCTGTTTTTCGATGATGTAAACCAGTGGGATTTCGAGACCAGCTTTGCGTTCATCCGGGCGATTGGCGATGCGTTCATCAACGCTTATCTGCCGATCGTGCGCCGCCGCAAGGCCAACGCCTACACCGTTCAGCAACGCGAATTTCAGGAATTCCGCCGCGGGCGCTATGTGGAATTCAATCTGGTGTATGACCGCGGCACGTTGTTCGGTTTGCAATCGGGTGGCCGTACCGAATCGATCCTGATGTCGTTGCCGCCGCAAGTGCGCTGGGGCTACGACTGGAAGGCTGCGCCCGGCAGTGAAGAGGCTCGCCTGACCGAGTACTTCCTGACGGATAGGGACTGGCTGGCTGAGGAATGATTGCACTGTGCAGTCAAGCCCGTGGAAGGCTTCACCACGTCTCCAGGCACCCACCGGGAGTCGTGGGAGCTTTTCTTCAGTGGGCTGAACGTCGTTTGCGAGACCGAGCGCTGCAGGCGCTGCAATACATCAACAGGAACCACAATGGACCAGTACGTCGTCTTCGGTAACCCCATCGGCCACAGCAAGTCGCCACTGATTCATCGTCTGTTCGCCGGGCAGACCGGGCAGGCGCTGGATTATCAGGCATCGCTGGCCCCGCTGGACGATTTTACTGCGTTCGCTCGGGCGTTTTTCCTGCAAGGACGTGGCGCCAACGTCACAGTCCCGTTCAAGGAAGAAGCCTTTCGGCTTGCCGACAGCCTGACCGAACGGGCCCGGCGGGCAGGTGCGGTCAACACCTTGAGCAGGCTCGACGACGGCTCTGTGTTGGGTGACAACACTGACGGCGCCGGCCTGGTGCGCGACCTGACCATCAATTGCGGCGTCAGTCTACGCGGGCAGCGCATTCTGTTGCTGGGTGCGGGCGGAGCCGTTCGCGGTGCGCTGGAACCGCTGCTTGCACAACAGCCGCTGGCGCTGGTGATTGCCAATCGCACGGTGGAAAAAGCTGAAAAACTGGCTCAGGAATTCGCGGACCTCGGCCCTGTATTTGCCAGCAGCTTCGACTGGCTTCAGGAGTCGGTGGACGTGATCATCAACGCCACCTCCGCGAGCCTTGCCGGTGAACTGCCGCCGATCTCACCCAGCCTGATCGAGCCGGGCCATACCTTCTGCTACGACATGATGTATGGCAAGGAGCCTACGGCGTTCTGCCGCTGGGCCACTGAGCAGGGCGCTGCGCAGTCGGTCGATGGCCTGGGCATGCTCGTCGAACAGGCTGCTGAAGCTTTTCTGCTGTGGCGCGGTGTCCGCCCTGACTCAGCGCCGGTGCTTGCCGAACTGCGCGGGCAGTTGGCCGGCTGAGGCTGCCCGGGACGCTTTCGATCAACCTTTAATCCTCAAACACAATCGGGCATTGATCGGCACCTTCCAGCTTGTGCAGTTCCTCGATCACCTGCGGTCTCGCATGGCGCAGCACCAGCGCCCTGCCCTGTCTGGCCAGGCGGCGCGCTTCCTGATGCAGCATTTCGACACCTGAATAATCAATGAAGTTGATCTGTTGCGCCTCGATCACTACACGCTGGCCCTGGGTGCGTTGCAGGCGGGTTTGCAGGTAGTGGCTGGCGCCGAAGAAGATCGAGCCGCCGATGCGCAGGATGTCCTCGTCGCCTTCACGCAGCTGCTGCACGCGCGGCTGCGAGGTGCGTTTGAGGTAAAAGAACAGTGAAGCCAGCACGCCCGCGTAAATAGCCGTCTGCAGCTCCAGCAGCAAGGTGGCCAGGCAGGTCAGCGCCATCACGAAGAACTCCGAGCGACTGACCCGGAACAACGCCGTAATACCACGACGATCAATAAGCCCCCAACAGATCAGCAGAATGGACGCCGCCATGCTGGGGATCGGTATGTGCGCGACTACCGAAGCCCCGGCAACCGCAAACAATGCGACCCACAAAGCCGAAAAAACCCCAGCCAGTGGCGAGCGGGCACCGGCTTCGTAGTTGAGCGCAGCACGCGTGAACGAGCCTGCCGACAGATAGCCGGAGAACAGCGGCCCGATCATGTTCGACAGGCCCTGTGCCCGGACTTCCTGGTTGGCGTTGAGCATCTGTTGCGAACGCGTCGACAGCGAGCGGGCAATCGACAGGCTGTTGACCAGCCCGAGCATGCCGACGGCTACGGCCGTCGGCAGCAGTTTGAGGATCAGCTCGGCATCCAGCGGCAGAGGGGCAAAGGGTGGCAGGCTTCCGGCAAAGGCGCTGACCAGCCTGACGTGGCCGAACATCGCAGGCCATAACCAGACCAGCAGGCTGCTCGCGACCAACGCGATCAGCAGCGTGGGCCAGCGCGGCACCAGCAACTTCAGGACAATGCCCAGCGTGAGGGTCACCAGACCCAGCGCGAGCGACAGCGTGTCGACCTCGCCCCGGTGCTCAAGCAATGCGGTCAGGCTGTCGAGGGCTGTGGTCTGGCTGGGCAGATTGATGCCCATCAAGTTGGGCATTTGCCCCAACGCGATCACGACAGCAGCCCCCAGCGTGAATCCGATCACCACCGAGTGCGAGACGAAATTCACCAGCGCACCGAAGCGCACCATGCCGAGCAGGAGCTGGAAGACCCCGGCAATGAACGTCAGTAACAGGATCAGGGTGATGTAATCCTGACTCGCCGGAACCGCAAGCGGGCTAACGCTGGCATACAGCACGATTGAGATGGCGGCGGTCGGGCCGCAGATCAGATGCCAGGAAGAGCCCCACAGGCAGGCGATGATCACTGGGACGATCGCGGCATACAGGCCGTACTCCGGAGGCAACCCTGCGATCAGCGCGTAGGCGATGGATTGCGGCAGGGCCAGAATGGCGCCGCTCAACCCCACTAATGCATCACGCCCGACGCTGGTGCGGGTCTGCTGAGGAAGCCAGGCCAGAAAAGGCAGGAATTTATGGCGGTTGAGCCAGCGCATCGGTCCCTCATGATTGGTGAATTGCTGCCAGATTACACGCCTGTGGCTCGACCTGATCGTGTACATGCCCTGTGCATGTTGTTAATTCTGCCTGAATAAACGCAGGCGTTAGTGTGGGAGCGGACTCGTCCGCGAGCGTTGCACTTCGGTCCATGCTTTTCTATCGCGTGTCAGCGCCTCGTCGCTGACACGTCTTGCGGCTGATATGGCGTCGATGGGTAGCAGATGCTTCAATCTAATTCATCACATAACACTTCGACGTTGCGACGTTCTGGTCCGACCCCATGCCGGCACCTTTGAGCATGCAGATGGCATAGTGTTTCTTGTTGAGCACCGTCACCACCGGGCCGTCCTGCGCCACGTAGGAAGACACCACTTTTGCGCCGTCATTGAGCATCTTCTCCAGAGAAACGTCGGTCGCTTCCAGCTTGGTCGGGACTTCCAGTGCATTGCCCACCACTTTGGCCCCGGTCTCTGGTGGCCAGCCCGCTGCCGAGGCGAAAGTCGTACTCAGGACGAAAGCCAGCGGAAGCGACATCAGTAATTTATTCATCAGTATTCTCCAGTTCAGCCGGTAGGTGCTGCACGGATGCAGCGACGCCCGTATTTAGCACGTACCCGCACGCGCTGAAGAAATGTGAGGAAAACTTAATCCGTCGCTACCTGTCTTGCAGGGCGGCGAGAACGTGTGTTCAAAGCTTCGCCTTCACCGCCGCCAGCGCTTCCTTGTCGTCGATGGTTTTCACCCCATCCAGCCATTTATCCAGTACCGCCGGGTTGGCCTTGATCCACGCCTTGGCAGCTTCGGTGTTGCTGACCTTCTTGTTCACCACATCGGCCATGATGGTGTTTTCCATGTCCAGCGTGAAGCTCAGATTGGTCAGGAGTTTGCCTACGTTCGGGCAGGCTTCGGCGTAGCCTTTACGGGTCAGGGTAAAGACAGAGCCGGTGTCTCCGAAGTATTTTTCGCCACCCTTAAGGTAATGCATGCCCTTGATCTGCACATTCATCGGGTGCGGGGTCCAGCCCAGAAACACCACGAACGATTTGCGCTTCACGTTACGATTGACCTCGGCGAGCATTGCCTGCTCGCTGGATTCCACCAGCTTCCAGCCGCCCAGATCGAACTCGTTCTTCTTGATGATTTCCTGAAGCGACAGGTTGGCGGGCGCGCCGGAGCCTATGCCGTAGATCTTCTTGCTGAACTTGTCGGCGAATGTGTTCAGGTCGGCGAAGGTGTGTACGCCCGCATCCCAGACGTAGTCGGGCACGGCCAGGGTAAATTCGGTACCTTCCAGGTTTTTCGCCAACTGGGTAACGTCACCGGTGGCCACGAATTTGTCGTAGAAGCCCTGCTGCGCCGGCATCCAGTTGCCCAGAAAAACGTCCAGTTGTCCGTCTTTCAGACCACCGTAGGCAATCGGCACCGCAAGGGTGTCGACCTTGGTCTTGTAACCGAGGCCTTCAAGCACAACGCTGGTGATTGCATTCGTGGCGGCGATGTCGCTCCAGCCAGGGTCTGCCATCCGGACGGTGCTGCAACTGGCATCTGCGGCGTGGACCGCAACGCTCCCCAACGTCATGACACTGACCGCCAGTGTGGTGAATAGCTTTCTCATCGGTGTACCCCTTTTGATTTTTTGGTGTGGGCAGGGTCAGGGTTGCGGATAACGTGCCTTGCGCTCCAGATCGTCCAGATCAATGTGGTTGCGCATGTATTGCTGACTGGCGTCGACCAGTGGCTGGTGATCCCAACTCTTCAGCTTGCCGGTTGCCAGCGATTTGGCGACGAAGCGCCGCCTGCGCTGGCTAGCGAGCACCTGATGGTGTATCGCCGGTATGTCCCATCTGGCCCGTGCTTCGGCCAGGAAGTCGTTGAACAGTTGTTGATAGTCGGGTGACTGGCTCAGGTCCTCCAGTTCCTCCGGATCGTTCTTCACATCGAACAGCAGGCAGGGATCCTGCTCCGAATAGATGAATTTGTAGGCGCCGCGACGGATCATCATCAACGGGCTGGTCGTGCCTTCGGCCATGTATTCGCCAAAGACTTCATCGTGACCGGCCTTGCCTTTCAGGTGCGGCAGCAGGGAGCGACCGTCCAGCGGCAATCCTTTGTCCAGCTTGCCGTCGGCCAGATCGACGAAGGTCGGCAACAGGTCGGCGGTGGACACTGAGGCTTTCACGCGACGTGGCTTGAACTGGCCAGGCGCGTACACCACCAACGGCACGCGCGCGGCCATCTCGAACCAGTGCATTTTGTACCAGAGGCCCTTCTCGCCCAGCATGTCGCCGTGATCGCCGGAGAACACCACGATGGTGTCTTCGGCCAGCCCTACCTCGGAAAGCGTCTGCATCAATTTGCCGACGTTCATGTCAATGTAGCTGCAGGCGCCGAAGTAGGCGCGCCGCGCATCGCGGATCTTGTGCGCCGGCATGGGTTTGTCCCACAGGTCATAGACCTTGAGCAGGCGTTTCGAATGCGGATCCAGCGCGCTCTGATTGGCGTGCAGCGGCGGCATCGGTATTTCGACGTCGTCGTACAGGTCCCAGAACGGTCGGGTGATGGTATACGGGTCGTGGGGGTGGGTCATCGAGACCGTCAGGCAAAACGGCGCATCGCCGTCCTCGCGCACGTGGTCATAAAGGTACTGCTGCGCCTTGAAGACGACTTCCTCATCGAAATCCAGCTGATTGGTGCGTACGCAGGGCCCGGCCTGCAGCACTGACGACATGTTGTGATACCAGGTTGGGCGTACGTCCGGCTCGTCCCAGTTCACGGCCCAGCCGTAATCCGCCGGGTAGATGTCGCTGGTGAGGCGTTCTTCGTAGCCGTGCAACTGATCCGGTCCGCAGAAATGCATCTTGCCGGCCAGTGCCGTCTTGTAGCCCTGAGCCCGCAGGTAGTGAGCGTAGGTCGGAACGTCAGCCGGGAAATCGGCAGCGTTGTCGTACGCGCCGATCTTGCTGGGTAACTGGCCGCTGACCAGCGTAAACCGCGAGGGTGCACACAGCGGGCTGTTGCAATACGCCGAATCGAACACCACGCCTTGAGCGGCGAGGCGGGACAGGTTCGGCATCAGAATCGGCGAGGGGGCGTAGAACGGCAGCATCGGCGCGGCCATTTGATCGGCCATGATGAACAGAATATTTTTGCGCTTCATGTAATCGCTGCATCCCATAGTGAAGAGTTATGCGAAAGTGCCGGTAACGAGAATGAAGGCCACAGTAGCTGTGGTAAAGCCCATATGAAGAGATGTCTAGGATAAGCTCAGCTTATGTATGAACTCCTCGGTGATCTGTCACTGGATCTGTTGCGCTCGTTCGAAGCGGCGGCCCGGTTGCGCAGCTTCACGGCAGCCGCCATCGAACTGGGCACCACGCAGCCTGCGGTCAGCCAGCAGATCAAGCGTCTGGAAGAACAACTGGCGACGCGACTGTTTGATCGTATCTATCGGGGCATCGAGTTGACCGAAGCGGGCGAGGTCCTGTTCAGTCACGTACAGGCTGGCATGCAGTCCATCGAGAGCGGTCTGGTGGCGATCACCGACCAGGGCCAGCATGAGGTGCTTCAGGTCGCCACGGATTTTGCTTTTGCATCCTATTGGCTGATGCCCAGACTGCACCGTTTTCACAAGGTCAATCCGGACGTGGACGTCAGCCTGGTGACCAGCGAGCGTACCCATAGCATGCTGCGCCCGGATATCGACGTCGCTGTGCTGTTCGGCGATGGGCGCTTCAAGCAGGGCGAAAGTCATTGGCTGTTCAGCGAGGAGGTATTTCCAGTATGCAGCCCACAGTTGATTGCAGGTCGAGCACTGCCTTTGCCCAACGACGCCTTGCGTGAGTTTCCGCTGCTGCACTTGCGCGGTGAAAGCAACAACAACTGGTTCGATTGGGGCGGCGTATTTCGAGCGCTGGACATACCCCAGTCACCGGCACCAGGACAATTGCGTTTCGACAATTACACGCTGCTGATCCAGGCTGCGATTGGCGGCCAGGGCGTGGCCATCGGCTGGCGGCATCTGATCGACGATCTACTCGAGCAAGGCCTGTTGTGTAGACCTGTCGCGGCTTCGGCGGTGTCCGGTTACGGGTACTACGTGGTACTGCCACAGCGCAAACGCCGTGTGCAGATCGTCCAGCAGTTCGTCGACTGGTTGACCCGCGAGCAGGCACTGAGTGGTGTTTCTCTGACGGGCAGGCCGTTGCCTTTCATTGCGGTGTGATCGGATTATTTTCAGGTTAAGGAGGACGCTCATGGCGGGTATTCAGGGTTATCACGCCCACGTTTATTTCGATGCAAACACGCTCGAGCAGGCGCGCGCCCTGTGTGAAGCGGCCGCTGACAGGTTTGCCGTGAAGATGGGACGGGTTCATCAGAAACGCGTCGGCCCGCACCCTGACTGGAGCTGTCAGTTGGCGTTCGGACACGCGCAACTGGCCGACCTGATGCTCTGGCTGGCGCTTAACCGCAACGGACTGGTGGTGTTCACCCATCCGCTGACAGGCAATGAGCGACTCGATCATACCGAGCATGCCATCTGGATGGGCGTAATGCGGCCTCTGGACCTGAGCGTTTTCGACGACTGACAAGTTTGGCACCGGGTCTTTCTCTCGATGATGCTATGTCGACCGTCAGCCAAAATCTGCGGTGTAACATGGCCCCGCCAAAAAACGTGACCGGTCGGTCCGTTGAAGTGCAGATCAGCGAAAAGTGATCAATCATTTGCCTGTTTATCAGGCATCAGGGGCGGTTGCAGGCCACTTTTCTGGCCTGCACTGAATGCTGAGAGACCAAGACAGAGGATCATGAGAGATGCCGGATCTAATCATCGAAGGCAAGAAGCTTCATTATTCTGACCAAGGCAGCGGGCCGGTTCTTTTACTCGGGCACAGCTATCTCTGGGACCGGAACATGTGGAGCGCGCAGATTGACCTTCTGGCCAGTTATTATCGTGTGATCGTGCCTGACCTTTGGGGGCATGGTGATTCCGGTGCGTTTCCTGACGGCACCGGGAATCTGAGCGATTTTGCCCGCCACGCGCTGGCGTTGCTCGACCACTTGAACATCAGGCGCTGCACCATTATAGGTTTATCGGTCGGCGGCATGTGGGGCGCAATCGCTGCGCTTTCCGCGCCTGAGCGCATCAACGGTCTGGTGCTGATGGACACCTATCTGGGCAGTGAATCAGAGGCCATGAAAGCCTACTACTTCTCCCTGCTCGACAAAGTGGAAGCCGCGGGCAGCTTTTCCGAACAACTGCTGGACGTGGTGGTGCCGATCTTCTTCCGCCCCGGCATCGATCCGCAGTCGCCCGTGTGCCTGGGACTGAGAACCGCACTGGCCAGCATGAGCTCGGAACAACTGCGCCAGATCGTGGTGCCGGTCGGTCGTATCATTTTCGGACGTGAGGATCGGCTTGGGCTCCTGCATCAGCTGGATGCCGATACCACATTGATCATGTGCGGCGACGCCGACATTCCGAGGCCGCCAACGGAAACCCGCGAGATGGCCCGCCTGATTGGCTGTCCTTATGTGCTGGTACCAGAGGCCGGGCATATCGCCAATCTGGAAAACCCGGCGTTCGTCTCGGGTGCCCTGATGGCGTTTCTGGCCGGGCTGCATCAAAAGACCGCGTAGTGTATTTCCCACGTTGGAATGCGCGCCCCGCGTGGGGTGCGGACGTGTCCGCGAAGTTACCGGGTCAGTTCAGAACACCGTCCAGAATGGCATAGACAATACCCGAGCCGACGGCGATCAGCACGACGTCGGTGCCCAGTCGACGCCATTCATACCCGTCGTAATGCGGCAGCAATTGCAGCGAGCGAGGGTCCAGACGTTTGCCGTAGCCTGGCGGCAATGGTCGGCCTTTGGCGATATGAACGCCCGGAGGCAACGGCTGGCCACGGCCGATAACGTCACGGTGTTGCTGGAAGGTCTCGCGCACCGGCCCGAAGTCCTGTGGCGGGCCGCGACGATTGTCGTGGCTGGCTGGCCCCGGACCTTTGCCATTGCCGCGATTGCCGGGGCCGTCGTTGTCGCGCGGGCCTTGCTGGTGGCCGCCGCGATTGTCGTCCGGGCCGTTGCCACGCTGATCGGGCGGTGCTGCCTGGAGCAGCGGACTGGCGCTGATCAACAGGATACCCAGACCGTTGATGATACGGTTTGGCAGTTTCATGGGATGCTCCTCGGTTCCACGCTGTGCAGTAAAAAGGGGTTCATGAACTGGTCATGAACCCCTCGTGTCTTGCTACATAGAACCGCTGCTGACGCTTTGATTCCTCTGTATCGGAATCTTTACCCTCAGCTGACGCGGGCGTTACGTACGCCCTCTGCCAACGCCGCGCACAAGGTCAGCACGCCATCCACCGCATGCTCCGGCGACTCGGCAGTGGCGATCTTGTCGACCAGCGCCGACCCCACCACCACGCCATCGGCCAGACGTGCAATGGCAGCGGCCTGCTCTGGCGTACGAATACCAAACCCGACGCTGATTGGCAGGTCGGTGTGACGACGCAGGCGCGCGATGGCCTCGGTAACGTGTTCGGTGGTCGCCGAACCCGCACCCGTCACACCTGCGACCGACACGTAGTAAACGAAGCCGGAACTGCGCTCCAGCACGCGTGGCAGACGCGCATCGTCTGTGGTCGGCGTGGTCAGACGAATGAAGTCGATACCGGAGGCCTGTGCCGGTGTCGCCAGTTCCGCGTCGTGTTCAGGCGGCAGGTCGACGATGATCAGGCCATCGACGCCCGCTTCCCTGGCTTCAGCCACGAACGCTTCGACGCCAAAACGGTGAATCGGGTTGTAGTAACCCATCAGCACGATAGGTGTGGTCTGGTCTTCGACACGAAACTCACGAACCATTTGCAGGGTTTTCGGCAGGGTCTGACCCGCATCCAGCGCACGCAGGGTCGCCAACTGAATGGCAACGCCGTCGGCCATCGGATCGGTGAACGGCATGCCCAGTTCGATCACGTCTGCGCCGGCAGCCGGCAGGCCTTTAAGGATTTTCAGCGAAGTGTCATAGCCGGGGTCGCCTGCGGTGACGAAAGTAACCAGAGCCGCACGACCTTCAGTTTTCAGCTGGGCAAAACGTTGTTCAAGGCGGCTCATACCAGCATCTCCTGAGTCTTTTCGGCAGCGGCCATGTGGTTCATGACAGTCTGCATGTCTTTGTCGCCGCGTCCGGACAGGCACACGACCATCAGGTGGTCGTCGCGCAGGTTGGTGGCGCGCTTCATGGCTTCAGCCAGGGCGTGGGCAGTTTCCAGCGCCGGGATGATGCCTTCGAGCAGGCAGCACTGATGGAAAGCGTCCAGGGCTTCTTCATCGGTGATGCTCACGTATTCGACGCGCTTCACTTCATGCAGGAAAGCGTGCTCCGGGCCGATACCCGGGTAGTCCAGACCTGCGGAAATCGAGTGAGCATCGGTGATCTGCCCGTCCTTGTCCTGCAGCAGGTAGGTGCGGTTGCCGTGCAGTACGCCCGGAACACCGCCGTTGAGGCTGGCCGCATGCTTGTCGGTCTCGACGCCATGACCGCCCGCTTCCACGCCAATGATTTCCACGCTGGCGTCATCCAGGAACGGATGGAACAGGCCCATCGCGTTGGAGCCGCCGCCGACGCAGGCGACCAGACTGTCAGGCAGACGCCCTTCCTTCTCCAGCATCTGCTCTTTGGTTTCCTTGCCGATGATGGCCTGGAAATCACGCACCATTGCCGGATACGGGTGTGGACCGGCCACGGTGCCGATCAGGTAGAAGGTGTCTTCAACGTTGGTGACCCAATCACGCAGGGCCTCGTTCATGGCATCTTTCAGGGTGCCGGTGCCGGAAATGACCGGGACGATTTCGGCGCCTAGCAGCCGCATGCGGAACACGTTGGCCTGCTGGCGCTCGATGTCGGTAGCACCCATGTAGATCACGCAAGGCAGACCGAAACGTGCAGCGACGGTCGCCGTGGCAACGCCGTGCATGCCTGCACCGGTCTCGGCGATCAGGCGTTTCTTGCCCATGCGCTTGGCCAGCAGTACCTGGCCGATGCAATTGTTGATCTTGTGCGCGCCGGTGTGGTTCAGCTCTTCGCGCTTGAAATAGATCTTCGCACCGCCGCAGAACTCGGTCAGGCGTTCGGCGAAATACAGTGGATTCGGACGACCCACGTAATCGCGCTGGAAGTACGCCATCTCTTTGATGAATTCAGGGTCGGCCTTGGCGGCTTCGTACTCGCGGTTCAGGTCGAGAACCAGCGGCATCAGGGTTTCAGCAACGTAGCGGCCGCCGAAGGAGCCGAACAGGCCGTTGGCGTCGGGGCCGTTGCGCAAATTGGTCTGGGTCATGAAGTGCTCCAGTGGGTATATCAAACGAATGAGATGAGCCGGTCTGGCAATGAGTCCACTTTAACCAGCGCACGCCCGGATGAAAACCGATAAGATCGCCACAACCTGTCAGGAAAACTCACAGATCATGAGCCGCGATCTTCCACCGCTGAATGCGTTGCGCGCCTTTGAAAGCACCGCCCGCCTGGGCAGTGTCAGTCAGGCGGCCGAGCAACTGCACGTTACGCACGGCGCCGTCAGCCGTCAGTTGAAGCTGCTCGAGGAGCATCTGGGCGTCAATCTGTTCAGCAAGGATGGACGCGGCCTGAAACTCACAGATGCAGGCATCCGACTGCGTGATGCCAGTGGTGAAGCATTTGATCGGTTGCGCAATGTGTGTGCTGAACTGAGCCAGGGCAGCGCCGATGCACCGTTCGTGCTGGGGTGTTCCGGGAGCCTGCTGGCGCGCTGGTTCATTCCGCGCCTCAGTCGCTTGAATGCCGAGTTGCCGGATCTGCGCCTGCACCTGTCGGCAGGCGAAGGCGATCTGGACCCGCGCCGTCCCGGTCTTGACGCCTTGCTGGTATTCGCCGAACCGCCCTGGCCTGCCGACATGCAGGTGTTCGAACTGGCCAGCGAACGAATCGGCCCTGTGCTGAGCCCACGCTTCGCGCGCTTCGACAGCCTGCGAAACGCGCCCGCGAATGCACTGCTGGAAGAGTCCCTGCTACAGACCACCTCTCGACCGCAGGCTTGGCCAAGCTGGGCACAGCACAACGGAATCGACCCGCAATCATTGCAGTTCGGACAGGGTTTCGAGCATTTGTATTATTTGCTGGAGGCGGCCGTGGCAGGCCTTGGAATCGCAATCGCGCCGGAGCCGCTGGTGGTCGATGACCTCAGGGCCGGACGCCTGGTTGCGCCATGGGGCTTCAGTGAAACCCCGGCGCAACTAGCGTTGTGGGTCCCCAGACGTGTGGCCGATGGCCGTGCGCAGCAGTTGGCTCAATGGCTGAAAAATGAGCTGCTGCGGTCTGAAGATCCGATCAGAATCTGATCAGTTGCCGCGCTTGCACAGCAGGTAGGCTGCCAGCAGGCCGAGGGCACCGACAGCGACGCCAGCGGTAGTCCAAGGGTGCTCCTGAGCATAGTCACGAGTGGCCAGAGCATTTTCGCGGGTTTTCTCTTTGACGTCTTCGTAGACATCGCTGAGCAGGCTGCGCGAATGGCTCAGAGCACTTTCAGCATTGGCCTTGAGATTTTTCAGGGTCTTGCGCGACTCGTCAGTGGCGTCGGCTTTCAGACCTTCAAGAGACTTCAAGAGGCTCTCGATCTCCGCTTCCATACTCTGCAACGAGGCCTTGCGAAGTGAATTACTAGCCATGGTGTTTCTCCTGCAATGATGAGTGGGCGTGTGATGATTCCGACTGCGGGCTTATTGGAAAGTGCGATGCCATTTTGCAAAGTCTGAACTTTTACCCGCTTTTTCCTGACAGAAGTCTGGAGCGTTGGTTTTAACGACGTGTTCCCAGACCTTCAGGAGAACTGCCATGAGTGATCATCACACGTACAAGAAAGTCGAAATCGTCGGATCGTCCACCACCACAGTCGAAGACGCCATCCAGAACGCGTTGGCTGAAGCCAGCAAGAGCATCAAGAACCTTGAGTGGTTCGAAGTGACTGAAACCCGTGGCCACATCGTCGACAACAACAAGGTCGGCCACTACCAGGTCACTTTGAAAGTGGGCTTTCGCATTGAACGTAGCTGATCGTCCCTGAACCTTTCGGCTGGCCGATTGCCATAACCTGCGCTACACACTTACATGAGCCATCATGGCTCACATGTGGGCGTAGGGATGTTTAATGGGCGCCTGTTCCGATGGCGTCTTTATTTGGCCGGACGAGAGGGGATACCCATGAAAAAGATTTTGTTGGCAGCATGTTTGTTGAGCATCGCGGGCACTGCTCTGGCGGCAGGCAAGCCGTGTGAGGAGCTGAAAAGCGAAATCGACGCCAAGCTTCAGGCCAAAGGCGTTTCTTCCTACACGCTTGAAGTGGTCGAGAAAGGCAGTGCCGCTGATCAGCAAGTGGTTGGCACCTGCGAAGGTGGCGCCAAGGAAATCGTTTACAAGCGCGGTTGATAGTCAGGCCGGCTCGATGTAAATCCAGCCCGTTGCTCGACCCCGTGTTCACGCTGTAAAAAAGCCCGTGCCACACGCTGAACAGTGATTCAGCGGGTGGCGCGGGCTTTTCCGTTTCTGTGCAGCAAGGCGCTTAGCCGCGTGCGACCTGCGCCAGAATCTCGTAGGACCGCAGACGGTCTTCATGCTCGTACATGTCGCAGGTGAAGATCAGTTCATCGGCGTCGGTCTGCTCAAGCAGCACATCCAGCTTGGCGCGGATTTTGTCCGGTCCGCCGACCATCGCCAGCCCCAGAAAGCTCGCCACCGCTTCGCGTTCATGAGGCAGCCACAGGCCATCCATGGACTCCACGGGTGGGCGCTGCATCAGGCTGTGGCCACGCATCAGCGCCAGAATGCGCTGATACACCGATGTCGCCAGATATTCGGCCTTTTCGTCCGTTTCTGCGGCCGACAGCGGCACGCCCAGCATCACGTAAGGCTTGTCCAGCACCGCCGAGGGCTGGAAGTGATTGCGATAGACGCGAATCGCTTCATGCATGTAGCGCGGCGCAAAGTGCGAAGCGAAGGCGTATGGCAAGCCACGTATGCCCGCCAGCTGTGCGCTGAACAGACTTGAGCCCAGCAGCCAGATCGGCACATGGGTACCCGAACCCGGCACGGCGATCACTTTTTGATCAGCTGTACGCGGCCCCAGGTATTCCATCAATTCGGTCACGTCATCCGGGAAGTCATCGGCACTGCCGGAACGTTCGCGACGCAGCGCACGGGCAGTCATCTGATCGGAGCCTGGCGCACGGCCAAGGCCCAGATCGATCCGGTCCGGATACAGGCTGGCCAGGGTGCCGAATTGTTCTGCGATCACCAGTGGCGCATGGTTGGGCAGCATGATCCCGCCTGCGCCGACCCGGATAGTCGAGGTGCCGCCTGCCAGATACGCCAGCAGCACTGACGTTGCCGAACTGGCGATGCCGTCCATGTTGTGGTGTTCGGCAACCCAGAAACGGTTGTAGCCCAGTTTCTCGACGTGTTGCGCCAGATTAAGCGAGTTGCGCAGGGAATCGGCGGGGCCTTTGTCGTGGCGCACGGGCACCAGATCCAGGGTGGAAATCTTTACATCTGCCAGACGTTTCATAGGCCGGGGTAGCTCCTCGAATTGTGTTGGGTCGGCTCAAGGAGCTGCCCACGATGAAACAACAGTGCGGGCACAAGCTTGGTGTTTCAATAGATGAACCGGAAAAAACCTACTTAAATGCTAGGTCTTTAGTCAGTTTGAACTTTCCAGTGCCGTCTATCCTCAGAATCCTGTCACGTGTAAAAGACTCAACCCATTCCTTCAAGGAGCGACCATGAGCATCGTCAAGAAAGCATCGGCACACTGGGCCGGTGATCTGAAAACCGGCATCGGCAGCATCTCGACTGAAACCGCAGCACTGCGCGAGCACCCGTATGGCTTCAAGGCCCGCTTCGAAGGCGGCAAAGGCACCAACCCGGAAGAACTGATCGGTGCGGCGCATGCCGGCTGCTTCTCGATGGCGCTGTCGATGATTCTGGGTGACGCAGGCTTCACTGCCGATAGCATCGACACGCACGCTGAAGTGTCTCTGGATCAGGTCGAGGGTGGATTCGCGATCACGGCTGTGAAGTTGATCCTGAAGGCCAAAGTGCCAAACATCACCCAGAAAGAGTTCGACGAACTGACCACCAAAGCCAAAGAAGGCTGCCCGGTGTCCAAGGTGCTGAACGCCAACATCACGCTCGACGCTACCCTGTTGAGCTGATCCGGTCGTTCGGATTTCGTGTGAGGTGGCTGGCCGACGATAGCGTCAATCCAGCTGTTGCCGGATTGGTCAGGCTATTGATTCGTCGGCAAGCCGCTTCCCACCTATAGTTTTTCGGTTGGCTGTGTGTCGTCAATGAGGGTCAGGCATGAAACGTTTTGCTTTGGCAGTGGCCTGTACACTGCTGGCTGTAAATGCTGTAGCAGCCCCGAAGTCCTGTGATGAGCTCAAGGACGAGATCGAGGCGCGGATCCAGGCGAACAATGTCACGTCCTACACACTGGAAATCGTCACCAATGACGAGGTTCAGGACCCGAACATGGTCGTGGGCAGCTGTGAGAACGGCACAAAGAAAATCATCTATCAGCGCAATGATCGCTGATCAGATGCAGTGAACATTCCCTTCCTCTGCGACCACTTTGCGTTCAGCGTCATATAGCCACGCATCGACATCGTTGGTCAGAGACCTCACCTCAAGCACATAGCGCTGCCCCGCAGCGAAATGCGTGTAATCGATCTCCACGAAACAGGTGATCTCGGTGTAGTCGTCGCCCATCAGACCCAGGCTTCCGTAGCGGTATTCATAGTCGTAACGCACCTGCAGCGAATGGCTGCCAGGCGTGACCTGAAAGTAACGACCGTCATACGTGTTCTTGCCGTCGAGTTTGTCGGCCATCACCACTTTGCCGGTGATGGTGTGCAGATCGACCCACGCCATGTTCGGGTCAACGGCAGGTAATGGACCGGCGCAACCGGCAAGGGTGGTGAGGGCAAGAATCAGTGTCATGACGCGCATGCTGTGCTCCGTTTCTGAACCGGCGGCGATGTTAGTTGCGTCGGTCTTGTCTGTCCTGCATAACAGCACTGTGTTCCGATTTGAAGGCTGTGTATGCCACGACTCATTGTTTTACGCCTTTGGCAGGTTTTGCCGGTACTGGCGGTTTTGTTGCTCGGTGGCTGTTCCAGCGTGGCCTATTACGGTCAGTTGGCGCAGGGGCAGTGGCAACTCTTGCAGGCCCGCGAACCGGTGGACGATATCATCGCCGATCCCGGTCGCAATCCAACGCTTCGTGCCCACCTGGCCCAGTCGCAAAAGGCCCGCGCCTTTGCCAGCCAACACCTGCATCTGCCGGACAACATGAGTTACCGTCTGTATGCCGATCTGGGCCGTCCTTACGTGGTATGGAACGTGTTCGCCACTGACGAGTTCTCCCTCGATCCCGTTACGCACTGTTTTCCGATTGCCGGTTGCGTGGCCTACCGTGGCTATTACAGCCCTGGAGGTGCTCGCGGTGAAGCCGCGTTGCAGCGTCAGGCAGGCAAGGACGTGTACCTCAGTGGCGTAGAAGCCTATTCGACATTGGGCTGGTTCAATGACCCCATCCTGAGCACGATGCTGGGCTGGGGCGACGAGCGACTGGCCACGCTGATTTTTCATGAACTGGCGCATCAGCGCTTCTATGTGAAAGACGACACGGAATTCAACGAATCTTACGCCAGCTTCGTCGAGCAGGAAGGCACGCGTCAGTGGAGAGAAGCCCGTGGCCTGCCGCCGGAGAGTGTCTCGCAGTCCAGGCGACGCGATCAGTTCATCCAGTTGGTGCTCGACACACGCGAGCGTCTGAAAACCCTTTATCGCCAGCCGTTGACGCCTGATGCCATGCGTGAACGCAAGGCCGCCGAGTTCGAACGCTTGCGCCGCGATTATCGACAACTTCGCGACGGGCAATGGGGTGGCGACAAACGTTTCGACGGCTGGATCAACAGCCCGATGAACAACGCCAAACTGCTGCCCTTCGGGCTTTATGATCAATGGGTGCCTGCGTTCGAAGCGTTATTCAAACACGTGAATGGCGACTGGGAAGGGTTCTTCCAGGCAGTGGAGAAGCTCGGTGGCTTGCCTGCTGAATCACGCAAGGCGGCGTTGCAGCGATTGATGCCGTGAGCGCGCACCAGAGCCGAAACGAAAGTGCCTGACTGAATGCATACCCCGTGAGACGGTTTGCTGGCGATGGCGTCCGTTCAGTTATTGATATATCGCTTCAGAAAAAGCCTCGCCGGCAAGCCGCCTAACCACAGTCCTTTGAGTGGCGTCACATCAAGGCTTGCCCACAAAAGCCCGATGCAACTCGGCCACTGTCGCAAAGTGATACGTGGGATTTTCCGCCGTCAGCTCTTCATGGCTGCCGAACCCGTAACCCACCGCCGCAACGTCCAGCCCATTGCGGATGCCGCCGATCAGGTCGTGTTTGCGGTCGCCGATCATCAGGGTGTGCGCCGGGTCGAGTTTTTCTTCGGCGAGCAGGTGGGCGATGAGTTCGACCTTGTCGGTTCGGGTACCGTCCAGTTCGCTGCCGTAAATCACAATGAAGTGCCTGGCAAAATCGAAATGCCGGGCGATTTCCCGGGCGAACTCCCAAGGCTTGGACGTGGCGATATAGAGACGTCTGCCCTGCTGACCCAGCGTTTCAAGCAGCTCGGCAATGCCGTCGAACACTTCGTTTTCATACAGCCCGGTCACACGGAAGCGCTCGCGGTATAAGCCGACGGCTTTCCACGCGCGCGCTTCGTCCATGTCGTAAAACTGCATGAACGCCTGCAACAACGGCGGACCGATGAAGTGTTCCAGTTTAGTGATATCCGGCTCGTCGATACCCAGCCGGGCCAGCGCGAACTGGATCGAGCGAGTGATGCCCAGACGCGGGTCGGTCAGCGTGCCGTCGAGGTCGAAAAGGATGTTCTGGTAATGCATGGGCGCCTCGAACTGCACATTCTTCAGCATGGCTGGTCAAAGCCTTCTGCCAGGTGCTGGTCCTTGAGTTTCACGTAGTTGGTCGCGCTGTAAGGAAAGAACGCGATTTCCTTTTCGGTCAGCGCCCGCACCTGTTTTACCGGGCGGCCGACATACAGGAAGCCGCTTTCCAGCACCTTGCCCGGCGGCACCAGGCTTCCCGCGCCGATGATCACCTGATCTTCCACCACTGCACCGTCCATGATGGTCGAGCCCATGCCGATCAGGATACGGTTACCGATGGTGCAGCCATGCAGCATGGCTTTGTGGCCGATGGTCACTTCATTGCCGATCAGCAGCGGAAAACCGTCGGGGTTGAACGGTCCCGCATGAGTGATGTGCAGCACGCTGCCATCCTGCACGCTGGTACGGGCTCCGATGCGGATGCGGTGCATGTCGCCGCGCACCACGGTCAGTGGCCAGATGGAGCTGTCGGCACCGATTTCCACATCGCCGATCACCACCGCCGAATGATCGACGAAGGCCCGTTCGCCGAGGGATGGTGTGTGGTCCTGAAACTTGCGAATGGCCACGATAGGCTCCTTCTTTGGCAGTGATAGGTGAGTGAAGCGGGTTTCGATGCTGCGGTCGGCGTCGATTGTAATTAAGATGCAGGAGTGTTTCTTCCAGCCAAGGTGCAAAACCGTGAGCGCGAACAACCCGCTTCTGCAATCGTACGACCTGCCACCCTTCTCGGCGATCCGTGCCGAGCATGTCAAACCTGCCATCGAACAGATTCTGGCGGATAACCGCGCTGCAATTGCCGACATTCTCGCCAGACAGGGATCGACACCGACCTGGGCCGGACTGGTACTGACCATGGACGAGCTGAATGATCGTCTCGGCGCCGCCTGGAGCCCGGTCAGCCATTTGAATGCCGTGTGCAACAGCGCCGAACTGCGCGAAGCCTATGAGTCGTGCCTGCCTGCATTGAGCGCCTACTCCACGGAGATGGGTCAGAACCGCGAGCTGTTCCAGGCTTATGAGGCGCTGGCCAATAGTCCGGAAGCAGCAAATTTCGACGTTGGCCAGAAGACCATTCTGGAACAGTCGCTGCGCGACTTCCGCCTGTCCGGTATCGACCTGCCGCCCGAGCAGCAAAAACGATATGCCGAAGTGCAGAGCAAGCTGTCGGAGCTGGGCAGCCAGTTCTCCAACCAGTTGCTGGACGCCACTCAGGCCTGGACCAAGCTGGTCGCCGATGAATCCGCCCTCGCTGGCCTGACCGACTCGGCCAGGCAGCAGATGGCGGCCGCCGCCAAGGCCAAGGGTCTGGATGGCTACCTGATTACCCTGGAATTCCCGAGCTACTACGCGGTGATGACCTACGCCGAAGACCGCGCGTTGCGTGAAGAAGTCTACGCGGCGTATTGCACCCGCGCCTCGGACCAAGGCCCGAACGCGGGCAAAAATGATAACGGTCCGGTCATGGAGCAGATCCTCGACCTGCGTCAGGAACTGGCCCAGCTATTGGGTTACGCGAATTTTGCGGAACTGAGCCTGGCGACCAAGATGGCCGAGTCCAGCGATCAGGTGCTGAGTTTCCTGCGCGATCTGGCCAAGCGCAGCAAGCCGTTTGCCGTACAGGATCTGGAAGAGCTCAAGGCGTACGCCGCCGAACAGGGCTGTCCGGATCTGCAAAGCTGGGACAGCGGATTTTACAGCGAAAAATTGCGTGAGCAGCGCTACAGCGTTTCCCAGGAAGCCCTGCGCGTCTACTTCCCGATCGACAAAGTGCTGAGCGGCCTGTTCGCTATCGTTCAGCGTCTGTACGGCATCGAAATCGCCGAGCAGAAAGGCTTCGATACCTGGCACCCGGACGTTCGTCTGTTCGAAATCAAGGAAAACGGTCAGCACGTCGGCCGCTTCTTCTTCGACCTGTACGCCCGCGCCAACAAGCGTGGCGGTGCCTGGATGGACGGCGCCCGCGACCGTCGTCGCACCGCTGAAGGCACTCTGCAGAGCCCGGTTGCCAATCTGGTCTGCAACTTCACCCCGGCCGTCGGCGGCAAGCCTGCCTTGCTGACCCATGACGAAGTCACCACGCTGTTCCACGAGTTCGGCCATGGTCTGCATCACCTGCTGACCCGCATTGATCACGCCGGTGTATCCGGGATCAATGGCGTGGCATGGGACGCGGTCGAGCTGCCAAGCCAGTTCATGGAAAACTGGTGTTGGGAGCCGGAAGGCCTGGCGCTCATCTCCGGTCATTACGAAACCGGCGCACCGCTGCCGCAGGACTTGCTGGAGAAGATGCTCGCTGCACGTAACTTCCATTCCGGCCTGATGATGGTCCGTCAGTTGGAGTTCTCACTGTTCGACTTCGAACTGCACGCCACTCATGGAGATGGCCGCGGTGTGCTGCAGGTACTGGAAGGTATTCGCGACGAAGTGTCGGTCATGCGCCCGCCCGCTTACAACCGCTTCCCCAACAGCTTCGCGCATATCTTCGCGGGCGGCTACGCAGCGGGTTACTACAGCTACAAGTGGGCTGAAGTGCTTTCGGCTGATGCGTTTTCGAAGTTCGAGGAAGACGGCGTGCTCAATGCCGAAACCGGTCGCGCCTTCCGCGAAGCGATTCTGGCCCGTGGCGGTTCGCAGGCACCGATGGTGCTGTTCGTCGACTTCCGCGGACGCGAGCCGTCGATTGACGCACTCTTGCGCCACAGTGGTTTGAGTGAGGACGCGGCAGCATGACCGATACACCTGCGGTCGTTACCAAAAAACGCTTCATCGCCGGTGCGGTCTGCCCGGCGTGCAGCGAGCCGGACAAGTTGATGATGTGGAGCGAGGACGAGGTTCCGCACCGTGAGTGCGTGAACTGCGGCTACAGCGATACGCTCAACGAGCAAGGGCTTTCGGTGCCGAAAGAGTTGGGCACTCGGGTCAACAAGGTGGCGGTCAAGCCCGCCGATCCGAAGGTGCAGGGCGTGCAGTTCTTTCCGAATCCGAAGTTGAAGAAGCCGGTAGATCCGAGCTGACCGGCCTCGATCACACGGTGCATCAGGGGCTTTGTCAAAGTCCCTGATGCACCGGAGCCCAATGCTCAGCTTTTTATGGAAAGATCCATTTTCATGAAGGCATTGACCAGTTCAAGCAATATCTCGTCGTCCGCAGCGTCGGTTATTTGGTTGCCATCGACGTCCGCCTTACTTTTAACCGTGTCATAAGGCGCCCCTTTTGCCGGGGCTGTCACGAACGCGGTAAATTCGGTGTCGCCCTTCTGGTCTGGCTTTCGATTGGGAAGCTCGCTGTTCCAGAACTCGACTGTTACTTCGGGGGTGTCATCGCCCTCAATTTCGGCAATAGACAATCTGACCTCATAGGTAGCCATTTCCTTGATCTCCTGTTTCTTGATTTTGTCTGGAGCGGTATCACAGATCTTCTGAGGAGCGTTCTATCCTTCCGACAATTCAACGATTTTTTCTTTGAATGAGCGAGCAAGCTCAATCAGTATTTCGGCTATGTCTTCATCACCCCTGATGTCGAGTTCGCACTCCTGACGGGTGTCCAGCGTGAGTAAAACAGAGCTGATGAGGATTCTGTTTTCATACAATTCGGCAGAAATTTCGGGGTACTTCTTTTTACTCAAATCGTCTGCTGACAATCGAACCACATATTTGGCCATACCCACCTCTTCATCAGGCAAGTTGCCAGGGTCAACCGATCTGGCATTCGATCAAGCTATGCCTGGTCGATAAAGCCGTCTACTGACAGAAATGACAGGTGGTCGAACGTACAGGGCGGTTTTACCGCTGGTCAGCAGACCGAGGTTTTTGGCTCACGTTGGTCGGGTATTCACTGATTTTAGTTTACTGTATGTATAAACAGTATCCGGGTCATGTCAGATGTCCAACTCCCTTCCCGTGCGCGGCCGCGGCACCGCCACTAATCCGCATAACCGCTTCGCGCCCAGTCGTTCGGTTGCCGAGGACGATGGCTGGTATCAGGAAGTCCCGATGACTCAGGGCACCACGGTCACGTTCGAGACCGCCAAGAGCATCATCACCCGCAATACCTCGCCGGATATTCCTTTTGATCGCTCGATCAATCCCTATCGGGGATGTGAACACGGCTGCATCTACTGCTTCGCCAGGCCCAGCCACGCGTACTGGGACATGTCGCCGGGGCTGGATTTCGAGACGAAGCTGATCGCCAAGACCAACGCGGCCGCGTTGCTGGAGCAACAGCTGTCGAAACCCGGCTATCGCTGCGCGCCGATCACGCTGGGTGCCAATACCGATCCTTATCAGCCCATTGAGCGCGAACACAGGATCACCCGCGCCACGCTGGAGGTATTACTGCGCTATCGTCACCCGGTGAGCATCATCACCAAGGGTTCGCTGATCCTGCGTGACCTGGATCTGCTGGCGGAGATGGCCAGGCTGCGGTTGGTGTCGGTGTTCATCAGCCTGACAACGCTGGACGACGACCTCAAGCGCATTCTTGAGCCCAGGGCGGCAGCACCCAAGGCGCGGCTGAGGGCGATCAAGGTGTTGCGTCAGGCCGGGGTGCCGGTTGGCGTGCTCTGTGCGCCGATGATTCCGATGATCAACGACAGTGAGCTGGAAGCAATGCTGAGCGAGGCCAAGGCGGCCGGTGCGCTGAGTGCAAGTTATGTGATGCTGCGCCTGCCACTTGAAGTGGCGCCATTGTTCGACGAGTGGCTAAAGACGCACTATCCCCAGCGCGCCGATCATGTGCTGAGTCTGATCCGCCAGAGCCGGGGCGGTGCGCTTTACGACAGCCAGTTCGGCACTCGCATGCGTGGTGAAGGTCCATTTGCAGACCTGCTTGCTCAACGCTACACGATGGCGATCAAACGCCTGGGACTGAACAAACGTGAAAGCTTCGTTCTGGATTGCGATGCGTTTTGCCCACCGGGCGGCCAGATGTCATTGCTGTAACGAATTTGGGACTATCGTGCAAACCCGCGTTCCAGAGCGGTCGCATTCAGTTTCACTTAAGCTTGGGCGTTTAGTCTGTAACTCGGAGTGACACCAGCGGTAGCGTTCAAAGGATTTGTTCGTGAGGCCAAACAACAGGGATCACATCCGGCTCTGGTTAAGCACGCATGAAGAATCCACATCAATCCGTCAGAGAGGATGAAGACATGAGAGACATGGATAAACAGCCGTCGGCTACGTCGGCCAGCACACATAGCCACTCGGATAGCGCCGACGTAGCGTTGAAACACATCGTCGATGGCTTCGTACATTTTCGTAAGGAAGTCTTCCCACAGCAGGAAGAACTCTTCAAGAAACTGGCTACCGCACAATCGCCGCGAGCCATGTTCATTACCTGCGCGGATTCGCGCATCGTTCCCGAGCTGATCACTCAGAGCTCGCCGGGCGACCTTTTCGTGACTCGTAACGTCGGCAACGTCGTTCCGCCGTACGGCCAGATGAACGGTGGTGTATCCACGGCTCTGGAATACGCGGTCGTTGCGCTGGGCGTGCAACACATCATCGTCTGCGGTCACTCTGACTGCGGTGCCATGCGAGCGGTACTCAACCCCGACAGTCTGGACAAAATGCCAACGGTAAAAGCCTGGCTGCGCCACGCAGAGGTTGCCCGTACTGTTGTCGAACAGAATTGCAGCTGCAGTGGCGAGCTGGAAACCATGCAGGTCCTGACTCAGGAAAACGTGATTTCCCAGTTGCAGCACTTGCGCACGCACCCTTCGGTTGCAGCCAAGATGGCCAGCGGTCAGCTGTTCATTCACGGCTGGGTCTACAGCATCGAAACCAGTGAAATTCTGGCTTATGACGCTGAGAGTGATCGCTTCGTGCCGCTCGACGGCTCGGGCCCGACACCGATGGCTTCCCCGAAAGCACGCTTTTCAGCTGACTGACCACAGTCACGACTGACGGCACACCCTTCTTTAGCTGGTGGCGGCTGCGCATGGAGCGCGCCGCCAGCTTTGCCTCGTCTGAAGAATCCCGGAGAAGTGTCATGGGTGCTACAGCATTGAAATCCGTTTTACCACGGGAGCTGCTCGCTTCCGTGGTCGTGTTCCTGGTGGCCCTGCCCTTGTGCATGGGCATTGCAATCGCGTCCGGCATGCCACCTGCCAAGGGTTTGATCACGGGCATCGTTGGTGGTCTTGTCGTGGGCTGGCTGGCCGGCTCGCCTTTGCAGGTCAGCGGTCCGGCCGCAGGCCTCGCCGTCTTGGTCTTCGAAGTAGTACGCGAGCACGGAATGGCGATGTTGGGGCCGATTCTCTTGCTGGCCGGTCTGCTTCAATTGCTGGCCGGTCGATTCAAACTCGGCTGCTGGTTCCGTGTCACGGCACCTGCGGTCGTTTACGGAATGCTCGCCGGTATCGGCATTCTGATCGTGCTGTCACAGGCTCATGTCATGTTCGACAGCGGGCCGAAACCTTCCGGGCTGGATAACCTGATCGGTTTCCCGGCAACGCTGGTCCAGGCCATCGGGCCGGGAGCGGGCATGCAGGCGGGTATGCTGGGCCTGGGGACAATCCTGATCATGTGGGGCTGGGACAAGATTCGTCCCGCGTCGCTGCGCTTTGTTCCAGGCGCCCTGCTGGGCGTCGGTATTGCGACCGCCGTGAGTCTGTTCATGGCGCTGGACGTCAAGCGTGTGCAGGTGCCTGAAAACCTCTCCGATGCCATCGACTGGCTGCGCCCTGCCGACCTGATGAACCTGGCCGACCCTGCGATCCTGATTGCGGCAATCGCTGTAGCCTTTATCGCCAGTGCCGAAACGCTGCTCTCTGCCGCAGCGGTCGACCGCATGCACAGCGGTGTGCGTTCGGACTTCGACAAGGAGCTGAGTGCCCAGGGCGTGGGTAACATGCTGTGCGGTCTGTTGGGCGCACTGCCGATGACAGGTGTGATCGTGCGCAGTTCGGCCAACGTTCAGGCCGGTGCGACAACACGCTTCTCGACGATTTTCCATGGCCTCTGGCTGCTGGCGTTCGTCCTGCTGCTGTCCAGCGTGCTGCAGAGCATTCCGGTCGCCAGTCTTGCAGGTGTGCTGGTGTATACCGGTCTGAAGCTGGTCGATCTGAAAACGTTCAAGGGGCTGGGGCGCTATGGTCGCATGCCGATGTTCACATACGCCGCGACCGCTGGCGCGATCATCTTCACCGACTTGTTGACCGGTGTTCTGGTGGGCTTCGGTCTGACACTGGTCAAGCTGGCGCTCAAGGCTTCGCGACTGAAGATCAACCTGGTCGAGCTGCCGGGCAAGAGCGAGTACGAGCTGCGTCTGGTGGGTGCGGCGACGTTCCTCAAAGTGCCTGCGTTGACCCAGGTGCTGGGCACCGTTCCGGTCGGCAGCACCTTGCATGTGCCACTGAACAACCTGTCCTATATCGACCACTCCTGTCTGGAGCTGCTTGAAGACTGGGGGCGTGCCAATGCCGCTCACGGAACCAAGCTGGTGATCGAACCCCGGGGCTTGAAGCGTCGACTCGAAGGTAGGGTGTACACCAACACGGGGATTGGCTCAGGCGCTGCCTGATCAAGTCTGCTGTTGATCGGCGCACAGGTTGATCGGCACCAGGGAGCCGGATGGGTCTTCGCGTAGCAGCGGAGCATCATTCGGCTCCTTCCTTTGCGGCGAAGACATGAATTCGGTGGCGAATCAGCCCGCGGAACGTTCCAGTTCCAGACCGATACCCAATTGACGTGACAGGCTCGGCCAGCGCTTCCAGGCGGCTTCGGTGTCGGGACTGCTCAGTTTCTCGCGATAGGCCTCGACCGAGTCCAGCGCGAAACCCTCATCATCAAGCAACTGATCGACGGCATGGTGGACAGCCTCGTCCAACTGGTTGGCAAACTGTTCGCCGATCAGCTGGTGAGCGATCACGCTGGCAACCGTCGTGTTGGATGGAATCAGCGGCTGACCGAAGTGCTTGATGTAAAGGTCGTTTACTTCCTCGACCAGACGATGCGCCAGATAAGCCTCATCCAGCAGGCTGTCGAGTCCTTCGTGGCCTTGCATGATTTCAGGGGGTGCAGTGAAGAAGTGCTCGGCAATCTTGAGCACCGGTTTTATCTGTCCTTCGATGCCCGCCTCGATTGCCACTTCGTGCGCGGCTTCCAGCAGGTCGGGGACCAGATCGATATACGCAGTGACAAAACGCGTCAGTGCTCCCTGTGCGTCAACTTCGGGCAGGTGGATGGCAGGATGAAGGTGCGGAAGCTGAGTTTTCAGCTGTTGCAGCAACTGGCCTGTCTCGGCCTCGTGCTGGTGTGCTCGTTGGATCTGCTCGCGCAATGCGGCCGTGTTCATGAGGGCATGGGCTCCTGAAAGCATATAACCAGGTGGGTGTTATTGATCAAAGTCATACGTTAGCTTGATTAACTAAATAGCTCAGATGTTTTTGTCATAACTAATTCACATTTATATGTTTTTGCTCTAAAAACCCTTTTTTGAAGCGGTTGCCAGGGTTCGACCGGTAAATACATTCGCTGTTTGCCACGTTGCACTCATCCGGCACTGCGTTGCGCTCCTCTGGCCGTGTCTATACTCGACGTCTGAGGAAGTCGGCTTGTGACCTCTGGTCATGGTCCTGCAGTCGGTAGCCCACTGCCTTGCCCGCGGCCTGATCCGCGTAGAACAAGAGTGTGTGGGGGAACCCGAAATGCGGCATCCAAGGGTCTGGATGGGCCTGCTGCTGTGGTCCGCGTTCGAGCAGACACATGCAGACTGGACGACCAACATGTCACCCGGCGCGTCAGTGGTCAGCGGCGCCGTTTTCGATCTGCACATGACCATTTTCTGGATCTGTGTCGTGATAGGGGTCGTGGTGTTTGGCGCCATGCTCTGGTCTATTGTCGCGCATCGTCGTTCCTCCGGTCAGAAAGCCGCGCATTTCCATGAAAACACCACGGTCGAGATTCTCTGGACCGTGGTTCCGTTCCTGATACTGGTCGCCATGGCGATTCCGGCGACCCGTACGTTGATCAGCATGTACGACGCCAGCGAGTCGGACGTTGATATCCAGATCACTGGTTATCAATGGAAATGGCATTACAAATACCTCGGGCAGGATGTCGAATTCTTCAGCAACCTCGCCACCACGACCCACCAGATCCACAACCGCGATGACAAGGGCGAGCACTATCTACTGGAGGTGGATCAGCCTCTGGTGCTGCCTGTCGGCCAGAAAATCCGCTTTCTGGTCACCGGTGCGGACGTGATCCACTCCTGGTGGGTGCCAGCGTTTGCGGTCAAGCGTGACGCGGTCCCCGGGTTCATACACGAAGCCTGGACACGGATCGAGAAGCCCGGCATCTATCGAGGCCAATGCACCGAACTGTGTGGCAAGGACCACGGCTTCATGCCCATCGTGGTCGATGCCCGCTCGCCCGCCGATTATGAAAACTGGCTGGCCGGGCGCAAACAGGAAGCTGCACGGCTCAAGGAACTGACCAGCAAGGACTGGACCCGCGAAGAGCTCATTGCTCAGGGCGATAAGGTCTATCACACCGTTTGCGCGGCCTGTCACCAGCCTGAGGGGCAAGGCCTGCCGCCGATGTTCCCGGCGCTCAAGGGTTCGAAAATCGCCACCGGGCCGATTGCCGATCACATCAATATCGTCGTCAACGGCAAACCGGGTACGGCCATGGCGGCGTTCGGCAAGCAGCTGTCGGAGGTAGATATCGCGGCCGTCGTGACCTACGAACGTAATGCCTGGGGCAATAACCAGGGCGACATGGTGACGCCCAAGGACGTGCTGACGCTCAAGCAGGCCAAGCCATGAATGGAATGCTGAAAATGCTGGCTTGTGTCTTTGACAGGACGCTGTCTTGCAGAACACACATGCCTGTGGGAGGCGGCTTGCCGACGATGGCGTCAGTTCAGTCGCTGACAGGGCGCTTGAGAAACCGCATCGCCGGCAAGCCGCCTCCCACAGACGCGATGTCCATTGAGGACATCCTTCGCCACCGGAGGCCGACATGAGTGCAGTGATTGACGACCATGGCCACGTCGGCCATGACCCTGCCCACGGCCCCGCCAAGGGCCTGATGCGTTGGGTGCTGACCACCAATCACAAGGACATCGGCACGATGTACCTGTGGTTCAGTTTCACTATGTTTCTGCTGGGCGGTTCGTTCGCCATGGTGATTCGCGCCGAGCTTTTCCAGCCGGGCCTGCAGATCGTCGCACCCGAATTCTTCAACCAGATGACGACCATGCACGGCCTGATCATGGTGTTCGGCGCCGTGATGCCTGCCTTTGTCGGACTGGCCAACTGGATGATCCCCTTAATGATCGGTGCGCCGGACATGGCCCTCCCGCGCATGAACAACTTCAGTTTCTGGTTGTTGCCAGCGGCGTTCCTGCTGTTGGTTTCTACGCTGTTCATGCCCGGCGGCGGACCCAATTTCGGCTGGACCTTCTACGCCCCGCTTTCGACGACCTATGCACCCGAAAGCGTGACTTTCTTCATTTTTGCCATTCATATGATGGGTATCAGTTCGATCATGGGCGCGATCAACGTGGTGGCGACCATCCTCAATCTGCGCGCGCCCGGCATGACGCTGATGAAAATGCCGCTGTTCGTCTGGACCTGGCTGATCACCGCCTTTCTATTGATCGCCGTGATGCCGGTGCTGGCCGGGTGCGTGACCATGATGTTGATGGATATTCATTTCGGGACCAGTTTCTTCAACGCGGCAGGCGGCGGTGATCCGGTGCTGTTTCAGCATGTGTTCTGGTTCTTCGGTCATCCCGAGGTGTACATCATGATCCTGCCTGCCTTCGGCGCAGTCAGTTCGATCATCCCGGCGTTCTCGCGCAAGCCGCTGTTCGGCTACACCTCAATGGTCTATGCGGTTGCGGCCATCGCGTTTCTGTCGTTTATCGTCTGGGCGCATCACATGTTCGTGGTCGGCGTGCCATTGGTGGGCGAGCTGTTCTTCATGTACGCCACCATGCTGATCGCCGTACCGACCGGGGTGAAGGTGTTCAACTGGGTCAGCACCATGTGGAAAGGGTCGCTGACGTTTGAAGCGCCAATGCTGTTTGCCGTGGCGTTCGTCATTCTGTTCAGCATCGGCGGGTTTTCCGGCTTGATGCTGTCGATTGCGCCTGCGGATTTTCAGTATCAGGACACCTACTTCGTGGTTGCGCACTTTCATTACGTGCTGGTGCCGGGAGCCATCTTCGGGATCTTTGCATCGGCGTACTACTGGCTGCCGAAATGGACCGGGCACATGTACGACGAAACCCTGGCGAAGCTGCATTTCTGGCTGTCTTTCGTGGGCATGAACCTGGCGTTCTTCCCCATGCATTTCGTCGGTCTGGCTGGCATGCCGCGGCGGATCCCCGATTACAACCTGCAGTTCGCAAATTTCAACATGCTCTCGTCGGTTGGCGCCTTCACGTTTGGCGCAACCCAGCTACTGTTTCTGTTTATCGTGATCAAAACCATCCGGGGTGGCGCACCGGCACCGGCCAAACCCTGGGACGGTGCCGAGGGGCTGGAGTGGAGCGTGCCCTCGCCTGCGCCGTATCACACCTTCAGTACACCGCCGGAAGTGAAGTGAGTTGCGCATGAACCAGACCTTGCCTCTCAAACGACTCATCACTCGCCTGCTGCTGATGGCCTTGGTCATGTTCGCTTTCGGTTTCGCGCTGGTGCCGCTGTACGACGTGATGTGCAAGGCCTTCGGTATCAATGGCAAGACCGGCGACCAGTATCAGGGCACGCAAATCGTCGACGAAACGCGTCAGGTGAAGGTGCAGTTCCTGTCGTCCAATTCGGCCGGGATGGTCTGGGCGTTCTATCCCCGCAATGACCAGATAGCGGTCCATCCGGGCGCGATCAACGAGATGATTTTCGTGGCGCAGAACCCGACCGACAAGCCGATGACGGCTCAGGCCGTACCGAGCATTTCGCCGGGTCAGGCCGCTGCCTACTTCCACAAGACCGAGTGCTTTTGCTTCACCCAGCAAGTGCTGCAGCCGGGCGAGCGCATCGAGATGCCGGTGCGTTTCATCGTGGATCGCGACCTGCCCGAAGAGGTGAAGAGCCTGACGCTGGCCTACACGCTGTTCGACATCACCGAGCGCCGCACGCCTGCTGTTCCAGTGGCCAAAAGGCTCGAAAGAGTTGTGGTCAAAGGAGACTGAAATGGCAACGCCCCCCGAGCATTACTATGTTCCGGCCCAGAGCAGATGGCCGATCATTGCCACCGTAGCGCTGTTGATCACGATGTTCGGGCTCGGCACCTGGTTCAATGACATGAAAGCCGAGCGGCCCGATTCCAATGGTCCGCTGATTTTCTTTATCGGCGCGCTGCTGGTGGCGTACATGATGTACGGCTGGTTCAGCGCAGTGGTGAAGGAAAGTCGAGCAGGTCTGTACAGCGCGCAGATGGACCGCTCGTTTCGCTGGGGCATGGCCTGGTTCATCTTCTCCGAGGTGAGCTTCTTTCTGGGGTTCTTCTTCGTCCTGTTCTACGTGCGCATCTGGGCCGGTCCCTGGCTGGGCGGCGACGGGGCGAACGGAATTTCGAACATGCTCTGGCCGAACTTCGAATACACCTGGCCGATGCTCGACACGCCGGATCCCAAGCTCTACCCGGCGCCCAGCGGTATCGTTGATCCCTGGAAACTGCCATTGCTCAATACCGTGCTGCTGGTCAGCTCCAGCGTGACGATAACCTTTGCCCATCATGCGCTGAAGAAAGGACACCGCTGCGCGCTTAAGCGCTGGCTGGCGCTGACCATCCTGCTGGGCTGTACCTTTCTGTTCTTTCAGGTCGAAGAGTACATCCATGCCTATCAGGAGCTGGGGCTGACTCTGGGGTCCGGCATCTACGGCGCGACCTTCTTCCTGCTGACCGGGTTTCACGGTGCTCACGTCACGATGGGCACGCTCATTCTGCTGGTGATGATGATCCGCATCCTGCGCGGCCATTTCGACGCCGAGCATCAATTCGGTTTCGAAGCGGCAAGCTGGTACTGGCATTTCGTGGATGTGGTATGGGTCGGGCTGTTTGTGTTCGTGTACGTGATTTAGAACGCGGTTTCTGATCGTTTCCACGGGCTGGATACCGACGCGGAGGCTGGGCTCGATCATCGTTTTTCTTCATTCAGGGTGAGGGCAATTGCCCGCTGTAGAACCCCCAAGTGATCAGGATCAGGGTCAGCCCGGCGAGGATAACGCGCAGCGCGAGAGCCTTGAGCAGACGGGTCGAGTGATTGTCGTCCTTGACCAGAAAGGACAGCCCGCTGAACAGGCTGGCTATGGTGGCAGCCAGCATTAGAACAATCGCTGCTTTGAGCATGAGAGGACTCCAGGAGCAATCGCGATGATGCAGTGGAGTATAGGTCCGGCCCCAGTGCCGAACCGGAGGCTGTGATGAAGCGCTTCACACCGGGGCTGTGGCCGACGCTGATCGTATTGCTGCTGCTGCCGTGCCTGATTTCTCTGGGGTTCTGGCAATTGGAGCGCGGCGAACAGAAGCGGTCGATGCTCAGCCAGTACACCGAACGCCGCGCCGCCGCTCCCGTCAGCATCGGCGAGCTGTTATATGCCGAGGATGCCGCCTGGCGTCGTGTGCATGTTCGTGGCCATTTCGATTCAGCCCATAGCGTGCTGCTGGACAACAGCATTCGCGATGGCCGCGCGGGCGTCGAGCTGCTGCAGCCCTTCATGGATCACGCCAGTGGGCTCTGGCTACTGATCAATCGCGGCTGGCTTTTCTGGCGGGATCGACGCACGGCGCCGGTCGTCAATACGCCCAACCAAGTGCTGGAGCTCGATGCGTGGGTCTACGTGCCGGTGCGTGCCCCCTTTCAGCTTGAACCTGATGCGCCACAAGGCGCCTGGCCAAGGCTTGTAAACGCGGTCTTTGCCGATCAGCTGTGGAGCGAGCTGGGGCGTGAAGGGTATCCCGGTGAGCTGAGACTTGAACCGGGAGCGGCGGCCTATCGGGTCGACTGGCCGGTGGTTGCGATCAGCCCTGAAAAGCACGTGGGCTATGCCGTGCAGTGGTTCGCGCTGTCGGCCGCGCTGTTAGGCCTTTATCTGCACCGAGGCCGGGTGCTGGGCCGAACCGCGCAGGAGGACGCGCATGGGAGCCGCCATGAACCCCATCGACATGTCTGATGCACAGCGTCGACGCAAAGGACGTCTGCAACTGCTGTTGGTGGTGCTGATTGCCTTTGCGCCCATGATGCTGGCCACGTGCATGTACGTATTCGGATTCTGGGTGCCCGAGAGCCGCAGTTATCACGGTTACCTGATCGGCAATGGCCAGAGCCGCATGGACCTGGGTGTCTCGGCCGGGGAGCGGCGCTGGCAACTGCTGGTCAGCGCACCCCGGCGTTGCGAGGCGACGTGTCAGCAGCTGGTGTATCTGGCGCGGCAGGTGCAGACAGGGCTGGGGCGGGACGCAGCTCGCGCCAGTCATGCGCTGGCCGGGGCTCAGCCGCTGGACGTCGAATACGCTGAAAAGCTGAACCGGGAATACCCACGCCTGCTGCGTTATCCGCTGGACCTTTCGCGTTACGGCACGCTCGCGCCTGATTTGCAGGCGCCTTACCTGTGGATCATCGATCCGCACGGCAACCTGGTGTTGCGCTACGACGCGGGGATCAACGGCAAGGACCTGCTCGAAGACCTGCGCCGTCTGCTGAAACTCTCGAATATCGGCTGAAGGGAGGTGGTCATGACCCGCCCCGGATTTCGTCTCGCGTTACTGGCTACCGTACTTGCACTGGTGGTCGTGATGCTCGGTGCCTACACGCGCCTGACCCACGCAGGGCTGGGATGCCCAGACTGGCCGGGCTGTTACGGCTTCATCGGTGTGCCCGGCACCGAGCAGCAACTTGAGCATGCGCAGCTTAATTTTCCGGACACGCCAGTGGAGGCGGACAAAGGCTGGAGCGAGATGACCCACCGTTATTTCGCCGGTGGTCTGACGCTGCTTATCCTGCTGCTGGCGGCGCAGGCCTGGAGGCACCGGCATCTGGCGGGGCATCCGTTCGGGCTGGCAGCGGGACTGCTGGGCATCGTGGCCGCGCAGGCGGCGTTCGGCATGTGGACCGTTACGCTGCAGCTCTGGCCGCAGGTGGTCGCTGTTCATCTGCTGGGCGGCGTCGCAACCTTGAGCCTGTCGTTCCTGCTGAGCCTGCGCCTGAGAGGCGCCCGCCCTGTTCTGCCTCGAGTGCCTGCGCGCCTGAGAGTGCTGGCAGTGCTCGGGTTGATCCTCGTCGCCTTGCAGATCGCGCTGGGTGGCTGGGTGAGCGCCAATTACGCCGCGATGGCCTGCACGGACCTGCCTACCTGTCAGGGCCGCTGGTGGCCGGAGGCCGACTTTAGCAATGCGTTTCATCTGACCCAGCACATCGGCCCCAATTATCAGGGTGGCCATCTCGACAGTGAGGCCCGTACCGCCATTCACCTCACGCACCGGATGGGCGCGGTGCTCGTCTCGCTGACCCTGCTCGCACTGGCCTGGCAGCTCAGGCGGGTCGGTCTCACGCGGCTGGCGCTGCTGCTGGTGTCGGCACTCGGGGGGCAACTGCTGTTCGGGCTGGGCAACGTGCTGCTGCACCTGCCTCTGGTCCTTGCGGTGGCACACAGTGCGGGCGGAGCGGCTCTGATGCTGTGCATGACCTTGATCAACTACCGCGTTGCAGCGCCATTGCCGCGTCTCCAGCATGGCGCGTTGGCAGAGATCACCCGTCCGAGCCTGACATCGAGAGATGCGTTGAGATGACGTTACTGACCCGCCAGCGTTCGCGGTACAGCCTGTGGCAGGACTACCTTGAGCTGACCAAGCCCAAGGTGGTCCTGATGATGCTGATCACGTCCATGATCGGCATGCTTCTGGCCACTGACACGGCGGTGCCATGGACGACGTTGATCATCGGTAATCTGGGCGTCGGACTGTGCGCAGCAGGCGCGGCTGTCGTGAATCATGTAGTGGACCGGCGCATCGACGCACAGATGGCGCGCACGCATCGTCGGCCGATTGCTCAGGGACGCGTCCCGCCTGTCGCGGCACTGAGCTTCGCGCTGCTGCTGGCGCTGTCGGGTCAGGCGCTGCTGTTCATTTTCATCAACGCCCTGACCGCCTGGCTGACGCTGGCGTCGCTGCTGGGTTACGCGGTGGTCTACACCGGCTTTCTCAAGCGCGCCACGCCGCAGAACATCGTCATCGGCGGGCTGGCCGGGGCCGCGCCGCCGTTGTTGGGCTGGGTAGCGGTGACCGGTCAGGTCAGTGCCGAACCCTTGCTGTTGATGTTGATCATCTTCGCGTGGACGCCGCCGCACTTCTGGGCGCTGGCTCTTCACCGCAAGGCTGAATACGCCAGTGTCGCTATCCCGATGCTGCCGGTGACTCACGGCGAGCCCTACACCAAGCTGCATATCGTGCTGTACACCTGCATCCTGCTGGCGGTCAGTCTGCTGCCGTACGTGATTCACATGAGCGGCCTGCTGTACCTGCTCTGCGCACTCGCGCTGGGGTTGCGCTTCCTGCAATGGAGCTGGGTGCTGTACCGTGGCACTCGACCGCACGCGGCGATCGACACGTTCAAGTACTCTGTGTGGTACCTGTTCCTGCTGTTCATCGCGCTGCTCGCCGATCATTACTTACCGTTGATGCCATGACCCGAACCCAGAAAACCGTTTTTATCCTTGTCGCTGTCGTTGCCCTGATCATGGGCCTGACCATCAACCGTGTGCTGTCCGGCAAAGGCCCTGGAGACCAGACAGCGTTGATCGACGCAGGCGTCATCCTGCTGCCGCAAAGCCGCAGCCTGCCTTCGTTGAGCATGAGCGATCAGAACGGCGCACCGGTGGCCGTGGACGAGTTGAAGGGTAAATGGACGCTGGTGTTCTTCGGCTACACCTATTGCCCGGACATCTGCCCCACTACGCTGGCGCAGCTGCGTGACATCAGAACGAAGCTGCCGCAGGAGGCCGTGGACAACATGCGCGTGGTGCTGGTCAGCGTCGACCCCAATCGCGACACGCCGCAGCAGCTCAAGCAGTACCTGGGCTACTTCGACCCTCGTTACATCGGCCTGACCGCGCCTGTGGCGGACATTCAGAAACTGGCCAGCGCACTGAGCATTCCGTTCATTCCGGCAGACACCAGCAAGCCGGGTTACACCGTCGATCACAGCGGTAATCTGGCCCTGATCGGCCCTGACGGCAGACAGCGCGGCTTCATCCGCTCGCCGCTTAACGCGCAAAAGCTGGTGGCGCAGTTGCCAGTGTTACTGGAAAGGGATTGAGGTGTGGTGTCTGACTGAGCGCATATTCTGTGGGAGGCTGCTGGCTGGCGATGGCCTCAGTTCAGTCACCGACAGGTCGGTTCAGGACGACATCCCGTGTTCGCCGCAAGACAGCGCAGCCCCGAAAAGGCTGCGGTATCTCCCACTGTTCGTTGGCATGCAGTTCGTCGACATGCAGCGGTCAGGGGGCTGTGCCCATCAAAACGCCGGAACCACAGCGCCTTTGTACTTCTCGGCCAGGAAGGTTTTGACTTCCGGGCTGGTCAGCGCGGCGGCCAGTTTCTTCATCGCGTCCGAGTCCTTGTTGTCCGGGCGGGCAACCAGAATGTTGGCGTAAGGCGACTCGGCACCTTCGATGATCAGCGCGTCTTTAGTCGGATCAAGCTTGGCACTCAGCGCGTAGTTGGTGTTTATCAGCGCCAGATCGACCTGAGTCAGCACGCGAGGCAGCGTGGCGGCTTCCAGTTCGCGGAATTTCAGGTCTTTCGGGTTGTTCACCACATCCGAAGGCTTGGACAGAATGCTGGTCGGATCCTTCAGGGTGATCAGACCGGCCTTGGCCAGCAGCAACAGCGCACGACCTTCGTTGGTGGCGTCGTTGGGCAGCGCGACGTTGGCACCGTTTGGCAGCTCATCCAGCTTCTTGAACTTGTCGGAGTAAGCACCGAACGGCTCAACGTGAACCTTGGTCACGGCCACCAGATCGGTGCCCTTGCCCTTGTTGAACTCATCCAGGTAAGGCTGGTGCTGGAAGAAGTTGGCATCCATGCGCTTCTGCGAAACCTGCACGTTCGGCTGAATGTAGTCGTTGAAGACCTTGATGTTCAGGTCCACGCCTTCTTTGGCCAAGGCCGGTTTGACGAACTCCAGGATCTCGGCGTGGGGCACGGCCGAGGCTGCGACGGTCAGGGTTTCGTTGGCCTGCGCGGACAGTGCGGTTACGGCGGCAAATACGGCCAATAGCTTTTTCATGCAACAACTCCTTTGAGGCCCGCCTTCGGCAGGCCGATGCCAACTGATTCGATCAACGGTGTGTGAAGTGTGCGACCAGTCTGTCACCGACGGTTTGCAGAATCTGCACCAGCACCAGCAACAATACGACCGTCACGAACATCACATCGTTCTGAAAACGTTGGTATCCATAACGAATGGCCAGATCGCCCAACCCGCCTGCACCGACCGCACCGGCCATGGCGGTAAACGACACCAGCGCAATGGCAGTGACCGTGATCGCCGCGAGAATACCAGGCCGCGCCTCGGGCAGCAGCGCCTTGAGGATGATCTGCCGGGTGGTGGCCCCCATGGCCTGAGTGGCTTCGATGATGCCGCGGTCGACTTCACGCAGGGCGGTTTCCACCAGCCGCGCAAAGAACGGCGTGGCGCCTGCAATCAAAGGCGGCAACGTGCCCAGAATACCCAGCGACGTACCAGTAATGATCTCGGTCAGCGGCATCATCACGATCAGCAGGATGATGAACGGCAAGGCACGCAGCATGTTCACGATCAGGCCGACCGTGGCGTACAGCTGTTTGTGTTCCAGCAACTGGCGTGGCGAGGTCAGGAACATCAACACGCCCAGCGGCAGACCGAGCAGGATGGTGAAGCCCAGCGAAACACTCAGCATGATCAGGGTATCGCCGGTAGCAACCCAGATTTCGTACCAGTCGACGTTGGAGAACAGGTTCAGAAAGGCGTCCATCAGCGCAGCACCTCCATGTGGACATCGGCAGCGGTGAAGCGCGCGAAGGCAGCGTCCATGTCGCCGCCGGTAATGGCCAGCGTCAGTTGCCCGTAAGGGGTGTCCTTGATGCGGTCGATACGACCGGCCAGGATGCTGTAATCGACGCCGGTTTCCCGCGCCACGGTGCCCAGCAGCGGTGCATAGGTCGCCTCGCCCTGAAAGGTCAGGCGCACGATACGGCCCTGAACGTGGGCGAAGTCGTCGCGTTGCTCGTTTTCATCGATCTGCTCGTCTTCCTGCACGAAGCGTTTGGTGGTCGGGTGCTGCGGATGCAGAAACACATCGGCCACCTTGCCCTGTTCAACAATCACGCCAGCGTCCATGACGGCGACCTGATCGCAGACACGACGAATCACGTCCATCTCGTGGGTAATCAGCACGATAGTCAGCTTCAGTTCGCGGTTGATCTCGGCCAGCAGTTGCAGGACCGACGCCGTGGTCTGCGGGTCCAGTGCGCTGGTGGCTTCGTCGCACAGCAGAATCTTCGGTTTGGTGGCGAGGGCGCGGGCAATGCCGACGCGCTGCTTCTGGCCACCCGACAATTGCGCCGGGTATTTTTTCGCGTGATCGGACAGTCCAACCCGCTCCAGCAACTCGGCAACGCGCTGGTCGATCTGGCTGCGCGGCATGTCGCCGGCCAGGGTCAGCGGCATGGCGACGTTGTCGGCCACGGTCCTGGACGCCAGCAGATTGAAGTGCTGGAAGATCATCCCGACCTGCTGACGAAAACGACGCAGGCCATTGGCGTCCAGCGCAGTGACGTCTTCACCGTCAACCACGATCTGTCCGCCGCTGGGCGTTTCCAGGCGGTTGATCAGGCGCAGCAGCGTGCTTTTGCCGGCACCGGAATGACCGATCAGGCCGAAGACCTGGCCGTCTTCGACGCGCAGGCTGGTGGGGTGCAGGGCCGGAATTTCCTTGCCTGCCACCCGATAGGTTTTGTGGACGTTATGAAACTCGATCACGGAGCGAACCTTGTGGGGGCGCGTTAAAAAATCAGCGCAGCGGGCGGTGCCTGCTTGCTTCGTTACCTCGGCCGGATTGAGCCGGGCGCGCATTTTAGCCTGTCCGGCCCGCTGTGCTTAGCATTTATTTGCAGGATGACCTGCCAGACGGACATAACATGACCGCTGGTGCCAACGATCAAAAAATAAACGGAACGGCTGTTTTTCAACCCGGTCACTTCATGGATACCGTGATTTCCGGCAAACGCCCAGGGAGTCGTATTCAGCGAACCCAACTCTATGATTGGGTCGAAAATGAGGAGTTTTTCTGATGGCTAACGAGAAAAAGCCGGTGACCGAAACGTCCAAGAGCGAATTGGCCGGCACCGACACACTGGATCGTGGCAACACCAACGCCAAGCTGGACAGTCTCGAGCAATTCCGTTCCGACGCTACTCAACAGGCGCTGCGCACCAATCAGGGTGTGAAGATTGCCGACAACCAGAACACCCTCAAAGTGGGCAGCCGCGGTCCATCGCTGCTCGAAGATTTCATCATGCGTGAAAAGATCACGCACTTTGACCATGAGCGCATCCCTGAGCGTATCGTCCACGCCCGTGGCACGGCGGCACATGGTTATTTCCAGACGTATGAAAACCACGGCGCGCTGAGCAAGGCAGGGTTTCTGCGTGATCCGGGCCACAAAACCCCGGTGTTCGTGCGTTTCTCAACCGTACAGGGTCCACGCGGATCGGGCGATACCGTGCGTGACGTGCGCGGCTTTGCAGTCAAGTTCTACACCGAAGAAGGCAACTTCGACCTGGTCGGCAACAACATGCCGATCTTCTTCATTCAGGATGCCATCAAGTTCCCGGACTTTGTGCATGCCGTGAAGCCTGAGCCGCACAACGAAATCCCTACCGGCGGGTCGGCTCACGACACGTTCTGGGACTTCGTCTCGCTGGTCCCTGAATCCGCGCACATGGTGCTGTGGACGATGTCTGACCGTGCCATTCCGAAAAGCCTGCGCACCATGCAGGGCTTCGGTATCCACACCTTCCGCATGATCAACACCGACGGCAAATCCAGCTTCGTGAAATTCCACTGGAAACCGAAGTATGGCGTCTGCTCGCTGGTCTGGGATGAAGCCCAGAAGCTGGCCGGTAAAGACACCGACTTCCACCGCCGCGACCTGTGGGAATCCATCGAGATGGGCGACTATCCCGAGTGGGAGCTGGGCGTACAGATCGTGTCCGAAGAAGACGAGCATAAGTTCGACTTCGACCTGCTGGACCCGACCAAGATCATTCCCGAGGAACTGGTGCCGGTCACGCCGCTGGGCAAGATGGTGCTCAACCGTAATCCGGACAACTATTTTGCCGAGACCGAACAGGTCGCGTTCTGCCCGGGCCACGTGGTGCCAGGCATCGATTTCTCCAACGATCCGCTGCTGCAAGGTCGTCTGTTCTCCTACACCGATACGCAAATCAGCCGTCTGGGTGGGCCGAACTTCCACGAGATCCCGATCAACCGTCCAGTCTCGCCGAACCATAACGGCCAGCGTGACGCGCAGCATCGCACCACCATCGACAAGGGCCGCGCTTCCTACGAACCGAACTCGATCGATGGCGGCTGGCCTAAAGAAACTCCAGCGGCGGCCGTTGATGGCGGTTTCGAGACCTATCCCGAGCGCGTCGAAGCGCACAAGGTCCGTGAGCGCAGCGAGTCGTTCGGCGATCACTTCTCCCAGGCCACGCTGTTCTTCAATAGCATGAGCCACCACGAGAAAGAGCACATCATTGCGGCCTACAGCTTCGAGTTGGGCAAGGTCGAGCGCGAGTACATCCGTGCCCGCCAGGTCAACGAGATTCTGGCCAATATCGATCTGGAACTCGCCAGCCGTGTCGCGGCGAACCTGGGTCTGCCAGCGCCGACCAAAGGCACTGTCGATGTGCGCAAGACCTCGTTGAAAGAGTCCCCAGCACTGAGCCAGGACAATCTGCTGTCCGGTGATATCGCTTCGCGCAAAGTGGCGATTCTGGTTGCCAACGGCGTTGACGGCAAAGCGGTCGATGCGATGAAGGCGGCACTGGAAGCAAAAGGCGCACATGCCAAGGTACTCGGCCCGACCTCTGCTCCGGTCAAAACGGCCGATGGCAAGAGCCTGCCGGTCGATGCTTCAGCCGAAGGTCTGCCATCGGTAGCGTTCGACGCGGTGTTCGTGCCGGGTGGTGCCGATTCGGTGAAAGCGTTGAGCACCGACGGTGTGGCGCTGCACTTCATCCTGGAAGCCTACAAGCACCTCAAGGCCATCTCGCTGTCTGGAGAGGCCAAAGAGTTGTTGAAGCTGCTGCATCTGGATGAAGACGCTGGCCTGCTGTGCGTATCGGATAGCGCTTCGTTCGAAGCGTTCTTCGACGCCATTGCACAGCACCGTGTCTGGGCGCGTGAGCCGAAAGCCAAGGCTGTCCCGGCTTGAGGATCTAGCGGTCTGATGAGCATTCCCACGCTTTGCGTGGGAATGCCTCTTGGGACGGTCAGCGTCTGCTTTCGAATATGACGCCAGGCGTTAAGGGTCGCATGCCAACGCGGTGCATTGGCACGGTCATGTTCAGTGATGAACGCCGGATCAGGACCTGGCCGGCTTCAGAACGATGTAAGCCTGTTCCTTGCGATTGATCTGGCGGCTCATGTCCAGTTCGAAGTCCGGATTGATCTTCACCACACGCTTGGTCAGCAATGTCGCCAACCACGGGTAATCGTCGGTGCGCGGCACGACCAGAAGCACGTCACAGTTGAACGCCACGGTATCTGCCGCGATGTCATCCAGCTGACGACGCAGTTTCGGCATGTCGCCGATTTTCAGGTCGATGGTGGTGCTCATGGCCGATGGATCGATCAGTTTCGCCACGCGACGCGCTTCGGCTTCGCGCAATTCAGCTTCTGCCTTTTCCAGCTCAGCCTTGCGGGCGTGCGCGATAGCGCCATTCACGCCGCTGGTGAGTGCCGGTGCCTTGGGCATCAGTGCACGTGCACGGCTCAGGGCGTTGGCGGCGGCGTTCATGTCACCTTTCTGCAGGCCGATCTGGCTGCGACTTAAATAGGCTTCTGCCAATCGACGCTGGAAAGCCTCCAGGCGAATGTCGGTGGGAGCCGCTGCCTGCAAGGCCGCGAGCTGATCTTCGGCTGTCGCCAGCTCATTGCTGGTGATGCTTTGATCAAGCTGTGCGAACCCGCTCGGCTGAGCTTCCGCCGCGGGCGTCTCGACCGTGGGCGCACTCTGACAGGCACCCAACAGGATGGAAAAGGCGATCAGCAGCAGATGGCGTGGGGCGAGCGGCTTCATTCCTGCGATTCTCTAGTTTGCGCAAAAAACGAGCAAGTCTACACCGCTCGCTTGGGGAGAACAAAGCTGAGCAAGAACAACGCCGCAGCGGATACCACTATAGACGGTCCGGCCGGGGTGTCCTTGAACCACGATAACGATAGTCCAATACACACCGCCGTCACGCCCAGCAGGCTCGCGCCGAGTGCCATCTGCTCCGGCGAACGCGCGTGACGTTGTGCCGCAGCCGCCGGGATGATCAGCAGTGACGTGATCAGCAAAACACCGACGATTTTCATCGCCACCGCAATCACCACCGCGATCAACAGCATCAGCGCCATACGCAGGGCAGCCACGGGAAGGCCCTCGACCTTCGCCAGTTCTTCGTGCACGGTCACGGCCAGCAACGGTCGCCACAGGGCCACGATCATCACCAGCACCAGCGTGCTGCCACCCAGAATCCAGGCCAGATCGGCCGGGCTGATCGCCAGCAGATCGCCGAACAGATACGCCATCAGGTCAATACGCACTTCATGCATGAAGCTCAGCACCACCAGTCCGAGGGACAGCGTACTCGGCGCGAGAATGCCCAGCAGGGTGTCCGACGCCAGCGGCTGACGCTGTTGCAGCGTGACCAGCAGCACCGCTAGCAACAGGCAGCCGCAGGTCACTGCGATGGTCGGACTGACATCCAGCAGAAAGCCCAGTGCCACGCCCAGCAAGGCGGCATGAGACAGGGTGTCACCGAAGTACGCCATGCGCCGCCAGACCACGAATGACCCCAGCGGGCCTGCAACCACGGCCAGAGCAACGCCTGCGAGCAAGGCATACAGTAGAAAATCAGCCATGCTTGCAGCTGTCTCCATGAACATGAGTGTGGGAATGCGCTGTCGCATTCGAAGCATCGCTCACGACTTCGCCATGCAGATCGTGGGCGTGGTCGTGATGGTGGTGATAAATCGCCAGACTCTGTGCGTTCTTGCCGAACAGCTCGACGAACGCCGGGTCGTGGCTGACCTGTTCAGGATGCCCCGAGCAGCAGACGTGGCGGTTCAGGCACACCACCTGATCGGTCGTGCTCATCACCAGATGCAGATCGTGGGACACCATCAGCACGCCACACTGATGACGGTCGCGCAGGCGGGTGATCAGGCTGTACAGTTCGGCCTGTCCGGCCACATCGACACCCTGCACCGGCTCGTCGAGCACCAGGAGCTCCGGTTTGCGTAACAGGGCACGGGCCAGCAGAACGCGTTGCATCTCACCGCCGGAGATCCCCTGAAGCGGGCTGTCGATGACTTTTTCGGCGCCGACTTCTTCCAGCGCGGTCATGGCAGCCGCACGGTCTACGCCGGGAACCAGACGCAGGAAGCGCAACACGGACAGCGGCAGGGTCTGGTCGATATGCAGTTTCTGCGGCATGTAACCGATGCGCAGCTTCGGTTTGCGCCACACGCTGCCCGAGTCGGGCTTGAGCAGGCCCAGCACGGCACGTACCAGCGTGGTCTTGCCTGCGCCGTTGGGGCCGATCAGCGTCACTATCTCGCCGGGTTTGACGCTCAGCTGAATGTTGTCCAGCACGTTTTGCCCGGACAGCGTGACGGCCACCTGTTCCAGGCGAATCAGTGCATCACTCATCAGGCGGCCTTGCAGCCAGCGCAGATCCCGACGATTTCGACCGTCTGACCTTCGACTTCGAAACCGACTTCAACCGCCGCACTGACCACGGCGTTACTGATGGCCTGATGTTGCAGCTCAATGGCGGCATGGCACTCGCGGCAAATCAGGAACTGGCCCTGATGCGCGTGCGTCGGGTGGTTGCAGCCGGTGAAGGCGTTAAGGGACGCGATGCGATGGACCAGACCGTTTTCCAGCAGGAAATCCAGGGCGCGGTAAACCGTCGGCGGCGCCGCGCGACGGCCATCTTCTTCGCTCAGGACCGCGAGGATGTCGTAGGCACCCAGCGGCTTGTGACTTTGCCAGACCAGCTCCAGCACGCGACGGCGCAATGCGGTCAGGCGCAGACCTTGTCTGGCGCACAGCGCATCGGCTTCGGCGAGAGCCGAATGCACGCAGTGGGAGTGATCATGAGGGCGACTAGCCAGGGGAGTATTGGGCATGAGCAGCGACGATATTTGCCAGAGACGTTATTATGTTACCTGTTCCCGCCCGATATGAGTGTTTTACGTGCGCCGTTTTCTTAACCTTTGCGTCATTTTGTGGGCCAGTCTGCTGGCCGTCTCTTCCGCCCAGGCCGAGGTCAGGGTCCTGACCAGCATCAAGCCGCTGCAGCTGATTGCCGCGGCTGTGCAGGAGGGTGTCGGTACGCCTGAGGTGTTGCTGCCGCCGGGCGCATCGCCACATAACTATGCGCTGCGGCCATCCGACGTACGGCGCGTCAGGGATGTGCAGTTGCTCTACTGGATCGGCCCGGGCATGGAAACCTTCCTGCCACGTGTTCTTGAGGGACGCAGCCTCCCGTCTGTTGCCGTGCAGACCTTGCCCGGCATGCATTTACGCCACTTCGGTGCAGACAACGCCTCGCACGATGACCATGACGACCATGGACATGGCGCGGATGAACACGACCACGATCACATGCCCGGCAGTCTCGACTCGCACCTGTGGCTATCGACCATAAACGCTCGGGTAATCGCCGCAAAGATGGCGTCGGACCTTGGTGTCGCGGATCCGGCCAACGCGGCGCGTTACACAAGTAATGCCGAGGCGTTCGCCAAGCGGCTGGATGCGCTGGACAGCGGCATCAAGAAGCAGATGAGCGCCGTCACGGATAAACCGTTTTTCGTGTTCCACGAAGCGTTTGATTATTTCGAAGAGGCGTACGGCCTCAAGCACACTGGCGTATTTGCCATCGCTGCCGAAATCCAGCCCGGTGCCCAGCATGTGGCGGCGATGCGTGAGCGCTTGAAAGAAGCCGGCAAGACGTGTGTGTTCAGCGAACCTCCGCTGCGGCCGCGCCTGGCGGAAACCCTGAGCGCAGGCCTGCCGGTCAAACTGGCCGAGCTGGATGCGCTGGGCGGCTACACGCCAGCGACCGCACAGGGTTACGAGCAGGTCGTGCAGAAACTGGCGGACGATCTGAGTAGGTGTCTGTCGGGAATTTGAACAGCCACTGATCACGCCTACGCTCCACGCTCTGAACGCATACCCTGTGGGAGGCGGCTTGCCGGCGATGGCGTCCGTTCAGTCACCGGTGTGTCGCTTCAGAAAAAGCAAGTCGCCTCCCACAGTTGGCGATCGTTTACAGCGCGAACGGCAGCGGTATATGTGTTTCCTGACGCTGTGCCAGGCGCTGTTCGAACTCTGCGGGGTCGTGAATCAGCACGTCCTGTCCGGCAAAGGTGTCTGCCGCGATCAGGCGTGACAGCCAGAAACGCACGCAGCCAACGCGCAGCATGGTTGACCAGAGTTTGGCTTCAGCCGCATTGAACGGCCGCAGGGCCGCGTAGGCACCCAGCATGGCGCGGGCGCGAACCGGGTCGATCTGGCCGTCCTCACGGGAGCACCAGTCGTTCAGCGCAATGGCCAGGTCGTAGAGCATCGGCCCTGAACAGGCGTTGTAGAAATCGATGAGTCCGGTCAGGTGTGTGCCTTCGAACAACACGTTGTCGCGAAACATGTCTGCATGCAGGTTGGCCCGTGGCAGCGCCAGAATCTGCGGCTTGAGGTCTTCGATTTCCTGCAGCGACTGATCCAGCAAGGCGTTCTGCGCATCACCCAGATGCGACAGGAAATTGCGACCCTCGCTCAGCATCCAGTCCAGACCGCGATCGGTCTTGCGTTCCAGCACGTGCTCGCGTGTCGCCAAATGCAGGTTGGCCAGCAGATCACCGATCTGTGCGCAATGCTGCGTGTTCGGCTGGCTGATGTGCTTGCCCGGCAGGCGCGGCTGCAGGAGCGCCGGTTTGCCCGCCAGCTCGCGCAATGCCTGGCCGTCAGTGGTACGCAAGGCGTAGGGCACCGGCAGATCGGCGTCGTGCAGCACGTCCAGCAACTCGATGAAGAACGGCATTTCCTGCACAGGACCACGCTCGACCAGCGTCAGAACGAACTCGCCCTGCTCCATGCTGATGAAGTAGTTGGTGTTTTCGCTACCGGCGGCAATGCCTTGAAAGTCGTGCAGACGGCCGAGCCCATAGGGGGCGAGGAATGTTTCCAGCTCGGGCCGAGCCAGTGGGGTAAAGACGGACATATCAGGACTGCCAGCAATAAGTGAATGTAAGGTGTTACCAGCTGAATATTTCCCACTGCGGGATCAGCATGTCCGGTTGGTCCGAACGGATGAAGTTGGGGCTTGTACCATCGGCGCGCACCAGAAAATAGGGTTTGCCATGCTTGGGCGTGATCTTCACCGCATACAGGAAGCCGTTCTGGCGGTACTCCTGGATGGTCTTGTCGCCGTCGGTGCGGATCGTGACGTCCGGAGCCGCCGAGGGCGAATCTTCAGCGCCCATTGCGAACAAAGGACAGATTACCAACAGGCCGGTCAACAACAGTCGATTTGTCTTGCGCATGATAACCTTGTCCCTTTGTCGTCAATGGTCCTCGCATTCTAGCGCCGGACCCGCCGAAAAGGTTGATTCTGCTCATGAGCCAAGCACCCCTCGTCCTGGTGGACGGTTCTTCTTATCTCTACCGTGCCTTTCACGCGCTGCCTCCACTGGCCACGTCCAAAGGGTTGCCGACCGGCGCCGTCAAAGGCGTGCTGAACATGCTCAAGAGCCTGCGTCGGCAATACCCGGAAAGCCCGTTTGCGGTGGTGTTCGATGCCAAGGGCGGCACTTTTCGCGACACGTTGTACGCCGAATACAAGGCCAATCGTCCCAGCATGCCGGATGACCTGCGCGTGCAGGTCGATCTGCTGCACGCGTGTGTCAAAGGCCTGGGCTACCCGCTGTTGTGCGTCGAAGGCGTAGAGGCGGACGACGTGATCGGTACCCTGGCGCGCAGCAGCGCGGCAGCCGATCGTCCGGTGATCATCTCCACCGGCGACAAGGACATGGCGCAGTTGGTCGATGGCCACATTACACTGGTCAACACCATGACCGGCAGTGTGCTGGACGTCGCTGGCGTCAAAGAGAAATTCGGTGTCGGTCCTGAGCACATCATCGATTTCCTCGCGCTGATGGGCGACAAGGTTGACAACATTCCCGGCGTTCCCGGCGTGGGCGAGAAAACAGCCGTCGGTCTGCTGGTTGGCGTCGGCGGTGGCCTCAAAGAACTGTACGGCAACCTTGAAGCGGTGGCAGGTCTGCCGATCCGTGGCGCCAAGACGCTCGCTGCCAAGCTTGAAGAGCATCGGGAGATGGCGTTTCTGTCCTATGAGCTGGCGACCATCAAGATCGATGTGCCGCTGGATATCGAGCTGGACCAGTTGCACTGCGGCGAACCCGATCGCGATGCGCTGATGGAGTTGTACGCCGAGCTTGAATTCAAGAGCTGGATCGAGGACCTGCAACGCGACGCCAAACGTGCCGGCCAGGAGCTGGTGGTCGAAGATGCGCCTGTAGTGACCAGAGAGGCTGCGTACGAGGTGATTCTCGAGCAGGCGCAGTTCGATGCCTGGCTGAAGAAACTCGAGGCTGCGCCGCTGTTCGCCATCGTCACTCAGAGCAATGGCACCGACGCGCAGCGTGCGCAACTGGTCGGCCTGTCGTTCGCCATCCAGACTCACGAGGCGGCCTACATCCCGCTGACCCATTCCTACATGGGCGTGCCCCAGCAACTGGACCGCGACACCGTGCTCAAGGCCCTCAAGCCGCTGCTTGAAGACCCGAGCAGGATCAAGGTCGGTCAGCACGCCAAGTTCGCCATCAACCTGCTTGCCAACTGCGCGTTGGGTGGCGATCAGAGCCAAGGCATTGACCTGCAGGGTGTCAGGTTCGACACGATCCTCGAATCCTACGTGCTGGACTCCACTGCCACTCGCCACGACCGTGACAGTCTGGTGGCCAAGTACCTGACGCATACTCCGATCAACTTTCAGGACATTGCCGGCAAAGGCGCCAAGCAGCTGACCTTTGATCAGATTGCTCTGGAGCAGGCTGGCCTCTATGCCGCCGAAGAAGCTGACCTTACCCTGCGCCTGCACGAAGTCTTCGAAGCCCGACTGGCTGCGATTCCGACCCTGCAACCGGTGCTGAACGACATCGAGATGCCCCTGGTGCCGGTGCTGGCGCGCATCGAACGCCAAGGTGCGTTTGTCGACGCCAACCTGCTGGGCATTCAGAGCGTGGAGCTGGGCGACAAGATGACCGCGCTGGAGCGTGAGGCCTTCGCCATCGCCGGTGAAGAGTTCAATCTGGGCTCACCCAAGCAACTGGGCGTGATCCTTTACGAAAAGCTTGGCATGCCGATCATCAGCAAGACCGCGACCGGCCAGCCGTCGACGGCTGAAGCCGTGCTCGCCGAACTGGCCGAGCAGGATTTCCCGCTTCCCAAGGTTTTGATGCAGTACCGCTCCATGAGCAAGCTCAAGAGCACCTACACCGACCGACTGCCTGAGCAGATCAACCCGCGCACCGGCCGGGTCCACACCTCCTACCATCAGGCCGTGGCGGTGACCGGGCGTCTGTCGTCCAGTGATCCAAACCTGCAGAACATCCCTATCCGGACCGCTGAAGGTCGTCGTATCCGTCAGGCGTTCGTGGCGCCGAAAGGCTACAAACTGCTGGCGGCCGACTATTCGCAGATCGAACTGCGGATCATGGCGCACCTGGCGCAGGACGAAGGCTTGTTGCACGCTTTCCGCAACGACCTGGACGTGCACCGTGCGACGGCCGCGGAAGTCTTTGGCGTAGAACTGGAAAACGTCACCAACGACATGCGCCGCAGCGCCAAGGCGATCAACTTCGGGCTCATTTACGGTATGAGCGCTTTTGGTCTGGCCAAGCAGATCGGCGTGGACCGCAAGCAGTCGCAGGCTTACGTGGATCGCTACTTCGCCCGCTACCCCGGCGTGCTCGATTACATGGAGCGCACCCGGGCTCAAGCGGCTGAGCAGGGCTTCGTCGAGACCATCTTCGGGCGTCGCCTGTACCTGCCTGACATCAATGCCAAGAACCAGTCACTGCGCAAGGGCGCGGAACGTATGGCGATCAACGCGCCCATGCAAGGCACCGCAGCCGACATCATCAAGAAAGCGATGGTGGCTGTGAATGGCTGGCTGGATGAGTCAGGCCTGGATGCGCGTGTCATCCTTCAGGTGCACGACGAGCTGGTGCTGGAAGTACGCGAAGATCTGGTCGATCAGATCAGCGAGCAGATCCGTCCGCACATGAGCGGCGCAGCTGAATTGGCGGTTCCGTTGCTGGTTGAAGTGGGTGTGGGCAGCAACTGGGACGAAGCGCACTAAGGGGCGTAGTGGCGAACTTGTCATCAAGTTCGCCAAATGTTGTAGGAAATATGAACTTTTCTTTATCGCTGGAACTTAACCCTCCAGACAGGAGTCAGACGTGGCGATTGGCTGAAAAGCTGATCGCGCTCCTATGTTGTGTTAAGTGTTGGCAGATATCCGGACCCCACCCTAAGGTCTGGACCTTGAACCCCGGAACTTCCCCCTCCCCATTCGAAGTCCGGGGTTTTTTTTGCCCATCGTTTACTCGGCGGGTGCCTTGTCTTCCAGTTCCATCCAGTCGGCCAGCACGGTGTAGGCTTCTTCCAGGCCCATGCGCTTGGGGGCCGAGAACAGCTGAATGGTGACGGCTTCACCCCAGCCCTTGCGGATTTCCGACTGAACCTTGAGCAGCGTGTTCTTGGCTGCGCCGTAGGTTAGCTTGTCGGCCTTGGTCAGCAGAATGTGCATCGGCATCTTGCTCGCCACTGCCCAGTCCAGCATCAGCAGGTCGAAGTCGGTCATTGGATGACGGATGTCCATCATCAGAATCAGGCCCTTCAGGCTTTCGCGGCTGCCCAGATAGGCTTCCAGGTGGCGCTGCCAGTGCTGCTTGAGCGGGATGGGCACTTTGGCGTAGCCGTAACCCGGCAGGTCGACCAGACGGCGATCCTCGTCCAGGCCGAAGAAGTTCAGCAACTGGGTACGCCCCGGCGTCTTGGAGGTGCGCGCCAGACTGGCGTGGGTCAGGGTGTTCAGCGCGCTGGACTTGCCGGCGTTGGAACGACCGGCGAACGCGACTTCAAAACCCTCGTCGTCGGGGCACTGGTCGACCTTGGCGGCGCTGAGCATGAAGGTGGCCTGTTGGCACAGACCGAGGATGGGGTTCTTGAGTTGCATGTGATTTCCGGTGAGGCCCTGCCTGCAAGGCGTGCGGCAAGGGTGTCGTTTCCGTTTGGGTAGCGCGAGTATATAATGCCGCAAATTTTGTGTGTGCTTTCGTCTCCCGGTGGGAGCGGGCACAGTTAAGCGAAATCAATATGCGCATTAGAACGCAGTCCGCTTTCAACCTGAAAGGTTTTTGCTGAGTCATCGGGCTTAAGGGCAGTTGTTGCAGGGTCAAAGGCGATGCCGCTGCGCTGTGTGGAAGGTGAAAGGACAGCAGTGGCCAGGATTTGCCGACTATCCTTCTGGGTACGCAAGTCACGGGCTACCCGACTCTTCACCCCCCTTGGCTGACCGGATGACCTGATGAACACATTATTCGTAAGTCTGCTGCTGGCGCTGGGCATCTGCGCCTCTTTCCAGGCCCAGGCTGCCGACCCTGTCGGCGACGCTTCCGCCGGACAGGCAAAGATCGCTGTATGTGGCGCCTGCCACGGCCCCGATGGCAACAGCCTGGCGCCCAACTTCCCCAAACTGGCGGGCCAGGGAGAGCGCTATCTGCTCAAACAACTGCGCGAGATCAAGAGTGGCACGCGCGTGGTCGTGGAAATGACCGGCATGCTGAACAACCTCACCGAGCAAGACCTTGCGGATATCTCCGCTTATTACGCACGTCAGAAAGGCAGTGTCGGCGCTGCGTCCCCGGACCTGGTGGCGCAGGGCGAAGCGTTGTTCCGAGGCGGCAGGCTGGCTCAAGGCCTGCCCGCCTGCACCGGCTGTCATTCGCCGGATGGCACCGGCAATGCTCAGGCAGGTTTCCCTCATCTTGGCGGCCAACATGCCGATTACATCAGGAAGCAGCTGACGGCATTTCGTGAAGGTGACCGAACCAATGATGGCGACACCCTGGTCATGCGCACCATTGCTGCCAAACTGAGCACCAAGGACATCGAGGCGCTGGCGCACTATATTCAGGGCTTGCACTGAGCCGAGCAGGTTTCAGGCCCTCGTCTGCCGTGACAGGCTTCATGGCATCTGCAAAAAGGGCCACTACGGCTGCCCTTTTTTGTGGTCGCCAGCGTTACACTAACGAACTCAGGCTTTCACGACCGGTCGAAAACACCGTCGCTTGAAGGCGATTCAATCTGCCCAGGAGTAAAGCATGCGTAATCTGATCATCAGCGCCGCACTGGTTGCCGCCAGTCTTTTCGGTATGTCCGCTCAAGCTGCCGAGCCTGCCCAGGCAGGCAAGCAATACGTCGAGCTGAGCAGCGCTGTGCCTGTTGCAGTACCAGGCAAGATCGAAGTCGTGGAGCTGTTCTGGTATGGCTGCCCGCATTGCTACGCGTTCGAGCCGACCATCAATCCATGGGTTGAAAAACTGCCGTCCGACGTGAATTTTGTCCGTATTCCTGCCATGTTCGGCGGCGCTTGGGATGCTCACGGCCAACTGTTCATCACTCTGGACACGCTAGGGGTAGAGCACAAGGTTCACGCTGCAGTATTCGATGCAATCCAGAAAGGTGGCAAGCGCCTGACCGACAAGAACGACATGGCTGACTTCGTCGCCACTCAAGGTGTCGACAAAGAGAAATTCCTGAGCACGTTCGATTCCTTTGCTGTGAAAGGCAAGATCGCGCAGTACAAGGAACTGGCCAAGAAGTACGAAGTGACCGGCGTTCCAACGATGATCGTCAATGGCAAGTATCGCTTCGATCTGGGCACCTCCGGTGGTCCGGAAGCCACTCTGCAGGTGGCCGACCAGTTGATCGCCAAAGAGCGGGCGGCCAACCAGGCGGCGAAGTAAGCGCCGGTCATGGGCCGCTGGGGCGAGGGCACAAAACGAGTCGTTGGCCTGCATGATCCGCGGGTCAACGAACATCATCTGAGCAAAAGTGGTCTGCCGGAAGATGGCAGGCTGCGGTTGCTCAGTTTCAATATTCAGGTCGGTATCAGCACCGAACGCTATCGGCATTACCTGACCCGCAGCTGGCAGCATTTGCTGCCGCACGTAGGTCGGGCGGGCAACCTCAAGAAGATCGGTGAGCTGCTTCACGACTTCGACCTGGTTGCCTTGCAGGAAGTCGACGGCGGCAGCATGCGCTCCGGCTTCGTCAATCAGGTGGAGCACCTCGCCCAGCTGGGTGCTTTCCCCTACTGGTATCAGCAACTCAATCGCAACCTCGGCCGTTTCGCTCAACACAGCAATGGCGTGTTGAGCCGTCTGCGCCCGGCCAAGATCGAAGATCACCCGTTGCCCGGCCCGGCAGGGCGTGGGGCGATTCTGGTGCGTTTCGGCGAAGGCGATGATGCGCTGGTGGTGGTCATGATGCATCTGGCCCTCGGCACGCGTACCCGAACGCGACAGTTGGCCTATATCCGCGAACTGATTGGCGGCTATCGTCATCAGGTCCTGATGGGCGACATGAACACCCACGCCAATGATCTGCTGGAGCATTCGCCGTTGCGGGATCTGGGCTTGCTGGCCCCGCAGATCGAAGCAACCTTCCCCAGTTGGCGGCCGCAACGCTGCCTTGATCATATTTTGCTCAGCCCGACCCTGACACTCGAGCGCGTCCAGGTGCTGGCTCAACCTATTTCCGATCACCTGCCGGTTGCTGTCGAGATTCGCCTGCCTGCTTCACTGTGTGGGGACTCGCTGCCTGTGCCCTCTGGTGGAAGCCTTGCATGAGCGACGACGCGGAGCGTTGGAGAGAGAAGTACCTCAAGGGAATCGAACAACAGGACAAGCTTGAAAAGCGCTGGGATGCGCGACTCGACCTGTTGCGGCGAGGTCTGGTACGAAGCAGTCTTGCAGCTGAAGGCTCTGACCGGGCTGTCGACGAATGCATGAAGGAAATGCGCGAAATCGTGCGCAAGGACGACATGGATGCGGGCCTTGCGGCCTTGATTCCACGTCTTGAAAAAGCCGTGCTGGACTCCGAGCACCGGCGCGAGGTGCGTGTCGGTCAGATCAGCTCCGCCCTGGCCGCGCTGGTGACGCAACTGCAAGCTCTGCCGTTGCCGCGCGATGTGCGCAAGCCGCTCAAGCGTTTTGCCAAGAACCTGGAAGAACGCGCCTCCCAGGCTCGCGAATTGCCTTTACTGCTCAGTGAGCTGAGCAGCCTGCAAGGCAAGGCACTGACCCAACTGGAGAAGCCTGAGGAAGGCCATCGGCCCGGCCTGCTGGAGCGTCTGTTCGGCTCACGGGACGAGCATGGCGAGGCCAACCCCGATACCTCAACGCCCGCAGAAGTACCGTCTTCTTCAGATCATGAGCGCGACGCTCCCCACACAGAACAGTACGCGCACGAAGATCCAGAGCCCGGCATGCCTGTTGATCGTTCAGTCGAGCCTTCGGAAGCCGTCGTTGTCTTACCCGTTGCGTCGGCAGTTGCTGCCGTGCCTGAACCTGTTGCGGGTATTCCTTCCGAGCCGCCAGCGCCTGCGCTTGACGTTGAAGAGCCTGTAATCGGTCAGGTTGCCGAGCCGGTTCTTCCACCAATGGATCCATCATCCGCCCCGACGATCGTCGAGCCCGAGCCCATACTCGACAGTGATATCGAGGCCATGCTGACGCCGACGCCCAGCGTGCCTTTTCAGCAGATACCCGTGCCAGTCAGCGAGCATGTGATGCCGGAGGATGATGCTGACAGCGATGCCGATGATTCGACCGAAGACGATGGATACGCCCTGCCCTCGGCGCCCGAACCGAGTTACAGCTCGGTTGCCGCACACATCGAAGAAACCTTGCTGGGGCTGCTTGCCGACCTGACCCTGTCCGAGCACTACCGGCCGCAGGTCGAGGCCATGCAGTTGCGGCTCAGGCACGGGCTCAACTGGTACGAGCTATTGCCGATCCTGGATGATCTGGCCGTGCTGATGCTGGCGATCAACAACGGTGGCCAGCAGGAATTCGGTATCTACCTCAAGCAACTGAACGAGCGGCTCGAGTCCTTCCAGAGCCATCTGCAGGCGGCCAGCGAGGACCATGCGCAGGGCGAGTCTTCGGTTCGCGATCTCAACGAGCAATTGCGCGAACAGGTAGGCGGCTTGCAAAGCAGCGTTCAGGACGCCTCCGACCTGCCCAGCCTCAAGCTGGTGCTGGACAATCGTCTGGAAGGCCTGCTCAGCACCATGGACGACTACCAGCGCAAACGTGATGCGCGCGAGCAGGAAGTCGCATCCCGCCTGCAAAGTCTGGCCGCCCGCGTGGCAAGTATGGAGCAGGAGGCGCTGGCCTTTCGCACCAACCTTGAGGAACAGCGCCAGAAGGCTTTGATCGACCCGCTCACAGGGCTTGCCAACCGTGCGGCCTGGGCCGAGCGGCTCGAACAGGAAACGATCCTCTGGCAACAACACAAAGACAGTCTGCTGGTCGGGATTCTGGATCTGGACCACTTCAAGCGGATCAATGACGGCTACGGACATCTGGCGGGCGACAAGGTCTTGAAGATCGTCGCCGGTGTTCTGAAGAAACGTCTGCGCCCGGGTGATTTCCTGGCACGTTTCGGCGGCGAGGAGTTTGTGGTTCTGATGCCGGCCACGCCCGTCACCACAGGTCTGCAGTTGCTGGACGAGCTGCGGAAAACAGTCGAACTCTGCCCGTTTCATTTCAAGGGCGAGCGCGTGACCATCACGGTGTCCATGGGCGTGACAGCCTTTCGCTCGGGTGAGCGCAGTGAAGTTGCCCTCAAGCGTGCCGATCAGGCGCTGTACCGGGCCAAGGAAAATGGCCGGAACAAGGTCGAACAGGGCTGACACTTTGGTCCGGATGAACAGCTCACGCGACGCATGAGCTATTCGCGCGCCTTTTGTTATGATGTTGCATTAATCGCGGACGTAGTTTGAACCCATGAAGTTGTACCTAGCTGCTTTTCTCCTGCTTGGCCTGACCGCCTGCTCCAGCGGTCCAAGACTGGACACCAGTCACCCCTCGGCAAATTTTGACGGACGTATCCAGTACGTTGTCATGCATTACACCTCTGCTTCCCTTGAGCGGTCCCTGCAATTGCTGACCCATGGCGAGGTCAGCAGCCATTACCTGATTGGCGATGATTCGTCTGCAACCATCTACAAACTCGTCGATGAAAGCGCCCGCGCCTGGCATGCAGGCGAGAGCGAGTGGGATGGCCGCACCTGGCTGAACTCCAGTTCCATCGGGATCGAGATCGTCAATCCCGGCTACACCGAAACGCCGACAGGCCGTCTGTGGTATCCGTACACCGAAGCGCAGTACCAGTCGATCAAGGTGCTGCTCAAGGACATCGTCAAACGCAACAGGATCGAGCCGAAACACATCATCGGCCACAGTGACATCGCACCTTCGCGCAAGATGGATCCGGGTCCGCTGTTTCCCTGGAAGCGCCTGGCCGCAGACGGCCTTGGCGTCTGGCCCGACGAACGGCAGGTGGCACAGCGTCAGGCATTGATGCTGAACAACTTGCCAGCAATCGGCTGGTTTCAGCAGCAACTGGCACGCCTGGGTTACATGACCCCTCAGACCGGTGAGCTGGACACCGCTACACGACAGGTTCTGGCTGCTTTTCAGATGCATTACCGGCCCGAGCGTTTCGACGGCGAACCAGATGCGCAGAGCGCCGCCATCCTGCAGGTGCTCAACGACACGAAGTGAGTGCAACTGCGGCCCGTTTTTTCGACGGGCCAACTCTGCGCTTATTGCTATAACTGATGGGTACTCTCTCTGAGTATCCATCGATGCTGATTGCGTCAACGCGTCTTCGAACCACTCTTTCCCGACCCTGGCTGCTGGCATTGCTCGCAGCCTTGCTGAGCGCGACCATGTTGTTGACCGGTAGTCTGGCGCTGGTATTGCAGCAGGCGCGACAGACCGAGAGTCAGCAGATGAACGCTCAGGGTGAGCGCTTTCTGGTCAGGCTCGAACAGCTTTTCAGCCAGTTGCGGTCGGGGCTGGATCAGCTTGAGCATCAACCGTTGCGGCGTTGCAGTCCGGAGATGCTGGGACGTCTGCGAGAGGTCATTTCCAGCAACCGCTTCATCTATGAAGCCGCTTATGTCGGTGATGCCCGATCCTGCTCGAGCTGGCCACGAAGAAGACTGCTGGCCGAAACCAGAACACCCGACATTCGCGGCCCCATGTATGACTACTGGCTGAACACTTCGGGGCAGCCGGACGACAACCTGGCGGCGCTGGTGATGGGTCGTGGCGATTTTCGGGTGTTCACGTCCCGTGGTCATCTGACCGACGTGGTCGACCTCCCTCCGGGCCGCAGCCTGCTTGTGGTGCTGGATAACGCAACTCGCGCAATACCGGTACTCGGTCCCGCACAGATCTGGCCTGTTCCGGGTTGGGATACGGGTGGCAGCGAACCGTTGATCATCACTGAAACGCAATTGATCTACCGCATGGCGACCCAGAGTCCCGAGTACCAACTGGTCCTGATAACGCCGCGTAACGGTCTGCTCGGCGATATGACCGGCGCGTGGTGGCTGCTGGTTCCTGCCAGCCTGCTGGTGTCGTTGTGCGTAGGGGCGCTGACGTTTCAGATGCTTCGTCAGCGCAAATCGCTGGGCGCCGAGCTGACGGGTGCGTTGCGCCGCGCTGAGTTGAAGGTGCTTTATCAGCCGATTTTCAACCTGGGTACGCGACAGTGTGTCGGTGCCGAGGCGCTGGTGAGGTGGCATCGGCCGGACGGCACATTGACCAGCCCGGACCTGTTCATTCCGCTGGCAGAAAATACCGGTCAGATCCGCCAGATCACCGACTTCGTTCTGCAACAGACTCTGGAGCAATTGGGGCCTTTGTTGCGTGCCAATCCGCAGCTGTACATCTCGGTCAATCTGTCCGCCTGCGATGTCATGTCGGCCCGCATCGGTCGGTTCACCGCGCGGCTGCTGGCGCTGCACAAGGTGTCGGCACGGCAGATAGCGTTCGAGGTCACGGAGCGGGGTCTGATCGATGTCGTGGTGGCGCGCAATCATTTACAGACGTTGCGTGATCGCGGCCATCAGGTGCTGATCGATGACTTTGGCACCGGTTATTGCAGTCTGGCCTACTTGCAGACATTGCCAGTGGACTGCCTGAAGATCGACAAGGCGTTCATTGACGCGCTGGGCCACGATGCGGCCAGCAGCGGTGTTGCGCCGCATATCATCCGCATGGCCCATGCCCTGCAGCTCAAGGTGATCGCCGAGGGCATCGAGTTCGAATCCCAGGCTGCATTGCTCAAGAGTGAGGGCGTGATCTACGGGCAGGGCTGGCTGTTCGCCCGGCCACTGACCGCTGCCAGATTTGTCGAACGAGTGACCGGCGGCCGTCGCAGCGCGACACGGCGCAGGAATGATGTGGCGTGAGGCTTTCCCACCTGGCGTGATCGTATAGCGAACACCGGATTGCGGCAGGGCTGGTTCAGGACATCGCGGTGTCAGGCGGTGTGTGGATTTTGCCGTTAAAGCGGCAGCGCCATGTAAAACTGTGTGACCTGCCCCGGTCTGGAATAAACACCCATTCGTCCGCCATGCAGCTGGACGATTTCCTTGCACAATGCCAGCCCGAGCCCGGCTCCGCCTTTCTTGCGTCCGACCTGCACGAAGGGCTCGAAGATCCTTGCTTGCTGGCCGTAGGCAATGCCTTCGCCGTTGTCTTCCACGCTGATGACCGCACGCTCGCCATGACGTCTGGCCTGCAGGCGGATCAGGCCGTTTTCCGGCGTGTGACGCAGGGCGTTGTCGAGGAGGTTATCCAGTACCCGCTCCAGCTGGGCCTGATCGGCGTGCAAGCGCGGCAGCGTTTCGTGAATATCCAGCATCAGCATGATGCCCTGCTCTTGAGCCTGCTCTTCAAACCGTGCCTTGGCCTCTTCCAGCAGCGCTTCGATCGAGCAAGGCGCCAGCTTGAGTTTCTGCAGGCCGTTCTGGTAGCGCGAGAAGTTGAGCAGGTCGTTGATCAGTTGCATCAGGCGCTGCATTTCTTCGGTGACCGTATTGAGCAGATCCGCTTCACGGGATTCGGGCGCGAAATGCAGCCTTTCCTGCAGCAGACCAAACGCCATGTGCATGCCCGTGACCGGCGTACGCAGCTCGTGCGAAGCGCGCAGCACGAATTCACTGCGCACGCGCTCGAAGGCGCGCTGCTCGGTGACGTCGTGCAGGACCATCACCGCGCCAAGGATATGTCCTTTGGTGTGGCTTACCGGCGTCATGCTGTAGGTCAGCAGGCGCGATTCACTGTCGATCTCGATGGCGAGGTCTTCCGGGGCGCGCTCCAGACTGCCGCCACGCAGAATCAGGTGCAGCTGCCCGTCCAGCTCGGGATGGCCCAACGCTTCACCGAGGCCTTGTCCCAGTCGACTCTCGTCCCAGCCAAGCTGACGCTGAGCCACGGGGTTCAGGTGTTCGAGGCGGCCCTGCCGGTCGATCATCAGCAGGCCGTCATCGATGCTGTCCAGTACCGCCTGCAAGCGCTGTTGGCCGGCCAGCAGCTCATCGACATTGGTCGCCTGATGTTGGCGCAACGCCTCGGCCATGATGCCGAAGCGTCGGGTCAGCAGATTCATCTCAGCCGCGGAAGAGATGGGCAGCGTGACCTCATAGTTGCCCTGCCCGATGTTATCGGCGGCTTTGGCCAGTGCTTCGATGGGCGCGCCGAAACGCCGGGCGATGCCGTGTGCCGTCACGAAACCGATGCAGAGCACGGCCAGCCCGACCAGCCCCAGAAGGCCCGCTATCCAGAGCGCGCGTTCCCGTGAGTTGATCTCGGCATTGCTGATGCTTTCCAGCGCCTGCCGATGAATGGCCAGCAAGCCATTGCGCAATTTGTCGAAGCTGGCGCTGAGCTCGGGGTTGCCGCGTATGCCACGCGGGTCATCGCCAAGGCGTTTCCAGTCATCGATGAACCGCTGATAGTCGTCCCGGGTGCTTTCGAATGTGCCCAGGGTCGTCGACCGGTTGTCACTGGCCGCGCTTTGATTCAACAGATGCTTGAACGCTTCCTGGGCTCTCTCCAGCTCAGCGTCGTCATGCCGCGAGCCAGTCATCAATGCCAACTGGTCGCCCAGATTTTGCCGCAGTTTCAGCCCGGTATCGAGAATGGCGAAGTTGTGCTGGATCAGCGATTCCTGAGTTCTGGCCATCTGCATGACGCTGACCAGACCCAGCAACAAACCCAGCAGAGCCACGGTGATGAGGGCCGAAATACTCAGGAACAGTCGAGTGCGCAACTTCATGGCCAGTTTCATATGCGCTCAATCACAGGTTGTACTGTTTGCGTTTTCGATACAGCGTCGAGGCATCGATACCCAATGTCTTCGCTGCTTGATCAAGTGTGTCGCTGGTCGCCAGTACGGCGCCGATGTGGGCTTTTTCCAGCTCATCCAGGCTCAACGCCGCACCGACGCGAGGCGCGTTGTTGGCAGGCTGCTCGGCCATGCCCAGATGGCTGATTTCAACCCGTTCCTGGGGACAGATGATGCTGGCTCGTTCAATGACGTTGCGCAGTTCGCGGATGTTGCCTGGCCAGCGGTAATTGAGCAGTGCCGCCCGCGCCTCTTCGCTGAAACCGCGTGCCGGGCGCGCGTATTCCTTGACGAAGCGGGCCAGAAAACGGTCCGCCAGGGTCAAGATATCCTCGCTGCGCTCGCGCAAGGCGGGCAGATGCAGGGTGATGACGTTCAAGCGATAGAGCAGGTCTTCACGGAAACGGCCGCTGCGTACCATGTCTTCCAGGTTCAGGTTGGTGGCGGCGAGGATGCGCACGTCGGCACGACGAGTGACTGGATCGCCAACGCGTTCGTATTCCTTGTCCTGAATGAATCGCAGCAACTTGGGTTGCAACGTCAACGGAAAATCGCCGATCTCGTCAAGAAACAGAGTACCGCCATCCGCCTGGTTGACACGGCCGAGCGTGCTCTCACTGGCGCCGGTAAAGGCCCCGCGGCTGTGGCCGAACAATTCGCTCTCCATCAGCTCGGCAGTGAGCGACGGGCAGTTGATGGTCACGCAGGACTTCTTGGCTCGCTTGCTCCAGCCGTGAATCGCGCGTGCCAGTTCACCCTTACCGGTGCCTGATTCGCCCAGGATCAGAATGTTGGCGTCGGTCACGGCCACCTGACGGGCTGTTTCCAGAATCGCCATCATCGAAGGGCTGTGGGAATCCAGGCCGTCCTTGGGTTTGCGGATCTCCCCTTCCAGCGCTTCCAGTCGGGCCGACAACTGCCGGACCTCCAACTGTTTGGCGGTCGCCAGTCGCAACTGGTCAGGGCTGCAGGGTTTGACCAGGTAATCGGCTGCGCCGGCCTGAATGGCATCGACCGCCGTGTCCACCGCAGAATGGGCAGTCACAATGACCACGCGCATCCACGGAGCCTGAACCCGCATCTGTGCCAGCACGTCCAGGCCATTGTCTTCGCCCAGGCGCAAATCGAGAAAGCACAGGTCAAATACCTGGCGTTGCATCAACGTGTCCGCCTGTGCTGCGCTGTTGGCAGTGGCAACACTGTAGCCTTCGTCTTCCAGACAGTACCGGAAAGTGCGGAGGATGGCGGACTCATCGTCCACGAGCAGAATACGGCCCTGATTCTCAGTGGCTGCTTCCATTTTTCCTACGCTCCTTAGTGAATTGTCTTGGTTAGTCTCGGAATCATCGGGCAAGTTGCATGGTCAATTCTGATTGATTCTGCCGCATGCATGCTAGCGGTCTGTTCATTTAATGGCGAACAGACTGATTAATCCGTGTTTATGTCGCTAAAACCGTCTGTTCAAAGACCAAACGCCAACCTCAGAAGGAGAACGCCATGCACTCACTGAAAAAGATCGCGTTGATTACGGCGACCGCTGCGGTTCTGGGCAGCGGCCCATTGCTCGCGCATGCTCAAGGCGACCTGCCCACCCAGTTGGCTGAAGCGCGCCAGGAAGGTTCGATCTGGACCGCCTTTGCGTTGAACAAACACCTGAGCCCTTTCAAGATCGATGTGGATGTGGCGCAAGGCACGGCGACTCTCAAGGGCAAGGTCGAGAACGAAGTCGACCGCGAACTGGCCGAGCGTATTGCGCTGGACATCAAAGGTATCGACAAGGTTGATAACCAGCTGGAAATCGACGCAGCCGTTGCCAGTGAACCCGGCACCAAAGCCAACATGGCTCAGCGCTTCGAAGACGCCACACTGGTGGCAACCGTGAAGTCCAAGCTGCTGTGGAGCAGCGTGACCGAGGCTTTGAACATCGACGTGGACAGCAAGGATGGTGTGGTCACGCTCAAGGGGCGTGCGCAGAGCCCGGAAGCCAAGGAGCTTGCAGGCAGCCTCGCCAGCAATACGGATGGCGTGGTCAGCGTCAATAACCTCATCAGTCTGAGTGCGGCGGATTCCATCGCAGCCAAGACTCAGCCGCAGAACCTCAACCCTGTAGAGCAGCTGAGCGATGCCTGGGTCACCAGCAAGGTTAAATCCAGCCTCATCTACAGCCGCAACCTCGACGGCCTGAACATCAAGGTCGATACCAAGGACGGTTTGGTAACGCTCAACGGCGTGGTTGCCAACTTCGCGGAAAAGGAACTCGCGGTTGAGATTGCACGCAACATTCGAGGCGTGAAAGGCGTAAACGCCGATGCCTTGAAAGTCATGGCGCGTAGCGCAGGTTGATAATCAGCGACGCAGCAGTCGCTGCGCTTCGTGCAGAACGCACGATTGCGAAGGTGCAATCGTGCAGCTTGCTCGCAGACCCTCTTTCGGTAATCTTTTAAGTTGTTGATTTTACTGAATTTATTTTGATTCTGAAAACTGGCATGCAGTCTGCAATATCCCTTTCAACGAAGGTCGGCACAGCGGCCCACACGATTGATCGAATGCCCAAGGGGCGGAGGGAGTTTGCGGATGAACAGCCAGCGTATCGCACAGTTGCGTATATCCCCTCTGCACGTACAGCAAGGCCTGTTTCTGCTTCTTGCTCTGCTCGTCACCCTCATTGCCATTCAGCAGTTCCAGCGTTGGTCTCAGGCCAACGAAGCGACTGAAACCAGACAGCAAATCATTCACAGCAGTGTTGCTTACCGGAGCGTCAGTGCTCCGGCCGCTCAGGACGCTGCGCTGAGCCTGCGCCCTGTAGAGGGTGTGATCTCTTCGAATGACGTAGCGCCGCAGCAAAAATGGGTCTTCTGACCCGACCTGAAATGACTGCACTCATTACATTTAAACAGTTGTAAAAAAGGAGTATCACCATGTTGAGTTGGGCTATCACGTTTCTGATCATCGCCATTGTCGCCGCAGTACTTGGCTTCGGTGGTATCGCCGGCACCGCTACAGGCATCGCCAAGATCCTGTTCGTCGTCTTCCTGGTGATGTTCGTTGTTTCGTTCTTCTTCGGTCGTCGCGGTCGAGGCTAACGATGCATACGTCGCTCCGTACGCTGGCTGCCGCCCTGTTGATGGGCGGCAGTGCTGTGGTAATGGCCGCCAATGACGGTCAGGCGCGTGTAAACGAGTTGCTGTCTTCGGCACCCGAATACCGTCAGACCTGGGCGAAGGTCGTGAAGAAGGAAGAGAGGCTGCCCGACTGGGTGATCAATCTTTCTGGCACGTCCGAGCAGATGACGGCAGTCACCGAGAATGGTGATCCGTATCTGGTGGGTCCGCTCTGCGAGACCGCCGATACGTGCAAGAGCAAGCGCCTGATCGTGGCTTTCAGTCTCGATAAGGAAAATGCGTACGCAATGTTGGTTGAGGTGCCCGCCGGTCTGCCAGCGGACAAGTCGCCAACGCGTCATGCCACCTACCGGTATCTGGGCAAGCCTGACGAAGGCATGCAGCAGCTGCTCAACGAGCAATTGCGCAAGGATCCAAACTGGTATTGATCCAGAGGGGAAGAGCTTGATGGCTCTTCCTTATTGCGCGACCTGAGGAAGGTACGCGCATGACCAGGGGGCCGGGTTGTGTTGATTGAGATGATCGGCGCGACCTAGGGGTACAGGGAGTACCTCCGTTCAGGGCCGGGTCAGGCAGGCTGCCGCACAGTGGACGGTTCCATGCATCGATTTCGTCGGGCGGGAACTGCCTTACTCGTGCGGCGCTTTACGTATTTTCCGTTTAGTTCAATCTCAGACAACCGTATATCTGTTAAATCTGTAACAACATCGTTCCAGCCCCGCAAAACGCCCTTCCCGATGGTTCGACCCTCTTTACAACGTAGGCGACGTTTTAGCCACCTTTGCGCCAAATAGCGGCATCCGTAATGTCGTAAATCAACCCTTTTTGTCGTTTTCGTATGCCGATTGCGCATGAGGTAGTCGCTTACGGCATTAGACGTGGATCCATGTCGTGGGAATAGTTGCGACTTTTTTCGCCTGCTATAGAGCCGGGATGCTCGACTGCGGTGACCTTCTGTGGACAGTCCAAAGGTATCCGCCCCTTGAAAAGGCTGAGGAAAAAGCCCTTTTCAGCGTGTCGGTTTTGGAGTTGCCCAAGCCACTTTCAACAAGGGTAATAATATGAAGAAGGCAAAGCTGAGTCTGGCCTGGCAGATCCTGATCGGTCTGGCGCTGGGTATCGCTGTTGGCGCACTGCTCAATCACTTCAGCGCCGAGAAGGCCTGGTGGATCACCAATATCCTGCAGCCGGCGGGCGATATCTTCATTCGCCTGATCAAGATGATCGTCATCCCTATCGTCGTCGCCTCGCTCGTCGTGGGCATTGCAGGCGTAGGCGATGCCAAGAAGCTGGGACGCATCGGCCTCAAGACCATTATTTATTTCGAGGTGGTCACAACCATCGCGATTCTGGTGGGTCTGGTCCTGGCCAACGTCTTCCACCCCGGCACGGGCATCGACATGAGTACGCTGGGCACGGTCGATATCTCCAAATATCAGCAGACCACCGCCGAGGTTCAGCACGATCACGCGTTCATCGCGACGATCCTCAATCTGATTCCATCCAACATCTTTGCTGCCATGGCGCGTGGCGAAATGCTGCCGATCATTTTCTTCTCGGTGCTGTTCGGTCTGGGTCTTTCCAGCCTGCAGGCTGATGTGCGTGATCCACTGGTCAAGATGTTCCAGGGCGTGTCGGAAACCATGTTCAAGGTCACGCACATGATCATGAACTACGCGCCGATCGGCGTTTTCGCACTGATCGCCGTGACTGTCGCCAACTTCGGTTTTGCGTCGCTACTGCCGCTGGCCAAACTGGTGATTCTGGTTTACGTGGCCATCGCCTTCTTCGCCTTCGTGGTACTGGGTCTGATCGCCCGCGCTTTCGGCTTCTCGGTCATCAAACTGATGCGTATTTTCAAGGATGAACTGATCCTGGCCTATTCCACCGCCAGTTCCGAGACCGTATTGCCACGTGTCATCCAGAAGATGGAAGCCTACGGCGCGCCAAAAGCGATCTGCAGCTTCGTGGTACCGACCGGCTACTCCTTCAACCTCGACGGCTCGACGCTGTATCAGAGCATCGCGGCAATCTTCATTGCACAGCTTTACGGCATCGACCTTTCGGTCGGCGCGCAACTGATGTTGGTCCTGACCCTGATGGTGACGTCCAAGGGTATTGCCGGCGTGCCGGGCGTGTCCTTCGTGGTGCTGCTTGCCACGCTGGGCAGCGCAGGCATTCCGCTGGAAGGCCTGGCGTTCATTGCCGGTGTCGACCGCATCATGGACATGGCGCGCACCGCTCTTAACGTGATCGGCAACGCTTTGGCCGTGCTGGTCATCTCGCGCTGGGAAGGCATGTACGACGACGCCAAGGGGCAGGCCTACTGGAATTCCCTGCCGCACTGGCGCAGCAAGGAACCGGTCCCGCTGGGCAATCCTGCTGCCGAGTGATTGCTGAGTCGCACAACACAAAACCCCGGATTTCCGGGGTTTTGTGTTTCTACCGATGGTTGATGATCGTTCCCAGCGTTGCGTGGTAACGCCGCCCGGAAGGCCCCGCGTGTGACGCGTAGCGCCATGGATACAACCTCCGATTTCCCTCCAGTCCACCCCGCCGTTATTATCCCCGCATCTTGTGAGGGACTTATTCAATGCTCAATGGCCTGTGGCTTGGTTTTTTTGTCGTGGCGGCGATTTCCGCGATGGCGCAGTGGCTGGTTGGCGGCAACGCAGGCATCTTTGCGGCGATGGTCGAAAGCATCTTTGCCATGGCCAAGCTGTCGGTGGAGGTCATGGTGCTGTTGTTCGGCACCCTCACCCTCTGGCTGGGCTTTCTGCGCATTGCCGAGAAGGCCGGGATCGTTGACTGGCTGGCAAAAGTCCTCGGGCCGTTGTTTCTGCGGCTGATGCCGGAAGTGCCGCCCGGCCATCCTGCGCTGGGTCTGATTACCCTCAATTTCGCTGCCAATGCACTCGGGCTGGATAACGCCGCCACGCCCATCGGCCTCAAGGCCATGCGTTCCTTGCAGGAGCTCAACCCCAGCAAGGACACCGCCAGCAACGCGCAGATTCTGTTTCTGGTATTGAACGCCTCGTCCCTGACCCTGCTGCCGGTGACGATCTTCATGTACCGCGCCCAGCAAGGCGCTGCCGACCCTACGCTGGTGTTCCTGCCGATCCTGCTGGCCACCAGCGCCTCTACGATCGTTGGCCTGCTGTCGGTTGCCTTCATGCAGCGTCTGCGTCTGTGGGATCCGGTGGTACTGGCCTATCTGATTCCCGGTGCGCTGTTGCTCGGTGGCTTCATGGCCTTTCTGGCGACGCTGTCGGCCACTGCGCTGGCAGGTCTTTCATCGATTTTGGGTAATCTCACGCTGTTTGGCCTGATTATGATGTTTCTGATCATCGGCTCGTTGCGCAAGGTGCAGGTGTATGAGGCCTTTGTCGAAGGCGCGAAGGAAGGCTTCGACGTCGCCAAGAGCCTGCTTCCATATTTGGTGGCAATGCTTTGCGCCGTCGGTGTGTTGCGTGCCTCAGGTGCGCTGGACTTCGGTCTGGAAGGCATCAGGCACATGGTCGAGTGGCTGGGCTGGGACACCCGCTTCGTCGATGCGCTGCCGACCGCAATGGTCAAACCCTTCTCCGGCAGTGCCGCGCGGGCCTTGCTGATCGAGACGATGCAGACTCAGGGTGTGGACAGTTTCGCCGCGCTCGCCGCTGCGACGATTCAGGGCAGTACCGAAACCACGTTCTACGTGCTGGCGGTGTACTTTGGCGCTGTCGGTATTCAGCGCGCCCGTCATGCCGTGGGTTGTGCGCTGTTCGCCGAGTTCGCAGGTGTGGTGGCGGCCATCTTCGTCTGCTACTGGTTCTTCGGCGCCACCGCCACCTGAAGGGTTATTGAGCGGGCGCCTCTGGCGCCGCTTCAGCCGCTGGCGCCTCCTGTTCCGGCTGAGCGGGTTCGGACTTTTCAGGTGTCGATTCCGGTGCGGCCTCTTCGCCCGTATCGCCACCCGGCTTGAGTTTGATGATCCTGCCTGTCGGACGTTTGACGGCAGGCTCGTCGGCTTCGGTTACGTTGAAACGCAGCACACCGATCATCTGACCGTCTTCTGTGAGCACCCTTACCTGCCAGCGCCCGACCACGTCCTGCGGGAAGTTCTGCTTATGAGTCCAGGCGCGGTAGCCCTCCTTGCGTCCGCCATGGATGTCCAGGGCGATCCGGTCCATCTCTTTACCGTTATGTCGCCACACGTGATAAATGCGCTCCTCAAGACCCCGTGGCGCGTTGATCGCGGTGTACGCATACAGGCCGCCGCTGCGCAGTTGACTGGCACTGATCTGGCGGATGCTGTCACCCGGCGTGCGGTTTTTGTTATCGAAGTCAGGACTGACGGCCACTTCGGTCAGCCACAGGGTCGCAGGCGGTACCCAGGAGCGCAGCAGCCAGCCCGCGCCGCCTGCCACAACGATCATCGTGATAACCATCAACGCATTGCGCCAGTTGGTCAGCGGGAAGCTCGACGCCAGGCTTGGAAACGACAGCAGCATCGCGACGCCCAGCGCCAGTTTGTAACTCTCGGCGGTGGTCAGGTGCACAATGATGGGCAGTGCTGTGAGCAGCGCCGCGAACAGCGTCAGGGTGTGCAGGGCCATGAACAGCCAGCGGCGTGGCGCGAGCCATTTGTAGTACAGCGGATCGATGATCGAGATCAGCCCTGCGGCGCCAAGCAGGGCCGTGAACACGGCCTGACCGCTGTTCCATGTCGTGGTGATGAAAAAGAATGGCAGGACAAAGAACAGGCTTTCCTGGTGGATCATCTGCGTGCCGTAACGCAGCAATCCCTGGGGAATCTCCCGACCGATCGCCTTGTTGAGCATCCCGACCATGGTGTTCTCGACCATCAGCCACAGCCAGCTGATCAGCATGACCACTGCGATCCAGGTGGCCAGACCTTCCTGGCGATCCACCAAAATGAAACTGGCAATACCGGAGACAAAACCAAAAGCCGCAATAAGCCCCGGATAGCGTTGCATCAGGTTGAGCACGGGTGTCACAAAGCGGTTCAGGTCAGGCATCTGGGCGGTTCACTCGGTTCAAAGCGATCAAAAACCCGCGCAGCATAACAATGCAGCGCGGGTCCCTGTGGAAAGAGGTGCAGTGCACCGGTTCAGCTCTTATTTGCGCCGCGCCCGCCAGCGCCAGAGCGCCAGCAGGAGAACGATCAAGCCCAGCAATGCGGCAATCACCCAGTACAGGCCGTCGTAGCTGAGCAGCGGTTTTTCGATGCGCATATAGCCCGGCTGGGCCAACAATTGGCGCATGGCTCTATTGGCGGTTTCCAGGCTCACAGCTTTGATGCGTTTGGCAGGGTCGACAAAGCGTCCGTCCTCATAATCGTTGATCGCGCCCCAGTAATAATCAGCCAGCGCGCTATTACCCTGAACGGCCCAGGCCTGACGCGCGACGGCGGCGTCCTGCAGGCGCGCAAAGGTTTCAGCCTGCATGCCGTCCTTCTGCAGCCGCTCGACCAGCGCACGCATTTCCCGCTCGGCTTCATCGGCGTCTTCGCGTTCGACGTCAGCATTCAGACTGAGAAAACCAACGTCGCCGAACACTTCGCGCTCGGCCGAAGGGCCGTAGGACAGGCCGTGCTTGAGGCGCAGCTCGGTGTAGAGCGACCAGTCGAGGTAGGCCTTGACCAGATCCCAGGTCTCATCGTGCTGATCGTCGAGTTCGGGTTCGGTGTAGAACAGATGCAGCCTGGCGTTATCCCCAAGTCCGCCACGCTCCAGTTCGCGCCGCGGCTCGGCAGAACCGTTGCTCTCGGCCAGTGGCGGGTGATCGATAGGATCGGTCGGGGCCAGCTTGCCGTACGTCCGTTCAAGGTAGGCAGGCAGTAGCTTGTCGAGATCGCCGACGACGATCAGCGTCATGTTGTTGGGCGCGTACCAGTTGGAGAAAACGTCTTCGATGTGTTCCAGCCCGATATTGTCCACCTCGGGACGTTCAGCGCATTTGAGCCCCAGCTCTGTTGCCAGTTGGCTACTGGCTCCGCGGCTTGAACCTCGATGGTCAAGCAGGCGTTGCAAGTGGGAGAAATGCCCGCCGTCCTCACGCTCGACGATGCGTTTCACATTGTCCAGCCGATCCTGAGTCAGCTCGGTCTTGGTCATGATGTCCAGCAACAGGTCCAGCACCTTGCGCTGATTGCGTGCGGGCGCTTCGAGCACGAAGGTTGTGTCGGTGTTGCTGGTGAATGCATTCCACTCGCCTCCGAGCGCCTGCATGCGCTCTTCAAGACCACCTTCGCCAGTGTCGTCGATACCGCTGAACAGCAGATGTTCCAGCAGGTGCGGCAGTTCCTTGTCCTGGCACTGAAAGTCGTCGAAGCCGATGCCCACCACCAGACGGATAGCGACGTGGCCCTTTTCGTAGCCGGGTTTCAGAAGAACTTGCAGACCATTGGGCAGCAGATAGCCCTCGACCTTGAGGCGGTCAAGGGCGAACGAAGGGAGTGTGACGAGAAACAGACATGCGAACAGCAGGCAACGCATAAAGCAGCTTTCCTTGCGGGCCGGTATGTTTAACAGACTTCGACACTCCCCTTACGTTCATAACGATTGTTCCACCGCGGTCTCGCTGGCAAGCGCGCCGGTATCGGAGGTTTCCAGTACCGCGTAGGCGCTGCTGCAGAACAGTGAATTGAGGCGCTTCATGTCGGCGATCAGCTCCAGGTGCAGCGAGCTGGTCTCGATGCTTTGCACGACTTTACGCTGCAAACGACTGACATGAGCATGCGCCAGGCGCCGTTCCTGCGCCCGAAAACGCCGCTTTTCACGCAACAGTTGGCGAGCGCTTTCTTCGTCGCCGCTGAGAAATACCGACAGCCCCAGGCGCAGGTTCGACTGCAGCTGGATATGCAGGTCGGCCAACTCTTCCAACCCGACTTCCGAGAACGAGCGACGCTGCGAGGTCTTCTGTTGCTGGATCTTGCGCAGCATACGCTCGATCAGACCGGCGGCCAGTTCCAGGTTGATTGTCAGCTCGATGATCTCTGCCCAGCGACGATTATCGTGCTCGCCCAGCTCTTCGCGCGGCATTTGCGCCAGATAAAGTTTGATCGCGTTGTAGAGCGCTTCCACATCATCGTTGAGACGCCGCACTTCCTGCGTGACGGCAGTCTGTGTCCCGCGCAGCACGGCCAGCATCGAGCCAAGCATGCTTTCAATCAGATCACCCATGCGCAGGGTTTCACGTACGGCATTGGCCAGCGCAAGGCTGGGTGTTGCCAGTGCCGTAAGGTCCAGATGGCGCGGTTTGGCCAGGCCGCCGACTTCGTTCTGCTGTGGCAGCAACGCGGTGCACAGGCGTGCCATCGGGCCGACGGTGGGCAGCATGATCAGGCAGCGCGCGGTGTTGTAGATCAGGTGGAAGCCAATGACCAGTTCCTGAGGGCTGAAGCCCAGCGTGTCGATCCAGGCGACCAGAGGATCGAGCACCGGAATGATCAGCAGCAGGCCCAGCAGCTTGTACAGCAGACTGCCCAGCGCAACCTGTCGACCTGCCACGTTCTGCATGCTGGTGCTCAGGAACGCCAACAGGCCGCTGCCGATGTTGGCACCGATCACCAGCCCGATGGCCACGGGCAACCCGATGATTTCTGCGCCCGCCAGGGTGGCGGTCAGCAGTACGGCCGCAAGGCTTGAGTACGAGATCAGGGCAAACATCGCACCGACCAGCGCATCCAGGAGCAGGTCGCCCGTCAATGAAGCGAACAACACCTTCACGCCGGCCGCCTGAGTGATCGGTGCGGCCGCCTCGACAATCAATTGCAGCGCCAGCACGATCAGGCCCAGGCCGATACCGACGCGACCCAGTTGCCCCGCTCGGGTCTGCTTGCGCGATAGAAAGAACACCACGCCGAGGAAAATCAGCAGCGGCGACAGCCAGGATAGATCGAAGGTCAGCACCCGCGACATAAGCGCCGTACCCACATCGGCACCGAGCATGATGACCAGCGCGGGTGTCAGCGTCATCAGACCCTGGCCCACGAACGAGGTCACCAGCATTGCCGTGGCATTGCTGCTCTGCACCATGGCGGTCACGAGAATACCGGCGATGAAGGCCAGCGGACGTTTGGACATGTTCTGGCTGAGTACGCGCCGCAATTGCGCGCCATAAACACGAAGGATGCCAGTGCGCACGATGTGCGTGCCCCAGATCAGCAGGGCTACGGCGGATAGCAAATCGAGCAGGGTCAGCATACTGATAGCCCCTGAGGTTTGCCCATACAGGCATTGGATTGAAAGGTGCAGCGTGTAGCGAGCGGGGAAGTGTTTTGTAACGCTCTACTAAGCTTTAGTCGGCCTTGGGCCTTGGCGCCAGCATCGCACAGGCTTGGTTTCATTGAAATAAAAGTGTCATAAATCACATCCTTACTGGTCGTTCATCACGATCAGGCATCGCGTACCCAGCGGAATCACTTCTTTACCGCCCGTGCCATACGCATTCTGATGTTGATGGTCTCCACCACCAGCGAAAACGCCATCGCGAAGTACACATAGCCCTTGGGCACGTGCACGTCGAACGCGTCTGCGATCAGGACAGTGCCGACCAGGATCAGAAAGGACAGTGCGAGCATCTTCAACGACGGATGTCGGTTGATGAAGTCGCTGATGGCACCGGAGCACAGCATCATGATCAGTACTGCCGTTACGATGGCCGCAATCATGACCGGGATATCGGACACCATGCCTACGGCGGTGATGACCGAGTCCAGTGAGAAAACGATGTCGAGAATGGCGATCTGAATGATGGTGTAGAAGAACTGCCCGTTGCCGCCCTTTGGCTGTGCGCTCTCTTCTTCACCTTCCAGCCCGTGATAGATCTCCTGCGAGCTTTTCCAGAGCAGGAACAGCCCGCCGAAAAACAGAATCAGATCACGCCCGGAAAAGCCTTTGCCCATCACCGAAAACAGATCGCTGGTCAGGCGCATGACCCAGGTGATGGAGAGCAACAGCAGGATCCGCGTCACCATCGCCAGCGCCAGCCCGACGATCCGGGTGCGTGGCTGCATCGCCTCGGGCATGTGCCCGACGAGGATGGAAATCATGATGATGTTGTCGATGCCCAGAACGATTTCCAGGGCAGTGAGGGTAAAAAATGCAGCCCAGATCTCGGGGTTGGTCAGCCATTCCATAGAGGGTCTCAAACATGAAAAAGCCCGCCATCAACCCTCGGGTCGATGGCGGGCCGATGACAGCCTGAGGTTATAGACTGCTGTAGAGCGGGAAAATCCCCATGGCCAGTGCTGCAACCAAAATGCACATGCACACCAGAATCGCCCACTTCAGGGTGAAACGCTGGTGGTCGCCGAACTCGATACCGGCCAGTGCCACCAGCAGGTAAGTCGAAGGCACCAGCGGGCTGAGCAGGTGAACCGGCTGGCCGACGATGGAGGCACGAGCCATTTCCACCGGGCTGATGCCGTAGTGGGCGGCGGCTTCCGACAGCACTGGCAGTACGCCGTAGTAGAACGCATCGTTGGACATGAAGAAGGTGAACGGCATGCTCACCAGCGCAGTGATGACCGCCAGGTACGGGCCCAGTGCGTCCGGGATAACAGCCAGCAGGCTCTTGGACATGGCATCGACCATACCGGTGCCCGACAGGATACCGGTGAAGATACCGGCAGCGAAGATCAGGCCGACCACGGCCAGGACGCTACCGGCGTGAGCCGAAACGCGGTCCTTCTGATCCTGCAGGTTCGGGTAGTTGATGATCATGGCGATACTGAACGCAATCATGAACAGCACCGGCAGCGGCAGCAGACCCATGATCAGGGCGACCATCAATACCAGCGTCAGGCCGCCGTTGAACCAGATCAGTTTCGGGCGACGGGCATCCGGGAACTGCGACACACTGATTTCACTGTGATCGACTTCGTCGCCTTTCAGGTGCAGTTCACCCAGGCGGGCGCGCTCACGTTTGCCGTAGAAGTAGGCAATCGCCAGGATCGCCACCACGCCAGCCAGCATTGCAGGAATCATCGGGACGAAAATGTCCGACGCATCCACATGCAGGGCGCTGGCCGCACGAGCGGTCGGGCCGCCCCACGGGGTCATGTTCATCACGCCACCGGCCAGAATGATCAGGCCTGCCATGATCCGCGGGCTCATGCCGACGCGGCTGTACAGCGGCAGCATGGCGGCAACGCAGATCATGTAGGTGGTTGCACCGTCACCGTCCAGCGAGACCACCAGGGCCAGCACAGCGGTGCCGACCGAGATGCGCATCGGGTCGCCTTTCACCATTTTCAGGATCTTGCGCACGGCCGGGTCGAACAGGCCGGAGTCGATCATCAGCGCGAAGTACAAAATGGCGAACATCAGCATGACGCCGGTCGGCGCCAGTTTGGTAATACCGGCCAGCATCATCGGGCCGATCTGCGACGCGAAGCCGCCGAACAGGGCAAAGATGATCGGGACCAGAATCAGGGCGATCAGCGCGGTCAGACGCTTGCTCATGATCAGGTACATGAACGCAATGACCATGGCGAAGCCAAGGAAAGTCAGCATGGGAATACTCCAGACGTAATACGGCTACAGAACGATGGAAACGAACGAGTCAGCTCAGTCGGAGCGGTACGTGGAGAGGGGGCGCAAGAAGGGGACGGGTCGGAAAGTCAGCAAGCATTGCAATCACCATTATTGTTGTTAATTGGGCCAGGGAACGCGTGGAGCGACACCCAGGCTGGCCGGTCTTTTTGCCGGAAGTGAGGCGATGCTAATTGCGCAAGCTTTCACCGACCTTTCAATCAGCGCTTGCGGTCACATTATTAAGTGTTTGCGGTCACTTTATGGCGACACGCTTATCGATGCACAACAGGGAGATGCCCTCATGAGCCAGATTCACATCGGCGGCTGCCATTGCGGCAACCTGCGTTACCAGTTCGATGCGCCCCTGAAGGACATCGCCCATTGTCACTGCTCCATTTGCAGGAGAACGTCCGGCGGGACGGTCATGACCTGGATCACGGTACCGCTGACGTCCTTCCAGTGGCTGGCGGGCAGCCCGGCGACCTACGACTCGGGCCCGACCTGCATTCGCTACTTCTGCGGCAACTGCGGAGCTCACGCGGCCCTGTTCACCCGCAACAGCCCGCAGGAAATCGACGTGGTCATCGCCACGCTCGACCATCCGGAACTGGCGGCGCCAGCGCGGCACATCTTCATCGAAAACCGATTGCCGTGGCTGCATCTGGACGAGCATTTGCCGGGGCGGGAGGGGGAGTTAGATTAAGTTCGTGTACAGCTACTGACCGCGGCTCGCTGCCCGTTCCCACGCGCTGCGTGGTAACGCCGCCGAGGACGCTTCGCGTCCGCTCTCTAAGGTGACGCGGAGCGTGACGGGATGCATGCCCACGCGAAGCGATGGGCACGATCAGTGTGGCGCTTACTGGCTGAACTGAGACGCCAGTTCGCGCAGCAGCACTTCGGCTTCCAGCACCTTCTTGACGGACTCGTTGGCTTTTTCGCGGGTCAGGCCAAGACGCTCGAACAGCTCGTCCGGAATCTCCTGCTGCGGGCCTGCGCCGATGCCGTTGGCGCGCAGCAGCCGTACGGCCAGAAATACCAGGTTGGCGTAGGCGTGATGCTCGCCTGCGTAATGCGGATCATGCTGGAAGCGCAGCGCAGTGGCGAGTTCGTCCGGCATGTCCCAGTAGCGCATCAGCCAGGCACCGATCTGCTCACGGCTGATACCGAGCAGATGGTGCTCGATGTAGCTGTGGTGCAGGTGCGTGTTCACTTCCAACTGACGGCAGATCAGCGTGAAATGCGGCGGAAACACGTGGGCGAGCAGCAAGTAGCCGAAATTGTGCAGCAGGCCGGCCAGATAGGTCAGGCCGCCTTCAGGTCTTTTTGCGCGCGGGATAGCGCGGGTCAGGCCTTCGATGACGGCTGCAGTGTAGATCGACTGCTGCCAGTAAGGGGTGGTCTGCTGCGGTTGATCCTTGGGCAGGCTCAGGGTCTTGCCCAGCGCGAGGCCCAGTGCCAGGTTGATCACCAGGTCGAAACCCAGCACGCGCACTATGGCGTCTTCCACCGAGCGAATCCTGCCGGTCGAAGCGTAGTAAGGCGACGCAGCCCAGCTGACGACCTGCGCCGCCAGCGCAGGATCTGTTTCGACCACGCCGGTGATGTCGTCAATGGTCGCGTCGGGATCGACCCGCAGCTTGATGATCTTTTGCGCAGTGCCTGCCAGCGGCGGAATTTCCAGTGTCGCTTCCAGGCGTTGCTGGATGCGGCGCGCCGTGAAGTGAGTCATGGCTGTGGTGATTTCTTTCCGGTCATCGTCAGGACGATCAAGGTTGGGATGAATCGCGCTGACAGGCTGCCCGAAAACGGCGGCGCTGGCTTTGCTGAGCATACCTTTGAAGTCTTCGCTGGTGATTTCCAGTAACACCCCGGGTTCGCCCGAACCGACCAACAGTGAGGGCTCCTGCAGCAGGCGCTCATCGTAAAGGCAGGGTGAACTGGTGAGCGCGGGCAGGCCCGGCAGTACATGCAGGCTGTGTTTGGCCAGCATGCGCAACAGCCGCTCGTGTGGGACGGCGGTCAATTGTCGACCCGTCAGCTCGGTAATCCGGCTGAGGTCCAACAGCTGACTTTGCGGAAACAGGATGAGAAGAGCACCTACGGCGTCTTCAACCAGGACGGCTTGAACTTTTCGCGCCGGTTGCAGGTTTTTGTCATCGACGACTTCGTTGTAGCTGATCGCCAATTTTTCAAGCAACTGCCGGATAACCGACGGGGCGTGATGCGAATCATCGACGTGAGCAACTTCTGTCATGGTCTTTGTCCAAATTCCTACAGTGGCCGAAGTATAACCACCTTATTCAATTTGGGTCGCATGCGGTTTCCAAAGCGTAGCCTGCATCACACCTGGCCATACTGCTGGCCATGACGCAGCCAGCGCTCCAGTAACGGACTCACATGTTGGGGCCAACGCTCAAGCAGCGCTTGGGCTGCGTCGCGGACGGCGGGTAGCAGATCGGCGTCGCGCATCAGGTCGGCGACCTTGAATTGCAGCAGGCCCGTTTGTCGGGTTCCAAGCATTTCGCCTGGGCCGCGCAGCTCCAGATCCTTTTCGGCGATCACAAAACCGTCGTTGGTTTCGCGCATGATCGCCAGTCGCTGGCGACCGATTTGCGACAGCGGCGGATGGTAAAGCAGCACGCAGTGACTGACAGCGCTGCCCCGGCCGACTCGACCGCGTAGCTGGTGAAGCTGGGCAAGCCCCAGGCGCTCGGGGTTCTCGATGATCATCAGACTGGAATTGGGCACATCGACGCCCACCTCGATCACCGTGGTCGCCACCAGCAATTGCAAGGCACCCTGTTTGAACTCGGCCATGATCGCGGCTTTCTCGACAGGCTTCATGCGCCCGTGGATAAGCCCTACCCGCAACTCGCCCAGCGCGCTGCTCAATTCTTCGAACGACGTTTCGGCAGCTTTGCAGGTCAGTTCTTCCGACTCTTCGATCAGCGTGCACACCCAATAGGCCTGCCGTCCCTCCGCACAGGCGGACCGCACCCGCTCGATCACTTCCATCCGGCGACTGTCGGCGACCAGCACGGTGTTGACCGGTGTGCGGCCTGGTGGCAGCTCGTCGAGAATGGAAGTGTCCAGGTCTGCATAGGCACTCATGGCCAGTGTGCGGGGAATCGGTGTGGCCGTCATGATCAACTGGTGAGGACACATCAGGCCGCCCACGCCTTTCTTGCGCAGCGCCAGACGCTGCTGAACGCCGAAGCGGTGTTGCTCATCGATGATGACCAGCGCCAGATTCTTGAACTGCACTTCGTCCTGAAACAGCGCATGCGTGCCGACCACCATGGGTGTGCCGCTGGCGATCTGTTCAAGCGAGGTCACACGGGCTTTGCCCTTGAGCTTGCCCGCCAGCCACGCCACACCGATGCCCAGCGGTTCAAGCCAGCGCTGAAAGTTGATGTAGTGCTGCTCGGCGAGAATCTCGGTCGGCGCCATCAATGCCACCTGATAACCGGCTTCCAGCGCCTGCAAGGCCGCGAGCGCCGCGACGACGGTCTTGCCCGAGCCAACATCGCCCTGAATCAGGCGCAGCATGGGTTCGGGCTGACTGAGGTCGTAGGCCACTTCTTTACCGACCCGCTGCTGCGCGCCGGTGGGCGGAAAGCCGAGGTTGGCAAGAAACTGCTTTGGCAGTTTCTTTGCCAGCGGCAGGGCCGGGGCGCGTTGCGAGCGCAGGCTTTCGCGCAGCCTTTGTTGAGAGAGCTGGTGAGTCAGCAGTTCCTCAAACGCCAGACGATGCTGGGCCCAGTGATGCCCCAAAGCCAGTTCGTCGACATCGGCGTCGGCCGGCGGGTGATGCAGGTAGCGAATCGCATCGTCCAGCGGGGCCAGTTGATAATCACGGGCCAGCTCATCCGGCAGCCAGTCCGGCAGGCTTTTGGGGCCTAGCATCGCCAGGCTCTGCTGACAGAGCTGGCGCAGACGCTGTTGCGTCAGGCCTTCGGTCGAGGGATAGATCGGCGTAAGGGTCTGTTCGACAGGCGCAGGCTCGTCGCCCGTGATTGCACGGTATTCGGGATGATAGATTTCAAGGCCGGACGCGCCAGGGCGTGCTTCGCCGAAACAGCGCAGGTGGGTGCCGCGCTTCATGCCGTCTTTCTGGGCATTGCTGAAGTGATAGAAGCGAAGGCTGACGACACCCGTGCCGTCGCCCAGACGCACCAGCAGGCTGCGACGTTTGCCCATCACGACGTCGGCGCCGCTGACGACACCTTCGATCACCGCGTCCTGGCCTGGCCGCAGCGCGCCGATAGGCACGACGCGAGTCCGATCCTGATAACGCAACGGCAGATGAAACAGCACATCCTGCAGGTTTTCCAGACCGACCTTTGCCAGCTTTTCAGCCATGGCCTCGCCGACGCCCTTGAGCGCGGTGACCGAGACTTTGGAAAGCTCGCTCATGTTCTTCCTGCCTAGCTCGCTTCTGTCTTGGGACGTGCCACTGAACACAGGCGCACGGAGTCCGCGAGAATCTCGATAGCCTTGGGCCTCGGGAAGCTTGCACGCCAGGCGATGGCAACCGTGCGGAATGGTACGGGTGGCGTCAGCGGGCGTACTTCGATCACGCCGGGCGCGTAGTGGTGACTGTCGACTGCCGACAACGGCAGGATCGAAATCCCCAGTCCTGACGCGACCATGTGGCGGATGGTCTCCAGCGAACTGGATTCCACGGTGGTGTGCCTGGCACCCTCGCTGCCTTTGGTCAGTGTAGGGCACGCTTCCAGAACCTGATCACGGAAACAGTGGCCTTCACCCAGCAACAGCAGGCTCTTGTCATTCAGGGCCGAGGCGTCAATGGTCTCTTTCTGAGTCCATGGGTGGTCGGCGGGCATCAGGACAGAGAAAGGCTCGTCATACAGAGGCAGCGTCAGTACGTCGGCTTCGTTGAACGGCAGCGCGATGATGACCGCATCCAGCTCACCGTTGCGCAGCTTGTCGCGCAGCACGTGAGTGAAGTTTTCCTCGATGTACAACGGCATCTGCGGGGCAACGCGATGCAATTGCGGAATCAGGTGGGGAAACAGGTACGGACCGACGGTGTAGATGGCGCCGACTTTCAGCGGTGCGGTCAGCTGATTCTTGCCGGCCTGGGCCAGTTCGCGAATGCCTTGCGCCTGTTCAAGCACCTTTTGCGCCTGAGCGACGATGCCTTCGCCGACCGGCGTCAGGCGCACGGCACTCTTGCTGCGCTCGAAAATCAGCACACCGAGTTCGTCTTCGAGTTTTTTGACACCCACTGACAGCGTAGGCTGGCTGACATGACAGCGTTCTGCGGCATGACCGAAGTGCTGTTCCTGAGCGAGCGTAACGATGTAGCGCAATTCTGTAAGAGTCATAACGTGCGTCCATGAAGTTGCGGCCCCAGCATAGCGGGTGCAATCGATAGACGCACGTTATCAGAGGCACTCTTGAGTAACAAAAGTGCGATTCAGCGTTTATCCAGCGAATAAACGAACGGTGCGAGGATTTCAATGGTGCCGTTGTTGAGGATTTCCGCAGGCGGCTTCGGCAAAGGCTGCGCACGACGGATCATCTCCATGGTTGCCCGATCAAGCGCCGGACTGCCCGAGCTGCTGGCAATCTCGTAGGACGAGACATTGCCCTGCGCATCCACGACGAAGCGCAGACGAGCCACCCCCTGCATACCGCGACGACGAGCATCTTCAGGGTACTTCTTGTATTTCCCCAGGTGACGCAGCAGGTCGCCCTGCCAACTTGGCAACGCGTTGCTCGGCGGTGCAGCAGGTGCCGGCGGTGTCGGAGCGGCCGATTTCTCGGGTTTGGCCGTGGTCGGGGGCGTATCCACCGGTTTGTCTTCGGCAGGTTTTTCCTCGGGCTTTGGCGGCTCAGGCTTCTTTTGCGGCTTTGGCGGCTGCGGTTTGGGCTTGGGCTTTTCCACCTTCTTGGGCACGACGATTTCCGGCTTCGGCGCTTCCACGACCTCTGGCACCTGCACCTGTTCTTCCGGTGCGGGCGGCTGAGGCGGCTGAACGACCTGAGGCGGTGGCGGCGGTGCGGGTTCCGGCAAAGGCGCCAGCTCGACCATCATGGCTGCCGGAGGCAGTTCGATGGCTTGAGAGGCCGGCCAGCGAAGAGCGACGATGATCGCAATCGCGTGTACGGCCAGCACCAACAACAGACTACCGCTATAGCGCGTCAGTTTTTGGCGCGTAGTGATCATTTCTTACCAGCCGTCTCAAGGCCTACCAGACCGACTTTCAGGTAACCCGCACCCCGAAGCGAGTTCATGACGTCCATCAGATCGCCGTAATCCACGCCCTTGTCGGCCTGGAAGAAGATCGTGGTGTCTTTCTTGCCTTTGGTGCGCGCATCCAGCACCTGGCCGATCTGTTCGCGCGAGACTTTCTCTTCGCCCAGGTACAGGCTCTTGTCAGTCTTGACGCTGAGGAAGATCGGCTTCTCGGGCCTGGGTTGCGGCGTCGCGGTAGACGCAGGCAGATCGACCTTGATGTCTACCGTGGCCAGAGGGGCCGCGACCATGAAGATGATCAGCAGCACCAGCATGACGTCGATGAACGGTGTGACGTTGATTTCGTGGTTTTCGGCGAGATCGTCGTCGCCTTCCTTCAGATGCATGCCCAAGGTTCAGCCCACCTTGACCATGTGTGGTGATTGGCTGCGTTCGGCAGATGGCTGGTGATCCAGATCACGGCTGACCAGCAGCAATACCTGCGCCGAGGCATCGGCGACCTGGGCCTTGTAACCGGCGATGGAGCGAGCGAAAACGTTATAGATGACCACCGCAGGAATCGCGGCAACCAGACCCAGCGCGGTTGCCAGCAAGGCTTCGGCGATGCCTGGCGCGACGACGGCGAGGTTGGTGGTCTGGGTCTTGGCGATGCCGATGAAGCTGTTCATGATGCCCCATACCGTGCCGAACAGGCCTACGAATGGCGCGGTGGAGCCGATGGTTGCCAGCACGCCGGTGCCGGAGCTCATGTTGCGGCCGCAGGCCGCGACCAGACGCTCCAGACGGAAGCTGACGCGTTCCTTGATGCCTTCGCGTTCACGGCTGTTGGTCGACAGGCGCATTTCTTCCATCGCGTCATGGACCAGCAGATTGGCCAGCGTGCCTTCCTTCGCAGCGGTTTCACCGGCTTCGGACAGGGTGCGGGCCTTCTTCAGGTTGGCGATTTCGATGCGCAGGCGGCGCTTGGCACCCAGCAGCTCGAAGCCCTTGGCGATCCAGATGGTCCAGGTGATGATCGAGGCGATGGCCAGACCGATCATGACCGCTTTCACCACCACGTCGGCGTTCTGATACATACCCCATGGCGACAGGTCGTGAGACATGCCCAGGCTATTGTCTTCGGCGGCAGGCTCAAGCGTCTCCACAGGCGCTGCGGTGTCAGCCTGAATCGGTGCTGATGCTGCGTTGGTCGCGGCAGGCGGCGTCGCAGGTGCCGACTGGTCGGCGATTGCAACGGGTGCGAGCATCAGGCTCAGGACGAGAGCCGCGATACCGCGCCATGCGCGAGGCACGCTGAATAGCTTGGTTGGCGAAGCGATTGATTGGATACGTGTCATGCTGGCCTGACCTGGGAGAATAAAAAGTGATCGTTCCAGTCGCCGTGCGTTACGTTCGGCGTTCCAGGGGAACAAATGGGCTGCCATTATTGCAAATCGTTCTTGTTAACAAAAGTAATACTGTATCTTTTTTACATATTGGTCTGAATATTTGACGTTTTCTGATGACTTACACGGTGTCTGATCACCGTCATGTGGAGATATGCAATGTCCGCCCCATCCGTTTTGATCGCTGGTTGCGGCGATATCGGCTCTCGACTGGCCACGCGCCTGCTGGCTCGTGACTGGTCCGTCCATGGGCTGCGGCGCACAGTTTCCGGGCTGCCCGAGGGTGTCTTGCCGGTACAGGGCGATCTGTTCGCGACCGCGAGACCTTCTGACTGGCCGGCTGGCCGGATCGACTACGTGGTGTATTGCGCAACGCCATCGCAACGCGACGAGGCCGGTTATCGAGACGCCTATGTCAACGGGTTGCGCCATGTACTGGGCTGGCTCGAAGAACAGGGCCAGCGGCCCAAACGTCTGTTTTTCGTGTCCAGCAGCGGTGTTTACGGCCAGCAGGAGGGCGAATGGGTCGACGAGACGTCCGTCACTGAGCCTGTCGGTTTTACCGGCACGGTCATGCTTGACGCCGAGCAACTCGCCCTGAACAGCGGCCTTCCTGCCACGGCTGTGAGATTGACCGGTATCTACGGGCCGGGCCGTGCAGATCTGTCCAACCGTGTGCGCCAGGGCCACAGCGTCAGGATCGATCCGCCGGTCTACGCCAATCGCATTCACGCCGACGATGCCGCGGGTCTGCTGGCGCACTTGCTTGAGGCCGATGATCGTGGCGTCGCCCTGGAGAACTGCTATCTGGGCGTGGACGACGACCCGGCTGCATTGGCTGATGTGGTGTCGTGGATTCGTGAGTATCTGGGCGTGACCGAATGGTCCGACGATGTCAGCGTGCAGCGGGTCGGCAGCAAGCGGTGCAGCAATGCGCGGGCAAGGGCATTGGGCTGGGCGCCGATGTATCCGGACTACAAAGCGGGTTACGCAGCCTTGCTCGGCTAAGGGTCGATCAAGGTCCGGTCGGCCCCTCACATCGTTCGGCGTGATTCGAAAAGGGCGTGGATCAGCATACCGACCACCATCGCGAGCGTGAACGCGATGGGCTGCCAACTGCCACTCAGCAGCAACGCCAGTGCCGGGCCAGGGCAAAGACCCGCCAAGGCCCAGCCAGCGCCGAACAACAGGCTGCCCAGAACGAGTCGTCGGTCGATCACCTTGAGGGTCGGTATCTGCATCGGTGCACCAAGCAGTGATTTCTGGCGACGCTGTGCAACCTGGAACGCGACGCTGGCTGGCAAGAGCGCTCCGGCCATAACCAGGGCCAATGACGGATCCCAGTCGCCTGCAATGTCCAGGAATGCGAGCACCTTCGCAGGGTCGGTCATGCCACTAAAGTAGAGCCCCAGACCGAAGAGCAGTCCGGCGATAAGTGCAGTCAGTTTGCGCATGCTTACACCCCGGCCACGTGACGAATCAGATACACGCAGGCGAAGCTGCTGCCCATGAAGCAGCAGACGGCAACGATTGATCGTGGCGACAGCCGTGACAGTCCGCATACGCCATGTCCACTGGTACATCCGGCACCATAGCGAGTGCCGATTCCGACCATCAGCCCCGCAACCAGCAGGGTGAAGACCTCGGTAGTGAATGAGGCCTCAGGCAGCCTTGCGCCCATTGACCAGATCAGTGGCGAGGCCAGCAAGCCGGTGAGGAACAGCAGTTTTTCGCCACGTCCTTCGCCTGCGCCTGACAGAACGCTGCCGAGCAATCCACTGATGCCGGCAATTCTGCCGTTGAACAAAATGAACAGGCTGGCTGCAAGGCCGATCAGCACGCCTCCGGCCAGCGACGTCCAAGGGGTGAAGTGGCTTGAAAGGCTTATCATGTCTCACCTGACAGCAGGATCATCGGATGGCAGCCGAAGCAGGTTGCTCAGTTGCTGGTGGACGGGCGCTGAAACTATTGCACAAAAAAGCGCCCATGAAGGGCGCTCTTTGTTGATCGGGCTTTACTAAACCACGGTTACTGCTGCTCAAGCAACCAGCGGCGAGTACCCGGGCGCAGTTCGGGCATCTGGTCGGCACCCGCGTTGTTCACCGCCTGGAAGATCTCCAGCTGCTTGCCTTTGCGGGCGAAGATCCACGGGTTGCCTTGCTCGGCCTTCTCCAGCCACATGCTGTCGTATTCGCCGCTCATGGCTGCACAATCGCCAGCCAGGCAGAGCGCGAAGCGATCGTTTTCCGGGAGACCCTGCACGCTGCCGTCCGGCATGAACTGCACGGTGCTGCCCTTGCCGTCGCCTTCGACGATGGTCCATTTGCCGCCCATGTAGGCCGCATACAGTGCTTTTTCAAAGCTGCTGCCTGGCTGCGCGCCTTCGGGTACGGTGTTTTTCGGTTTTTCGAAGTGTTGCTCAGGACCGGATTCGCTGGCGGCCTGAACCAGTTCGTCACCCTTGACGCTCAGGTCTTCGAAGAAATTACCGTAGAAGTCGATATGCAGCTTGCCTTCGGCGGCGCTGACGATCTTGCCTTCACCCAGCTCGAAGCCGTTGGAGTACACCGCCTGATTGGTCTTGGAGTTGATCTGCCACTCAAGATTGGGGCCGTTGGCGAGCAGCGCCTGACGCAGGTTGCCCTGCTTGACTGCGGCATCGATGGCGGTCTGGTTGATCCAGGTGCCGTCCGGATTGCGGTCGGCGATGCTGGAGCAGCCGCCGAGAACAACGGCCAGCAGTGAAATGGCGAGCGCGGAACGCATAACAGATTCCTTCCTTCAGGGAGAGCGGAGCGCAGCAACGCTCCGCTGGGGGATTTATTCGATGACGAGAATCGCGTCCATCTCGACCTGCGCGCCACGCGGCAGTGCAGCAACACCGATGGCTGCACGCGCCGGATAAGGCTGCGCGAAGTAGGTGCCCATGATCTCGTTGACCTTGGCGAAATGGCCCAGGTCGGTCAGGAAGATGTTCAGCTTCACGATGTCCTTGAACGAGCCGCCAGAGGCTTCGGCAACGGACTTCAGGTTCTCGAAGACCTGGGTGATCTGGGCTTCGATGCCGTCGACCAGTTCCATGGTTTTCGGGTCCAGAGGGATCTGGCCGGACATGTAGACGGTATTGCCAGCCTTGATCGCCTGCGAGTAAGGGCCGATGGCCGCCGGGGCTTTTTCGCTGGTGATGACAGTCTTGGTCATGAAGAACTCCTGAAAATGGGATTGCCTACGAGCGCATCCGGGTGATGCGTGTGACCCCGGTCAGTGCGCGTAGTTTCTTGATCACGCGGGCCAGATGCACTCGGTCGTGCACACTGACCACGAGCTGGACCACACTGATGCGGCCGTCGCGCTCGTCCATGCTGATTTTTTCGATGTTGCCGTCAGCGGCGTTGACGCTGCTGGCCAGCAGGGCGATCAGGCCGCGCTGATGCTCCAGCTCGACGCGCAGCTCGACATTGAATTCGCCGGTCACATCCTTGGCCCACGAGAGCTGGATGCACTTTTCCGGGTTGTGGCGGATTTCGCTGATGTTGCGGCAGTTGTCCAGGTGCACGACCATGCCCTTGCCGGCAGACAGGTGGCCCACAATCGGATCGCCCGGGATCGGCGTGCAGCACTTGGCGTAGCTGAGCACCAGGCCTTCGGTGCCGCGAATCGCCAGCGGACCTTCCGGACTTGGCAACTGATCGCCTTCGCCCAACAGGCGGCGGGCGACAACGTAAGCCATGCGATTGCCAAGACCGATGTCTTCGAGCAGGTCTTCCAGCACTTCGACACGGTATTCGTTCAAGGCCAGTTGCACGCGCTCGGCAGGAATCCTGTCCAGGCTGCTTTCGAAGCCATTGAGGACCTTGTTCAACAGGCGCTCGCCCAGACTGATGGATTCGGAGCGGCGTTGCAGCTTGAGGGCGTGACGAATGTGGGTGCGCGCCTTGCCAGTGACAACGAAGTTCAGCCATGCCGGGTTGGGGCGTGCGCCGGGTGCGCTGACGATTTCGACGGTCGAACCGCTCTGCAATGGTTCCGAGAGCGGCGCCAGTCGACGATTGATCCGGCAGGCGATGCAACTGTTGCCGACATCGGTGTGAACCGCATAAGCGAAGTCCACCGCCGTGGAGCCTTTGGGCAGCTCCATGATCCGGCCCTTGGGCGTGAAGACGTAGACCTCGTCCGGGAACAGGTCGATCTTGACGCTCTCGATGAATTCCAGCGAGTTGCCGGCACGCTGCTGCATTTCCAGCACGCCCTTGACCCACTGGCGGGCGCGAGCATGCGTGCCCTTGGGTTGTTCGTCGTCGCTGGATTTGTAGAGCCAGTGTGCGGCGATTCCGTTGTTGGCCATCTCTTCCATTTCACGAGTGCGGATCTGGATTTCGATGGGCACGCCGTGCATCCCGAACAGGGTGGTGTGCAGCGACTGGTAGCCGTTGGCCTTGGGAATTGCGATGTAATCCTTGAAGCGGCCGGGCAACGGTTTGTACAGATTATGCACAGCACCCAGCACGCGATAGCAGGTGTCGACCTTGTCGACGATGATGCGGAACGCGTAGACGTCCATGATCTCGTTGAAGGCCCGACGCTTGCCCCGCATCTTCTTGTAGATGCCGTACAGGTGCTTCTGTCGTCCGCTGACATCGCCTTCGATGCCGTCGACGGCAAGGCAATGGCTCAGGGATTCTTCGATTTTGTTGACCAGTTCCTTGCGGTTGCCACGGGCACGCTTGACCGCCTGATTGATCCGCGAGGACCGCATCGGGTACATGGCCTTGAAACCCAGATCCTCGAATTCGATCCGCACGCTGTGCATGCCCAGGCGGTTGGCGATGGGGGCATAGATTTCGAGGGTTTCTTTCGCGATGCGACGGCGCTTTTCACCGGACAGGACTTCCAGGGTGCGCATGTTGTGCAGGCGGTCGGCGAGCTTGACCAGAATCACGCGAATATCGCGGGCCATGGCCATGGCCATTTTCTGAAAGTTCTCGGCCTGTGCCTCGGCCTTGGTCTCGAAGTTCATCTGGGTCAGTTTGCTGACCCCATCGACCAGTTCGGCCACGGTTTCGCCAAACTGTGCGCTGAGCGCTTCCTTGGCAATCCCGGTGTCTTCGATCACGTCATGCAGCATCGCCGCCATCAGGCTCTGATGGTCCATGTGCATGTCGGCAAGAATATTCGCCACCGCGAGAGGGTGCGTGACGTAGGCTTCGCCGCTTCGACGGCGCTGGCCATCGTGGGCTTGTTCGGCGTAGAAATACGCTCGGCGGACCAGATTGACCTGGTCCTTGCCGAGGTAGGCCGACAGTCTGTCGGCGAGGGCGTCTATGCTCGGCAAGGCGCTACCCCCTGCCGATGGCTTTTACCCTGCGCCGTAACACGTCGACCCGGCATAGGCTTAGACGGCCTCGTTGGACTCGTCCTCGAACGCTGCGAACAATGGTTCATCTTCAACGATTTCGGCTTCTGCAATAACGGCATAATCCATAAGGCCGGCCGCGATTTCACGCAGGGCCACAACGGTAGGCTTGTCGTTTTCCCACGCCAGCTTCGGCTCTTTGCCGCCGGTGGCGAGTTGACGCGAACGCTTGGTAGCGAGCATGACCAGCTCGAAGCGGTTATCGACGTGTTCTAGGCAGTCTTCAACGGTCACGCGGGCCATGGGTATTCCTCGTAGCAAATGCGTATGCGCGATGCCCGGATGGGCGAGCGGACTCGGTAGTTTACAAGCGGACTACCGCAAGCAGCAAGCGGCATGCCACAAACGGTCTGTATATGACCTGCAGTCTGCCGCGTAGAAACAGCCTGATCAAGCCAGCAATTGCTGAAAAAGCTCGCTGTATTGCTCTTGCTGATGCTGCTGGGTCAGGCGATTGGCGCGGAAAATGGACTTCAGGTCTTCCAGCGCGCCGGCGAAATCATCGTTGACCACGATGTATTCGTACTCGTTGTAATGGCTCATCTCGCTGACGGCCTCACGCATCCGGTTTTCGATGATCTCGTCGCTGTCCTGGCCACGGTTGGTCAGACGCTGGCGCAGTGCCTGCTGGCTTGGCGGCAGGATGAAGATCGAACGGGTGTGAGGCATCTTGGCGCGAACCTGCTGGGCGCCCTGCCAGTCGATTTCCAGAATCAGGTCATGACCTTCATCCAGCGTCTGTTGCAGATGGCTTTGCGAGGTGCCGTACAGGTTGCCGAAGACTTCGGCCTGCTCGAGGAAATCGCCATGGTCGACCATGCGGGTAAATTCTGCGCGGTCAACGAAGTGGTAGTTCACCCCGTCTGCTTCGCCCGGGCGCATGGCGCGGGTGGTGTGCGACACCGAAACGCGGATCTGCGGCTGAGCCTGGATCAGGGCATTGACCAGGCTGGTCTTGCCTGCGCCGGATGGCGCGGAAATGATGTACAGGGTGCCGGATTTGTGGGTCATGTCAGGTTCAGCCTTACTCAATATTCTGCACTTGTTCACGCATCTGCTCGATCAACACTTTCAGGTTGACGGCCGCTTGCGTGCTGCGTGGGTCGAAGGCTTTGGAGCCCAGTGTGTTGGCTTCGCGATTCAGTTCCTGCATCAGGAAGTCCAGGCGGCGACCCGCCTGGCCGCCGGTCTTGAGTACGCGGCGTACTTCGGTGACGTGAGTGCTCAGACGATCCAGTTCTTCGGCGACGTCGCTTTTCTGCGCCAGCAGGACCATTTCCTGTTCCAGGCGCTGCGGATCCAGCTCGGCCTTCATGTCCGCGAAGCGATCCAGAACTTTCTGACGCTGGGTAGCGAGCATCTGCGGCACGAGCGTGCGCAGGGTGACGACTTCTTCAGTGATGGAGGTCAGTCGTTCGTCGAGCAGTTTCGCCAGATCAGCGCCTTCGCGGCCGCGGCCGTTCTTCAATTCGGTGAGTGCTTCGTTGAACAGCGTCAGTGCTTCGTTGTTGAGCGCCTGCGGGTCGTTGGCGTCGGCCACCAGAACACCAGGCCAGGCCAGCACTTCGAGTGGATTGAGCGGGGCGGGCTGCTTGATCAGGCCGGCAACGGATTCCGCTGCGGCGATCAACTGGCTGGCGCGCTCGCGATCCACCTGCAGGGGCTTGCCTGCAGTTTCTTCGACAAAGCGTAATGTGCATTCGATCTTGCCACGCGACAGCCCCTGACGCAGCGCTTCGCGAATCCCGCCTTCCAGGTCCCGGAATGACTCGGGCAGGCGCAGATGCGGTTCAAGGTAGCGATGATTGACCGAGCGCAGTTCCCAGCTCAGTGTGCCCTGGGCACCGGCCCGTTCTACTCGGGCGAAGGCAGTCATGCTGTGCACCATGGGAATACCTCTTGATTCAGTCCGGGCGGTCGAGTCCGCACATGCGTTGAGCGGCTGCCGTGGATGTCGTGAAAGCGGACAGGCTGCAAAGGCGCAGGATTGTAGCGCAGTGCGGCGCAGGCTCCCAATCCGGCAGTGTGACAAACCGTGCAAGACTTTTTTTGCCTGCACGGATAATGGCTCAAAGCCCCGTTTCAGAGCCTTTCAGTCTTGGCGGTCGGTCGGCGGCGACTTTAAGAGATGCCCTGTCCGGACGATGGCCTCTATAATGCTCGGCAGTTTTCCGTCTCAGTACAGGTATCCCAGATGAAACGTCCAAGTGGTCGCGCCGCCGATCAGCTCCGCTCGATCCGCATCACCCGCAACTACACCAAACACGCCGAGGGTTCTGTGCTGGTCGAGTTCGGTGACACCAAGGTGATCTGCACCGTCAGCGTCGAGAATGGCGTGCCGCGCTTCCTGAAAGGTCAGGGCCAGGGCTGGTTGACGGCTGAATATGGCATGCTGCCACGTGCCACTGGCGAGCGTAACCAGCGTGAAGCCAGCCGCGGCAAGCAGGGCGGTCGTACCCTGGAAATCCAGCGCCTGATCGGTCGTTCGCTGCGTGCTGCGCTGGACATGTCCAAGCTGGGCGATGTCACTCTGTACGTCGATTGCGATGTCATTCAGGCGGACGGCGGCACACGTACCGCGTCCATCACCGGCGCGATGGTTGCGCTCGCCGACGCCTTGAAAATGATCAAGAAGCGTGGCGGTCTGAAAGGCGGCGATCCACTCAAGCAGATGATTGCTGCGGTGTCGGTCGGCATGTATCAGGGCGAGCCAGTGCTTGATCTGGACTATCTGGAAGACTCCGCTGCCGAGACCGACCTGAACGTGGTCATGACCAGCGCAGGTGGTTTCATCGAAGTGCAGGGCACTGCCGAAGGCGCGCCGTTCCAGCCTGAAGAGCTGAACGCAATGCTGGCGCTGGCGCAGAAGGGTATGACCGAATTGTTCGAATTGCAGCGCGCCGCACTGGCCGACTGATAGTCCTGGAGCATGCCATGAGTGACAGCCAGCATCCGTTGCAGAAACCGGCTCAAAGCGCCCGTCAGTGGGCGATGCTCTGTCACTTGTCTGCATTCCTGGGGGTTGTGTTTCCGTTCGGCAATCTGCTGGGACCATTGATTCTCTGGCAGATGAAGAAGGACAGTGATCCGTTTATCGATGCGCAGGGCAGGGAAGCGCTGAATTTTCAGATCACGGTTGCGATTGCAGCCACGGTCAGCATCCTTCTGATGCTCGTGGTCATCGGCTTTGCGTTGTTCATGCTGGTGGGGCTCGGCGCTCTGGTGCTGACGATCATTGCTGGCGTGAAGGCCAACGAAGGGGTGGATTACCGCTACCCGTTCACTTGGCGGCTGCTGAAGTAACCACAATCGCAAGCAGCACAAAAAGCCGACATCAAGTCGGCTTTTTCGTGTTCGGGTGTCGCGTGGCAATCAGATCGTCAGGGTCCAGTCGTAGTCCACGATCAGCGGCGCGTGTTGCGAGAAGCGCGGCTGGCGGGGCAGACGGGCGCTACGCACGAAGCGGCGCAGACCAGGCGTCAGGATCTGGTAGTCGAAACGCCAGCCCAGATTCAGCATCTCGGCCTGCTCGTTGTCCGGCCACCAGCTGTACTGATCGCCTTCACGACTGACTTCGCGCAGGGCATCGACATAGCCCATGGTGCCAACGATCTCGTCCATCCAGGCGCGTTCCGGCGCCAGGAAGCCAGGAGATTGCTGGCTGTCGCGCCAGTTCTTGATGTCGAGCTTCTGCTGCGCCACATAGAGCGAACCGCAGTAAATGTATTCGCGACGCTTGCGGCGCTGCTTGTCCATGTACTTGCCGAAGTCGTCCATGAGCTTGAATTTCTGATTCAGGTCTTCATCCCCGTTCATCCCGGAAGGGAAGAGCAGGGTTGCAATACTGACTTTGTCGAAATCGGCTTGCAGGTAACGCCCGTAGCGGTCGGCTGTCTCGAAGCCGAGGCCGCTGATCACCGCCTTCGGTTGCAACCGCGAATAAAGCGCCACGCCACCCTGAGCGGGGACTTCGGCTTCGCAGGCATAGAGGAAGTAACCATCCAGCTGAAAAGCTGGATCATCCAGTTCAAAGGTGGAGGCGCGGGTGTCCTGTAAGCAGATGACGTCGGCATTCTGAGCTTGCAGCCAGCTGAGCAACCCGCGCTCGACCGCAGCCTGAATGCCATTTACGTTCACACTGATGATCCGCATAAATGGCCCCAAAAATCACGTGCGTGTATGATACCCGAGCTCTACCCAATTAGCTAAATCCGTGCTTTCGAGGCTTTTTTTATGCAGGCGTATCAACGCGATTTCATTCGTTTTGCCATAGATCGCGGCGTGCTGCGCTTCGGTGAGTTCACGCTCAAGTCTGGACGCACCAGCCCCTACTTCTTCAATGCCGGCCTGTTCAACAGTGGATCGGCCCTTGCGCAGCTCGGACGCTTCTACGCGGCAGCGGTAGTCGAAAGCGGCATTTCCTTTGATGTCCTGTTCGGGCCGGCCTACAAGGGCATTCCGCTGGCGGCCGCTACGGCTGTCGCACTGGCCGAGCATCATGACCGTGATCTGCCCTGGTGTTTCAACCGCAAGGAGGCCAAGGCGCACGGCGAAGGCGGCAGTCTGGTCGGCGCACCACTGACCGGTGATGTGTTGATTATCGACGACGTGATCACGGCCGGCACTGCCATTCGTGAAGTGATGCAGATCATCAGTGCCCAGGAAGCCAGGGCTGCGGGTGTTCTGATCGCATTGAACCGTCAGGAGCGTGGCAATGGTGAGTTGTCGGCGATTCAGGAAGTCGAGCGCGACTTCGGCATTCCAGTCGTGAGCATCGTTTCGTTGAATCAGGTGCTGGAATTTCTGGCGGATGATCCTCAGCTCAAGCAACACCTGCCTGCTGTAGAGGCTTACCGCTCGCAGTACGGTATCTGATATGCCGTTCCGGCGGGCGCACAGGCAATGCCCGTCAGGCGCTTTGCAGAGGCTTGTACGCGAATCGGGCACATTGACGCTGTGGCTGTGGCTCACTGTGCTTGCGTCCGCCTTCGTGCAGGCTGCCGAGTCTCCCGAGGTGCGGCTATACCGGTACATCGACAGTCGCGGTGTCACGGTCATCGACCGCCTGGGTGTGCCGGCCGAATACGTCGCCAATGGCTATGAAGTACTCAATGCCCGGGGTCGTGTGGTGCAGGTGATCCCGCCAGCGCCCACTACCGAGCAGATTCGTCAGGCCGAAGTCGCCAGGGTTCAGGCCGAGGCCGATGCAAAACTCCTCAGCCTGTACGGCAGCGTCGAAGAAGTGGACCGGGTAAAAACCCGCAAGCTGGCCGAGCTGGATACGCTGATCGACGTCGCTCAGGGCAACGTTCAGGGGCTCGCCACGCAACAGCGCAGCCTTCAAGGGCAGGCTGCCGATCAGGAGCGGGCAGGGCGTCCGGTTCCGCAATCGATCATCGAGCAATTGGATGACCTGCGCAGCCAACAGCAAAAGCTGCAGGCCGACATTGCAGGCTATCAGGCCTCACGCGCCAAGGCCGAGGCGGACTTTGCAGCCGACAGGGTGCGTGTACAGCAACTGACCCGCTGAGGTGAATGGAAAAACAAAGGCCCCGTCAGTGTCTGCTGGCGGGGCCTTTTTGTCGCTGAGGCGATGTGATCAGTAGCGCTTGCGGTTACTGATCAGCGTGCCTACGCCTGTGTCTGTGAAGATTTCCAGCAGCACGGCGTTCGGAACGCGCCCGTCGATGATGTGTGAAGTGGTCACGCCACCTTGCACGGCTTCCAGCGCACATTTGATCTTTGGCAGCATGCCGCCGTAGATCGTGCCGTCGGCAATCAAGGTATTCACTTGCTCGGTGGTCAGGCCGGTCAGGACCTGGCCCTGTTTGTCCATCAGGCCGGCAATATTGGTCAGCAGCATCAGCTTCTCGGCCTTGAGGGCCTCGGCAACCTTGCCTGCGACCAGGTCGGCGTTGATGTTGTAGGACTCACCATCCGCGCCCACGCCGATAGGCGCGATGACCGGGATGAAATCACCTTTGACCAGCATGTTGAGCAGGTCGGTATTGATGCCGACCACTTCGCCCACATGGCCGATGTCGATGATTTCAGGCTTGGTCATTTCCGGCGTCTGGCGCGTGACGGTCAGCTTCTTCGCACGAATCAGCTCCGCGTCTTTACCGGTCAGGCCGATGGCGCTGCCGCCATGACGGTTGATCAGGTTGACGATGTCCTTGTTGACCTGGCCACCCAGCACCATTTCCACAACGTCCATGGTCTGGGCGTCGGTGACGCGCATGCCATCGATGAAGTGGCTTTCGATCGACAGGCGCTTAAGCAGATCACCGATCTGAGGCCCCCCGCCATGGACGACCACCGGGTTGATGCCCACTGCTTTCATCAACACGATGTCGCGAGCGAAGCCGGTTTTCAGCTCTTCGCTTTCCATGGCGTTGCCGCCGTACTTGATAACCAGCGTCTTGCCGACAAAGCGGCGAATGTAAGGCAGCGCTTCGGAAAGGACCTTGGCTACATTAGAGGCGGCATCACGTTCGAGGGTCATTCAGGGCTCCAGTCAAAAGGGAAAGCAATCAAAAAGGAAGATCGAGGTCCGGCGCAACTTTCTTGAGCTCGGCGTGGAACACATCCTTGATGCGCTGCAACTCGGCCTCTGTTTCGGCTTCGAAGCGCAGCACCAGAACAGGCGTCGTGTTGGACGCGCGAACCAGGCCCCAGCCTTTCGGATAGTCTACGCGGACTCCGTCGATACTGGTCAGTTTGGCGTCGCCCCACTGGGCGTCTTTTTCAAGGGCTTCGATGATGCTGAACTTCGTGACGTCCGTCACCTTGATGTTGATCTCGGGCGTCGAAATGTCGTTCGGGAAGGTCTCGAACAGGTCTTCGGCAGAGGTCGACTCCTGGCTGAGGATTTCCAGCAGGCGTGCGGCGCTGTAGATGCCGTCGTCGAAACCGAACCAGCGCTCCTTGAAGAAGATATGGCCGCTCATTTCACCAGCGAGCAGGGCACCGCTTTTCTTCATTTCCTTCTTGATCAGCGAGTGACCGGTTTTCCACATGACCGGACGGCCACCGTGTTCGCTGATCAGCGGCGTCAGGCGGCGTGTGCATTTGACGTCGAAAATGATGTCGGCACCCGGATTGCGCTTCAGCACATCCAGCGCGAACAGCATCAGCAGGCGATCCGGATAAACCACGTTGCCCTTGTTGGTCACGACGCCGACACGGTCGCCGTCGCCGTCAAAGGCCAGACCCAGATCGGCGCCGGTCTCGTTGACCTTGGCAATCAGGTCCTGAAGGTTTTCCAGCTTGCCCGGATCCGGGTGGTGATTCGGGAAGTTGCCGTCGACTTCGGCGAACAGGGAAATCACTTCACAGCCCAGCGCTTCGATCAGTTGCGGAGCGATGACGCCTGCTGCGCCATTACCGCAATCGACCACGACCTTGAGCTTGCGAGCCATGACGATGTCGTCCTTGATCTGCTTGAAGTAGCGATCGAGGATGTTGACCCTGGTGATACTGCCTTTCTGCGACGTCAGGTTGTTGGTCTTGATGCGCTCGTGCAGCGCCTGGATCTGTTCGTTGGCCAGCGTGTCGCCAGCGATCACGATCTTGAAGCCGTTGTAATCCTTCGGGTTGTGGCTGCCTGTCAGCATGACGCCGGTCTTGCCTGCCAGCACGTTGGCTGCGTAATACAGCGCAGGCGTCGGCACCAGGCCTACATCGCTGACGTGGCAGCCGCTGTCGTGCAGGCCCTGAATCAGTTGTTCAACCAGCTCGGGGCCGGAAAGGCGGCCATCGCGGCCAACGCTGACGTTGGGTTCGTTCTGCGCCAGGCTCTCGGAGCCAATGGCGCGGCCGATCCAGTAGGCGGTCTCAGCGCTGAGGGTGTCCCCGACCACGCCACGGATGTCATAGGCGCGGAAAATGGTATCAGGGAGTTTGGGTGCCACGGATGCTGGGCTGTTCATAGCGATGGGATGCTCCGATCTCAGGAAGTCCTGGTTTTCGTCGAGAAGGTCGATATCGAGAATATCGGTATCTTGAAACAGCGGGTCCGTCCAATCGGTGCCGGGAGCAGCGACGGGGGGCGACTCGCTGCCTGTCGTCATGTGTGCGCCGGTTTCCCTGTTCGTGACCAGAGCGTGTGATGCCTGGGGTTGGCCACGAAGCGAAACACGAGCCAGAGCCTGAGCCAGACCGCCAAGGGCCGGGAGGCTCAAACCGAACGGTTTGACGGCTTTTCCGCTCGAGAGTTCTTGAAGCAACTGATCCAACTGACGAGCGTCATCGCAAATGAGGCGCTGCAAAGCCCTCTCGTTTCTATACATCCCAAGTATTACGCCTGCTGCGGCAATGATTGCAGCCAGTAACAGAAACAGAATCGGGGACGAACCTTTTGAAGCGGGACCCGGTGTGAATTCAACCTTCCAGCCTGGATACCCAGTGTCGAAAGTCTGCGGTTTGCCGCCGTCTGCCTGACCTCGCTCAAGGAAAATCTGTGCCGGCCCGTTGCCAAACTGCTGGCTCAGCACGACCCGCCCGGCACCCTCTTCAATGGTCGGCAGCGCGTTGATCAGGCGTTGCGGATCGAAGGCCAGCAGCAAGGTTCCACTGACTGGCTGGCCAGGGGCGGAGCGCACAGGTGCTGCGCTGTAGATCAGCCAGCGCTCGCCGGTCTTGCGTGCCTCGGGAGCAACCGTTTCACCTCGCGCTGCCTTGTTCAGCATGTCGAGTGTGGCATAGGTCACAGGCAACGGGCCGCCAGGGTCTACGTCGGCGAGACCCTTGGGATTGAGGCGCGCGCCAGCCAGACCATCCCAGCGCGTCAGGTGATCCTGCGCCGCGATCAACGCAGCGGCGTCGTTGCCTTGCAGGGCCTGTACCAGAAGCGGACCAGAGGCAGCCGCCTGGGTGTCGGCGCTGATCTGCCGGAGGGCCAGGTTGACCGCCTGCGCCTGACTACTGCCCCAGGCCTGGGTGACACGGTCTTGCTCCTGCGGACTGTTCGAGACGCCCAGCCATGCGACGACCAGCGCGATAACCAGCCCCGCAGCAGCGGGAATCAGGCCTGGGGAAAGCGACTGCATGCTCGCGGCGGGCAGTGGGTAGGCGGCCGATACGGGTTGTTTTGACGGATTATTCTGAGTGTCTTTCAACGACCTCTCCCCACGCTTCATCCCTTGAGCCGGTGCGATGTTTCAGCGGGCGATCAGTGGCTGCCGGAGTGCCCGAAACCGCCTGCGCCACGCTGGCTTTCATCGAACTCTTCAACCAGTTCGAAGTGCGCCTGTACCACAGGCACCAGCACCAGTTGCGCAATACGCTCGCCAATCGAAATGGTGAATGCAGTCTGGCCACGGTTCCAGCAGGACACCATCAGTTCGCCCTGATAATCGGAGTCGATCAGACCCACCAGGTTGCCCAGCACAATGCCGTGTTTGTGGCCAAGGCCCGAGCGCGGCAGGATCATCGCGGCAAGGCCGGGATCGCCAATGTAGATCGACAGGCCGGTGGGGATCAGCAAGGTCTGGCCCGGTTCGAGGACGGTGTCCTTCTTGAGCATGGCGCGCAGGTCCAGGCCGGCGGAGCCGACAGTGGCGTAGGCCGGAAGCGGAAATTCGTTGCCAATGCGAGGGTCGAGGATCTTGGCTTGTAGAGCGTGCATTCGTAGTTAAACCTGATTCATGCGGTCGGCGATAAAAGTGATCAGCTGGCGGGCAATCTTGGCCTTGCTGGTCTGGGCGAAAAGCGTTGCGTGCAACGCTCGGTCGATCACGCTGCAGGCGTTCTCTTCACTGTTGAAGCCAATGCTGGGGTTGGCCACGTCATTGGCGACGATCAGGTCGAGGTTCTTGCCCTTGAGCTTGCGTGCAGCATAGTCGAGAAGATGCTCGGTCTCGGCGGCAAAACCGACACTGAACGGGCGATCCGGGCGGGTGGCGATAGTGGCCAGAATGTCCGGGTTGCGGACCATCTGCAGCAACAGGCCGTCACCGTTCGTGGGATCTTTCTTGAGTTTGTGAGGCGCGATGACTTCCGGGCGGTAATCCGCAACCGCAGCCGAGGCGATGAACAGGTCGCAAGGAATCGCCGCTTCGCAGGCTGCCAGCATGTCGCGGGCGCTCACTACGTCGATGCGCGAGACGCGATCCGGTGTCGGCAGGTTCACGGGGCCGGTGATCAGCGTGACGCGCGCGCCCGCTTCCACAGCCGCTTCGGCGAGGGCGAACCCCATTTTGCCGGAGCTGTGGTTGGTGATGTAGCGCACCGGATCGATGTTTTCCTGAGTCGGGCCTGCGGTGATCACCACATGCTTGCCGGTCAGGCTCAGGCGCTGAAAGCAATCGGCCGCGCACTGCGCCAGATCGTTGGGTTCAAGCATGCGCCCGAAGCCCACGTCGCCGCAGGCCTGGCTGCCTGAGGCCGGGCCGAATACACGGAAATCACGGTCTTCCAGCAAGCGGGTATTGGCCTGCACCGACGCATCGCGCCACATGGCCTGGTTCATCGCAGGGGCGATGGCCACGGTGGCATCCGTCGCAAGCACGATGGTGGTCAGCAGGTCGTTGGCGATGCCCTGTGCCAACCGTGCGATCAGGTCGGCTGTCGCCGGGGCGATGAGGATCAGGTCTGCCCATTTGGCCAGTTCGATATGCCCCATCGCCGCTTCAGCGGCAGGGTCCAGAAGGTCCAGGTGTACGGGGTGGCCGGAAAGGGCCTGCATGGTCAGGGGTGTTATGAACTCGGCCCCGCCCCGGGTCATGACGACCCGGACTTCCGCACCCTGGTCGCGCAACCGGCGAACCAGTTCGGCGCTCTTGTACGCGGCAATGCCGCCGCCGACGCCCAGAACGATGCGTTTTCGATACAGCCGCTGCATAGGCCTGCCTTTTTGGTCAAGTGTTGACGCGACGGCCAGGACACCTCCCCAGGCCAGATCGTCGCGTAAAAAAGATGGGCTAAGATAGCACAGCGACCGCACCGGAACAGGTGCTCAACCACAGGGAAGTGCTATGAGTATTCGCAGTTGGCCCACGGCCGAACGCCCACGGGAACGTTTGCTGGAACTGGGGGCAGGCAGCCTGTCAGACGCCGAGTTGCTGGCGATCTTTCTGCGCACGGGAGTGGCCGGAAAAAGCGCTGTAGACCTGGCCCGTCATTTGTTGAATCAGTTTGGCGGACTGAGACCGTTACTGGATGCAAGTCTGGACGAATTCACCGGGCAACTGGGGCTGGGACCTGCAAAGTTCGCTCAGTTACAGGCGGTCATGGAAATGGCGCGTCGGCACATGGCCGAATCGTTGCGTCGTGATTCGGTGCTGGAAAGTCCTCTTCAGGTTCGCAGTTACCTGAAGGCGTTGCTGCGCCATGAGCCGCATGAAGTGTTTGGCTGCCTGTTTCTGGATAACAAGCATCGGGTCATGACCTTCGAAGTGCTGTTTCGCGGCACGATCAACTCGGCGTACGTGCACCCGCGGCAGGTGGTGAAGCGCGCCATGGCCCACAACGCCGCCAGTCTGATCCTGTGCCACAACCACCCTTCGGGCATTACCGACCCCAGTCGGTCCGACATCGACCTGACAAGGCGTCTCAAGGAAGCCTTGTTGCTGGTGGATGTTCAGGTGCTCGACCACGTGATTGTGGGTGATGGCGAGCCGCTGTCGATGGTGGAGCGGGGGTTGATGTAGCGAACACGTTCGTTCCCGTGCCGTGCGGGTTTATGCCGGTCTTTGACGTTGCGCCAACGGGCAATTGTTCACACCGTTGTGGGAGGCGGCTTGCCGGCGATAGCTTGAGCGCAGTCCCGGATATGGCGCTGCAGAAACCGCAGCGCCGGCAAGCCGACTCCCGCCGGAAACGGCGTTCATGCCGCGTTGAGCGTGGCCCACGCAGAGCATGGGCACGATCAAACGATTAGCTTGAGAGCCTTACTTCACCTGCACCTTGTAGAAGTCCTGCCGGCCGAACGGGCTGACCTGATAGCCCGTCACGTCCTTGCGCACCAGTGCGGCGGCGGTCGGGTGGGCGAGGGGGATCCACAGGGCCTGTTGCTGGATCTGCGTCTGTGCCTGGTGGTAGAGCTTGCTGCGTGCGGCCTGATCGCTGATGGACTTGCCGTCGCTGATCAGTTTGTCCAGCGTCTTGTCGCAGTAGCGGGCGAAGTTGGTGCCCGACTGCACGGCCGCGCAGGAGAACTGAGGCGTCAGGAAGTTATCCGGGTCGCCATTGTCGCCCGCCCAGCCCATGAACAGCAGATCGTGCTCACCCGCCTTGGCGCGGCGAATCAGCTCGCCCCACTCGATGACCCTGATTTCTGCATCAATGCCGATCTGCTTCAGATCGGCCTGAAGCATTTGTGCGCCCAGGCTCGGGTTCGGGTTCAGCAGACTCCCGGACGGACGTGTCCAGAGTGTGGTCTTGAAGCCATCTTTCAAACCGGCCTTGGCCAACAGCGCCTTGGCTTTGGCGACGTCATGAGGATAACCGGGCAGGTCCCTGGCGAAGCTCCAGGTGTTGGGCGGATAAGGCCCAATGGCGGTTTCGGCGGTGCCCTCGAACACAGCCTTCAGGTAGCTGGCCTTGTCGAAGGCCAGGTTAACCGCCTGACGGACTTCCGGTTTGTCGAACGGTGGATGCTGACTGTTGATCGCCACAAACGCGGTCATGAACGCCTCGGTCTTTTCAACCTTCAACGAAGCGTCCTTGCTGGCGGCCTGAATATCGAGGGGCTTGGGCGAAAGGGCGATCTGGCATTCGTTCTGGCGGATCTTCTGCAGGCGCACGTTGGCGTCCGGGGTGATGGCGTACACCAGCGTGTCGATGCCGGACTTGCCTGCAAAGTAATCGTCGAACGCCTCATAACGTACCACGGCGTCTTTCTGGAAGCGTTTGAACACGAACGGTCCCGTGCCGATGGGCTGGCTGTTCAGTTTCTCTGGCGTGCCCGCCTTCAGCAGTTGCGCGGTGTATTCGGCCGAATAGATCGAGGCGAAGCCCATGCTCAGCGTGGCGAGGAAGGTCGAATCGGCACGGTTGAGGGTGAATTTCACCGTGTGGATGTCAGGCGCATCGAGGGTCTTGATCAGTGCAGGCAACTGCATGGACTGCGCGTGCGGGAAGCCGCTCTGGGCGACCTTGTGCCACGGGTTTTGCGGATCGAGCATACGTTGGAAGCTGAACAGAACATCGTCGGCCGTCAGTTCACGGGTGGGTTTGAAGTAATCAGTGGTGTGGAACTTCACACCCGGGCGCAGCTTGAAGGTGTAGGTCAGGCCGTCCTCGGAAACGGTCCAGCTCTCCGCCAGGCCAGGCACCAGCTTGCCGCTTTTGGCATCGAAATCCACAAGGCGGTTCATCAGCACGTCGGCCGAAGCATTGGTGGTGGTCAGCGAGTTGTACTGCACCACGTCGAAGCCCTCGGGGCTGGCTTCGGTGCAGACCGCAAGGCTCGCGGCCTGAGAGGCAATCGGGAGCAGCAGCGGGACAAGCAAAAAGGGAAGTGCAGCAAGGCGCATGGCGAAATTCCTGTTCAGAAAGGGCCCCATCTGCCGGCGCAGTCTGGTGAGGGACTAACCCTAGACCATGTGCTGGCGCAGAACAATCGCCACGGAGCGACGAGCGGTCTTTTGCCAGCGCGCCCCGCATCGCTTGATTCAAGCGCCGCGCAAGGCCTGCCCGATTGCTGTAGAGTGCATTGCCTGTTGTTGCGCGCAAGGCTTTCTGGTATAAAGCAGCGCTCTTTTCTAGGGGCCCGGTTCCTTCACTGTAGGTGTAGCCGGTAAGACCCTTAAAGAAACGCGGCGCCTGGCGCCAAATGACTGAGAGATTAAGCGGCCAACCCATGCCGGGTTGGGCATGTGGTTTTAGAGGGCTGAGGCATGTCGAGAGTCTGTCAAGTTACCGGTAAGGGTCCGGTAACCGGGAATAACATTTCCCACGCAAACAACAAAACCCGTCGTCGTTTCCTGCCAAACCTGCAGCATCACCGCTTCTGGGTTGAAGGCGAGAAGCGTTTTGTTCGTCTGCGCGTATCTGCTAAAGGCATGCGTATCATCGACAAGCGTGGCATTGAAGTTGTGCTCGCTGAACTGCGTCGCGACGGCAAAATTTAAGGGAGAGAATCATGCGTGAATTGATCCGTTTGGTGTCGAGCGCTGGTACAGGCCATTTCTACACCACCGACAAGAACAAACGTACTACCCCGGATAAAATCGAAATCAAAAAATTCGATCCGGTTGTACGCAAGCACGTGATGTACAAGGAAGGCAAAATCAAGTAATTGATTCTGTCCCCTGCAAGAAAGCCCGCTTATGGCGGGCTTTTTTGTGCCTGTCATTCGGTTGGTTCTGCTAGAGGCAGTCAGCCACTGCCCTGAAAACGCAAACGCCCGGTGAGTGGCACCGGGCGTTCGCGGGCAGGCATTTATCAGTAGTATTTGAAGTCCGAAATCAGGCCCGCCGTGTCGACGGTGATGTGGATTCGGTTGTTATCGCGCATTCGGTCGCTGCGATCCATCGGGCCGACGATTCGGGTTCGGCCGGTCAGTTCGCCAATATAGGCCTTGACGGTGGGGACGTAACGGCTGCCGATCAGGTAGTGAAGGGCCTGGGTGATTTCTTCGTTGGTCATTTTTCATAATCCCTTATGAATGATGTCCGGATTGGACGTGCCTAGGGTCGTCCAATCACCCACGCGTCTGGCGTTACTTGCTTATATCTTTGGCCTCGAACACCACGTAAATCTTGCGGCAGGCTTCCAGCACTTCCCACGTGCCCTTGAAGCCTGCCGGGATGACGAACCGGTCTCCGGCCCGCAGCGTTTTGGCGCGGCCCTGATCGTCGCGCAGCACCGACACGCCCTGCACGATCTCGCAGTACTCATGCTCTGTGTAATTGACCTGCCATTGCCCGATCTCTCCCTGCCAGGCGCCAGCATTCATTTGCCCGCAGGGGCTGTTGTAGTGGTTGTAGACGGTTTGTTGCGGATCGCCTTTGAACACCTTTTCCGGTGCTGGCCGGTAGTGCTCGGCGGCGGTGTTGGCTTCGCTGAAGTCGACAATGCTTTCGATGCTCATGATGGCGGGTTCCTCAGGCTGAAATGATGGAGATTTGAGCGGCGTGACGGGCAATAGTGCCCGTTTTAGAGCGTTGTGGCCGTTTAATAAAATCAACAAACAAGCGCGTTTAGCGTTACGGGTGTCAAATATATTGGTTTTACCAGGCGGCTGGTTTAGGGTGGCGGTCACCCCGAAATTGCGAAATGTGTCTTTAATCAATCATGACACACGCCTGTTCAACAAGGAGGACATCCGCATGATCGCTCTGACCCGCGCCGACTGGGAAAAGCGTGCCCAGAACCTGAAGATCGAAGGTCGTGCCTTCATTCAGGGTGAGTACACGCACGCTGCGTCCGGCGAGACCTTTGACTGCATCAGTCCGGTGGATGGTCGCGTGCTTGCCAGCATCGCCAGTTGCGATGCCGCCGATGCCGAACGTGCCATCGCCAGTGCTCGCAGCACCTTCAACTCCGGCGTCTGGTCGCGTCTGGCACCGTCCAGGCGCAAGGCGGCCATGATCCGTTTCGCCGGTCTGCTCAAGCAGAATGCCGACGAGCTGGCGCTGCTTGAGACGCTGGATATGGGCAAGCCGATCAGCGATTCGCTGGGCGTCGATATTCCGGGTGCCGCCAATGCGCTGAGCTGGAGTGGCGAGGCCATCGACAAACTGTATGACGAGGTCGCCGCGACGCCTCATGACCAACTGGGTCTCGTCACACGCGAGCCGGTCGGTGTAGTCGCTGCCATCGTGCCGTGGAACTTCCCGCTGATGATGGCTTGCTGGAAGCTCGGTCCGGCGCTGTCGACCGGCAACTCCGTGGTCCTCAAGCCTTCGGAAAAATCGCCACTGACGGCCATTCGTATTGCGCAACTGGCCATCGAAGCGGGCATTCCCGCAGGTGTGCTCAACGTGCTGCCGGGCTACGGCCATACCGTTGGCAAGGCGCTGGCGCTGCACATGGACGTGGACACCGTGGTGTTTACCGGTTCGACGAAGATCGCCAAGCAGTTGCTGGTCTACTCCGGCGAATCGAACATGAAGCGTGTCTGGCTGGAAGCGGGCGGCAAGAGCCCGAATATTGTGTTTGCCGATGCGCCTGATCTGGAAGCGGCTGCGCACGCCGCCGCCAGTGCGATTGCTTTCAATCAGGGCGAGGTGTGCACGGCAGGATCGCGTCTGCTGGTCGAACGCTCCGTCAAGGACCGCTTCCTGCCGCTGGTCATCGAAGCGCTCAAGGGCTGGAAGCCGGGCAACCCGCTGGACCCCGCCACCAATGTCGGTGCGCTGGTCGATACCCAGCAGATGGACACCGTGCTCTCCTACATCGAGGCCGGTCATGCCGATGGCGCAAAACTGGTCGCGGGCGGCAAGCGCATCATGGAAGAAACCGGCGGCACTTATGTGGAGCCGACGATCTTCGATGGCGTGAATAACGCCATGAGAATCGCTCAGGAAGAAATCTTCGGGCCTGTGCTGTCGGTGTTGACCTTCGACACTGCCGAAGAGGCCATCCAGATCGCCAACGACACGCAGTACGGGCTTGCCGCTGCTGTCTGGACTTCCAACATCTCCAAGGCGCACCTGACCGCCAAGGCCCTGCGTGCCGGTAGTGTCTGGATCAATCAGTATGACGGTGGCGACATGACCGCACCGTTCGGTGGCTTCAAGCAGTCGGGTAACGGCCGTGACAAGTCGCTGCATGCGTTCGACAAATACACCGAGCTGAAAGCCACCTGGATCAAGCTGTAAGGCGGTTGCTCTCCTGAGGCGCCCCCTGCGTTTCAGCGCGGGGCGCATGATCGTTCCCATTCCTGTGTGCTAACGCCGCTCAGGACGCTCCGCGTCCGCGCGCGAATATGACGCGGGGCGATGGGCACGATCAGCTTTTGGCTTTGAATCTTCACCCGCAGGAACACGGAAATGCGTTGGGGTACTTATTTTGCCGTTCTGGCCTCGATCCTGAGTGTCGGTCTGGCCATCGGCGTCAGCATGCCGCTGGTTTCGCTGAGGCTCGCAGACTGGGGTTACGGCACATTCGCCATTGGCGTGATGGCGGCGATGCCTGCGGTCGGTGTGTTGGTCGGAGCAGGCGTGGCCAGTGCGCTGGCATCGCGGTTCGGGACTGCCAACCTGATGCGGTTGTGTCTATGGAGCGGGGCGGTTTCGGTCGGGGCTCTGGCGTTGCTGCCCTATTATCCGGTCTGGCTGGTCCTGCGCCTGATGCTAGGCATGATCCTGACCATTGTTTTCGTGCTGGGTGAAAGCTGGATCAACCAGTTGGTGATCGAGCGCCTGCGCGGAAGACTGGTCGCGCTGTACGGCAGTACTTACGCGCTGAGCCAGCTGGCAGGACCGCTGTTGCTGGGCGTCATCGGCACCGAGGCCGACTACGGCTTCTGGATCGGCGTGCTGCTCATGACGTGTTCCCCACTGCTATTACTGGGGCGAACCGGTGCACCCTCGACTGAGTCAGCCAGCGTGACCTTTGCTGACCTGCTCGGTTTCTGCCGCGGCATGCCAGCTATCGCGGGCGCTGTTGCGCTGTTCGCAGCGTTCGAGGCGCTGATCCTGACGCTGCTGCCGATCTACTGCATCCGGCATGGCTTCACGCCTGAAATCGCATTGATGATGGTCAGTGCGGTAGTGGTCGGCGACGCGGTGCTGCAATTGCCGATTGGCCTGCTGGCTGACCGGATCTCGCGCCGCACGCTGTTCACTGGCTGCGCGAGCGCGCTGATGCTGTCCAGTCTGGCCATTCCGTTACTGGTCAATACGGTGGTGATCTGGCCGTTGTGGGTGCTGTTCGGTGCCAGCGCTGGAGGCCTGTTCACGCTGTCATTGATTCTGATCGGCGAACGCTATCGCGACGATGCGCTGGTACGGGCCAACGCGCATGTCGCTCAGCTCTGGGGGATCGGCTGTCTGCTCGGGCCTCTGGCCGCAGGCGCCGGCAGCCAGTGGATCAGCATCGATGCCTTGCCGCTGTTGATGGCGGCGGGAGCCTTTGGCCTGCTGGTCCTGACCACGAGGCGCGAAGCGTTTGGCGTAAACGCCGCACAGGCCTAGAGCATCCGCTCCAGGCCGATCGCCTTGCTCATCCAGGCATTGAAGCGTCGCCACCAGTCGCCCGGCTCAGTGTGCAGTGTGTGGATGACGCCGTTGTCCTCGGTCACCCAGACCACCTTGCCGTCTTCCAGCTTTGCCTGGTAAGTGAGTGAAGGCGCCATGCCCTGCAGTGTGAGCTCCCGCAGCTCTTCGGCCAGTTCAGGGCTGTCGACCAGTACACCGACTTCAGTGTTCCACAGCACCGAGCGCGGGTCGAAATTGAACGAGCCGACAAATACTTTGCGGCGATCAAAAATCATCGCCTTGCTGTGCAGACTGGATTCAGAGCTGACCAGCGAATGGCTTTTCCTGAACAGGTGTGGGCCGCTGCCGCGCATGGTTTCGACATCGCCCGGCTGGCGGCGCAGTTCGAACAGCTTGACGCCATGTTCCAGCAGCGCCTTGCGATAGGGCGCATACCCTCCGTGTACGGCGGGCACATCGGTGGCTTCCAGCGAGTTTGTCAGCAGGCTGACGTCCACGCCCGCATCGGCGCGGCCGGTGAGGTACAGCAGACCTTCCTGGCCCGGCACGAAGTAGGCCGAGATCAGCATCAGTTCCTTGCGAGTATTGAGCAGTTCGGGGGCCAGTTGTGTGGTCAGCAGCAGATGCGGGTCGGGCTCGCCCTGCGCCAGCACCTTGGTCGGCGCGTCCCACAGCGCCTGGTTCCAGGCCCAGACCAGTTCGTTGAGCCAGGTCTTCATGCGCGGTTCGGTCTTGTAGGCCATCAGACGCTCATACAACGCCTTGTGTTGTTGATGGGCCTGTTCCAGCGAGGTCGCAAGTCGCTTTCTGGCCGCCGCCAGGTCTTTGGTGTCTGGCAGGAAGTACATGAAGTCATCGATCGGCTTGCTCAGCGTGCTGTTCCAGTACTGATCGAAGCTGTGTCCGAGCTGTTCGGCGACCGGCCCGACGCTGAGCATGTCGATGTCAGTGAAATTCAGATTGGGCTCGGCGTCGAAATACTCGTCACCCAGGTTGCGCCCGCCGACGATGGCCACGCTGTTGTCCGCCAGCCACAGTTTGTTGTGCATGCGTCGATGCTGGCGCGACAGATTCATCAGTCTGCCGAGGCTGCGGGTGATGCCGGTCTCGCGCCCCAGGTTCTGCGGGTTGAACAGACGAATCTGAATGTTCGGATGGGCTGCGAGGGTGGCGATGGCCTGATCCAGTCCGTCACTGGTGGTGTCGTCCAGCAGGATGCGCACGCGCACGCCACGGTCGGCGGCCTTGAGCAGCTCATCGATCAGTGCCCGTGTGCTCAGGCCATCATGGACGATGTAGTACTGCAGATCGAGGCTGCTCTTGGCATTGCGGATCAGCTCGGCGCGGGCCTTGAAGGCGTCGCTGCTGTCAGGCAACAGGCGAAAGCCCGAGCGCCCTTCATGGGGTTGCGCCATCGCCTGGATCGACCGGCCAAAGGCTGAGTCTGAAGACGCAATGGCCTGGCTTGGTTCACCGAGCGGGGCTTGATGTGCGCAGCCGCTGACGCACAGCGCAACCAGCAGGGAAAAGGGCAAGGCCCATGAGTTCTTCAAATTGATATCCACAACCAGGCTTGGCTCGACTTGGCGATAAGACCGGCAAAAGCGGAAAAAATTTGCCAACGTCAGTCATTTTGCGCAATCAGCTGCGAGATGGTCTCGCCAACGATACGTACTGCGCTCTCGATTTTCGGTGTCGGCTTGGCAGCGTAGTTCATGCGCAGGCAATTGCGGTACTTGCCCGATGCGGAAAAGATACTGCCTACGGCGATCTGCACGTCCTTGCTCAACAGCGCGCGATTGAGGCGCACGGTGTCGAAATCCTCGGCCAGTTCCACCCACAGCATGAAGCTGCCCTGCGGACGGCTGGCTCGGGTGCCCTGCGGAAAATAGCGCATGACCCAATCAATCATCACGTCGCGGCTGCGCTGGTACTGCGTGCGCATGCGGCGCAGGTGGGGTTCGTAATGCCCGCCTTCGATGAAGTCGGCAATCGCCAGTTGCGGTTGCGGTGCGGTCGAGCCGGTGCCGATGTATTTCATGTGCAGCACCCGCTCAAGGTAGCGGCCCGGCGCTACCCAGCCGATGCGCAGGCCCGGCGCGAGGGTCTTGGAAAACGAACTGCACAGCAGCACGCGACCGTCTTCGTCGAAAGACTTGATGGTGCGTGGACGCGGATAGGTGAAGGCCAGATCGCCGTACACATCGTCTTCGATGATCGCCACGTCGAAGCGCTGCGCCAGCATCAGCAGGGCTCGCTTGCGCTCTTCCGGCATCACGTAGCCCAGTGGGTTGTTGCAACTGGGCGTCAACTGGATGGCCTTGATCGGCCATTGCTCCAGCGCCAGTTCCAGCGCCTCCAGGCTGATGCCGGTCAACGGGTCGGTGGGGATTTCCAGCGCCTTCATGCCCAGGCCCTTGAGGGTCTGCATGGCGCCGAAAAAGCTCGGTGAATCCACCGCCACGATATCGCCGGGCGAGCAGACGGCACGGATGCTCGCCGACAGTGCTTCGTGGCAGCCGGAAGTGATGATCAGGTCATTGGCGGTCAGGTTGCAGCCGGAGTCCAGCAGCAGGCGGGCGATCTGTTCGCGAAGTGTATGCACGCCATGGATGTTGTCGTAATACAGACCGGGCATGTCCTGATGACGGCTCAATTGGCCCAGCGCACGCATCAACGGTTTCAGGGTCGGGCTGGACACATCCGGCATCCCGCGCCCCAGCTGGGTGACTGCCTCCCGGGGCGATACCCGAATCAGGTCCAACACCTGATCCCACTGCGAGATATCCACAGGCCGCTGCACCGGACGCCCTACGACCGGAAGCGCCGGAGCCTGGCGGGAGGCCGAAACGAAGTAGCCCGATTTGGGCTTCGGGGTCGCCAGCCCGCTGTCTTCCAGCACCCGGTAGGCCTGTTGTACGGTGCTGAGACTGACGCCATGTTCAACGCTGAGGGCGCGAACCGAAGGCAGGCGGTCGCCGGGGCGGTAGAAGCCCTTTTCGATCCGCGAGCCGAGCATTTCGGCAAGGTTGACGTACAGCGTCATGGCGTACTCTCAAAGTGAATTTGGCAGTGAAGCAATACAGATGGCGCGAAAATACAGCATTCAGCGGCTGTTTTGAATCTTCTGTATGGAAAATATAAGTCGTTTTTGAATCTGTAATGGTTTGGCAATCCGCTTCATCATGGATTCACGCTCACCACTCAGCGTCTTGCACAGCCTTGCTGCAACCAACGCCTTGTGGGAGGCGGCTTGCCGGCGATGGAGTCAGTTCAGTCGCTGATTTATCGCTTCGCAAAACACATCGCGACAAGCCGCCTTCCACGGGGTATCGATGTAGTCAGGCTCTTTCGTTCTGGCCTCGTTTTGCGTGTCTTTTCGACGTATACATGACGTTGAGCGCGCAGCGTCGGAAACGATCTGTGTGGGGACTGGCGTGTGTTGAGCATGGACACCCACCCCGATGGAGGAACCGGAAATAAACGGGTTCAGCGACGTACGATTAGCGTTTCACAGCCAGGAACTGAACGAGAGCCGGCCAGTGGTGTTCAAGGCCATTCAGAGCAATCGGACCTGCGTGCCGACAGGCATGAGCCGCTGGGCGCTTTACCGACATCGCTGGACATCCCGCCGCGCATTGCTGGAACTGACGGACGAACAGCTTCGTGACATAGGCATCGATTTTCAGCAGGCCAGAGTCGAGGCGATGAAGTCTTTCTGGAGGGAGTAGGGCGGGTCAACGCAACTCTTTCAGGCGGTGCCAGAGCATGCCGAGCGCCAGCAGCGGCGAGCGCAGATGTTTACCGCCGGGAAAGGTCATGTGCGGGATTTTCGCGAACAGTTCGAAACCATCGCTGTGCTGTCCGGCGATGGCTTCTGCCAGCAGGCGGCCTGCCAGGTGCGTGGCATTGAGCCCGTGACCCGAATAAGCCTGGGCGTAGTAAGCGTTTGGTTGATCCTTGAGCCGCCCGATCTGCGGCAGGCGGTTGGCGCCGATGCCGATCATGCCACCCCACTGATAATCGATCTTCACGCCAGCCAGTTGCGGGAACACATCCAGCATCTTGGGCCTCATGTAAGCGGCGATGTCTTGCGGGTCGCGCCCCGAGTAATGACAGGCACCGCCGAACAGCAGGCGCCGGTTGGCTGAAAGCCGGTAGTAATCCACCGTCACGCGCTGGTCGCAGACTGCCATGTCCTGCGGCAGCAGTTCACTGGCTTGCGACGGGCTCAAGGGTTCGGTCGCAATGATGTAGCTGCCCGCGGGCAGTACCTTGCCGCTGATCTCCGGGTTGAGGTCCTTCAAGTAAGCGTTGCAACCCAGCACCAGCGTTTTCGCCAGCACCGAGCCCTGCGCGGTATGCACCTTGACTTGCGGGCCGTAGTCGATGCGCGTCACCTCGGAGTGTTCGAACAGTTGCACGCCCAGCGACTGCGCCACAGCGGCTTCGCCCAACGCCAGATTCAAGGGGTGCAAATGCCCGGAACCCATGTCGATCAGGCCACCCACGTAACGATCCGACCCCACCACGCTGCGCATCTGGTCGGGCGGCACCAGTTTCAGCTCATGCCGATAACCCAGGCTGCGCAGTTCTTCCGCGTCTTCGGCCAGATGAGTCATGTCACGCGGCTTGTTGGCCAGGTCGCAATAACCCCACTTCAGTGCGCAATCGATGCCATGCTTTTCAACCCGCTGGCGCACGATCTCGACCGCCTCGATGCCCATCAGCTTGAGCTGGCGGACGCCGTCGTTGCCGATGACATTGGCGAACTGCTCGACGCCATGCCCGACGCCGCGAATCAACTGGCCGCCATTGCGCCCGCTGGCACCCCAGCCGATTCTGCGTGCTTCCAGCAGCGCCACGCTCAAACCGCGCTCGGCCAGTTCGATGGCCGTGTTGAGCCCGGAGAACCCGCCGCCGACCACGCACACATCGACCTTCACCTCGCCTTGCAACGCTGGATGATCCGGCTGCGGATGGCTGCTGGCGGCGTAGTACGAAGCGGTGTGCGAATCTTGATGGGTCGGGTGCTGAACGCGGGCGTTCATGGACATGTCCTGTTGGCGGCGCTGGAAAGTCTCATGAGGATAAGCTGCTGTCATGAGCCTGCCAACTGAGGCAAAATCCCTGCATTGTGTCCGGGTGATCGTTTTAATGAGCTGCAACCTTCAGAAAGTCCGCGAGCTGCGTCGCCAGATTCCCTCGTTCGAGTGCGTGCCCGGCTGTCATGACTGCTGCGGTCCGGTCACCACCTCGTCCGAAGAAATGGCGCGTCTGCCACGCAAGTCTGCAGCCGAGCAGGAAGCGGCATTGAACGAGCTGAACTGTGTGCACCTGGGGCCTAAGGGCTGTACGGTGTACGACGAACGTCCGCTGATCTGCCGCCTGTTCGGTACCACTGAAACCCTGCCCTGCCCCAACGGCCGCCGTCCGGTCGAGCTGATCCATCCACGGGTCGAAAAACAGGTCCACGCCTACATTGCTTCCACCCGACAGGTGCTGGTGTAGCGGGTCGCTTCAGTCGGCAATCGGCAGGTTCAGGCTCTCTTTTACTTCTTCCATCACGATGTAGCTCTTGGACTCGCGTACATGCGGCAGCTTGAGCAGGATGTCGCCCAGCAGTTTGCGGTAAGACGCCATCTCGGAAATACGCGCTTTCACCAGATAGTCGAAGTCGCCTGACACCAGGTGACACTCCAGCACATGCGGCAATTTCAGCACCGCGCGGCGGAACTCCTCAAACGTGTCTCCGGACTTGTAATCCAGGCTGATCTCCACAAACACCAGCAGGCTGGCCTTGAGGCTTTGCGGGTTCAGCCGGGCGTTGTAGCCCATGATGATGCCTTCGCGCTCCAGCCTGCGGACCCGCTCGGTGCAGGGTGTCGTCGACAGGCCGACCCGCTCGCCCAGCTCGGTGAACGAGATGCGTCCGTCCGCCTGCAGGATTCGCAGGATATTGCGATCGATCTTGTCCAGCTCACGTTTTGACTGGTGTTGGGTGCGCAAGGTTGATATCCCCTCTACGAAAGCGATCTTTGCCGTGTATTAACACCGAATATAGGCATTTATACAGTTAAAAGCACTGCTCGATGCTCAATATACTGGCCACATCCTTGCTTAAAACTTCAAAACGTCAGCGGATATCCGCGATGAGGTCATCGATATGCGCGTTCTGGTCCTTGGTAGTGGTGTGATCGGTATAACCAGTGCCTACTATCTGGCGCGGTCCGGCTTTCAGGTCACGGTGGTCGACCGTCAGCCTGCTGCAGCCATGGAAACCAGCTTTGCCAACGCCGGTCAGGTCTCGCCGGGCTATGCCTCGCCTTGGGCTGCGCCGGGTGTGCCGCTCAAGGCGATCAAGTGGCTGCTGCAACGCCACGCACCGCTGGCAATCAAGGCCACGGCCGATATCGATCAATACCTGTGGATGGCGCAGATGCTGCGCAACTGCACGGCCAGCCGTTACGCCGTGAACAAGGAGCGCATGGTGCGGCTGTCCGAGTACAGCCGCGACTGTCTCGACGAGCTGCGTCTGGAGACCGGCATCGCTTACGAGGGCCGCAGCCTGGGCACCACTCAGTTGTTCCGCACCCAGGCGCAGCTGGATAACGCCGCCAAGGATATCGCCGTGCTCGAGCAGTCCGGCGTGCCTTACGAGTTGCTCGACCGCGAGGGCATCGCCCGCGTCGAACCCGCTCTGGCGGGCGTGACCGGGATCTTGAGCGGTGCGCTGCGCCTGCCCAACGACCAGACCGGCGACTGCCAGCTGTTCACCACGCGTCTGGCCGAAATGGCCGAGAAACTGGGCGTCGAGTTCCGTTACGGGCAAAGCATCGAGCGTCTGGATTTTGCCGGTGACCGCATCAACGGCGTGTGGATCGACGGCAAGCTGGAAACCGCTGACCGTTACGTGCTGGCGCTGGGCAGCTACTCGCCGAAGCTGCTCAAGCCGCTGGGCATCAAAGCCCCGGTCTATCCGCTGAAAGGCTATTCGCTGACCATCCCGATCACCGATCCGGCCATGGCACCGACCTCGACCATTCTTGACGAGACCTACAAGGTCGCGATCACTCGTTTCGACAACCGCATCCGCGTCGGCGGCATGGCCGAAATCGCCGGTTTTGACCTGTCGCTCAATCCGCGTCGACGCGAAACACTGGAGATGATCGTCGGTGACCTCTATCCTCACGGCGGCGACCTGACCCAGGCCAGTTTCTGGACCGGGCTGCGTCCCACCACGCCGGATGGCACGCCGATCGTGGGTGCCACGCCGTTCCGCAACCTGTTCCTCAACACCGGTCACGGCACGTTGGGCTGGACGATGGCGTGCGGTTCCGGCCGTTTGCTCGCCGACCTCATGGCTCGCAAGACACCCCAGATCAGTGCCGAAGGCCTTGATATCTCTCGCTATGGCAGTACCCAGGAGAACGCAAAGCATGTCAATCCAGCGCCAGCTCACCAATGAGCGCATGAGTCAGATCGTCGTCCACAACGGCACCGTCTATTTGTCGGGCCAGGTGGGCGATGACATGACCGCCGGTGTCGAGAAACAGACCCAGGAAACGCTGGACAGCATCGAGCGTCTGCTCGATCTGGCAGGTACCGACAAGACCCGTATCCTGTCCGTGACGATTTACCTGAAAGACATCGATGCCGACTTCGCAGGCATGAACAGCGTGTGGGACAAATGGCTGCCAAAAGGCGTCGCCCCGGCTCGCGCTACTGTCGAAGCCAAGCTGTGCGAACCGGAAATTCTGGTCGAGCTGTCGGTGGTCGCTGCACTGCCGTAACGTGTTTCCCGGCCCGGCGACGCACCCTCGGCGTCGGGCTTTTTTACAACCTCTTCAGGCAATACCTTTCTCATGCGTCCAGCCCGCGCCCTCGTCGATCTTCAAGCCCTTCGTCACAACTACCAGTTGGCCCGCGAAAGCGCCGGTGCGAAAGCGCTCGCCGTGATCAAGGCCGACGCCTATGGCCATGGGGCCGTGCGTGTCGCGCAGGCGCTGGAGGCGATGGCGGACGGGTTTGCAGTGGCCTGCATCGAAGAGGCGCTGGAGCTGCGTGCCGCCGGTATCACCGCGCCTATTCTGTTACTTGAAGGCTTTTTCGAGGCCGACGAGCTGGCGCTGATCGCCCTGCATGACTTGTGGACGGTCGTCCATTCGATATGGCAACTGGAAGCGATCGAGCAGGCACGTCTTGCCAGGCCCGTCACGGTTTGGCTCAAGCTGGACACCGGCATGCATCGGGTAGGCCTGGATCCGTCGGAGTACCGCAGCGCATATCAACGTCTGCTGGCAACCGGCAAGGTGGCCAGGATTGTGCTGATGAGCCACTTTTCGCGTGCGGACGAATTGAACTGTTCGACCAGCGATGATCAGGTCGCGGTGTTCGATGCGGCCCGTCAGGGTCTCGCTGCCGAGACCAGTCTGAAAAATTCGCCCGCCGTGCTGGGCTGGCCGACGATTCACAGCGACTGGGTACGGCCCGGCATCATGCTCTATGGCGCCACGCCGTTTGGTGAGTCGCAGCCGCTGGCGGATCGCCTGCAGCCGGTCATGACCCTGGAGTCGAAGATCATCAGTGTTCGCGAACTGGCCGCAGGTGAGCCTGTGGGTTATGGCGCCACCTTCGTGACGGATCGTCCTTCACGCATCGGCGTCGTGGCCATGGGTTACGCCGACGGTTACCCGCGTCAGGCGCCGACCGGAACACCGGTATTCATCGAGGGTCAGCCCTCAAGACTCGTAGGCCGGGTGTCCATGGACATGCTCGGCGTCGACCTGACGGGTCTGCCTCAGGCAGGTCTGGGCAGCCGCGTCGAACTCTGGGGCAAGAACGTGCTGGCCAGTGATGTAGCCGCACACGCGGGCACCATTCCCTATCAGATATTCTGCAATCTGCGCCGAGTGCCACGGGTCTATTCCGAAAGCTGAGACGTTGTCTTGACGTCTGCCCATCGCCGATAACACCAAAGTTCCGGTCGCCGGTCGAGTGTTGTAAATATCGAACGCTGTGCCATCATGGCGTTCATAACAACTTGACCTGACTGAATCCGGGGGAATACCGCATTGGACGTGGGTGAACGACTGCAATCGATCCGCAAGCTCAAGGGCCTGTCCCAGCGTGAACTCGCCAAGCGTGCAGGCGTGACCAACAGCACCATTTCCATGATCGAGAAAAACAGCGTCAGCCCGTCGATCAGTTCCCTGCGCAAGGTGCTGGGCGGTATTCCCATGTCGATGGTCGAATTCTTCTCCGAAGAGATCGAAGCCGAGAACCCGACTCAGGTGGTTTACAAAGCCAGCGAATTGATCGATATCTCGGACGGTGCCGTGACCATGAAACTGGTCGGCAAATCGCACCAGGGCCGCGCCATCGCCTTTCTCACGGAGACCTATCCGCCGGGTGCCGACACGGGCGAGGAAATGCTGGTTCATGAGGGTGAAGAAACCGGGATCGTCGTCGAAGGACGACTGGAACTGGTGGTCGGGCTGGACACTTACGTCCTTGAAGTCGGCGACAGCTATTACTTTGAAAGCACCCGTCCGCACCGTTTTCGCAATCCGTTCGACGCCCCGGCGCGACTGATCAGCGCAGCCACCCCTGCCAACTTCTGACCACCGTTGATCCGCAGATGCCTGTTTCAGGCGCTTTGCGGCGTTCTGGCGGTGGATCATGTTCGTCGCCGAAGGCACCTTTCCGACTGCGTGCGCATTTCAGCCCCGTCAGCTGGCCGCTATACTTTTTCAGCCTGCCAGCCTGTTCCCGCAGGTGTGACCCAGTCTCCTCGAGGGCGTTCGCGTGAACCTGACAAACAAGCTTCTGGCCGTCGCTGCGGCGCTGGCGTTCTGGGCACTCAACGCGCAGGCGGCGAGCAATGAAGAGATCGCCAGGCGACTCGAGCCGGTCGGGCAGGTCTGTATTCAGGGCAAGGAGTGTCCCGGAGTGCAGGTCGCAGGTTCTGCCAGCGCGGGCGGTCCCAGATCAGCGGACGATGTGATCGCCAAACACTGCACCGTCTGCCACAGCGGCGTCATGCCCAATGCGCCGAAAATGGGCGACACCGCCGCCTGGACCGAGCGAGCCGGGAAAGAAGGTGGCCTGGACGGCCTGCTGGCCAAGGCCATCACCGGCATCAACGCCATGCCGCCCAAGGGCACGTGTGGTGATTGTTCTGATGCAGACCTCAAGGCTGCCATTCAGAAAATGTCGGGGCTGAAGTAATTATTTTTGGCTGCTGATCGAGCCGATGTTCCGGGCTCGTCGGTTAACACAGGTTTCGCAGTAGATGCCGCCTCCCACAGGGTGTCTATTCAGTCAGCCATTGTGGTTCTGGTTCTGGTTCTGGTTCTGGTTCTGGAGCGGGCGCAGAGTAAGAAACGATCACATCACACGCCACGCAGCACTTTCCCGCCCGCACCTGTCCAAGCTGCAACCAATAACAAATCAGGAGAGCTGGGATGCCGCAGTCCTGTTCCATCGAGCAAGCCGTTGATCACGTTCTTTCGCAGTTGCCCGAGCACATTCACCTCGGCATGCCGCTTGGGCTGGGCAAGCCCAATCGTTTCGTCAACGCGCTGTATCAACGGATCAGTGAATTGCCCGAGCGGCGGCTGACGATCTACACCGCGTTGAGCCTGGGCCGGCCGACACCCGGTGAAGGTTTGCAGGCGCGCTTTCTCGAGCCGTTTCTGGAGCGCACTTTCGGTGATTATCCCGAACTCGATTTTCTGGCTGCACTGCGCCGCGACAACCTGCCGGGCAACATCCGTGTTCAGCAGTTCTTCATGCAGCCAGGCAGCCTGCTCAACAGCGAGTCCGCCCAGCAGGACTATGTCAGCAGCAATTACAGCCACGCCGCCCGCGACATCAATGCCTGTGGTCTGAACCTCATCGCGCAACTGGTGGCGCGTGACGATCAACGGCCCGGCAAGCTGAGCCTCAGTTGCAACCCGGACGTAACCCTCGACCTGCTGCCGATGATCGCCAAGCGCCGTGCTGCCGGCGAAACCATTCTGATACTTGGACAGGTACACAGGGACTTGCCCTACATGCCCGGCGATTCGGAACTGGATAGCGTGGCGTTCGACCTGCTGCTGGATGAAGAAGAACACAGCACGTTGTTCTCCACGCCGAACATGCCGGTGGGCTATCAGGATCATTTGATCGGCCTGCATGCCAGTACCCTCGTGCGTGACGGCGGCACGCTGCAGATCGGCATCGGCTCGATGGGCGATGCGTTGACCGGCGCATTGCTGGCCCGTCAGGCGGATAACGAAACCTGGCGCGCCTTGCTGGCCGAGTTGAACATGAGCAACTGGCAGACCCTGATTGACCGTGAAGGCGGGATGCAACCCTTTGCCAGCGGTCTGTACGGTTGCAGCGAAATGTTCGTCAACGGTCTGCTGGTGCTGGCCGATGCCGGGATCATTCGGCGTAAGGTGTACCCTGACGCCGAGCTGCAGCGGCTGGCCAACATGGGCACGCTGGATGAAAACGCTCATCCCGATGGCGTGGTGGTGCACGGTGGATTTTTCCTCGGCCCGACCAGCTTCTACGAGCGACTGCGCGAGTTGCCCGCCGAGCGCCTGGCGCAATTCAACATGACCGCCATCAGCTACATCAACGAACTGTACGGCCACGAAGAACTCAAGCGCTTGCAGCGTCGTGATGCGCGGTTCATCAACAGTGCCTTCACCGTCACGCTGATGGGCGCTGCAGTGGCCGATCAGCTGGAAGATGGACGTGTCATCAGTGGTGTAGGCGGGCAGTACAACTTTGTGGCCCAGGCCCACGCTCTGGAGGACGCCCGTTCGATCCTGATGCTGCGCAGCTGGCGGGAGTCGGGCGGCGAGACCACGTCCAATATCGTCTGGGTATACGGCCACACGACCATTCCCCGACACCTGCGTGACATCGTCGTGACCGAATATGGCATCGCCGATTTGCGTGGCCAGACCGATGCGACCGTTATCGAACGTCTGTTGAACATCAGCGACTCGCGCTTCCAGAGCGGCCTGATAGAGCAGGCGCAAAAGGCCGGAAAGCTGCCGAAGAACTTCAGCCTGGATCCGCGCTTCACACAGAATACGCCTGAGCGTCTGCAGGACATTGCTTCACGCTATCCGGCGCTGTTCACCGAATACCCGCTGGGCTCCGACTTCACCGCACAGGAGCGCGACCTGCTGAGAGCGCTGAACTGGCTCAAGGGCAAATTCAAGATCACCGAGATTCTGGAGCTGGGCAAAGCCACCCTCGATGCGCCGGAGCCGGATGCCTATAGGGAACATCTGCAACGCATGCAGCTTGATCAGCCGCAGGGATTGCGCGAAGAGCTGTATCAAAGGCTCCTGCTGGCCGGATTGCAGAATACGGCCACCTCATGATCGTCGTTCCCACTCCGGCGTGGTAACGCCACCCACGCAGAGCGACGCGCACGATCATCAGCCGCGCAGCGCTGAGACCGCCAGCATGCCTGCCGCAATGATCCCGCTGGCAGCAAACAATTGCTGCAACCTGGGGCCTGCCAGGTAGTGTGAGATCTGCCTGCCCGCCAGCAGGCCGATCATCGCGCCCAGTGCAAACGGCAGTCCGACGTCCCAGTGCATCACCCCGCTCAGCGAGGCCGTAACGACGCTGCCGGTCGATACCAGAGCAATCACCGCCAGCGATGTGGCCATGACACTTTTCATATCCAGATCGGTATAGCGCGTCAGTGCAGGCACAATCACGAAACCGCCGCCCACGCCGAGCAGGCCGGACAGCAGCCCCGAGCCGATGCCGGTCAGCGTCAACGCCCGCAGGCATGGCATGGTCCAGCGCAATCGTCCTTGCAGTGGATTGAGTACACAGGGCAGCACGTCGGCACGCAGGGCGGGTTTACCGTCGCGCAGTTCGCGTTGGGCCCTGAGCAGCATGCGCGTGCAGGCATACAGCAATACGGCCGAAAAAATCAGCGCCAGCGGTGCATTGGGCAGACGATGGGCCAGCCACAACCCCAGCGGTGCCAGCACGACGCCGATCCCCGCGATATAAGCCGCAGCGCGATAACGCACGATGCCCTGACGCAAACCCAACACTGCCCCCACACCGGCCGCCATGCCCACGGCCAGTAAACCGACCGGTGCCGCCTCGACAATTGACAGCCCCAGCCCGAACACCAGCAACGGCACGGCGAGAATACCGCCGCCCGCGCCAGTCAGCGCCAGTACTGCACCGATGATCGCGCCGAGCGCCGTGCCCAATAGCTGATGTTCATCCATGTTCGGCAGCGGCCTTTTTCGGTTTCGCCAGCCACTCGCGACCCTTGAGCATGCCGTGCCAATACAGCGGTGGCAGCACGCGCTCCTTCATCCACCAGGCCAGACGGCTGGGCTGGCGTCCGTTGAGCAGCCATTGCGGAAAACTCGGCGCGACTTTCCCGCCATACAGGAATTCGGCGAGCACGATCCTGCCTTTCTCGACCGTCAGCGGGCATGAGCCATAACCGTCGTAGACAACCGGGTCCGCCAGGCGCCCCATCGCCACCAGCACGTTATGGGCAACCACGGGCGCCTGCTTTCGGGCCGCCGCTGCGGTCTTGGCGTTGCTGGTGTTAGTGGCATCACCCAGGCCGTGCACATTTGCGAACTGCTTATGGCGAAGCGTGGCCGGATCCACGTCCACCCAACCTGCTGCATCCGCCAACGGGCTGGTGCGAATGAAATCCGGAGCGGTCTGTGGCGGCACGACGTGCAGCATCTCGAAGCCCTGCTCGACGCGTTCACTGACCCCGTCAGGCCCGGTACGGACAAAGGTTGCGCGTTTGCCGGGGCCATCGACCGCGACCAGCCTGTGGCTGAACTGGAGGTCGATGGCATAGCGATCGACATACTTCATGAGGGCTGGAATGTAGTCCGCCACACCAAACAGCGCGGCGCCTGCGTTGAAGAGCTGTGTCTTTATCTGCTCCTGACGACCCGCCTTGCGCCAGTGATCGCAGGACAGGTACATGGCTTTTTGCGGCGCACCCGCACATTTGATAGGCATCGGTGGCTGGGTGAACAGTGCGCGGCCTTGCTTCAGGTTCTGAACCAGCTTCCAGGTGTAGGGCGCCAGATCGTAACGGTAGTTGGAGGTCACACCGTTGCTGCCCAGCGTTGCGACCAGCCCGTCGATGGCGGCCCAGTCCAGCTTGAGCCCAGGGCAGACCACCAATTGCTGATAACCGAGCGTACGGCCGTCCTGCAGCGTCAGGCTGTTGAGCTGCGGTTCGAAACTCGCCACAGCGGCCTTGATCCATTGCACGCCATCGGGCATCAGCGACGCCATGCTGCGGGCGGTGGCTTCGGGCGAGAAGATGCCTGCGCCGACCAGGGTCCAGCCAGGCTGGTAATAGTGCGTGTCGGCCGGGTCGACGAGCGTGATGTTCAATGTCTTGTCGCGGGCGAGCAGGCTCGCTGCCGTCGAGATACCGGCAGCGCCGGCCCCGACGATCAGGATCTGGCAGGAAACGTTTGAGGCAGTCATTACAGAAGTCCGGAAGCTGGCTGGGTTCAGAGGGAGTTGAGCGGGATTTTCAGGTAGCGCACGCCATTGTCTTCAGGTTCGGGAAGGTGACCGCAGCGCATGTTGACCTGCACCGAGGGCAGCATGAGGACTGGCATTTCCAGCGTTGCATCACGGGCTTCGCGCATGCTGACGAAGGCGTCCTCATCGATGCCGTCACGTACATGAATGTTGCTGGCGCGTTGTTCGGCCACGGTGGTCATGTACTTGAGTTCCCGGCCTCCCGGCAGGTAGTCGTGGCACATGAACAGCAGGGTCTGCGGCGGCAGGTCCAGAAGCCTGCGGATCGAGCGGTACAGCGTGCGTGCACTGGCTCCGGGGAAGTCGCAGCGGGCGGTGCCGTAGTCGGGCATGAACAGCGTATCGCCGACGAAGGCTACCGTCTGACCGCCGATCTCGACCAGGTAGCTCATGCACGCCGGGGTGTGACCCGGTGTGTGCAGCGCGCGGGCTTGCAGCGAACCAATGGAGAATGTCGCGCCATCGTCCAGCAGGACGTCGAACTGGCTGCCATTGCGGGCAAAGTCGGCCGGGGCGTTGAACAGCGCGCCGAAGGTTTCCTGAACCTGGGTAATGTGCCGACCGATTGCGATCTGCCCGGTCAGGTGTTCCTTCAGGTAGGCCGCCGCGGACATGTGATCGGCGTGCACATGAGTTTCCAGAATCCACTGCACCGAGGCCTGCAAGGCCCGTACGCGGCCGATCATCCGGTCAGCAGAGGCGGTGTGAGTACGTCCGGATTTGGGATCGTAATCGAGCACGCTGTCGATGATTGCGCACTGTTTGCCAGGCAGGTCCATCACCAGATAACTGACGGTACAGGTCTGGCTGTCGAACAGCGCTTCGACATAGAGCGTTTCACCGATGATCATCTTCAAATCTCCTGACTGTAAATCGCGCGTACCCGCAGTGGCAGGCAAGGCGGTTGGCAGTTTCGTTAGCTATTACAAGTAGCATGCCAACCGCAGCGAGCAGTCTTGGATCCTTTATTTGAGGTGCTTTCATCCGATTGAGGCAGAGAGTTGTATGGGGCTGGCGTCGACGTCACTGCCACTTTCTGGCAGTGAAGTGGCAGTGAAGTGGCAGTGAAGTGGCAGTGATTGGCAGCATCTGGCAGCCTGATGGGATAAGCTTCAGCACGCTCACCTGCGTCCAGAATCGGAAACCTCATGTCCCTCATCGCCACTGACTCACCTGGCAGCCGCATGCGGTCACTGGTGTCCTACCTTGAACACGATGCGCGTCCTACCATCGTGCTCGACACCGACTACAACATCATCGCAGCCAACACCGCCTACCAGCGTCAATTCGGGGTCGAGGGCGTGCCGCATGTGGGCGAAAAGTGCTATCGGGTGTCGCATCAATACGCGGTGCCCTGCGATCAGGCCGGGGAGCACTGCCCCATGCGCAAGGCGCATGAAACCAGGCTGCCGGAGCGCCTTCTGCATATTCATCACACCCCGCGTGGCCCGGAGCATGTGGATGTCGAGTTGCGTCCGATCCTGGGCGATCAGGGCGAGGTGATTGCCTATGTAGAGCGACTGAGTTCGGTAGCCGTGGCGTCGGTTCAACCCCAGCGGCACGGGCTGGTCGGTCGTTGCGCCGCGTTCAAGGAGGTTCTGGCGGCACTGCAACGCGCCGCGCCCGCGCAGATTCCGGTATTGCTGCAGGGTGAGTCCGGCACTGGCAAGGAGCTGTTCGCTCGCGCTCTGCACGCCAGCAGCTCGCGCTCCGCCGGACCGCTGGTGGTCGTGGACTGCACCGGGCTGACCGAAACGCTGCTGGAGAGCGAGCTGTTCGGCTATGAAAAGGGCGCGTTCACCGGAGCCCTGCAACGCAAGACCGGCCTGGCCGAAGCGGCCCACGGCGGCACATTGTTTCTCGACGAGATCGGTGAGGTGCCATTGGCCATGCAAGTCAAGCTGCTGAGGCTGATCGAGTCAGGCAGCTTCCGGCCGGTAGGTAGTCTGAGAACGGTGCATTCGGACTTCCGGCTGGTGACCGCAACCCACAAACCGCTCAAGGACATGGTGGCTGAGGGTACTTTCAGGCAGGACCTGTTCTATCGCATCAGTGCTTTCCCGATCCGCCTGCCCGCTCTGCGCGAGCGTACCGATGATTTGGCGCTGCTGATCGACAGCCTGTTGCAGCGCGGCTCGCAAGGGGCGGTGCCGCGTATCGATCCCGAAGCCATGAAGCGGCTGCGGCTTTACAGCTACCCTGGCAATATCCGCGAGCTGCGCAATATTCTCGAGCGCGCCCGGTTGTTCACCGACGACGGGGTGATTCGCGTGCAGGACCTGCCCGACGAAGTCCGTGGGCACAGCGACGCGGTTCGTGTTCTGCATCGCCGTCAGGACGACGGGCTGGAAAAGCTTGCGCACGCCCTCAGTGTATTTCAGGGCTCACGCAGCGAGCTGGCAAAAGAGCTGGGGTTGAGCGAGCGCACCCTGTATCGACGGTTGCGCGCGCTCGGCGTGCTGAACTGAACCCTGTTATTTGAAGGTAACGACACCGTCAGCCAGCGATTCGACCCGCGCCAGCGACTCGACGCGATAACCCTGCGCGTCCAGCTCGGCGCGGCCGCCCTGAAAGGACTTCTCGATCACGATGCCCAGTCCGGCAACGGTGGCGCCTGCCTGCTTGATGATTGAAATCAGCGCCTGCGAGGCTTTGCCGTTGGCCAGAAAGTCATCAATGATGAGCACATGGTCGTCGCTGCTCAAGTGACGCGGCGAGATCGCGACAGTGCTTTCGACCTGTTTGGTGAACGAGTACACCGTGGCCGACAGCAGGTTTTCAGTCAGGGTCAGCGACTGATGCTTGCGCGCGAAGATCACGGGCACACCCATGTTCAGGCCCGCCATGACCGCTGGCGCGATGCCCGACGCTTCGATGGTGACGATCTTGGTGACGCCCGAGTCTGCGAACAGCCGGGCGAACTCATCGCCAATGGCCTTCATCAACGCAGGGTCGATCTGATGGTTGAGGAACGCATCGACCTTCAGGACCTGGTCGGACAGTACGATGCCTTCTTCGCGAATCTTCTTGTGCAGTGCTTCCACTTCGGTTCCTTGGGCGCGCCATTGCGCAATAAATGATCGATTCTTGTGCCGGTCAGCGTTTCAGCATGGCGCGGATATCCGCCAGAGCCGTGTTGCCGCGTACCGCCTTGACCTCAGTCGGGGTGTCGTCGTTACCTTCCCAGGCCAGGTCGTCAGGCGGTAATTCATCGAGAAAACGGCTGGGTGCGCAGTCGATGATCTCGCCGTACTGCTTGCGCTTGGCGGCGAAGGTGAAGGCCAGGGTCTGGCGCGCGCGGGTGATGCCCACGTAGGCCAGGCGACGCTCTTCTTCGATGGTGTCGGCTTCGATGCTGGAACGGTGAGGCAGAATTTCTTCTTCCATGCCCATGATGAACACATAGGGAAACTCAAGTCCCTTGGACGCGTGCAAGGTCATCATCTGCACACCTTCGGCACCGTCTTCCTCTTCCTGCTGACGTTCGAGCATGTCGCGCAGGACCAGCTTGCCGATGGCTTCCTCGATGGTCATGCCGCCTTCTTCGTCCTTCTCCAGCGTGTTCTTCAACGCTTCGATCAGAAACCAGACGTTACTCATGCGGTAATCGGCGGCTTTCTCGCTGGAGCTGTTCTGACGCAGCCAGTTTTCGTAATCGATGTCCATCACCATGCTGCGTAGCGCGGCGATAGGGTCGTTCTGCGCACATTGCTGGCGCACGCCATCCATCCAGCGCTTGAAGCGTTGCAGGCGGTCGGTGAAACGGCTGTCCAGATGCTCGCCCAGACCAATTTCGTCGGTGGCGGCGTACATCGAAATCTTGCGCTCGGTGGCGTAGTTGCCGAGTTTTTCCAGCGTGGTCGAGCCGATTTCCCGACGCGGCACGTTGATGACCCGCAAAAAGGCGTTGTCATCGTCCGGGTTCACAAGCAGGCGGAAATAGGCCATCAGGTCTTTCACTTCCTGACGGCCGAAGAAGCTGTTGCCACCTGACAGGCGATACGGAATCTGATGGTGCTGAAGTTTCAGCTCGATCAACTTGGCCTGGTAGTTACCGCGGTACAGGATCGCAAAGTCGCTGTAAGGCCGGTCGGTGCGCAGATGCAGGGTGAGAATTTCCACGGCGACGCGCTCGGCCTCGGCGTCTTCGTTGCGGCAGCGGATAACCCGGATCTCGTCGCCGTGGCCCATCTCGGACCAGAGCTGTTTCTCGAATTCGTGCGGGTTGTTGGAAATCAGTACGTTGGCGCAGCGCAGGATACGGCTGGTGGAGCGGTAGTTCTGCTCCAGCATCACCACTTTCAACGACGGGTAATCGTCCTTGAGCAGCATCAGGTTTTCCGGCCGTGCGCCGCGCCAGGCATAGATCGACTGGTCATCGTCGCCCACCACAGTGAACTGATGCCGCGTGCCGATCAGCAGCTTGACCAGCAGGTACTGGCTGGCGTTAGTGTCCTGATATTCGTCCACCAGCAGGTAGCGGACCTTGTTCTGCCACTTTTCCAGAATGTCGGCGTGTTCCTGGAACAGCTTCACCGGCAGCAGGATCAGGTCGTCGAAGTCCACCGCGTTGTACGCCTTGAGCGTGCGCTGATAGTGGGTGTAGACAATGGCGGCGGTCTGCTCCTTGGGGTTGCGCGAGTTTTCCAGCGCTTCGGCGGGCAGGATCAAGTCGTTTTTCCAGGCGCCGATCATGTTCTTGATTTCGTCGACGCCGTCGTCGCCCGAATACTCTTTCTGCATGATGTCGGTCATCAACGCCTTGACGTCGGTCTCGTCAAAGATCGAGAAGCCCGGCTTGTAACCCAGCCGCGTGTGCTCCTTGCGGATGACATTGAGGCCCAGGTTGTGGAACGTCGAGACGGTCAGGCCGCGTCCTTCACCCGCCCTGAGCAGCGTGCCGACCCGCTCCTTCATCTCGCGTGCGGCCTTGTTGGTAAAGGTCATGGCGACGATGTACTGGGCCTTGATGCCGCAGTTCTGGATCAGGTGCGCGATCTTGCGCGTGATCACGCTGGTTTTGCCGGAGCCTGCACCGGCGAGCACCAAAAGAGGGCCGCCGACGTAGTTCACCGCTTCCTGTTGCCGGGGATTGAGTCGGGACATGACGGTCTGAGAGGTCGCTTTCGAAAAGGTCGGGCATTTTAGCAGGCCCGCAGGTTTCATGCGGCGGTCATCGTAGAAAGGTCGTAACGGCTATCTAATTTCTGCTTTTTTGTTACATTTGCGCCGCAGCGCGAAGAGAAGTGTATTCGTCGCGTTCCCGAGGGAGCGTGATCATCGTTTTTTCCTTTGAACTTAGGAAGTTAGATTGCCTACGCCTGTCGAACCCCTGCGGTTGCTTTTGCTGACGCAAGAGCCATCCTGGCAGACGCTGTTGAGCGGTTGTCTGACCGACCCGGGCAATGCCGTCACGTTATTGCACGCTTGCGACTGGCAGGCGTTCAGTGCCCGGTACGGCAACGAGCGCAATACGGTGCTGTTCACCACCCCCGGTCTGCAGCCGCCCACCGGCAGTTGCACCTTGCCAATGGTGGTGCTGCTCGACGAAGCGCCTGTGGTCGACCCGACCGGCGTCAATGACTGGCTGGTACGCGATGCGCTGACGGACGATACCCTTCGTCGCTGCCTTCGGCACGTTCGTGAGCGTAGCCGTCTTGAAGAAAACCTGCAGCGTCTGGCCGGACAGGACACGCTGACCGGGATTGCCAACCGGCAGGGGTTTCAGGCGATGCTGGCCGCGCGTCTTGCCGGTGGCAGCCAGCTGGCGCTCGGCCATCTGGATCTGGACGACTTTCGCCGCGCCAATGACGCCTTGGGTTATCAGGCTGGCGACCGGCTGATTCTGCAGGTCGTGGCGCGGGTGAAGAACCAGCTGCAGGCCGGTGACCAGGTCGCTCGGCTGGGAGGCGACGAATTCGCTCTGCTGATCGACACCCATCAAGACGCCAGACGGGCGACGCAAGTGGCCGAGCGCATTACCGATGCGTTGGCCGAGCCCTACTGGATCGGCGGTGAAAGTCTGCTGCTGGGCTGCAGTCTTGGCATCGCTCATTCGCAGGCCGAAGCGGGCGCCGACTCGCTGATGTGGCACGCGCACATCGCCATGCGCCAGGCCAAGAGCCTCAATGGCTGCACGTTTCACGTGTTCGACGACAGCATCAATCGCAACGCCCGCAGCCTGACGGACCTGGAAGGTGAGTTACGCCGTGGTCTGCGCCGCGACGAGCTGGAGCTGCATTACCAGCCCCGGCTGTGTCTGGGTACTGGCCGGATTGTCGGCCTGGAAGCGCTGGTGCGCTGGCGGCATCCCGAGCGGGGGCTGCTGTCTCCCGACGAGTTCGTACCGCTGGCCGAGCAAAGCGGACTGATCGTGCCGCTGGGTTACTGGGTTATCTTCCGCGCCCTGAGCGACATGCAAGTGCTCCGCGAACAGGGTTTCGCGCCACTGCACATGGCGATCAACCTTTCGTTTCGGCAGTTTCAGGACAGCCAGTTACTGGCAACCCTGAGCCGGCTGATCGCTCAGCACAACATCGACGCTCACTGGCTGGAATTCGAACTGACCGAAACCGCCGTCATGCGCCGCAGCGATCAGGTCCGGCAGACCATGGACGCCCTCGGACGTCTTGGCGTGCGTTTCTCGCTGGATGACTTCGGTACCGGTTACTCGTCTTTCATGCACCTCAACAGCCTGCCGATCACGCTGCTGAAGATCGACAAGAGCTTTGTGGGTGAAATGGAAACCCGTGAGGAAAACCGCAAGCTGGTGCACGCGATGATCAATCTGGCGCACAACCTGAGTCTGGAGGTGGTTGCCGAAGGCGTCGAAACGCCGGGCCAACTGGCGCTGTTGCGCGGTTTTGCCTGTGATCAGTTGCAGGGATACCTGATCAGCAGACCATTGCCGATGCCACAACTGGTGGAATGGCTGAAATCGGACGCGAGTCGCTGCGAAGCGTCCCGCCAGCCGGCGTCTTCCTGACGCGTCAGCCCATCACGGTCTCGCCGACCGGGTGTTTGCGCAGCAGCCTTGCGGTTTTCCATTCGAACGCCCCGGTGAGCGCGACCGCCGAGCAGAGCAGGCCCAGCGCCAGACCCCACCACACGCCCGGAGCTCCGCCGTCGGCGGAAAAACCCAGCAGCCACGCCGCAGGTGCCGCGATCAGCCAATAGCAGAGCAGGCCGACCAGAAAGGTCGTGCGCGCATCCTTGAGTCCACGAATCGCACCCATCGCAATGGTCTGCGTACCGTCGAAAAACTCGAACCAGGCCGCGATGGCCAGCAAATGCACGGCCATGACCACAATGTCGGCGAACGCCGGGTCGTTGATGTCCAGAAACAATCCGATGATCTGATGCGGCGCCAGCCAGAACAACAGGCCGAACAACAGCATCACCGTGCCGCCGAAACCAATTCCGAGACGTCCTGCGGTGCGGGCCATGAGCATGTTGCCCGCGCCGTAATGCTGGCCGATGCGCATGGTCACGGCGTAGGAAATGCCGACCGGCACCATAAAGGCCATGGACACTGTCTGCAGCGCAATCTGGTGCGCCGCCATCTGGGTGCTGCCCATCGCGCCCATGCAGAACGCCGCAAAAGTGAACAGCCCGACTTCGACCGCATAGGTTCCGCCGATTGGCAGACCCAGACGCCACAGTTCGGCCAGATGGCTGCGTGACAGCTTCGACAGGCCTTTGCGAATCGGATACGCCGCATAGGCCGGGTGCCGACCAATGTGCAACGCCAGTGCAAGCGCCATGCAGTTGGTCACGATGGCCGTGACCAAACCGATGCCCATCAGGCCCAGGTTGGGCAGGCCGAACCATTGATGGATCAGCACGTAGTTGAGCGCGTAATTGGCGACAGCCCCGATCAGGCTGATGGTCATCACCGGACGCGCTCGTCCCAGCGCGCTGGTGAAGCCGCGCAGGGCCATGAAACTGAGCAGTCCGGGCAGGGCCAGCGGCAGGGTGATCAAAAATTGAGCGGCCATGTGCACGTTGGCTTCGGCCTGGCCGAACTGCAGCAGGATGGGTTCCAGATTCCACAGAATCAGCGCCGCGACCAGAGCCATGCCCCAGGCCAGCCAGAGCCCGGCTTGCGTCAACCGGGCCGCGCCTTCGGTGTCGCCTGCGCCGTGGCGAATGGAAACCAGCGTGCCGACAGCAGCCATCACGCCCACGCAGAAAAACGAGATGAAGTTGTAAGTGGCCGCGCCGAGACCACCGCCCGCCAAGGCTTCAGGGCCGATCTTGCCCATCATCACCGTATCGGTGAACACCATCAGCATGTGCGCCATCTGCGAAGCGATCAGCGGCCCGGCCAAGCGCAGGATGATCCAGAGTTCTTTGAGGGCAGGCTGTTGCATGGACGATGCTCGACGGCGAAAGGACTGATGAGCGGCTTATTGTCAGCATTCGAGGTAAAAAGCACAAAGCGATAAATCCGATGCTCAGCATGATTAAAACTCATGCGAATAACATTTACAGTAAAGTGGTTGTCCGGCCTATCTGGAAAGCCCGCATGTCTCGTCGTCTCCCTCCTCTTTATGCGTTGCGTGCATTCGAAGCAGCGGCCCGGCATACCTCGTTCACTCGCGCAGCTGAAGAGCTGTCCATTACCCAGAGTGCGGTCAGTCGGCACATCCGCACGCTGGAGGAGCACTTTGCCTGCCGATTGTTTCAGCGCAACGGGCGCAACCTGCAACTGACCGAATCGGCGCGTGCATTGTTGCCGGGTGTGCGGGACGGCTTCCTGGCCCTTGAACGGGCCTGCAGTACCTTGCAGGCGGAAGAGGGAATCCTGCGCATGAAGGCACCGTCGACCCTGACCATGCGCTGGCTGCTGGCGCGGCTCAGTCGTTTTCGTCATCTTCAGGTCGGGAATGAAGTGCAGTTGACCAGCGCCTGGATGGACATCGACGCGGTGGATTTCGCGCAGGAACCGTTCGACTGCGCGATCCTGCTCAGTCATGGTCATTTTCCAGCAGACTGGGAAGCCACTCTGCTGTTCCCGGAATGGCTGATACCGGTCGGCGCGCCGACTTTGTTGCAGGATCCGCCGTGGAATGTCGAGCGGCTGGCCAAGGCCGAACTGCTGCACCCGACGCCGGATCGGCGTGACTGGCGCACCTGGCTTAACCGAATGGGATTGGCAGACAAGGTGTCGCTCAAGGGCGGTCAGGTGTTCGATACGCTTGAGTTGGGGATGATTGCAGCAGCACGCGGTTATGGCGTGTCGATGGGCGATTTGTTGATGGTCGCGGAAGACGTTGCGCAGGCCAGACTCAGCCTGCCGTGGCGAACTGCGGTGGCCAGTGGCGAAAATTATTATCTGGTCTGGCCGCGTACAAGGCCCGGAGTAGAACGCTTGAGGCGTCTGAGCGACTTTTTGCAGGCAGAAGTCAAGGCAATGGAATTGCCCTTAGTTGAAATTTTGCACTAACGCGCCTCGCGTAATGCAAAAATGCCATCTTTACTAATGCCTGCGCAAGACACTCAAGTATCGTTCTTGCTGGCCGAAGCATTGCCTAAGAACCGCTTATTCAAAACGGTACAACATCTAACTAACGTTTGCTGAACGATAGAGCCAAGGATCTGGCGATAATCATTCGGTCTGGAGCCTTTATGTCCAAGCCCCGCACCCGGATTGCTACGCAGCTCGGTATCGCCCTGGCAGTGATCCTGGCAGTCGTCATCAGTGGCAGTACGCTTTTTGCGTTGAGATCCCTGGATGCATCCAACCTGGTCATCCGTGAGGAGCACATGTCCAGTGAGGCACGCCTGCTCGCCGATCAGCTCAACACCTTCCACAGCACTTTGCGTGACAGCACTCAGCGCCTGAGCGGGTTGTTCGAGAAGCGCTTTGCGGTCGGCCTGACCCTGCAGGCCGACAAACCGGTGACCGTGGCAGGCACTCAAACGCCCGGCCTGTTCCTGCGTGACACGGCGCTGAATAATGACTTCACCGAAGTGGACGAGTTCCGTCGGCTGACAGCCGGTGTGGCAACGATTTTCGTGCGCAGCGGCGATGACTTCATTCGCATCAGCACCTCGCTGAGCAAGCAGGACGGCACGCGCGCCATTGGTACGCTGCTGGACCGCAAGGCGCCTGCCTATGATCGCCTGATGGCCGGTCAGGGCTACGTGGGCAAGGCGGTGTTGTTCGATCGTTATTACATGACCCAGTACAGCCCGGTTCGCGACAGCAGTGGCAAGATCATCGCAGCGTTGTTCGTAGGCTTCGATTACACCGATGCCCAGAAAACCCAGTTCGACGACCTGAAAAACTTCCGCATCGGCGCCACCGGTTCACTGGCACTGCTGGACGACAAAGGTACCTGGCTCGTCCCGCCTGCTGGCATCCAGTCGCCTGAAAGCGCTGCCAAAGCCGTCGCCGATCTGGCCAGCAAACCGGGCAAGGCCCAGTTCTGGAATGACGGCAAACAGGACTTCTACAGCGTCGGCCAGCCATTCGCAGGCGGCCCATGGACCGTCATTGCCAGCATGCCCGGCGATGAAATCAGCGCTGTGACCTGGGACGTCGGCACGCAACTGGCCATCGGCAGCCTGCTGGCGATGCTCATTGCCGTCATCAGCGCCATCTGGCTGCTGCGCAGCAAACTGCGTCCACTTTCCGAGCTGGTTCGCCAGGCCGATGAGTTGGGTGCGGGCAATCTGAGCGTGCGCCTGAATATCACCAGCAACGACGAAATCGGTCAGTTGTCGGGCAGCTTCAACAAGATGAGTGAAGCGCTTTCTTCGATGGTGTCGCACATCCGCACCGCCGCGCAGGAAGTCAGCACCCGTGCTCACGCCTTGTCCGGCCTGTCCGGCGGCGCTTACGAAGGCATGGAGCAGCAGTCCGGCGAAATCACCAGCATGGCGGGCGCGGTTGAAGAGTTCAGCGCAACATCGATGAACATCGCCGACAACATGAGCAACACCGAACGGCTGGCACAGGACAACGCGCAACAGACGCGTATTGGTCGCACCTCCATGGAAGAAGCCTCCTCGTCGCTGCAACAGATCGCCACCTCGCTGAGCAGTACCGCGACCGTGATCGACACCCTGGGCCAGCGCTCTCAGGAAATCGGCAGCATCGTCGGCGTGATCACCTCGATTGCCGACCAGACCAACCTGCTGGCTCTCAACGCCGCCATTGAAGCCGCTCGTGCCGGTGAGCAGGGGCGCGGTTTTGCCGTGGTTGCCGATGAAGTCCGCAGCCTGGCCTCGCGCACTCGCAAGGCCACCGACGAAATCTCCGGCATGATCGCCAGCATCCAGCAGGAAACCGGCAACGCCATCAACACCATGCAACAAGGCAATGCGCTGATGCAGGAAGGCCTTTCGCTCAACGCCAAGGTCGCTTCGGCACTGGCCCAGATCGACGAACAAAGCCGCTCCGCCGGTCATCAGTTCGCCGCGATCACCACCGCAACTCAAGAGCAGAGCAGCACCGCCACTATGCTGAGCAGCAACCTGCAAAGCATCGCCATGGCCAACAGTGAACAGCGCGAAGTGGTTTCCAATCTGGCCATCACCGCCGAAGAGCTGAATTCGCTGGCAGGTGAGTTGCGCAAAGAGGTTGATCGGTTTCGGTGAGAGGTAGCTTGCGTCAATCCTGATGCGATCATGCCGGTGCTGTTTACCGGCATGGTCTTTTCGGGTTTGAAAGAGTGTAGTGGTCAACTGATCCCGGACACGACGTTAAGTTTTTCTCGGCCTGAGCCAGTGGCAGCCCACCATTAGATGGGTGCAGTCGGATCCAGTTGTACCGGTGCATGCCCTCTCACCCACTCGCAGGTCGATACTGCAACGCCTCCGCCAGATGACCGCGATTGATCGCCTCCACCTGCTCCAGATCCGCCAGGGTCCGCGCCACTTTCAGCAGCCGATGCGCCGAACGCAGTGATAGCGTCAAGCGTTCGCATGCCGTTTCCAGCCAGTTCTCATCAGCACTCGACAGCGCGCAATGCTGGCGCAGGGCCGGAAGGTCGAGGAAAGCATTGGCGCAGCCTTGGCGCCGATTCTGTCGGTCGCGGGCCTGCGCAACGATGGCGGCTGCACTGGCAGTCGTGTCGCCAGTCTGCGGGCCGGGATTGAGCGAGGTGGTTTCACGCGCAACGGTCAAGTGCAGGTCGATACGATCCAGCAGCGGGCCGGACAGTTTGTTGCGGTAGCGCTGCACCTGCTCGGTGGAGCAACGGCAACGGCCTGTCGGTTCACCCAGATAACCGCATGGGCATGGATTCATCGCCGCGACCAACTGAAAACGTGCCGGAAAGCGCACCCGATCCCGCGCGCGGGAAATCACGATATGGCCGGACTCCAGCGGCTCGCGCAACACCTCCAGCACGCGCCGGTCGAACTCCGGCAACTCATCCAGAAACAGAACGCCATGATGCGCCAACGTAATTTCGCCCGGTTGCGGACGACTGCCACCACCGACCAGCGCCGGCCCGGATGCGGAGTGGTGCGGTTGCCTGAAAGGTCGCTGCGGCCAGCTGGTCAGCGGGACCTGGCTGGCGACCGATTGAATCGCCGCCACTTCCAGCGCTTCGTACTCATCCAGCGGCGGCAACAAACCGGGCAGTCGGCTGGCCAGCAGCGTTTTACCTGTGCCGGGCGGGCCGCTGAAAAGCAGGTTGTGCGCGCCTGCCGCAGCGACCACCAACGCACGTTTTGCAGCCGTCTGTCCCTGCACTTCGCTGAGGTCCGGGTAGGGCTTGGACTGATGCAGCAAGCCACTGGATTGATAGGGCGTAATCGGCGTGCGCCCGTTGAAATGCGCCACCAGCTCCAGCAGATGATTCACCGCGATCACCCGCAAGCCCGACGCCAGGCACGCCTCCTCGGCATTAACGGCTGGCACGATCAACGTCCGCTCCGCCGCACGCGCCGCCAACGCTGCGGGCAGCACACCCTGAATCGGCCGAATACCACCCGACAGCGCCAATTCCCCCAGGCACTCGACATCCTGCAACGCCGTCAACGGCACCTGCCCACTGGCTGCCAGCAAACCCAGCGCGATCGCCAGATCAAACCGGCCGCCATCCTTGGGCAAATCGGCAGGAGCCAGATTGAGCGTGATACGCCGCGCCGGAAAATCCAGCCCTGAATTGAGAATGGCACTGCGCACCCGGTCCTTGCTCTCCTTGACCGCCCCCTCAGGCAACCCGACCAGCGTCAGGGTCGGCAGGCCGTTGGCCAGATGCGCTTCGACAGTAACCGCCGGGGCTTCAACCCCGACCTGGGCACGGCTATGAACAATGGCCAGCGACATGGATCATTCCTTGATATGAGCGACGGGGCGTTATCGTGCGTCATTCGAGGACGAAGGGCAGGTGGGGAATGGATACAGGGTGTTAATGAGGGCTACGGACAGGCTGAAGGCGTGAGCTCAACGTGCGTAATTGCTGTTGAGCTCAGCACCGCGTCAGAACGCCCGCAGCCGCCGCCACCACGAAGCCGTCTTTCCACCGCCTTGGCGCGATTGCTCCAACAGAATCTCCGGCATGTCCCGCACGCGAATCCATGACTCGTCCTGCCAGTTCAGCAAACTCAACGACATGCCCGGCCACTGCAGCAAGCCCAGCGTAGGACGCTGCGATTCACGTGTCTGCTGCATGTCGCGCAAGGTCGACACAACGTGATGCTCCAGCCACTCACGCAACGGGCCGTTATGCGGAGCATGATGGTAGACCAGCAAGGCGTAAGCGCCCGACTCACTCACCATCAACGTTTCCTGCGCTTTGCCATAACGCTCCAGCCACAAGGTCTTGCGCTGATCGGGCGCGAGCTTGCGTGCCCGGAACTCGTCGAGAAACATCCCCATTAGAATGCCCAGATCGCGGGCGCAGAACCAGGTCTGGTCTTGCAGGCGAATGGCGTGCAGGTGGGCTTTGTGGCGGGTGAAGAGGGTGGGGATGTGGGGCGTATTTGTGCTGGTATTCAAAGAAAGCTTCTCCTAGTTCGGAGCTGCCACTTCCCGTCGCCAAACGAATAAGGTGACAGCTGCATGCAGGTTGGCGAACCGGTAGGAGACACCGGCAGACCCTAAGGTCTCCCGCATACAGCTGCCATAACAAAACACAGGCGTAAATATGCCTGCTTTCTATGGTCAACGGTATGCCTCCTAGCCAGATCGCCAAATCCGGTAGCTGGGTATTCAGCTGGGAAGGAGGTTAGACGGTTGATCGAATTGGGGCTGTCAGCCCTCTTTGCGAAGTGTCTGGAGACCCATCCGATAAAGGTGTAGGCAGCGTCCGAGGCCGTTTCAGCCCCCAGGCACCTTCACCCGAGCATATTGATCCTGGCCGATCCAGCCCGTGAATGATCGCCCCTTGTCGTTGATGAACTCGACTTTCGCTGCCCCATTCTTGAATGCCAATACGCCAACCACATCATCTTCGACGATATAGGCGCCATGGGTGGAATGGGCTTCCGGTGTTTTCTGCAGCCAGGCCTTGTCGGCTGCAATGGTGACCAGGCTGATCCACTTCTTGCTCTCGGTCTTGCTCAGGTCGAGTCCTGTCGAGATGTCCGGTATGAGCACGTTCATACAGCCTGGATGTTGCTGGCCTTTTTCGATCGTCAGAACCACACCGCCAATCGAGGGTTCTACGGTTCCCGGATACACCTCATCCAGCCAGGTGGATACAGCGCTGGCCTTTCCGGCTTCAGTCTTGCCTTGCAGGTAAAAGGCGCAACTGAAGTTGGTGCCTACGCCGCGTTCTTCTGAATAGAACCCTTCGATCTGACCTTCTGGCGTCACAGCCAGCATCAGTTGCTCGTACTTGCCGGAGTGGAGTGTCAGGCCCTCGGCGAATGTGGGGGGGACGATGCAAAGCGAAAGTGCTGCCGCGGTGAGGCTACGGCAAATGAATGGTCGGGATGTCATGCTTACTTCCGTTGCCAGTAAAAGGGATTCCGTTCCTTCGATGGATTTGAGGTTCATCGAATCCGGGCTCCAAAGGCAGTTTGAATGTCAGGACTTATTACGTAATCCAAAGCCCGACACGTGCCTTTGAATGACGGGCAAGTGTAATCCTTCACAAGATAGATGAAACAGGTTGTCCGTAGGCGCCGTGCGAAGTTCGTCGATGCAGTTGTGATTCGTCGTCATGAAAGTGCCAGGAAAGCGCGTCTTGGCAGGTGATACCAGGCGCGCATTGATCTGAGCTGGCTTGATGTGTTGCTGGTGCTCGGTGCTGTCAGGCGGGAACCGGCGCGTTTTCAGCGATCACCCGTTCACGTTTGGCCTCGGACCAGAACTCTGCCGGGATGGCGACTTTCATGGACTGGGCATTGCTGGCGATTTGTCCCGGTACGCGGGAGCCGGGGATGATGGCTGAAACCAGTGGGTGGGCGGCAGCAAACTGCAGGGCAGCGGTGCGCATGTCGATGCCGTGACGTGCTGCGATGGCCGCCAGTTTGGCTCGTCGTTCGACGGCAAAGCTCGGTAATTCGGGTGAGAAGTTGAAGCGCTTGCCGCCACCGAGGAAACCGTCATTGAGTGGTGTGCCGACCACGACGCTGGTGCCTTTTTTTGCCAACGCGGGCAGCGTTCGCTTGAGCGCCTGGTCGTGATCGATGATTGAGTATTGGCACGCCAGCAGGACGATGTCCGGCGTCGGATCGTCGCTTTCCACGGCGCGGACGGCGGCATCGGGCCGATTGATGCCGAAGCCCCATGCCTTGATCAGACCCTCGTCGCGCATCTTCTCCAACTCGCGCATGGCGCCCGTACGAGCAATCTCGTAGGCCGCTTCCCATCCGCCTTGCAGTTCGGTGTTGTCTGGCGAGAGATCGTGAATGTAAACCACGTCCAGCCGTGCGAGTCCGAGCCGTTGCAGGCTGTCCTCTACAGAACGTCTGGCGCCTTCGGCGGTGTAGTCATAGCGGTACTCGAAAGGCGCCGGAGAGGTCCAGATCGAACTGTCGCCGACAGGTTTTCCTGCTGCCTTGAGCAAGCGTCCGACTTTGGTGGATATCACGTAATCATCAGGGTTTCGGTTGTGCAGGAAACGCCCAAGACGGTATTCGCTAAGGCCGAAGCCATAGAAAGGCGATGTATCGAACAGACGCACCCCCGAATCCCAGGCCGACTGCAAAACGGCTGCGGCCTGTTCGTCGCTGATGGGGGCGAAGATATTACCGATCTGCGTGCCGCCCATACCGAGTCGGTAAGGTGTCATGTAGCGAAGCGTGTGCTGGGCCGGGTTTGTCGGCAGGGCAGAACGCGTCACTTTTCCTTTGGTCGGAAGTACGCTGCCGCGCTCGCCGGGTGGTGCACTGCTCAATGTCTGCGCTTGGGCAGCCATCGGCAGGATTGTCGCTGCCAGCGCACTGCTCGCCGAGAGCCTGAGAAAGTCGCGTCGATCCATTGCAGGCTCCTTGCTTGAGGGGTTTTGGGAATAAGAAAGATCTTCAAGATAGATGAGAGCTTTTGGGCAACGTGATCACAATCCGATTGTCTTTTTGCACAATCCTGCCGAGGCACTTGAGCGGATGACGTGTTCTGCGCACACTGCGGTTTTCGTCTTCGCAGAGTCGTCTTCATGAACCCATCCTTGACGTTTTCTGCACCCGGTTTCGAGCGGGAAGGCGAGGGACTGAGGCGGCTCACTGAGCGGCTGACGGCAATAACCGCAGGTAAGGAGGTCTGCCCCAGCGTGATCAAGGGCCTGACTTTCTATCGTATGGAGGCGCCGGGCCTGCCGGATTACTGCGTCTACGAACCCTGCGTGGCGTTGATCGTCCAGGGCACCAAACACACGGTTTTCGGGACTGAGGAAGTGGTGTCCGAGCCGGGCAGCTTTTTCGTGACATCCATTGATATTCCCACCACGGCCAAGGTAATACGTGCCAGCGCCGAACATCCCTATTTCTCGATCGTCCTGAAGCTCGATATGGCGTTGCTCCACGACATTGTTCAAAGCGTGCCGGAGGTCGACAGCCGTATCCCGACGCGTTGTTACGCTGCGGGAGAAGCATCGGATGAGCTGATCGATGTGTTCGGCCGTCTTGTCGCCTTGCTGGATCGGCCGCAGGAAATTGCGCTCATGGCGGATTTGATCAAGCGGGAAGTGTGTCTTCGGCTGTTGCTGAGCGATGCGGGCTACTGGCTGCGCTGGATCGTCAGAGAAGGGTATCGCTCGCGAGGTATTGTGCGAGCCATCGACTGGCTCAAGCGCAACTACGCCGAGCCCTTGCGGATTGCCGACCTTGCGCAGATGGCAGGTATGGCCAGTTCGACCTTGCACCACAATTTTCGGCAACTCACCGGCACCAGTCCGTTGCAGTATCAGAAGACGCTGCGCCTGCATGCCGCCCGTAGCCTGATGCTCACCGAGCGGCTTGACGCGAATACGGCAGGATTGCGGGTCGGCTATGAAAGTGTTTCGCAGTTCAGTCGCGAGTACGCCCGGCGTTTCGGGGCGCCGCCCTCACGCGATATAAGGCAGGCGCGGCAGTTTGGCGATCAGCCAGCACCTGCGTGAGGCGGGTGAATCACTCAGCCTTTTCAACCGGCCCTATTTTCTCTTCAAGCTCGGCCATCCTGGCCTCCAGCGCTTCCAGGCGGGCGCGGGTGCGGGCGAGGACGGCCATTTGGCTGTCGAACTCTTCGCGGCTGACCAGATCCAGTTTGCTGAAGCCGCTTTGCAGCAGGGCCTTGAACTGGGTTTCGAATTCGCTGCGAGGCACGGGGGTTTCGCCGTTGAACAGGCGCGATGCGTGGCCGCTGAGGGCGTCGAGGAAAGCTTTGGGCGCGAGCATGATGGTTTTCCTGAATCAGATGCACGGCAGTGTAGCACGCAGTATCTATAGTCATTTGACAGGGGCGGGAGTGCGCGCTTATGGAGCAGTCAGGCGTGCACGTATGCACCACGTTTGTGCGTTCTTATTCGCTATGCCGGGTCTGGACAGCATCAAGGCGGCCCAAGGACCTGTATTTGATGAATATTCGTGAGATGGCAAGCTTTCTGCTTAGAGGCTTGTGACCCATGCACTGATGCAGTCGCTGTGACGAATGCAGTGCGGCAGGCGGAGCGGGGAAGTGTTTCGTCAGAAGCGGTTTTCTGGCGTTGGTCTGGCCCGATCAGGCGACCGACGCGTTACAAAGCCAGACACTGCGCTTAGACTTGAGTCGGGTTTGTTTTCCTGGGGCAAGTCCACCAATTCGGGAGAAAGTTTTCATGAAGCTAGTCACTGCCATCATCAAGCCGTTCAAACTGGATGACGTCCGCGAGTCGTTGTCGGAAATCGGCGTGCAGGGCATCACCGTCACTGAAGTCAAAGGCTTCGGGCGTCAGAAGGGTCACACTGAGCTGTACCGCGGTGCTGAATACGTTGTCGACTTCCTTCCAAAAGTGAAGATCGATGTTGCCATCGATGACAAGGATCTGGATCGCGTCATCGAGGCCATAACCAAGGCCGCCAACACCGGCAAGATCGGTGACGGCAAGATTTTCGTGGTCAATCTGGAACAGGCCATCCGCATCCGTACCGGCGAAACCGATACCGACGCAATTTAAGCCGCCAAACCCCAACGCCCCAGGAGAAAACAATATGACTCTGCGTCAATTCGCAGGGCTAGGAGCCCTGTTGTCCCTTGCAGTACCTGGTCTGGCCCTGGCGGCTGACCCGGTGGCCGAGCCCGTGCTCAATTCCGGCGACACGGCCTGGATGTTGACGGCGACCGCTCTGGTCCTGTTCATGACCATCCCCGGCCTCGCCCTGTTCTACGGCGGCATGGTTCGTTCGAAAAACATCCTGTCCGTGATGATGCAGTGTTTTGCCATCACCGGCCTGATCAGCATCCTGTGGGTTGTTTACGGCTACAGCATCGCGTTTGACACCACCGGTATGGAAGCCGGCGTCGTCAACTTCAATTCCTTCTTCGGCGGCATGGGTAAAGCGTTCCTGGCGGGTATCACGCCATCGAGCATTACCGGCGCTGCGGCATTGTTCCCTGAGGCGGTGTTCGTCACCTTCCAGATGACCTTTGCAATCATCACACCTGCCCTGATCGTGGGTGCCTTCGCAGAACGCATGAAGTTCTCCGCGATGCTGATCTTCATGGGCATCTGGTTCACCCTGGTCTACGCGCCAATCGCCCACATGGTCTGGGGCGGCGTCGGTGGCCTGATGTGGGACTGGGGCGTTCTGGACTTCGCTGGCGGCACCGTTGTGCACATCAACGCCGGTGTAGCCGGTCTGGTCGCCTGTCTGGTACTGGGCAAGCGTAAAGGCTTCCCTACCACCCCGATGGCTCCGCACAATCTGGGTTACACCCTGATCGGCGCAGCAATGCTGTGGGTAGGCTGGTTCGGCTTCAACGCAGGTTCTGCTGCAGCTGCCAACGGCACTGCGGGCATGGCGATGCTGGTCACTCAGATCGCGACCGCCGCTGCTGCATTGGGCTGGATGTTCGCTGAGTGGCTGACCCACGGCAAGCCAAGCGCTCTGGGCATCGCCTCGGGTGTGGTTGCAGGTCTGGTGGCTATTACGCCAGCAGCCGGCACTGTCGGCCCGATGGGCGCACTGATCATCGGTCTGGCGGCAGGCGTGATCTGCTTCTTCTGCGCCACCAGCCTGAAACGCAAACTCGGCTACGACGACTCCCTGGACGCATTTGGCGTGCACGGTATCGGCGGTATCGTCGGCGCGATCCTGACCGGCGTTTTCGCAGCGCCTGCACTGGGCGGCTTCGGCACTGTGACCGACATCGGCGCTCAGGTCTGGATTCAGTTCAAAGGTGTCGCGTTCACTGTCGTTTACACGGCCATCGTGACCTTCATCATCCTCAAGGTGCTGGACGCGGTGATGGGTCTGCGTGTCACCGAAGAAGAAGAGTCTGTCGGTCTGGACCTTGCGCAACACAACGAGCGTGGCTACAACTTGTAAAAGCCGCTGCGCTGAAAAAAAGAATGCCCGGTTTGCCGGGCATTTTTTTGTCTGACGTTTGCGGATAAACCGCGAATTTCTGCTGTCACTGATGTGCCCGCGTCAATGATTTCGGCAGCATGGCGCAGTGCTTGTAACGTTGTCACGACAGTCTTCGTTAACTTGCAGGGAAGCCGGTTTATTGCGCGCTTTGCTTTTTTCTCAGGCGAGTTAGAATGCGCGCCGAAGGTGCGGAGAACGGTATGTGGCATCAATCCGGAATTACCTTGCGGGCCAGGCCTCGCGGGTTCCATCTGGTTACTGACGAGATACTGGCAGGCTTGCCTCAGCTGCGGGATTGTCGAGTCGGTCTGCTGCACTTGTGGCTGCAACATACCTCGGCCTCGTTGACCGTCAACGAGAATGCCGATCCGGCGGTACGTCGTGACTTCGAACGTTTTTTCAACCGGCTGGTGCCCCAGGGCGTGGCCGGACATGAACATAACGATGAAGGGCCTGATGACTTGCCCGCGCACTTCAAGTCCAGTCTGCTGGGCTGCCAGTTGCTGTTGCCGGTTACGGCAGGGCGACTGGCGCTGGGCACCTGGCAAGGCGTTTACCTGGGCGAACATCGAGATGCAGGTGGTTCTCGTAACGTCCTGGCCACTCTTCAGGGTGAATGGATATAACCGCTGGGGTCAGTGGTTATTGAATTTTTTCCGGCAGCTTTAAACTCTTGGGGCTGCTGGGCTATAACTAATCTGCTTTCGCAAGTCATGAGGTACAACATGAGCGACGACGACAACGACAACGACGATCTGGTAGACGACCTGGAAGGCGAGGACGACGGTGAGGAACTTGCCGCTGCTCCCGAAGACGACGTTGCCGAGGTAGATGATGCCGAGCCTTCGGCACCGGCTGCCAAAGGCAAGGCCAAGGCTGCAGTTTCGGTCGACGAGCTGCCCAGCGTAGAAGCCAAGAACAAGGAGCGTGATGCTCTTGCGCGTGCCATGGAGGAATTCCTGGCGCGTGGTGGCAAGGTGCAGGAAGTGGAGGCCAACGTGGTCGCCGATCCGCCCAAGAAGCCTGACAACAAATACGGCAGCCGCCCTATCTAAGGCAGCAGATGTCGTATGAGAAAAAGCCCGCCGTCGCTGCGGGCTTTTTCTTGGCTGCGTTTTGAGGAGCTTCTGATTTCAGGCCCAGCGGGCCAGCACTTCGGGCAATTGCGACAGGTTGTGAATTTCCGCGTCCGGCAGCTGATCGGCATCCCAGGCCTTGCCTTGCGGGTTGTACCAGATGGCCCGCATGCCTGCGCGCTGAGCGCCGGCGATGTCGTCATTGGGGTGATCGCCGACATGCACGGCGGCACTGGCGTCCACATTGCCGCGCCTCAAAGCCTCCAGGAACGGGGCCGGATCCGGTTTGCCGATGCCCAGGTCTTCTGCGCACAGTGCGAAGGAAAAGTAGTCCGCCAGCCCCAGTCGGCGCACGTCGGCATTGCCGTTGGTGATCACGCCGAGCGTGAAGGTTTTGGCGAGGATTTCCAGGGTCGGCTGCACCTCCGGGAATATCTGTACCTGATGACGTCCTTTCAGGAAAACCTCGAAGCTCTGGTCGGCCAGGTCCTGTGCTTCGTCCTCTTCATAACCGGCGTCTTCCAGCGCGTGAAAAAGCACCCGGCGACGCAGGGCGCTGATCCTGTGCCTGAATGACGGATCGGCCTCGACCAGTCGCGAGCGGATTTCCCACAGATGCTCCACCGGCACAGACCCAAGCCTGGGCGCGTGTTCGGCCAGCCAGTCGCGCAACGAAGCTTCGGCGCCAGCGATGGCGGGCGCGCAGTCCCAGAGTGTGTCGTCGAGGTCGAACGTCACCAGCTTAATCATCTACAGATCCTTTGCGTTTGGCGCGGGGGTGAGCGCTGTCATAAACAGTAGCCAAGTGCTGGAAATCCAGGTGGGTATATATCTGCGTGGTCTTGATGTCGGCATGGCCCAGCAGTTCCTGCACGGCGCGCAGGTCCTGCGAGGATTCAAGCAAATGGCTGGCGAAGGAGTGACGCAGCATGTGCGGGTGCAGGTTCTGCCCCAGTTCGCGCTCGCCGAAGGCCTTGACCCGGTTTTGCACGGCACGAGGTCCCAGGCGTGTGCCTCGGTGGCTGATGAACACGGCGTCGTCCTGCGGATTGGCCAGTGCACGTAGCGGCAGCCAGGCTTCCAGCGCCTGACGGGCCTTGCTGCCGACAGGCAGCACGCGGGTCTTGCTGCCCTTGCCGAGTACTTGCACCAGACCGTCACGAAGGTCGAGCTGATCCAGGTTCAGTCCCGTCAGTTCCGATAGACGCAGGCCCGAGGAATACAGCAACTCCAGAATGGCCTGATCGCGGCGTGCCAGAAAGTCATCTTCGACCGCCCCGTCCAGCAGTTGCGAGGTTCGGTCGGTGTCCAGCGTCTTGGGCAGGCGACGCTCCCCCTTGGGGGGCGACAGGCCGTTTGCCGGGTCGTGCTGGCATACGCCTTCGCGGTTCAGGTACTTATAAAAACCACGCACTGCGGAAAGCATGCGTGCGAGGCTGCGTGAAGACTGACCCTGCTGGTGCTGGCGGGCCGTGAAGCTGCGCAAGTGCTGAATGTCCAGCGAGGTCCAGCTGGACAGCTGGTTTTTTTTGCAGAACGCCAGCACCTTGTCCAGATCTCGTCGATAGGCTTCCAGCGTGTGGGGTGACACCTGCCGCTCACTGCGCAGGTGCATGCAGTAGGCGTCCAGATGCTGTTCCATGGCTAGCGGACCGAACGCAGCGAGTGGGCGAAGCGGGGCAGCAGGCGGCTCAACACGTCGGCAATGTAGCTGAGGAACAGGGTGCCGACCGAGCTTTTGTAATGCTGCGGGTCGCGGCTGCCGATGGCCAGCACGCCATGCAGGCCCAGATGATTCAGGCTGGCGATGGCGGTCGAGCCGACTTCCTTGCCCTGCTCTGCACCGAACAGAAACGCCAGCTCGTGCTCACGCAGAGCACCGCATACGACCTTTTCGCCGATCAGCCCGCCGATGGTCTTCTGCGCTTCGGCACTGCTGACCCAGCGACCAACCGGCATGGGGGTGTCACTGAACAGGATCAGGCTGACATAGGGCACCTGAAAGTCCTGACGCAGGCTGTCTTCCACGGCGATGACAATTTCATCCAGGCTGGTGGCATCCATCAGCGCCAGATTCAGGCGACGGGTTTTCTCGAACAGCCGGTCGTTGTCCCGCGCCACGTCCATCAGCTGCGAAAGGCGATGGCGCATCTCGATGTTGCGCTCGCGCAGCAGCTTGAGTTGTCGCTCGACCAGCGACACCGTGTCACCACGCTGGTGCGGAATGCGCATCGACACCAGCAGTTCGTCGTGCTCGGCGAAGAAATCCGGATGCTGCAGCAGAAAGGCGATGACCGCCTCTGCTTCAAGGTTTGGCGCTGCGCTATCGGCAGGCGATTCGCTGGGGGTGCCGGTTGAAGCCGGAGGCTGATCGGTCATCACATATGCTCACTCAAAGACGAACCTGGCCTTCGTAAACCCTGACGGCCGGGCCAGTCATCATCACAGGATGCCCCGGGCCTGCCCATTCAATGGACAGCCGCCCGCCGGGCAAGTCGATCAGCAATGGCGACATCATCCAGCCCTGGGTGATGGCGGCCACTGCCGCTGCGCAAGCGCCGGTACCGCACGCCTGTGTTTCCCCGGCACCGCGTTCCCAGACGCGCAATTGCGCGCGCTGGCGATCCACAATGTGCAGGAACCCGACATTGACCCGTGCCGGAAAGCGCGGGTGATGCTCAATTTTCGGGCCCAGCGCGTGAACCGGGGCGTTGTTGATGTCATCCACCCGCAGTACCGCATGCGGATTGCCCATCGAAACGGCGGCCAGTTCAACGCTCTGTCCGTCCACATCGAGGGTGTAGCTCGTGGCCTGCGCTGGAGCCTGAAACGGAATCTCGTCCGGGATCAGGCGTGGCGGACCCATGTTGACGCTGATCTGGCCGTCGCTGCGGATATCCAGTTCAATAATGCCGCTTTTCGTCTCGACGCGGATCTGCTTCTTGGCAGTCAGACGCTTGTCTAGCACGAAACGGGCGAAGCAGCGCGCGCCGTTGCCGCATTGTTCGACTTCCGAACCGTCGGAATTGAAGATGCGGTAGCGAAAGTCCACGTCCGGGTTGTTCGGCGCCTCGACCAGCAACAGCTGATCGAAGCCGACACCGGTGTGCCTGTCGCCCCACTGTTTGGCGTGCTTGGGCAGAATATGCGCGTGCTGACTCACCAGGTCCAGGACCATGAAGTCGTTACCCAGCCCGTGCATTTTGGTAAAACGCAGCAGCATGGGGTTACTCCGGCAGCAGGCTTTCGCCAGCGAACAGCTCGGCCACGGTTTCGCGACGACGCACTTCAAAGGCCTGCGTATCGTCCACCAGTACCTCGGCAGCACGACCGCGCGTGTTGTAATTCGAACTCATGACGAAACCATACGCGCCGGCCGAATGCACAGCCAGCAGATCAGCTTCGGCCAGCGTCAGTTCGCGGCCCTTGGCCAGGAAGTCACCGGTTTCGCAGATCGGTCCGACGATGTCATACGGGCGTGCAACGCCTTCGCGCGGGCGCACTGCCGTGACGTCCATCCAGGCTTGATACAGCGCCGGACGGATCAGGTCGTTCATGGCCGCATCGACGATGGCGAAATCCTTGTGCTCGGTATGCTTGAGGTATTCGACACGGGTCAGCAGCACGCCCGCGTTGGCGACAATGAAGCGCCCCGGCTCGAACATCAGGCCCAGATCACGCCCGGCCAGACGCTCGCGCACAGCTTTGATGTAATCCGCCACCAACGGTGGCTCTTCATCGCGATAGCGAACGCCCACACCGCCACCCAGATCGATGTGGTGCAGATGAATGCCGCAGTCGCCCAGGCGATCGACCAGATCCAGCAGGCGATCCAGTGCGTCGATGAAAGGCTCGAGCGTGGTCAGCTGCGAGCCGATGTGGCAATCGACGCCGATCACTTCAAGGTTCGGCAACTGCGAGGCGCGTACGTAAACGTCTTCAGCGTCTGCAATGGCGATACCGAATTTGTTTTCTTTAAGGCCGGTGGAAATGTACGGGTGGGTGCCTGCGTCGACATCCGGGTTCACACGCAGCGAAATCGGCGCACGGACATTGAGTTCGGCCGCAACGCTCTGCAGACGCTCAAGCTCATCGGTGGACTCGACGTTGAAACAGTGCACGCCGACTTCCAGGGCGCGACGCATGTCTTCACGGGTCTTGCCGACGCCGGAAAACACGATTTTCTCGGCCTTGCCGCCTGCCGCCAGAACGCGCTCCAGTTCGCCACGCGAGACGATGTCGAAGCCTGCGCCGAGGCGGGCCAGAACATTTAGCACGCCCAGGTTGGAGTTGGCCTTGACCGCGAAGCAGACCAGATGCGGCATGCCGTCCAGAGCGTCGGTGTAGGCGCGATACTGCGCTTCGATGTGAGCGCGTGAGTAGACATAGGTCGGTGTGCCAAAGCGTTCGGCAATGGCAGACAAAGCTACACCTTCCGCGAACAGCTCACCGTCGCGGTAGTTGAAGGCGTCCATGGGATTCCCTTAAAGATGCTTGTGCGACGAGTGCGATTTGGCTTGTTCATCGGGAGACTTGGTGTCATCCGGCAGGTACAGCGGGCCTTTTTGGCCACAGGCTGTAACAAGACAAGCAACCGCGACGAGCGCAGCAAGCGAAGAGATCAGGCGCTTCATGGCGAAATCCTTTGTAAAAGCATTAATTGCGCCCGAGTATACCCACCCCCCGGCGGCTTGCCTATGTGATGCTCCTCCCGTCCGGCGGGGTTTTGACGCGATTGTGCAGGCAATGGCCGGTTACGCCGGATTATTGCGTCAGCCCGGTGTCAATGAAGGGTATGCTTTGCATTTGGCGGGTGGCGTCCGTATCGTGCCTTCACTGCGCTTTCAGTAGACATTTTCCGAGGTTCCCGCAATGAGTTTGACCGAAGCCCGCTTCCATGATCTGGTCGATGCCACCCAGCAAAATCTGGAAGATGTGTTCGATGAGAGTGGCCTGGACGTGGACCTTGAAAACTCGGCCGGCGTGTTGACCGTCAAGTTCGAAAACGGCTCCCAACTGATCTTCAGTCGCCAGGAGCCGCTTCGTCAGCTGTGGCTGGCCGCCCGCTCCGGCGGTTTTCACTTCGATTACGACGAAGTCGAGAGCCGATGGGTCTGCGACACGAGCGATGAGCTGCTGAGCGAGATGCTTGCCCGTATGACGCTTGAACAGGCCGGCACCGAGCTGGACTTCGACGAGATCTGATTGTGAGCCAGAATTCTCAGCCTGCCACCGTAAGACCGCCCAAGCCGTTGTTCAGCAATGTCAGCCCGGCCGTGCCATCGCCGTGCATCAGCACGTGTCGGCTGGATGAGCAAAAGGTCTGTCTGGGGTGCTTTCGCCATGTCGAAGACATCCGTGAGTGGCGCTCGGCCGATGATGACCGCCGCCGCCAGATCCGTCATCAGGCCGATCAGCGCCGGGCGCATGCCGAGTCGGGCAAGATTGCGGGCTGACGCCTCGTCGGGTTGTGTATTTATTAGGCTGTGTTAGTGTCAGAACCTGCTTCTCTTGAAGAGAGGCCCACCAAAACCCCGCCCAGCCCGGCGGGGTTTTGCTTTTATCACGCGTGGAAAAAGGAGTCTGCCCAGATCATGAACACTGCCCCTTCACTCATCCTCACCCGGCTCGACGTACAGCGTCTTGAAAGCCTGATCGACAGTCAGGACGACTCCACGCCAGGTGTCCAGGCGCTACAGGCCGAGCTGGATCGTGCCGAGCAGGTGGTCGGTCACGATGAAGTTCCAGACGGCGTGGTGACCATGAATTCCCGCGTGCACTGCCGCGAAGAGAGCAGCGGCAAGGACTATCACCTCACGCTGGTCTATCCGAAGGATGCGGGTGTCGAAGGGACGGTTTCGGTATTGGCCCCGATGGGCTCGGCATTGCTCGGCCTGCAGGTCGGCCAGCACATCGACTGGCCCGCGCCGGGCGGCAAGACCCTGAAACTTAACCTGCTTGCGGTCGAGTATCAGCCGGAAGCGGCGGGCAAATACCAGTAAGCTTTGGTGAAGAACGATCAATGTATCTGATCGTGCCGATGCTCCGCTTTGGCGTGCAGTCCGGGACGCTCTGCGTCCCATTGGGTCGGTTTACGCTGAGCGTGACGACTGATCGGGTTGAATCACCTGCGCCTCAAGCCTCATCCATCGCCTCATTGAGCAGTTTTTCCAGCTCGGCCTTGTGGCGCAGGAACAGGATGCTCTGACCGTGCCCGTCATCCAGCAGGCCTGACAGGTCCAGGTCAGTGATGTAGCAGCGGTAGCGCTTGGGCTCCAGGCGCTTGCCCAGAATCTGCCTCGCGACGGCTTCGTAAAGCTGATCACCGTATTCCAGCTCGGAAAACTCGCGGTTGTCGCAGTACAGCGTGACGTTGATCTGTCCCGGTGAGGTCTCTTCGATGATCGCCTGCACGTCGTAAAACGGCTTGTCCGCCGCAGTGGGGGCCGGACGCGGTTCGATGCGGCGGGCACGGGAGTTGCCCGACGGCATGACCTGGTAATAGAGCGTGTCGAGCATGACCGGCTCGCTGGGATCGTCCAGTGGCAACGACGCGCCCCGGCGGTAGACCAGCGAGTGAAAAAAGCGCTGCAGCGGCATCAGCAGGCTTTGGTCATCGTGATAGGGCAGGCGCTGATGCCAGAGTGAGTTGTGTTCGTCCAGCACGTACAGATCCGCTTCTGTCTCGTTGACGCGATAAAACACCTGAATGCATTCCGGTTGCCCGAACGGCAGAATCAGCGCCAGGTCGTGCTCGTCCAGCGCATGCGGGTCCAGATGCAGTGGACTGTAACGCGGCAGTTCTTCGCCCAGGTACTTGAACAACCCTGGCAGGCTGTTGACCACCACATGGCCAACCCGGCCCGGCACCATTTCCAGTACGTGATATTGCTGCTGCACCTGAATCAGGTAGCGGTGGTTGAGCTGCCGGGCGAGCAACAGGCGTGCAGTACTGACCAGTTCTTCAACACGCTGCGCGATGGCCGGCGCTCGGTTGTGGCAGAAGCAGCGCACATGAATTGTCGGCTGACTTGCGCCTTGCGGCAGGCTGCCCAGCAATTCGCTCAGGCAGTCGAGCAATGCGTGAGGACCGTCGTAGCGGCTGACCAGCGTTTCATTCCAGGTATTGAGCGTGATCTGATCCAGGGTCAGCACGAGATTTTCCCGCACGCCCGCGTAACTGAGCGAGTCGGTGCGCTCGGTCGTCATGAGGATGTTCAGGTCGCGGTGATGCCTGAGCGGATCGACACCCACATTGACCAGCAGCAGTATTTCCCTAGGCTCGCTGGGCTGCAGCAGGGCTTCATCGCTGACGTCGGGCAGCGGCAACTCGATGGTCTGTTGCAGGGCGCCAAGCAGGTTGAACAGCTCGAATTCGCTCAGGTCACTGGTGCCGGGATGCAGCGCCAGGCGGGTGGAGGTGTCGATCACGTTGTTGCGGTGACACCATGCCAGCAGCTCGAGCAGCTCGCGGCTGCGTTTGATCGGCGAGAAGTTGGTGACTTCATGAATGCCAAGATTGCCGTTATACAGCGCCCATTGGTGTTTGCCGGGTTCGCGTTTATCGGGCGAGTGCACCAGCGTCAGTGTGTCCTCGGCCAGGTCCGGCGCGATTCCCGGATTGATGAACTCGACCTTGCCCGCCTTGCGTTCGAAGGCGGCGTACAGGCGACGGCCCAGAATCGTCAGGTCGCGTGCATCCAGAGCCTCGACCGTGCTCTGCAGTCGGGCGAACTGGGTCTGGAAGCGGTAGCTGTAATTCAGCTCGTTGACCAGCGCACGCCGTTCATGTGCTACCTGACGCACCTTCCACTGGCTGCGGCTGTCGAGCAGCGCCAGTTGCCGATCATCCCAACCCCATTCGCGGGTCAGGCGTTCCATCAATTGCCGCTGCCAGCTGTTGCTGCGCTGGCGGGTTGGACCTGTGAGCTTCTTGTTGACCTTCAGATATAAACTGCGCCGGACCAGCTCCAGGCGTTCGGTTTCCTTGCGCGCCAGCAAATGCTCTTCGATGCGGCGATACACGACCATGTAAGGGTCGAGTTCGTCCAGGTCCAGTTGATTGGCAAACACGGCCTGCTTGAAGCGCAGGCTCAGGCACTGAACGTCAGGGTGTTCGCTGGAATACACCTCGATCAACAGCAGCTTGAGCACTGACTTGTAAGGTGATTCGATGCCCTTGAACAGCTGCCAGAGACCTGCGCCGACGAACTCCGCAGGCGGAATCTGTGCCATCGGGCCAAGGTCGATGACCTCGTCTGCACGGATGAAACGCTTGGACAGCAACGTGTGGGTGTAGTCCTCATAACCTTGCTCTTCATAGACAGGCACCAGCCACCACATCGGTGTGCGCCCGGCGAGCCAGATGGCAGTGCGATAGAACTCGTCGAGCAGCAGGTAGTGCTGGGTCGTGCCGCAATCGTCTGAACTGAGCTGCGTGTCGCGATCCCCGACTCTGAAGCGCTGCGGGTCGATCAGAAAGAAGTGAGCTTCAGCGCCCATGGTCGCGGCCCAGGCTTCAAGTGCCAGACATTTTTTGCGCAGTTCGGCGATGGCGTCTTCATCAAGTGTGCTGTCATGACAGACCCACACGTCCATGTCGCTCTGTTCGGCCTGTGCCAGCGTGCCGAGACTGCCCATCAGAAACAGGCCGTGAATGGGCTGCGGCGGATTGCCGTGACGGACTTTGTAGGAAAACGAGCGTGTGAGTCGCTGCGCTTCGGCCAGCGCCAGTGCATCGGGCTCGTAATGCGACACACCGGCAGGCGTGCTGCTGGAGACGTATCCCGGCAACAACGGATGGTTCACATGAAAGAACAGCGGCAGCAGGGTCAGCACGGTCTGCTGGCGGGTCGACATTCCTTCCATGGCACGGGCATACCGCCCGTCATTGAGAGTCAGGAAGCGGTTACGCAGCTGGCTGAGGACCTTGCGGTCTATCCCCTCATCCAGGTCGGGGCGGATTTCAAGATTACGCGTCATCGCAACTCAAGGCATCTGGCCTGTGACAGGCGTGGATTTACTGAGCAAGATGGCGAAGAAGGTTTGCAGCCGAAAGAATGCAGGTTCGGTCGGGTTGTTATTCTGGCGCCAATTTTCTATATCGACCTTTACCGCAATAAATAAAGGGCTTGTCGCGCAGTTTTTGCGCGCAAGCCCTCAGGGTGCTCAGGCCGCTTCTCGGGATACGTTCAGAATGGTCAGCAACGATTGAGCGTGCTCGGCAGCTTCCAGGCCCAGGCTCGTGAGATAGCCGCCATCGACCTGAGTCGTCAGTCCTTTTTCAAAGAGTCTTTTTGCAGCTGCAATGGCTGTCGGGGCCGCCACGTGGTGGACTTTGAGGCCTTCCTGGGTATTGCCCAGGTTGAACAGTGCAAGGATTTCCAGTTCGGCAACCAGCTCAGGGGTATACGACATAGGTGCTCCAGACTTTTTGTAGTAGTACGACCTCGCAGGCTGCGGGTGTGTTCTGGAATCGACGTGTCCGTGCTGCGCTCGTCGGTTCTGGATGACCGCTAAAGCATGCGTGGCGTGAGAGCCCCGGAGAATTTAACGGCAGCGGGGCTTTTGCAGTGTAGTCCAGCGTCTGGAAACTTTGCAGCATATATCTGACGGGTTTGATCCGGCTGGCCGGTTATTTCTCTGGCGGCAATTCAGGCAGCGCGCGCAGGGCGGCTTCGTACCATTCGGTATCGAATGGACGGTCCTGTTCCAGCAGGGCGTCGATCTCGATGGCCAGTACATGGGCCATCATCTCGAGAATGTCATCACGCTCATAACCGACCAGCGTCAGCTTGTTGAACGTGGCTTTGGCCGCCGGCGGATTGTCGGCCTCGATCTGGTTTTCGATGGCTTCGATCAAGGTCGAAGCAGCGAATTCTTCTTCATCATTGTCGATGGCGTCGGTCATGGTCATTCCTCAGGTAAGGCGCGCAGTCTAACCGGATTCTTTCGACGAGGCATTCGTGAGACCGAGGGAGGCTGCGTGTAGGAAAGGTCTTTGAATTTTCAATATTTGATACAAATCATTGATTCATATAGCTAAATCTATAGGGTTCCGGTCATCCGCAATGGAGAGTCAGGTCAAGGAGGCCAACGATGCTGAAACTTTACGGATTTGCCTCGAGCAATTATTTCAATATGGTCAAGCTGGCGTTGCTGGAGAAGCAGTTGCCGTTTCAGGAGGTGCCGCTGTTCGGCTGCCAGAGCCCTGAAGTGCTCGCCGTCAGCGCACGCGGCAAGGTTCCCGTGCTGGGAACGCCCGGGGGCTTTATCAGCGAAACGGATGTCATCCTGCGTTACATCGAAGAGACCTGCCCGGACAGGCCGTTGCTACCTGCCGACCCCTTCTCGCGGGCTCAGGTCTTGACCATCGCCAAGGAGATCGAGCTCTACATCGAGTTGCCTGCGCGGGTCTGCTATGCCGAGGTGATATTCGGCGGCAGACCGACACCGCCCGACCTCAAGGCCAAGGCGCGTCGCGATCTGATCAAGGGTATTGCCGCACTGGCCCAGCGTGCCCGCTTCGCGCCTTATGTAGCAGGTGAGCAGTTCAGCGTGGCGGATGTGTATTTTCTGTACAGCATCGACCTGGCTCAGCAGGTGGGCGAGCGATTGTTCGATCTGGACTTTCTGGGCGACATGCCCAAAGCCCAGGCCTTGCTGGAGCGGCTGGCATTGAATCCGAATGTGCAGCGAGTCGCCGCAGACAAAGAGGCCGACTGGCCGACGTTCATGGCGCGGGTGAGACCGGCGGGGCTTCAGGCAGGGTAGGCGGCGCCTGCTTCCAGGGCTTATCGCTCCCAGGCTACGCGCGAGCGTTATCCACATAGACCTCGCAATAGATATCGAACCGTGGGGGGGCGGCTTGCCGGCGATGGCGTCAGTCTATTCACTGACAGGGCGCTGCAAAAATCGCATCGCCGGCAAGCCGCCTCCCACAGAATGTGCATGTATTCAGTGAGACTTTGTTGCGCAGAGTCTGTGCACGATCAGCGAGTCGCCAGCAGCTCCTGCCCGCGAACCACCGCAGCGCGAACCTGCCCTGGAGCAGTGCCGCCGATGTGGTCGCGTGCATTCACCGAGCCTTCCAATGTCAGCACGGCAAACACATCCTGCTCGATCTGATCGCTGAACTGGCGCAGTTCCTCCAGGCTCATTTCAGCCAGGTCCTTGCCGGTCTCGACGCCATACTTCACAGCGTGGCCAACAATCTCGTGGCAATCACGGAACGGCAGGCCACGACGCACCAGGTAGTCGGCCAGGTCGGTTGCGGTCGAGAAGCCACGCAGGGCCGCTTCGCGCATGATGGCGTGCTTTGGCTTGATGGCGGGGATCATGTCGGCAAACGCACGCAGCGAGTCACGCAAGGTGTCGGCTGCGTCGAACAGCGGCTCCTTGTCTTCCTGATTGTCCTTGTTGTAGGCCAGCGGCTGGCCTTTCATCAAGGTCAGCAGACCCATCAGGGCGCCAAATACACGCCCGCTCTTGCCGCGTACCAGTTCTGGAACATCCGGGTTCTTCTTCTGCGGCATGATCGAGCTGCCAGTGCAGAAACGATCCGGCAAGTCGATGAACTGGAATTGCGCGCTGGTCCATAGCACCAGTTCTTCGGAGAAGCGCGACAGGTGCATCATCGCCACGGAGGCTGCAGCACAGAATTCGATGGCGAAGTCACGATCCGAAACGCCGTCCAGCGAGTTGCCGCCAACAGCGTCGAAACCCAGCAGCTTGCAGGTCAGTTCACGGTCGATCGGGTATGTGGTGCCTGCCAGCGCAGCGCTGCCCAGCGGCATACGATTCAGGCGCTTGCGGCAGTCGACGAGACGTTCGTAGTCACGGCTGAGCATTTCGAACCAGGCCAGCATATGGTGACCAAACGTTACTGGTTGCGCGGTCTGCAAATGGGTGAAGCCCGGCATGATGGTGTCGGCTTCACGCTCGGCCTGACCCAGCAAACCCTGCTGCAAGCGGGTGATCTCGCTCAGGATCAGGTCGATTTCGTCACGCAGCCACAGGCGAATGTCTGTGGCCACCTGGTCGTTGCGGCTTCGACCGGTGTGCAACTTCTTGCCAGTGATGCCAATGCGGTCGGTCAGGCGCGCTTCGATGTTCATGTGCACGTCTTCCAGATCGACGCGCCATTCGAAAGTACCTGCCTCGATCTCGGTCTGAATGGTCTTCAGGCCATCGATGATCGTGTCGCGCTCGGCGTCAGTCAGAACGCCCACCTTGGCCAGCATCGTGGCGTGGGCGATGGAGCCCATGATGTCGTGGCGATACAGGCGTTGATCGAAGGTGACGGAGGCAGTGAAGCGCGCGACGAACGCGTCGACGGGTTCACTGAAGCGGCCGCCCCAGGACTGATTGGTCTTGTCGGTGCTCATGGATTCGCTCGTTGCTCTACGGAAAGTGGCGTGCCCGATACGTGGCACAAAGGCGGTTGCGATGATAACAGGGTTGACACTTTTTTATTTCCGGATGGCTTGCCGCTGGCCCTGCCAGAGCCGAGACTGAGCCGATGCGAGATCATCCTGTAAAGCGTGACGCCGGGCGTACTCCCGGCAAAGAATTCTTCCTCCCCGAACTGTGCCTGCCGCAGGCGTTGCTCGTGCTCGTGGTGCTGGCCGAGTTGCTGGTGCTGGTTCTGGTGCTGGTCGAGCCGATGCGCGCGGGGTTCGATTGGGTGCGGCTGGCACTGATGTCGCTGTTCGTGCAGTGGATCGTGCTGCTGTCCGCCGCATTGCTGTGCAGCCTGAGACCCTGGCTGGCACGTCTCTCGCCCGGGCTGGCGGGTCTGCTCGGCTGTCTGCTGGTGGTCGGTCTGACGCTGCTGTGCACGGCGGTCACTGACGTATGCCAGCTGACCGGCAGGATCACGGTGGGCGGCATGGTGGATCGGTATATTCGCTATTCGATGATTGCGCTGATCATGTCGGCCCTGATGCTGCGCTACTTTTATCTGCAGAGTCAGTGGCGTAAGCAGCAGCAGGGCGAGCTTCAGGCCAGGATCGAATCGTTACAGGCGCGTATCCGGCCGCATTTCCTGTTCAACACGCTCAACAGCATCGCGAGCCTGGTAGCCAGCAATCCGGCCAAGGCCGAGCAGGCGGTACTGGATCTTTCCGACCTTTTTCGCGCCAGTCTGGCCAAACCCGGCAGCCTGGTGACATGGAGCGAGGAGCTGGCTTTGGCGAAACGATATTTATCGATTGAGCAATATCGTCTCGGCGAGCGTCTACAGTTGGACTGGAGGGTAAGTGCAATTCCTGATGACTTGCCGATTCCCCAGCTAACCTTGCAGCCATTACTTGAAAACGCTTTGATCTATGGCATTGCCCCGCGAGTCGAAGGGGGTGTAGTAACAGTCGAAGCAGACTATAGAGGGGGAGAGTTTATATTGCGTGTCATCAATCCCTATGAAGAAGTTGCCAATCGGCAGACTTCCAACGGTACTCAACAGGCCCTGGCGAATATCGGTGCTCGTATTACGGCACTTTTTGGGCCGTACGCCAGTCTGAGCGTGGAGCGCCGTGACGGTCGTCACTACACCTGTCTACGCTATCCTTGTGCGAGACTCACGCAGGAAGCCAGAGCTATATGAATGTCCTGATCGTTGATGACGAACCCCTGGCCCGCGAGCGACTGAGCCGATTGGTCAGCGAACTCGAGGGTTACCGGGTACTAGAACCCAGCGCCACAAATGGTGATGAAGCATTGGCGCTGATTGATAATCTCAAGCCCGATGTCGTGCTGCTGGACATCCGTATGCCGGGTATGGACGGCTTGCAGGTCGCGGCCAGGTTGTGCGAACGCGAAGCGCCGCCTGCGGTGGTCTTCTGTACCGCGCATGACGAATTTGCCCTGGATGCCTTTCAGGTCAGCGCTGTCGGCTATCTGGTCAAGCCGGTGCGTCCCGAGCATCTGATAGAGGCACTGAGGAAGGCCGAACGACCAAATCGCGTTCAGTTGGCCGCCATGACCCGGCCTGCAGCCGAAAGTGGAAATGGCCCGCGGACCCACATCAGCGCGCGTACCCGTAAAGGCATCGAACTGATCCCGCTGGACCAGGTGATCTATTTCATCGCTGACCACAAGTACGTGACCCTGCGTCACGAGGGTGGCGAAGTTCTTCTGGATGAGCCACTCAAGGCGCTGGAAGACGAATTCGGTGATCGATTCGTGCGTATCCATCGCAATGCACTGGTGGCACGTGATCGGATCGAACGCTTGCAGCGCACGCCGCTGGGGCACTTTCAGTTGTTCCTCAGAGGGCTGGGTGGTGATGCCCTGATTGTCAGCCGTCGTCATGTGGCAGGCGTGCGCAAGATGATGCAAACGTTGTAGAAACACCGTTGCACGGGTTTGCTCGCGAAAACCGAGCCATGGTCCCGGGATTGGATTCCAGACCCTGGGTTTTCCGGTTCTCCGCGAACAATCCACCTTCCATGTTCATTGAGCCCAGTCTGTGGTCCTGATACCTGCAGGCGGGCCGGTGTCGGTTTTCGGTCAACGCTGAAGCTGTCCGGCTGAGCTGTTATTATCCGTCGCATCTACCCAGTACGGATCGTTCAATGTCTTCTCGCGAAATCCGCATCGCTACCCGCAAGAGCGCGTTGGCCCTCTGGCAGGCCGAATATGTCAAAGCACGTCTGGAAAAAGCCCACCCCGGCCTGGTCGTGACGCTGGTGCCGATGGTCAGTCGTGGCGACAAGCTGCTGGACTCGCCATTGTCGAAAATCGGCGGCAAGGGGCTGTTCGTCAAAGAGCTCGAAACAGCGCTTCTTGAAAATGAAGCGGACATCGCCGTGCACTCGATGAAAGACGTGCCGATGGATTTCCCTGATGGCCTCGGGCTGTTCTGCATCTGCGAGCGTGAAGACGCCCGCGATGCGTTCGTGTCCAACACCTTTGCCAGCCTGGAAGCACTCCCCGCCGGGAGCATCGTCGGGACGTCCAGTCTGCGTCGCCAGTCCCAGTTGCTGGCGCGTCGTCCCGACCTGAAAATCCACTTCCTGCGCGGTAATGTCAACACGCGCCTGGCCAAGCTGGACTCGGGGGAATACGACGCGATCATTCTGGCTGCGGCCGGTCTGATCCGCCTCGGGTTCGAAGACCGCATCACCTCGGCGATCAGCGTGGAAGACAGTCTTCCTGCCGGTGGACAGGGCGCGGTAGGCATCGAATGCCGCAGCGTCGATGCGCAGATTCATGCCCTGCTTGCGCCCTTGCATCATGAGGACACCGCGGTGCGTGTGATTGCCGAGCGGGCAATGAACAAGCACCTCAATGGTGGCTGTCAGGTGCCGATTGCCTGCTACGCCGTGCTTGAGGAGGATCAAGTCTGGTTGCGCGGCATGGTCGGAGACCCCTCCGGGAGCCTGTTGCTGCGCGCAGAAGCCCGAGCCTCGCAGACTGCCGCACAGGCTCTGGGTGTCGAGGTTGCCGAAGCGCTGCTGGCTCAGGGGGCCGCCAAAATTCTCAAGGCCGTCTACGGCGAGGCTGACGACAAATGAGCAACTGGCGTCTGCTGCTGACCCGTCCTGCCGAGGAATCGGCGGCGCTGGCCAGGACTCTGGCCGACGCCGGTATCTTCAGCAGCAGCCTGCCCCTGCTTGAAACCGAGCCGCTGAGTTTGACGCCAGCTCAGCACTCGATCATTTTCGAGCTGCTCAATTACTGCGCTGTCATTGTCGTGAGCAAGCCAGCTGCCCGCCTCGCCATCGAACTGGTCGACGAAGTCTGGCCCCAGCCGCCGATCCAGCCCTGGTTCAGTGTCGGCGCGGCGACCGGGCAGATACTGATCGACTATGGTCTGGATGTCAGTTGGCCCGAGCAGGGCGATGACAGCGAAGCCCTGCTTGATCTGCCGCGATTGCAGGCCGCGATTGCCGTGCCGGGAAGTCGTGTGCTGATCATGCGTGGCGACGAGGGGCGCGAGCTGCTGGCCGAGCGTTTGCGCGAACAGGGTGTGACAGTCGATTACCTGCCGTTGTACCGTCGCTATCTGCCACAGTACCCGGCATCGGTACTTCCGCAGCGTGTCGAGTTGGAACGCTTGAACGGGCTGGTGGTCAGCAGTGGGCAGGGTTTTGAACATCTGCTCGCGCTCGCAGGTGAGCGCTGGTCGAGTCTGGCAGGTCTGCCGTTGTTTGTACCCAGTCCCCGAGTGGCCGAGATGGCTCGTGCTGCGGGGGCTCTGAATGTGATTGATTGCCATGGCGCGAGCGCCGGGGCACTGCTGGCAGCGTTGCGGGATCGACCTCAGCCTGCCGTCGAGGCGTATTGATCGACTTTTTGTCGTTTACGCTATTACGCCAACATGCAAAGGATGGGATACGTGAGCGAAACTGCCTTGCCTAAAGACGATGAATCGGTAGTCAAAACACCGGCCTCCACCCCTGATCCCGTGCGCCCCGAGCGTTCGGGCAATCGCAGCAGCGGCCTGGTGATCCTTGCCCTGTTGCTGGGAATCGCAGGCGTGGCCGTTGCAGGCTGGGGCGTTTGGCAACTGCGCATGTTGCAGGCCGGGCATCAGCAGCAGCGTGGTGAGGTTCAGGACATCGCTGAACAGACCCTGGCGCTGGCGCAGAGTGACCAGCAACTGACGGCTCGTCTTGCGCAGTTTCCGCCTGCCGATCAGCTTGAAGACAGCCGTCGTCTTGTGGCGCAACTGCAGGGCGACCAGCAGCGTCTGAGCCAGCGTCTGGAAACGGTCCTTGGTGCCAGCCGCAAGGACTGGCGTCTGGCCGAGGCCGAGCACTTGCTGCGTCTGGCCAGCCTGCGTCTCTCCGCACTGCAGGACATCAACAGCGCCGAGGCGCTGGTGCAGGGTGCCGACGAGATCCTGCGCGAGCAGGACGACCCGGGCTCGTTTGCCGCACGTGAACAACTCGCCAAAAGCCTTGGCGCCCTGCGCAGTATCGAGCAGCCGGACCGTACCGGACTGTTCCTGCAACTGGCCGCGTTGCGTGATCAGGCCGTACAGCTCAACAAGCTGGCGCCTGAATATGAAGACAAGGGCGACACCCTGCCGGGTCTGACCGCCGATGCCAGCGACGACAACACATGGTCGCGCTGGTGGGAGCAGCTTTCCCATTACTTCCGTGTCGATTTCAACGCCGACAAAGATATCCGCCCGGTTCTGGCGGGACAGAGTCTTTCCCAGGTACGTCTGGCCCTGAGCCTGGCGCTTGAGCAGGCGCAGTGGGCGGCGCTCAATGGCGAGCCCGAGGTGTATTCTCATGCGCTGGCCGAGGCCAAAAGCGTTCTGCTGTCCAACTTCAATCAGGACGATCCGCAAGGCAAACTGCTGGGCGCGCGCCTTGATGCTGTTGCCGCTCAGCCAGTGGCTGTCAAAACACCCGATCTGGCGCAGAGCCTGAGCGCCGTTCAGGCCTATCTGGAACGTCGTCACGCGTCGAGTCAGCCTGCCGAGACGATGCGAGGGACCAGCCCATGAAGCGATTTTATGTACTGCTGTTCATCGCCATCGCTGCTGCTGCGCTGATCGGTGTAGCCATCGCCGAGCACTCCGGGTACGTACTGATCGCCTATCAGAACTTCCGCTACGAATCGAGCCTGTGGGCGACGCTGGCGCTGCTGGTCGCCTTTCTGCTGGTGATCCTGCTCATCCGTCTGGTTATCAATCTGCTGACCACCTCGGGCGGGGTGGTCAACCCGTGGTCGCGTCGCAATCGTCGTCGCCGTGTGCAGATTGCGATCGAGCAGGGCCAGATGGACCTCGCCGAAGGTCGCTGGTCCAGCGCGCAACGCCATCTGCATCGTGCTGCGGAAGCCGACGCTCATCCGTTGCTCTATTACATCGGTGCTGCACGAGCGGCCAACGAGCAGGGCCGTTACGAGGATTGTGACAACCTGCTTGAGCGCGCTCTGACCCGGCAGCCGCAGGCGGAACTGGCGATTGCGCTGAATCACGCGCAGCTGCAACAGGATCGTGGCGACACCGATGGTGCATTGATCACGCTTCAGGCCATGCACGAGCGTCATCCGCATAATCCTCAGGTGCTGCGTCAGTTGCAGCGCCTGTACCAACAGCGCGGCGACTGGTCGGCGTTGATCCGTCTGATGCCGGAGCTTCGCAAGGACAAGGTGCTGCCACCTCGTGAACTTGCCGAACTGGAGCGTCGTGCCTGGGGTGAAAACCTGACGCTGGCGGCTTATCGGGAGGAAGGTGAGGGCGCGTTGACCGGTCTGCCATCTCTTGAAAAAGCCTGGCAGGGCCTGTCCTCCGCACAGCGTCAGGAGCCACAACTGATACTGGCGTATGCCGACCAGTTGCGTCGTCTCGATGCCGAGGCGCAGGCTGAAGAAGTGCTGCGCTCCGCGCTCAAACGTGATTACAACAGTCACCTGGCCCGCTTGTACGGGCTGGTGCGTGGTGGTGATCCTTCGAAACAGCTGCAAACCGCTGAAGGCTGGCTCAAGCACCATCCGGGAGATCCGAGCCTTTTGCTGAGCCTGGGCCGCATCTGTCTGCAAAGTCGGCTCTGGGGCAAGGCGCGTGACTATCTGGAAAGCAGCCTGCGTCTGGAGCGTAACCCTGAGACCTGCGCCGAGTTGGCGCGGCTACTTGCTCAACTGGGTGAAACCGATCGCAGCAATCAGCTCTTTCAGGAAGGCCTGGGCCTGCTCGACGAGCGTCTGCTGACCCGCCCGTTACCCGCACTTTCCGGCGTCTGACAGTGTGACTGCATGAGCCCTGACAACAGGGCTCATGTTATGAAACACGCATGTTTAAAGTCTGCTCGAGTGAGGTGGGAATATTCCTACTCCAATTCGTTAAGAAGCCCTATCGTCACGTGTGTTGTTTCCACATTTTGCAGCGACGTATCTGTACGGCGTCACCTTGAAAGCGTCCGGCCCTTTCCTCTACCGTTAACGCCTCGTCTTTTGTTACGGATTTGCCATGCATCTGGCTCGCACACGTTCGTTGTTCTTTCTGGCATTCCTGACCTGTGCGCTGATCATTGCCGCTGTTCTTTATCTGCAACACGCTGTCGGCCTTGACCCTTGCCTGCTCTGCCTGTCGCAGCGGGCGGCCATGGTCAGTTGCGGTGTGCTGACGCTGGCAGCAGCCTGTCACTCACCTGGCGCAACCGGCTGGCACCGTTACTGTGTGGCCTTGCTGGTGATTGCGCTCGCTGGCGCGTCCATGGCGGGGGTTCAGGTATGGCTGCAGACCGCTTCGGCGGATGAGCTGATCCCGGTGCTCGCCGCTGTGGAACATGCGCTCGACAGCATCGCGCTGGGCGGGTGGAATGACAGCCTTCGGGGCAACGCCGCGTTCTGTGCACAGATTACCTGGTCACTGTTCGGGCTCAGTCTCCCGGAGTGGAGCCTGCTGGCATTCGTCGGGCTTGCGATATTGCCGCTGTATCCGCTGCTCAGCGAACTGAGCCTGTGGATATCTACCGGAAGTCGGACAGACTATTAAACGCTTGTATGAACTTTATCTCCTGCGTACCTTGATGGCCTCGTCGAGCGGGCATAATCTGAGCCGCACGCGTCATTGGAAGTATGCTGTCCTGACGCTTTTATCAGGCCATGCCCTTAAAATCGATTAGGGCTGGCACAGGACCGCATGCCCCTGAAGGGAAGAGAGAACATCATGCTGGAAAGTTGTCAGAATGCTCAGGAACGCTGGGGTGGTGTCAATCTGTTGATTGACCGCTGGTTGGAATGCCGCCGTGAACTGATCAATGCCTACGATGCGCTGGGCGACACGCCCGAGGCGCTCGCAGCCGATCGTGCGGCACTGCAGAACTTTTGCGGAATTCTGGTCGACTACGTTTCGGCCGGTCACTTCGAAGTCTACGAACAGCTTGGCAATGAGGCCAAGGCCTTCAATGACGAGCGCGGGCTTGAGCTGGCGGATACCCTCTACCCACGCCTGAATGTCATCACCGAGCTTGCGCTGGCGTTCAACGACCGGTGTGACAAAGGTGACTGCTCGGACTGCTCAATCGTGGCAAAGGAGTTCAACAAGCTGGGCGGTCTCCTGCACGAGCGTTTCGAGCTTGAAGACTGCCTGATCGAAGTGCTGCACAACTCCCACAAGGAAGAGGCCGCAGCTCAGGCTTGACCCTTTCCTGATGTCCATGGGATCTGTCGTTGCCAAGGGTGCTTTTGCACCCTTTCGCGTTTCTGCGGGAGCGGATTACTGCGAAACAGCGATCAGCTCGATCTCGAATACCAGCGGCGTGAACGGATCGATCAGGTCACCTGCGCCCTCTGCGCCATACGCCTGATCCGATGGAATCACCAGTCGCCATTTGGCTCCGGTCGGCATGCCCTGCAGTGCGCTGGTCCAGCCGCTGATCACACTGTCGAGCCTGAACCATTGTGGCTGTGTGCTTTGATCGAAGATCGTGCCGTCCGGCAGACGACCCACATAGCGAACTTCGACCCTGCCATTCACATCCGGCTTCGGCCCGGTGCCCGGCGTGAGTTCCGTCATCAGGATGCCGTCAGCCAGTACCTTGACGCCGGGCTTGGCCTTCTCGCTTTCCATGAAACGCTTTTCGGCACCCAGCGCAGCCTCGGTCGGCGCGTCTGTTCCGGTGGTCTCGGCCTGGGCCATGGCAGCATCGTGCTCACGCAGGATCTGGTCGATGCGCTCCTGCTTGAGCGCCAGAGGCTTGCCCTGATAGGCCTGTCTCAGGCCCTCTACCAAGGCCTTCAGGTCAAGGTCCGGAACTTCCTGATGCAGGCGTTCACCCAGGCTTGCGCCCAGGCTGTAGGCAAGATCGTGGGCATCCGTGTTCGGAGGGGTTTCAGCGGCCTGAGCCAGTGGTAGCAAGAGAAACAACGACGTTAACAGGTAGCGCGACATGGATGCTCTCCGGCCTGGGAAGTCAGCGATTATGCCAGTGCAAGCGCCTGTGGTGACGTGTCTTGCAAGGTGAATTTCGCAAAGGCCTGGAAACGGGCCCGACAATCATTTTTTTCAGCATGCAACAGGGCGCCGATCATGGTGTCAAGATGCCCTAGCGGCGGTGCGAGCAGAAGTCTAGTATGAGCCGCAATTTCGTCAGCCAGGAGGTAAGTCATGTCGGCCAAAAAGAAGCCAGTAAATACTCCGTTGCATTTGCTCCAACAACTATCGGGCAGCTTGCTCGAGCATCTGGAAGACGCCTGCTCACAAGCTTTGGCTGATGCCGAGAAACTGCTCGCCAAGCTCGAAAAACAACGTGGCAAAGCGCAGGAAAAACTGCACAAGTCGCGTACCAAGTTGCAGGATGCCGCCACGGTCGGTAAGGCCAAGGCGCAGACCAAGGCCAAGAGCGCCGTGTCTGAACTGGAAGAATTGCTGGATGCACTCAAGGACCGTCAGACCGAAACCCGTACCTACATTCTGCACCTCAAGCGTGATGCGCAAGAAAGCCTGAAGCTTGCTCAGGGCATTGGTCGCGTCAAGGAAGCAGTCGGCAAGATCCTCACGACTCGCGAAGCCAAGCCTGCTGCACCGGCCAAAGCGGCCGCCGCCAAGCCTGCTGCCAAGACCGTCGCCAAGGCACCGGTAGCCAAAACGCCTGCTGCCGCCAAGGCACCGGCTAAAGCGGCTGCCAAACCTGCTGCCAAAACCGCCGCCAAGCCTGCTGCGGCCAAAGCTCCGGCCAAGGCTGCTGCGAAACCCGCCGCCAAGGCCCCTGCTGCTGCCAAGCCTGTTGCTGCGAAAACAGCAGTTGCCAAACCAGCGCCTGCAAAAACCGCAGCGGCCAAACCCGTTGCCGCCAAGGCGTCGGCCAAGCCTGCTGCTGCGAAGCCGGCAGCTTCCAAGGCTGCGGCCGCCAAAGCCCCCGCTGCTGCCAAGCCAGCCGCCAAGGCACCGGCAAAAGCACCTGCCAAGGCTCCGGTAAAAGCGGCGCCCAAGCCAGCCGCTGCCAAGCCTGCTGCAAAACCTGCAGCCGCCAAGCCAGCAGCGTCCACCACGCCTGCGGTCAAGCCGGCAGCAACGCCAGCGCCTGCCGCTGCAGCGGCCACGCCTGCTCCGGCAGCGCCCAATGGTGCAACGCCTACCAGCGCTTCCTAAGCGCCGGTGATGTCAGCCGCGATGCGCAGCACTTGCAGCGCATCGCGGCTTTTTTGTGTCCTGCTTTCGACGATTCCCGCAAGCCATCCGGCGACATCCTTCCCGTTTGCGTCTGGCCAGGCGCGGGACAGTGCCTCAAGTCGGGTCAGCAGCGTGTGTTCGGCCTCCAGTTCCAATGCCTTGACCCTGTTTCGCAGCTCGCTCAGAACGGCGTCATCCTGAGCCGCGGTCCGCCATTGGGTGCGCACTTCCCGCAGCGGCCGCACGACGTCATCGTGCCAAGGCGTCGCCAACTGTCCGATTTCAGACAATCGTTGCGCATCGCACTCAACCCCGCGCAGTCCCAGCCACACACCACACAATACCGCGCATACGTTGGCCCCGCTGGCCTGTAGCGTCAGGCAGGCCTGCTCCACACCCGGTCGGGCGTAAAAATCCAGGGTGAAACTCCAGAGGTCTGTAGGCATAGTGATCTACCTGTCCGGGACGAAGCTGGTAGACTCCGCCGCCATTATGATTCGACTTCAAAGCCTTACCTTACAGCGTGGTCCGCAACGTCTGCTAGAAGACGCCGAGCTGACCCTGCACGCCGGCCATAAAGCCGGTCTGATCGGTGCCAACGGTGCCGGTAAATCCAGTCTGTTCGCCTTGCTGCGCGGCGAGCTTACGCCCGATGCCGGTGACTGTCTGTTGCCCGCTGACTGGCGCATCGCTCACATGCGTCAGGAGGTCGACACGCTCGAGCGCCTTGGCGTGGACTACGTGCTCGACGGCGACGTGCGTCTGCGCGAGGTTCAGCGCCTGCTGGCTGAAGCCGAAGCTGCGCAGGACGGTGCCGCTCAGGCGCGTCTACACTCGGAGCTCGACAGCGCCGACGGTTATACCGCCGACGCCCGCGCTCGCAAACTGCTGGCGGGCCTCGGGTTCACCAACGAACAGATGGAGCGTCAGGTCGGCAGCTTCTCGGGTGGCTGGCGCATGCGCCTGAACCTGGCGCAGGCCCTGATGTGTCCATCGGATCTGCTGCTGCTCGATGAACCGACCAACCACTTGGACCTCGATGCGATCCTGTGGCTCGAAGACTGGCTGAAAAGCTATCCCGGCACGCTGCTGCTGATTTCTCACGACCGGGACTTTCTCGATGCCGTGGTCGATCACATCGCGCATGTCGAGCAACGCAAGATCACGCTCTACCGCGGTGGCTACAGCGCATTCGAGCGCGCCCGTGCGGAGCGTCTGGCCCAGCAGCAACAGGCCTACGAGAAGCAGCAGGTGCAGCGTGCGCACATGGAAAAATACATTGCGCGCTTCAAGGCCCAGGCCACCAAGGCCCGTCAGGCGCAGAGCCGGATCAAGGCGCTGGAGCGCATGGAAGAGCTGTCCGCTGCGCATGTGGATTCGCCTTTCAACTTCGTTTTCCGTGAGTCCGACAAGATCTCCAGCCCATTGCTGGATCTGTCCGAAGCGCGTCTGGGCTACGGCGACAAGACCGTCCTGGAGAAGGTCAAACTGCAACTGACGCCGGGCGCACGTATCGGTCTGCTGGGGCCTAACGGCGCTGGCAAGTCGACGCTGATCAAGAACCTGGCAGGCGAGCTCTCCCCTCAGAGCGGCCGACTGGTCCGTGGCGAGAACCTGACCGTGGGCTACTTTGCCCAGCATCAGCTTGACTCGCTGGACGCCAAAGCCACGCCGTTGCTGCACTTGCAGCGCCTTGCGCCGACCGAGCGTGAGCAGACCCTGCGCGACTTCCTCGGAGGCTTCGACTTCCGGGGCGCGCGTCTGGACGAGCCGGTACTGAATTTTTCGGGTGGCGAAAAGGCGCGTCTGGCGCTGGCCCTTATTGCCTGGGAAAAGCCCAATCTGTTGCTGCTCGACGAACCCACCAACCACCTGGATCTGGAAATGCGTCTGGCGCTGACCATGGCGCTTCAGGAGTTTGGCGGCGCGGTACTGGTGGTTTCCCACGACCGGCACTTGCTCAAGAGCACGACCGACGATTTCCTGCTGGTGGCTGACGGCCGCGTCCAAGAGTTCGATGGCGATCTGGACGACTACACGCGCTGGCTGGCTGACTATCGATTGCGCAATGCGCCGGTCAGCAATACACCGGTCAATGCCGACAAGACCGACAAGAAGGCCCAGCGTCAGCAAGCTGCTGCCCTGCGTCAGCAATTGGCCCCGCATAAGCGCGAGGCCGACAAGCTGGAGCGTGATCTGGGTGCGCTGCACGAGAAGCTTGCCAAGGTCGAAGAGGCCCTGGCCGACAGCGGCAACTACGACGCCGCGAACAAGGACAAGCTGCGCGACCTGCTGGCCGAACAGGCAAAACTGAAAGTGCGTGAGTCCGAGCTGGAAGACGCCTGGATGCAGGCGCTGGAGTTGCTGGAGTCGATGCAGGCCGAACTGGAAGCGCTGTCGTGATGGACATGTTGGGTCTGCCGGTGTCTGCTTACTGGATCGAACCGATTCTGTTGGGGGTGCAGATCCTCCTGATCCTGTTGGCAGGTTATGTACTGCAGCGGGTCGTTGGACGTTTTCTGACTGGTCTGGGTGAGCGTTACCCATTGCCGCCCGAGCTTCTGGTACCGGTACGTGGCGGCCTGCGCTGGCTGATCATGGGCAGTGCGTTCGTCTTCGTGCTGGGCCGGCTCGGTGTGTCGGCGACCGTCTTGTGGACAGCCTTGTCCGGCTTCGTGGCCGTTGCTGCCGTGGCGTTCTTCGCCATGTGGAGCGTGCTCTCCAACCTGCTCTGCGCGATTCTGATCTTTACCATAGGGCCGTTTCGCATCGGTGACCTTGTCGAGCTGGTCGACACGCTGGATAAGCCAGGCGTGAAAGGCCGCGTGGTTGCGATCAACCTGATGTTCACCACGCTGATCGAAACACCCGAGGCTGGCGGTGCGCTGGTTCAAGTGCCCAACAGCCAGTTCTTCCAGAAGTCGGTACGCCGCTGGCGCGGGAGCGAACTGTATCCGCAGACCACGGTTTCTGCCCCGCATGACGAGCAGGATTAGAAATCATTAGTCACGAGACAGATTACCCACTAATTTAGCGGGCATTCGACGGCGCTTGAGGTGTGTGATGACGTTTGAAACGTGGCTGGGCTTTTTTGCCGCTTGCTGGATTATCAGTCTTTCTCCGGGTGCCGGTGCAATTGCCTCGATGTCCTGCGGCCTGCGCTTCGGTTTTCTGCGCGGCTACTGGAATGCATTGGGGCTGCAAGTGGCGCTGGTCACGCAGATCGCGATTGTCGCGGCCGGACTGGGCGCCGTGCTTGCGGCTTCCGAACTGGCGTTCACCCTGATCAAGTGGTTTGGCGTGGCGTATCTGATCTACCTGGGCGTCAAGCAATGGCGGGCGCTGCCGATGGACCTTTCCGATGAGTCGGCGGACCGTCCGGCAGGCACACCGATGGAACTGGCGCTGCGTGGTTTTCTGGTCAACATCAGCAACCCCAAGGCGATGGTATTCATGCTGGCGATCCTGCCTCAGTTCGTCGATCCGGCCGCGCCGATGCTGATGCAGTACGTGATCATTGCGGCGACCATGGTCGTGGTGGACCTGATCGTGATGGCGGGCTATACCGGACTGGCGTCGAAAATTCTGCGTACGTTGAAGACGCCACGCCAGCAGCGTCGTCTGAACCGGACCTTTGCCAGTCTGTTCGTCGGGGCTGCCGGTTTCATTGCGACCCTGCATCGCGCCTGATCAACCCCTTCCCAAGCCCTGAAACCTGCTCTCAGCGCAGGATTTTTGGGGCTTCGTCTCTTGGCAGGCTGTTCTGTGGCGAATGTTGCCCGGTGTATTCCACCTCGCCCCGCAGCTGTTCACGCAACTGACGCGCCACGTCCTCACCAATCGATTTCGAAACGTCGCGGACCACCCTGGGGCGGTTCAGCGAGACTTTGATATCGCGGCTGTTCACCAGCTTGGTGTCCTGGCCCTCACCCATGGCGGTGAAGGCCGAGGTGATTTCGTAAGTGCGCGTGTCGATCAGGCTGAAATCGGCGACCAGGGTCAGCCCCAGCGTGGCCGAGTAGGCGTTGGTGTTGGCGATATCGCCGACGTCCTGCTGGAAGTCGATGTCGGACAGGGTGCCGAACAGCACATAGTCCGCGCCCTTGAAATTGCCGTTCTTGATGCGCTTGATGACGTCGTAGACGTCTTCCTTGGCGCCGGCAGTGTATGGCGTGGCCTGCACCAGCTGGAACATCCCGGACTTGATGATCTCGCCCTTGATGTCGCCGCTGAACTTGCGCAGTTCGCTCTGCTCGATGTAGCTGGTTCGCGACTCGTACTCGTCATAGCTCGACGAGCCGCTGGCGCTGTAGTAGTTGGCCTGCATGTTACTGCGAGACGAAACGGTGTGGATGTACTGCTCCACACGTTCCTGAAAAGCCATGTCTGTCACTGCGATCTTCGGCGCAGCGTGCGCTCCGAAGGCGCAGACGATGCCGATAATGCCGATCCATGCGCGCATCTATTAACGCTCCGTGGTTTTGCGAATTTCTTTCTCGTCCATCCACTCGGCCAGACCGCTTTCGACGTCGACCAGTTGCAGGCTGAATTTGTAAAAGACGTCCTTGTAGTCGCTGCTGCGCTTGACGATGGAGCTGATCGAACCTTCCAGGCGGTATTGGGCGGCGATCATGTTGCCGGTCTTGGCGACGGTGTTTTTCTTGTACAGGCCGCTCTGGTTCTGCAGCTTGAGCTGATCGACCTGATTCTGCATCTGGTTGTCATCGCTGGCGAAACGGGCGGTGCCGCTTTTCATCAGTTGAGTCTTGATGGAGGTGGTGATCTCGCGAGTATCGATGTACTCGCTGGTCTTGTTCTTCACATCATAGACCTGAACCACCGGACGACCCTGCAGAACGCCGGACTGCGCAAGGGAGCGGGTCATGCTTTCGGCGATCATCTGCAGGTCGGTGGAGCCGAACTCATTGGTGATCGTCTCGACAGCCTTGGTGTCGCCGTAGCTGATGTTCTTGCTGCCAAGACCCGGCGAGTTGTTGGCACAGCCGGTGACCAGCAGCGCGACAGCGGCGATGGAACAGAAGCGGGTAAACATAAGAAGGTTCTCCAGAACCGGGCGAAAGAATGGGCCGATCAAGGCGTGTTGATTTCGATACGGAAATCAGTGGCGCGAGGAACCGGCGCGATGGCTGGCAGCACGGTGCTCTGTGAGCCGTACAGCGTCATGCTTTTCCAGCTTTCTTCATCGGCGACAGGGAAGCCGTCATTGCCCAGCCAGGCAAAGCGGTAATACATCATTCGGTTGCGGCTGCTGGTGTTGGTCAATTGCGCCTTGACGGTCAGAAAACCGTTTTCACGCGCCACGCGCATGGCGCCGACTTCGATGTGTTTGATGTCACCCATCGCCACCACTTTGCTGGCAGCGCTGCCCGGAGCGGGCGGTGGTGGCGTTGCGCAGCCGGCCAACACGGCCAGGCTCAGCGCGCCGAGAATCTTCATGCGCATGGAATATCTCCGATCAAGGTTGTTTGACGGTGGCGAGGGCTTGCGGCACGTTCGACGGCATGACCTGAGCGGCCAGACTGCCCGCATAGACCTGACTGCCCAGCGCCCGCAACGGGATCACCTGATAGCGCTGATCGACATTGACCCGTACATGCGAGCCACCCAGTGCGTTGGGCAGAATGATCTGGTGTTCGCCGTGCGTCAGGCGCAGGCGCGCCACCAGTGTGTTGTCGGGCAACGTACGCCATGTACGGGTGTCCGCGCCTTCGGTGATGGCCGAGGCGATACCGACGGCCAGGCCGGCCAGCGGGTTGGTGTCATTGATCTGCTTCTGGGCGACGCCTCGGGTAATGGCTCGCACGGTGGTGCGCAGAATGATGCCGGGCATATCATCGCGCAGGGCGCGGCGGGACATGTCAGTGGTGCTATTGAGTAAGGTCAGGTTCAGCGGTTTCCCGTCCAGGGTAATCTGGTTGAAGGACGGTGTCGTGGTGTCGGGCCTGATGACCGGGAACGACAGCGGCGTGATGACCAGATTGCCGCTGATGGGCAGCGGCAACGGAATGCTCACCGAATCGCGAGCCGGGGCGAAGCCGCTTTGCACAACAATCAGCACGTCACTGTTACCGTCTTTGCTGGCGGCGGCGTCGAGGTCGTCAAGGGCCTGTTCCAGTAACGGCGTATTGGGGCGCAATTCTGCGGCCTTGCGATAGCCGGGCGCTGCGAGGCCTTTTTCCCCGAGGGCTTCGTAGACAAAGCCCGACAGGTAATGGCTGAACGCACTCTGGTAGCTGTTTTTCAGGCTGACCACTTCCGGTGCGTTCAGTGAGGCGACCGGGTAACCGCGCAGGTCCTTGAACTCGGTCTTCACGCCCCGGTTTTCGGCTTCCTGTTCGCTCTTGAGGTATTCCTTGTCACGCAACTCGGCGATCACGGCTTCGCGCTCGTGGGTCTTCTTGATTTCGGTGCGCGCGCCATCGAAATCGTTGCGCGCCAACTGGTTGAGCGCCATCTGGGTGGTCAGCATGACTTTTTCATAGTCATAGCCTTCGTAGCGGCGCACTTTGTCGTTGATCAGGAAGCTGCCGAACTGGGCCAGGTATTTGTCGGTATCGAGGCGGACGGATTCTTCCCACGTGAGGACCACTTGATCAGCCGCGCGCCAGGCCTTCTGGCTGCCGGCAAAGTCACCTTTCGCCCGCAGCAACTCGCCTTTCTCGAAGTAGTAGAGAAGGTCCTTGTCTTCGCCCGTGTTGTTCTTTTCGAGGTTGCCGATCGCTGCGTCGACATTGCCGGTGGCCAGTTGCTGATTGGTTTCCTTCAACTCGTTGTCGTAGCTGCGAAAGGCAGAACAGCCTGCCAATTGCACAGCGGAAATCAGCACGAGCGTAGTCAGGACGCGAGGAGGCATGGACGTTCTATTCCCTTAGATGGCAAGCGAGGCGACAAGGCCTGCCGTGGTCGAACAGGCGCTGTTCGAATCATGAAACCGCTTTGGCTGACTGGATCCAGCAAGCGGGCGCGGGATTATAAGCCTGTAAAACGGTATGACAATGGCTTTTTGATATCGCACGATGATTACAGGCAATTCCTACCTGGCAGGCGGAGCAAGTCTTACCTTGTCTGCGCAAGGGGCCTTCGAATCGCACCAGGCATGGCCGGTTTTGTAAAACGCTGTAACAAAAATGCGTCCGGAGTATTGAGTAGCGTCTGTTTGACGTGAACAATGCAACGCATCGCATTCTTATTGAGATTCACCAATGCACCTGCTCTCTCGTTCACTTGTCCGGCTGCTGGCGTCCGTGCTGTTGCTCTGCAGCTTCGGAGCGCTGGCTGACCCCGTTGAGGGCGCAGCCCAGGCGCTGCATGTGCTGGATTACCTCAGCGCGGACTATCCGGCGACAGTGGTAGATGGCAAGGTCATCGACAGTACCGGGTACCAGAAGCAGATCGACGCGTTGAGTGCACTTCAGAGCCTGATCGCTGCACTGCCTCAGCGAACCGAGCGCGCCGAACTGGAAAAGGGTGCCGCAGACCTCAAGGGCACCGTGGACAAACGACAGGACGGCACGCTCGTGGCTCGTCAGGCCAGACAACTGGGTGCAAGGCTGGCGCTTGCCTATGAAGTCAGTCAGGCACCGGCCATCACCCCGGATCCTGCGCGCGGTGCGCCGCTGTACGCGCAGCACTGTTCGGTTTGCCATGGCGATACGGGGGCCGGTGACGGCCCTGCCGGTATTGGCCTTGAGCCAGCGCCAGGAAACATGCGCGACGCCGCACGACTGGATCGCCTGAGTCTTTACAGCCTTTACAGCGCTACGGGTCTGGGCATTGCGGGCACCGACATGCCAGCCTTCGCCGACCAGCTGGATGACCGCCAGCGCTGGGACATCGCAACCTACATCGCCAGCTTCAGCGCACAACCTGTCGCCAACCCGACCAAGACATTCAATCTGGCAGACCTGGCGCGCCAGACGCCTGCGGAGATTCAGGCAGCCGAAGGCCCTGAAGCTGCGGCCACATTCCGTGCTCAGCGTTCACAGCCACCGCAGGTTCAACGCGGCCCCGCGCAGTTGCTCGACTACACCAGCGCGACCCTGGACAAGAGTCTGGCCGCTTACCGGTCGGGTGATCGCGAGCAGGCTTACGACTTGTCGGTTGCGGCCTATCTGGAAGGCTTCGAACTGGTCGAAAGCTCGCTGGACAACGTCGATGCGGACGTGCGCAAGGACACTGAAAAGAGCCTGATGGCTTATCGTCAGTCGTTGCAGGACGGCCTGCCGGTCGCGCAGGCGGCGCAGAAGCTGGAAGCGGCAAAGGCCAAACTCAAGCAGTCCGCTGACCTGCTGGGCAGCGATGGCCTGAGCCTGTCCCTGAGCTACATTTCCGGTCTGCTGATTCTGCTGCGCGAAGGGCTTGAAGCCATTCTGGTGTTGGCCGCCATTCTGGCGTTTCTACGCAACACCGGACAGCAATCGGCGGTGCGCAGCGTCAACGTAGGCTGGGGCCTGGCGCTGCTGGCAGGCCTTGCGACCTGGGCGCTGGCAGCCTACGTGATCGACGTGAGTGGCGCGCAGCGCGAGCTGCTGGAGGGCGCGACTGCATTGTTCGCCAGTGTGATGGTGCTGTGGCTGGGTGTGTGGATGCATGACCGGCGTCATGCCGCGGCCTGGCAGGATTACGTGAAGAGCAGTCTGGTTGGAGGCGGAGGGCGTTTCGGCTTCGCCGTACTGGCGTTCTTCTCGGTGTACCGCGAACTGTTCGAGGTCATCCTGTTTTACGAGACCCTGTGGCTCCAGGCAGGTCCCGCAGGGCATAACGCGGTGCTGGCGGGCGGCGCAACAGCGCTGGTGTTGCTGGTCGGTCTGGCGTGGATCATCCTGCGCGGCTCGGCGAAACTGCCATTGACGCTGTTCTTCGGTATCAATGCAGCCCTGCTGTGTGCGCTTTCGGTAGTGTTTGCCGGTCATGGCGTCAAAGCCTTGCAGGAGGCCGGCGTGTTCGGCACACGGCCAGTGCCGTTCTTCGAATTCGACTGGCTGGGGATTCATGCCGACGCCTACTCGCTCGGCGCGCAGGCTGTCGCACTGACAGCGATTGCAGTGCTCTATGGCCGCAGTCGTCTGGCGGAAAGGCGCAGGCTTCAAGTGGCTGATCAGAGGCCGGGCTAAAAAGCACAGCACCGTGGGAGGCGGTTGCCGACGATCGCGTCAGGTCAGGTTGCGAAAGGTTGTCTGACAGGTCGTATCGCCGACAAGCCGCCTCATGCAGATGTGCATTCATCCAATGAGGTTTGCATAGAGCGCGGAGTGCAAGAACATCCGTTACGCATCCTGTTCCTGAGTCAGTTCCAGCACGCGATCAACCAGCTTGTTGATGCCGGACGCCGCTTCGCTGATGCTTTTGGCGACCATATAGGCCGGGGTGCTGACCAGTTTTCGCGCCTTGTCTTCCACAATCTCCGACACGTCACAGTCCTGATGCGCACCGCCCATTTTGGTGATCGCGGCTGCTGTCTCCGGGTCATTGCCGATGGTGCAGGTCACGCCCGGACCGTAGATCTTGGCGGCGAGGGCTGGCGTGATGCAGATCAGCCCAACCGGCTTGCTCGCCAGGGCAAAGGCTTCGGCCAGTGCCAGCAGTTCTGCATTCACCTGACACGCCTGGCCCTGTTGTGCAAAGTCCGACAGATTCTTCGCTGAGCCAAAGCCGCCCGGCACGATCAGCGCGTCGAAATCGTTGACGTCAGCCTCACGCAGGTCTTTCACTTCGCCGCGTGCAATGCGTGCCGACTCGACCAGCACGTTACGGGTCTCGGGCATTTCTTTGCCGGTCAGGTGATTGACGACATGGTGCTGCGCGATGTTCGGCGCGAAACACTGCACCTGTGCGCCACGCTGATCGAGGCGCAGCAGGGTCAGGACGCTTTCGTGGATTTCGGCACCGTCATAGACGCCGCAGCCGGACAGGATCACAGCCACTTTCTTTTGCATGATTTCGACTCCCTGGTCATGACGCATCTACCAATGGAACACATTGAGCGCCATCTGTTCAGTGTCGCGTCATGTCGAGGCGTTAACAGGCAGGGAGGGACGGATCACTCGGGCGAGGTGTTCTGGCCTGCGCCCGGAGAAATCGAGAGGTATTCAGTCGTCGGATTTTTTCTTCAGGTCCAGCGGGACCTCGACCGGCATGTCCAGATCGGAAGCCGCTGACGATGCGCAGCATTGTCGCTCTGCACGGGCCTCGCGAGCGATGCGGGCATTCTTGACGCGGCGACGCAGCCACAGACCCAGGCCGAGAAGAATCAGGGCGCCGAGCACCCAGAGTTCGTACTTCTTGACGTTACCCAGCAGGCCTTCCAGCACCGCGCCGAAATGGTACGCCGCCGAGCCCAGCGCTGCGGCCCAGACTGCCGCGCCGATGCCGTTGAGCAGCAGATAGCGTCCTGGCGGGTAGCCGGACAAGCCGATGGCCACCGGCATGACGGTTCGCAGTCCGTAGACGAAGCGGAAGCTCAGCACCCAGATGTCGGGGTGTTTGCGCACGAGCCTCAGCGCCTTGTCGCCCATGAGCTGCCAGCGAGGTTTTCGGGCAAGCAGTTTGCGACCGTGCTTGCGCCCCATGAAGTACCACAGCTGATCGCCCGCGTAGCTTCCGCAGAAGGCCACGAGGATGACGATGTTGAGATCCATGTATCCACGGAAAGCCAGAAATCCGGCAAGAACCAGAATGGTCTCGCCTTCAAAGAAGGTGCCGAGGAAGAGGGCGAAGTAGCCGAACTCATTCAAGAAATTCTGGAGCATTGTCTGGATGCTGGCGAAATGAACGCGCAGCCTAACGCGCCCAACGCAAGGATGAAAGTGTCCATATGTGTCTCGACGTTAAAGATTCTTGCAGTGACAATGATCCTTTCTCTCCAGTTGCGCCGCTGCGGCCTGCAGTCGCAGGTCGAACCATGACTGTCACACATTGGTCATAATGGCGGCTTATAACTGTCGCGCTTGCCCGCGTAAGCGGGCTCAGGAGTCTCGCCGTGAGCTTTACCCCCGCTAACCGCCTGTTTCCTCTCACTCGTCTGCGCCGTAATCGCCGCGACGACTTTTCCCGTCGGCTGGTCCGCGAAAACGTTGTCACCGTCGACGACCTGATTCTTCCCGTATTTGTACTCGATGGTGAAAACCGTCGTGAAACCGTGGCCTCGATGCCAGGCGTCGAGCGTCTGAGTGTCGACCTTCTGCTCAAGGAAGCCGAAAGCTGGGTCGCGCTGGGCATTCCTGCGCTGGCGCTGTTTCCGGTGACGCCGCCTGAAAAGAAATCCCTGGATGGCGCTGAAGCCTGGAACCCGGAAGGCATTGCCCAGCGTGCGACCCGCGCCCTGCGTGACCGCTTTCCCGAGCTGGGCGTCATCACTGACGTGGCGCTTGATCCGTTTACCACGCACGGGCAGGACGGCATTCTCGACGAAGAAGGCTACGTGCAGAACGACATTACGGTTGACGCGCTGGTCAAGCAGGCCTTGTCCCATGCCGATGCCGGCGCGCAGGTGGTTGCCCCGTCCGACATGATGGATGGCCGTATCCAGGCAATTCGTGAAGCGTTGGAACTGGCCGGGCACGTCAATGTACGGATCATGGCCTACTCGGCGAAATACGCCAGCGCCTATTACGGTCCGTTCCGCGATGCGGTAGGTTCTTCACTGAACCTGGGCAAGGCCAACAAGGCGTCCTATCAGATGGACCCGGCCAACAGCAATGAAGCGCTGCATGAAGTGGCGGCGGATCTGTCCGAGGGCGCGGACATGGTGATGGTCAAACCGGGTATGCCGTACCTGGACATCCTTCATCGGGTCAAGGATGAGTTCAAGGTGCCGACCTTTGTGTATCAGGTCAGTGGCGAATATGCCATGCACATGGCTGCAATCCAGAACGGCTGGCTGAGTGAAGGGGTGATTCTGGAATCCCTCACCGCCTTCAAACGCGCAGGAGCTGACGGCATTCTCACGTATTTTGCCGTACGCGCTGCTCAACTGCTGAAAGGGCAATAGCCTCACAGGAACATTCATGAATACCGAAGGACTCATCGAAGCCGCTGTTGAAGTCGATATTCAGGAGACTGCACCCATGGTTGACCCTGATATCGAGGTAGTACCGACCATCGAGCCTCCGGCTGCCGTGGTGCCCGCCGTTGTCGCGCCGAACCTGGACGACAGCAGCCTGTATATTCATCGCGAACTGTCCCAGTTGCAGTTCAACATACGGGTTCTGGAGCAGGCGCTCGATGAGTCCTACCCGTTGCTGGAGCGGCTGAAGTTTTTGCTGATCTTCTCCAGCAACCTCGATGAGTTCTTCGAGATTCGTGTCGCGGGCCTCAAGAAGCAGATTACCTTTGCTCGCGAACAGGCCGGTGCCGACGGCTTGCAGCCGCACCAGGCGCTGGCCCGTATCAGCGAATTGGTTCACGGTCATGTCGACCGCCAGTACGCGATCCTCAACGATATTCTTCTGCCGGAACTGGAGAAACACCAGGTCCGCTTCATTCGTCGCCGTCATTGGACTGCCAAGCTGAAGACCTGGGTTCGTCGTTATTTCCGCGACGAGATTGCACCGATCATCACCCCGATCGGGCTGGACCCGACGCACCCGTTTCCTTTGCTGGTCAACAAGAGCCTGAACTTCATCGTCGAGCTCGAAGGTATCGATGCGTTCGGTCGCGATTCGGGTCTGGCGATCATCCCGGCGCCTCGTCTGCTGCCGCGCATCATCAAGGTGCCGGAAGAGGTCTGCGGGCCGGGCGACAATTTCGTGTTCCTGTCGTCGATGATTCACGCTCACGCTGATGACCTGTTCCAGGGCATGAAGGTCAAGGGCTGCTACCAGTTCCGACTGACCCGTAACGCCGACCTGGCACTGGATTCGGAAGACGTGGAGGACCTTGCGCGTGCCCTGCGCGGCGAACTGTTCTCGCGTCGTTATGGCGACGCGGTGCGTCTGGAGGTGGCGGACACCTGTCCCAAGCACCTGTCCGACTACCTGCTCAAGCAGTTCAATCTGACCGAGTCCGAGCTGTATCAGGTCAATGGCCCGGTCAACCTGACGCGTCTGTTCAGCATCACCGGTCTGGATAGCCATCCGGAGCTGCAGTACTTGCCGTTCACTCCGGCGATTCCCAAGCTGCTGCAGAACAGCGAAAACATCTTCAGCGTGATCAGCAAGCAGGACATTCTCTTGCTGCACCCTTTCGAGTCCTTCACGCCGGTCGTGGATTTGCTGCGTCAGGCCGCGAAAGACCCGCATGTGCTGGCCGTGCGTCAGACGCTGTATCGCAGCGGCGCGAACTCGGAAATCGTCGATGCGCTGGTCGATGCGGCGCGTAACGGCAAGGAAGTCACGGCGGTGATCGAGTTGCGTGCCCGCTTCGACGAAGAATCCAACCTGCAACTGGCCAGCCGTCTGCAGGCTGCCGGCGCGGTAGTGATCTACGGTGTGGTCGGTTTCAAGACCCACGCCAAGATGATGCTGATCCTGCGTCGCGAGGCGGGCGAAATCGTGCGTTACGCGCACCTGGGTACCGGCAACTATCACGCTGGTAACGCCCGTCTGTACACCGACTACAGCCTGCTGACCTCTGATGATGCGCTATGCGAGGACGTTGGCAAGCTGTTCAGCCAACTGATCGGCATGGGCAAGACGCTGCGCATGAAAAAGCTGCTGCACGCGCCGTTCACGCTCAAGAAAGGCATGCTCGACATGATTGCCCGCGAAACGCAGTTCGCGGTCGATGGCAAGCCTGCGCACATCATTGCCAAGTTCAATTCGTTGACCGATCCGAAGATCATCCGCGCGTTATACAAGGCCAGTCAGTCAGGGGTGCGTATCGATCTGGTGGTGCGCGGCATGTGCTGCCTGCGTCCGGGCATCGCCGGGGTCTCGCACAACATTCATGTGCGCTCGATCATCGGACGTTTTCTGGAGCACACGCGGGTCTTCTACTTCCTCAATGGCGGCGACGAGCAAATGTTCCTGTCGAGTGCCGACTGGATGGAGCGCAACCTCGACAAGCGCGTCGAGACCTGCTTCCCGGTGGAGGGCAAGAAGTTGATCCTGCGGGTGAAGAAGGAGCTGGAAAGCTACCTGACCGACAACACCCACAGCTGGCTGTTGCAGTCCGACGGCCGTTACGTGCGCAGCACGCCGACCGGTAACCAGAACGCTCGAAGCGCCCAGGCGACCCTGCTGGAACGCCTGAGCAACCCGGTCCTCAGCGTACGCTGAAGACGATGCCGACTCGGGTCAGCCACTCCGCTTCCAGCGCGAAGTCGGCCTGAGTCAGCTGGTTGTTTTCCAGCCAGCCGTCCGGGAACTCTGCATCCAGATTCGGACCGTCGGCGCGTAGCACCACACGTGGCATCTCCTGGGTGCCGCGAATGTGGTGGAACAGAATCGCGAAGCGCAGCAGCACGCACAGGCGAATCAGCTTGATGCCTTCATCGCCGAATTCGGCGAACTTGTCCTTGGGAATGTTACGGCGGTGACCGCGCACCAGCAGCGCGAGCATTTGCTGGTCTTCGCGTGAGAAACCGGCCAGGTCAGAGTGCTCGATCAGGTAGGCGCCATGCTTGTGGTAATGATAGTGGGCGATGTCCAGCCCCACTTCATGCACCTTGGCGGCCCAGCTCAACAGCTCGGCATAACTCTCGTGCTGCAGGTCCCAACTGTCGGCGACCTGCTCCAGCGCATGCAACGCCTTGGCTTCGACGCGAGCGGCCTGCTCCATGTCGACGTGATAGCGCTCCATCAGCGACGTCAGCGTGCGTTCGCGCACGTCTTCGTGGTGATGGCGACCCATCAGGTCATACAGCACACCTTCACGCAGCGCACCTTCGCAGTGGTCCATGCGCTTGAGTTCGAGGGCGTCGAAGATCGCTTCCAGAATCGCCAGACCGGCCGGGAAAATCGCACGGCGGTCGGGCTTGATGCCGTCAAAGTCGATCTTCTCGACGTCGCCCAGCTTGAACAGTTTGCGCTTGAGCCAGGCCAGCCCTTCGGCGTTGACCTCGCCTGCGCCATAGCCATTGGTCTTGAGCGCCACGCCAATTGCGCGAATGGTGCCGGACGAGCCGATGGCTTCATCCCACTTCAGGCGATGCAGCGCGTGCTCGATGCTCATGATTTCCAGTCGGGCGGCGGTGTAGGCCTGCGCGTAGCGGGCCGGCGTCACCTTGCCGTCGCGGAAGTAGCGCTGAGTGAAACTCACGCAGCCCATCTGCAGGCTTTCGCGTAGCAGCGGTTCGAAACGCTGGCCGATGATGAACTCGGTACTGCCACCGCCGATATCGGCGACGAGGCGTTTGCCTGGGGTGTCTGCCAGTGTGTGGGAGACGCCCAGATAAATGAGGCGTGCTTCTTCACGACCGGAGATGACTTCCACCGGATGGCCGAGGATCTCTTCGGCGCGGTGAATGAATTCGTTGCGGTTGCGGGCTTCGCGCAGGGCGTTGGTGCCCACGATGCGCACGGCGCCGAGCGGCAGGCCGTTGATCAGTTGGGCGAAGCGCTTGAGGCAGTCGAGGCCCCGCTGCATCGATTCTTCAGTGAGCTGGCGCTCTTCGGTAATTCCGGCTGCCAACTGCACCTTCTCGCCCAGGCGCTCAAGAATGCGAATTTCGCCCTGATTGGCTTTTGCCACAACCATATGGAAGCTGTTGGAGCCCAGGTCGATAGCGGCGATCAGTGAAAGATTCTTGGGTTTAGAGTGCGGCATGGTCTGGCAATCCCGTTCGATAACCGCGCCATCGTGCCACGATCCACCTCTGCCGCCAACGCGAAGCTGTCCGGGCGGCGGAAATACCCGGTATTACTTCGTTCTGTGGTCACACACCCACTTCGCGTGCGCCCCTTGATGTGATGCGCGATCAGCAAGGGGCTGGTGAGGTGTATCACGCCTGTTCCACAGTACCTATGAAGTTGGCCAGTTCCGGCGTCTTCGGGTTGGCGAACAGTTCTTTCGGGTCGCCCACTTCATGCACCTTGCCCTGGTGCATGAACACCAGTTTGTCGCCCACTTCCCGGGCGAAGCGCATTTCATGGGTGACCATGATCAGGGTCATGCCATCGGCCGCCAACTGGCGCACGACGCTGAGCACCTCGTTGACCAATTCCGGGTCCAGCGCCGAAGTGATCTCGTCGCACAGCAGCACCTTCGGCGACATGGCCAGCGCACGGGCTATCGCTACGCGTTGCTGTTGTCCGCCCGAAAGACGATCCGGGAATGCATCGAACTTCTCACCCAGCCCGACGCGTTCCAGCATCTGCCTCGCCAGCTTCGCAGCTTCTGCCTTGGGCACTTTCTGCACGACCTGTGGCGCGAGCATCACGTTTTCGCCCACGCTCAGGTGGGGGAACAGGTTGAACTGCTGGAACACCATGCCGACCTTCTGCCGCAACGTACGCAAATCGGCGCGGGCGGCGTCCAGATATTCGCCATCGACTTCGATCACGCCGTCGTTGATCGACTCCAGCCCGTTCAGCGTGCGCAGCAGCGTGCTCTTGCCCGAGCCGCTGCGACCGATGATCGCCACCACCTGGCCTTCTTCCACGGAGAGGTCGATGCCTTTGAGAACGTGATGGTCGCCGTAGTATTTGTGCAGGGCGGAAATTCTAAGCAGAGGCATGCAGTCTCCTTTCCAGATGGCGCGCGCAGAGCGACAACGGATAGCAAAGGATGAAATAGCCCAGGGCAACGAAGCCATAGACCATGAAAGGTTCGAAGGTGGCATTGGCCAGCATGCTGCCGGTCTTGGTCAGTTCGGTGAAGCCGATGATCGAGGTCACGGCCGTACCTTTGACCACCTGCACCGAGAAGCCGACCGTTGGCGCAATGGCAATACGCAGCGCCTGTGGCAGGATCACGTAGCGCATCTGCTCGAACGGGGTCAGGGCCAGGCTGGCCGACGCTTCCCACTGACCCTTGGAAATCGATTCGACGCACCCGCGCCAGATTTCAGCCAGATAGGCGCTGGTGAACAGCGTCAGTGCCAGAGCGGCTGCGGCCCACGGGGAAATGTCCATCCCCATCAGCGCAACGCCGAAGAACACCAGAAACAGCTGCATCAAAAGCGGTGTGCCTTGAAACAGCTCTATATATAAGCTGGCTGCCACACGCGGCCCGGATTTCTCCGAGGTGCGCATGCCCATTACCAGCAGGCCGATCAGCCCGCCACCGATAAAAGCCACCAGCGACAGGGCTACCGTCCATTGCAGACCGGTCAATAGATTGCGCAGGATGTCCCAGAGGGTAAAGTCCATCAGCTGCTCCTCGAGATGTAGCGACGCCCGATCCAGGCCAGCAACTGACGAATCAGCAGCGCCATGCCCAGATAGATCAGCGTGGTCACGATGTAGGTCTCGAACGAGCGGAAGTTGCGTGACTGGATGAAGTTGGCGAAAAAGCTCAGCTCCTCCGTCGCGATCTGCGAGCAGACCGCCGAGCCCAGCATCACAATGATGATCTGGCTGCTCAGCGCGGGCCATACCTTGCGCAAGGCCGGAACCAGCACCACATAGCGAAAGGTCTCGTAGCGACTCATTGCCAGGGCTGCCGAGGCTTCAAGCTGTCCTTTCGGGATCGCCTGGATGCCTGCGCGGATGATTTCCGTCGAGTAGGCCCCCAGATTGATCACCATCGCCAGCACGGCGGCCTGCCATTCCGATATCTGCATGCCCAGCGAGGGCAGGCCGAAAAAGATGAAGAACAGCTGGACCAGAAACGGTGTATTGCGGATCAGCTCCACGTACACCGCAAAGATCGTCGCAAAGGGCTGGATCTTCCAAGCCCTCACGACTGCACCGACGATCCCCAGGCTGACGCCGAGCACGGTGCCAATGGCCGTCAATTCCAGTGTGAATAATGCGCCGCGCAACAGCAGATCAATGTTCTGCAGAACCGGTGCAAAGTCGAAGTGATAAGCCATTGGCAAACCCTGTGAATCAGAAAACGGTGATCAGAGATCGGCTGGCAGTGGCTGCTTCAGCCAGGTGGTGGAAGCCTTTTCCAGCGTGCCGTCAGCCTTGGCGGCGTTCAGGATCTCGTTGACCTTGCCCAGCAGTTCCGGCTGACCCTTGTTCACGCCGACATAGACAGGCGAGTCCTTGAGTTTCACTTTCAGCGCCGGGATGCGTTTGGGGTTGCGCTCGCTGATGGCGACCATCACCACGTTGCCGCTGGCGATCAGGTCGGTCTGGCCGGCCAGGTAGGCGGCGATGGTGGAGTTGTTGTCTTCAAAACGCTTGATGGTCGCGCCCTGTGGAGCAACAGCCGACAACTCGATGTCTTCGATTGCGCCGCGAGTGACGCTGATGGTCTTGCCGTTCAGGTCGGCGATTTCCTTGACCGGCGAATCAGGCGGACCGAACACAGCCAGATAGAACGGCGCATAGGCGCGGGAGAAGTCGATGACTTTCTCGCGGTCCGGGTTCTTGCCCAGGCTCGAAATCACCAGATCGACCTTGCCGGTGGTCAGGAACGGAATGCGGTTGGTGCTGTTGACCGGCGTCAGCTCAAGCTTGACCTTCAGCTTGTCGGCCAGCAATTGGGCAGTGTCGATGTCCAGGCCGCGAGGCTTCATGTCTGGGCCGACCGAACCGAATGGCGGGAAGTCCTGCGGAACGGCAACTTTCAGAGTGCCGCGCGCTACGACGTCTTCCAGGCCATTGGCATGGGCTGGCGCCTGGCTCAGCATCAGGCTGGCAAACAAGGCAGTAAGCAGGGCGCTGTAACGCTTGGTCATGAGAACTCTCCGGACGGAACGAAAGATGTTGGCCGTTCACCCAGTGCACAGCCCATGCCACCCACTCCTTTCACGCCGTAACTCAAGGTGTTCAGCCTGTTTTTGGTCTTACTGGTCTGAACAGTTGACAGGCGGCGCGCCCCGCTTTGGAGCGCCTGAAAGCCGCGCCGCCCCAGTGCTGGGCGTCGCTTGCCGAATGATCGGGATGACGCTAAAAGGGATTTTTACTGGACTGACTGGCCTGAACAGTGATGCCGCAAAATTCGCTCGCCGTACCGGAATCAGCCCTCAGGGCCATCCGCAAGCTGATTGACGAACAAGGCTATAAGCCTGGCGACAGCCTGCCGTCGCAGCGCGACCTGGCGGCATTGCTGGGTGTCAGCCGTGCTTCGCTGCGCGAGGCGCTGTCATCGCTCAGCGCGCTGGGCGTGGTCAGCGTGCAGCCCGGCAAGGGTGTATTCGTGCAGTCGTTTTCTGAACCAGAACGGCGCACGAGCGGATTTTCCTGGCCTTTCGATGCACAGGTTTCTCCGGCTGATACGTTTCAACTGCGCTATGCGCTGGAGGGGTTTGCTGCCGGTCTGGCCGCTGTGACGTTGACTGCCGACGAGCGGGACGTGCTGGAAGATAATGTCGAGGCCATGCGTCTGGAGTTGCGTGCCGGCGATTTTGAAGCGGCCGCACGTCTGGATTTCGAGTTCCACCGGCATATTCTGGTGGCCAGCGGAAATCAGGCCATGCTGGGAATCGTGACGGCAGGTGCCGATATCTTTCTGGAAAGCCAGAAGATGCCGTTCATAAGGGCTGCAAGGGTGATGGAAACCTGGCAGGAGCACCGCAAGATCCTTCGAGCGCTGGCCCGACATGCTTCAGGACCTGCGCAAAAGGCCATGCAGGAACACATCAGAGGTGCTGCCTTGCGCACCGGCATCGTTTTCGTTTCGCCTTCGAACTAGTGATGAGCTATAACCTGACTCATAAACCGTCATAGCCAGACTCAATGATCCTTTGCTTCCTGAATGTCATAAGGCCCGCTATGATGAGCGTCGTTTTTAGCCTACGAACTCGGAGACATCCATGAGTAGCGACAAGATCAAACACGTCACCGACGCCAGCTTCGAAGCCGATGTACTGAAGGCTCAGGGCCCTGTACTGGTCGACTACTGGGCTGAGTGGTGTGGCCCTTGCAAGATGATTGCCCCGGTTCTGGACGAAATTGCCAGCACTTACGAAGGCAAACTGACCGTCGCCAAACTGAACATCGACGAAAATCAGGAAACCCCGGCCAAGCACGGCGTTCGCGGTATCCCGACTCTGATGCTGTTCAAGAATGGCAACGTCGAGGCCACTAAAGTGGGCGCTCTTTCGAAGTCGCAGCTTGCTGCGTTTCTCGACGCCAACATCTGAAGTGTTCCAAAGCCCTGCGAATAGCGGGGCTTTTTTTGATATGCCGTACTAGACTCCTTCAAAATCGAGTGGTACATTCGGCCCCGCAACGGCTTCTCCGTTGCCCCCTGCTAGCCGTCGCCGACGCTCTCCTTTCGATTTAGTACGCGATCCTGTCGCCTTCTCTGCGGCGCGGCCTCATTAAGCCAAAAGCTTAATTTCCCCCTCCATACACGATTACGTCATTCCCATATGAATCTGACTGAACTCAAGCAAAAGCCGATTACCGATCTGCTCGAAATGGCCGAACAGGCTGGCATAGAAAATATGGCCCGTTCGCGCAAGCAGGATGTGATTTTCTCCCTGCTCAAAAGGCACGCTAAAAGTGGCGAGGAAATTTCCGGTGATGGCGTGCTGGAGATCCTCCAGGACGGCTTCGGCTTCCTGCGCTCTGCAGACGCTTCCTACCTGGCCGGTCCGGACGACATCTATGTCTCCCCGAGCCAGATTCGCCGCTTCAACCTGCGTACCGGCGACACCATCGTTGGCAAGATCCGTCCTCCGAAAGAAGGTGAGCGTTATTTCGCTCTGCTCAAGGTCGACACGATCAACTACGACCGCCCGGAAAACGCCAAGAACAAGATTCTGTTCGAAAACCTGACGCCGCTGTTCCCGAACGTGCGCATGAAGATGGAAGCCGGTAACGGTTCCACCGAAGATCTCACCGGTCGTGTCATCGACCTGTGCGCACCGATCGGTAAAGGTCAGCGTGGTCTGATCGTTGCGCCGCCGAAGGCGGGCAAGACCATCATGCTGCAGAACATCGCGTCGAACATCACGCGTAACAATCCGGAAGTGCACTTGATCGTTCTGCTGATCGACGAGCGTCCGGAAGAAGTGACCGAAATGCAGCGCACCGTGCGTGGCGAAGTGGTTGCCTCGACATTCGACGAACCGCCAACCCGTCACGTACAGGTTGCCGAAATGGTGATCGAAAAGGCCAAGCGCCTGGTCGAGCACAAGAAAGACGTCGTTATTCTGCTGGACTCCATCACCCGTCTGGCTCGTGCCTACAACACCGTCATCCCGAGCTCCGGCAAGGTACTGACCGGTGGTGTCGATGCGCACGCCCTGGAGAAGCCAAAGCGTTTCTTCGGTGCTGCACGTAACATCGAAGAAGGCGGCTCGCTGACAATCATCGCCACCGCGCTGGTTGAAACCGGCTCGAAGATGGATGAAGTCATCTACGAAGAGTTCAAGGGTACAGGCAACATGGAGCTGCCTCTGGATCGCAAGATCGCCGAGAAGCGCGTGTTCCCGGCCATCAACATCAACCGCTCCGGCACACGCCGCGAAGAGCTGTTGACCGCTGATGACGAGCTGCAGCGCATGTGGATCCTGCGCAAGCTGCTGCACCCGATGGACGAGGTCGCCGCTATCGAGTTCCTGATCGACAAGCTCAAGCAGACCAAGACCAACGATGAATTCTTCCTGTCGATGAAACGCAAGTAACAGACGGGTCGTTTCAAGAAATGGCATCCTTCGGGGTGCCATTTTTTTTGGCCGCCGTTTGGCTCATTAGCTGCCTTGAAAGCTCAGAGCAGGTACGATGTGCGTCTATTTGGATAAATGGCCGGGTTAATGAAATTCAAAGATCTAAGGGATTTCGTACAGCAACTTGAGCAGCGCGGAGAGCTGAAACGCATTCAGATGCCGATTTCGCCCGTGCTGGAAATGACCGAGATCTGTGATCGCACCTTGCGCGCCAAAGGCCCTGCCCTGCTGTTCGAAAAGCCGGTTGGCTTCGACATCCCGGTGTTGGGCAACCTGTTCGGCACGCCAGAGCGCGTCGCCATGGGCATGGGCGCCGAGGCGGTCAGCGAACTGCGTGAGATCGGCAAACTGCTGGCTTTCCTCAAGGAGCCCGAGCCGCCCAAGGGTTTGAAAGACGCCTGGTCCAAGCTGCCGATCTTCCGCAAGGTCATCGCGATGGCGCCCAAGGTCTTGAAAGACGCGCCCTGCCAGGAAGTGGTCATCGAAGGCGATGATGTCGACCTCGGCATGCTGCCGGTCCAGACCTGCTGGCCGGGCGACGTTGCCCCGCTGATCACCTGGGGTTTGACCGTTACCAAAGGCCCGAACAAGGAACGTCAGAACCTGGGCATCTATCGCCAGCAGGTTATCGGTCGTAACAAGATCATCATGCGCTGGCTCAGCCATCGTGGCGGCGCGCTGGATTTCCGTGAGTGGTGCGCCAGGCATCCGGGCGAGCCTTATCCGGTCGCCGTCGCGTTGGGTGCTGATCCGGCCACCATCCTGGGTGCCGTGACCCCGGTGCCGGACAGTCTCTCCGAATACGCCTTCGCAGGTCTGTTGCGCGGCTCGCGCACTGAACTGATCAAGTGCCGAGGCAGCAACCTGCAAGTGCCCGCCAGCGCCGAAATCGTGCTTGAAGGTGTTATCCATCCGGGCGAGATGGCGGATGAAGGTCCCTATGGGGACCACACTGGCTATTACAACGAAGTGGACAGCTTTCCGGTACTGACCGTCGAGCGCATCACGCACCGTATCAAGCCGATTTACCACAGCACCTACACCGGCCGTCCGCCGGATGAGCCCGCGATTCTGGGCGTTGCCCTGAACGAAGTGTTTGTGCCGATCCTGCAGAAACAGTTTCCGGAAATCGTCGATTTCTACCTGCCGCCTGAAGGCTGCTCGTACCGCATGGCCGTTGTGACCATCAAGAAACAGTATCCCGGCCATGCCAAGCGCGTGATGCTGGGCGTCTGGTCGTTCCTGCGGCAGTTCATGTACACCAAGTTCGTGATCGTCACCGACGACGACATCAATGCCCGCGACTGGAACGACGTGATCTGGGCGATCACCACCCGCATGGACCCCAAGCGTGACACGGTGATGATCGACAACACGCCAATCGATTACCTGGACTTTGCATCGCCCGTATCAGGTCTGGGCTCCAAGATGGGCCTGGATGCGACCAACAAGTGGCCTGGCGAAACCAGTCGGGAGTGGGGAAGGGCTATCGTCAAGGATGAAGCCACAACACGTCGGGTCGACGAGATCTGGGATCAGTTGGGAATCAAGTGATGCGCGTAACCTTGCAGCCCTCCGGGGCCGTGCTGGAAGCCTTGCCGGGTGAACGGATTCTCGACGCTGCACAGCGTCTGGGCTATGAGTGCCCGCAGAGCTGTCGCAATGGCAATTGTCACGTCTGCTCGGCGCTGCTGGTCGAAGGGCGTGTCGTGCAGTCGGGTCAGGAGCACGATCACGGCGAGATCTACACCTGCCTTGCCGAACCTCTTGAGGACTGCGTGGTGCTGTGGGATGGCGTGCTGGCCAAAGGCGAGCTGCCGGTGCGCAGCTTTGCCTGCCAACTGAGTGAGTGTGTAGAGGTGGGCGGCGATGTCTGGCGTGTGGGGCTGCGGGCTCCGGCCGGCAAGGTACCGCGCTACCACGCCGGACAATACTTGATGATCGAGCGTGAGAACGGCGAGAAGTCAGCGTTCTCCATTGCTTCGGCGCCTCATCGAGGGCGCGATCTGGAACTGCACGTTCTGGTGCGCGAAGACAGCGCGCGCAGCCTTATCGAACAATTGCAGCGCAACGCGATGGCTCGTGTCGAACTGCCATTTGGTGACACGCACCTGGCCGAGCTGCCTGACGGGCCACTGGTTCTGATCGCCGCAGGCACAGGCATGGCGCAAATGAGCAGCCTCATCGAACATTGCCGCGTCACCGGCTTCAGCCACCCGGTGCACCTGTACTGGGGCGTGCGACGTCCCGAGGACTTCTACGAAATCAGCCATTGGGATGAATGGGCGAAGCTGCCCAACCTGTTCCTGCACAAGGTCGTCAGTGACCTGTGCAACTGGGAAGGGCGCTGCGGCATGCTGCACGAGGCCGTCTGCTACGACATCAAGGATCTTTCGGCGGTGCACGTCTACGGCAGCGGCTCGCCTGCGATGATCTACGGCACCCTCGACGCGCTGGTCAGCGCCGGCATGGACGCTCATCAGATGCGTGCGGACGTGTTTGCCTACGCGCCACGTCCCTGATACCTGACTGACGGTGGTCCGGCTGGATTGTAAATTGCTTGGATCACCCTTATAGCGTCTGGCGATGTCAAATCGTCGCCAGATTCTTTTCGGCACAAAGGCCACTGGCCTGCAGCGAAGAACGTACCACGACACCCTGATGCCGCTCGCCCGTGAGCGATTCAGCGGGGCTCGGCAAAGACTGGCAGTCAGACTGTCAGGGAGGCAAATGGAGAACCCAATCAACGAACTGGCCGTAGCTGTACACGACGGTCTGGGCCTGACGTATCCACCTGTCATCGATCTGGGCCCGCAACTCACTCGCGAGCAGTTGCTCGCATCCATGGACGCCACGATGAAGCGTCACAAGGGTGGTCCGGTCTGGCTGTTCGCCTACGGCTCACTGATCTGGCGACCTGAATGCACCGCCGTCGAGCGTCAACGCGGACGCGTGCATGGATACCATCGCGGTTTGTACCTATGGTCCCACGAACACCGCGGCACGCCGGAGGTTCCGGGACTGGTGTTTGGTCTGGACCGTGGCGGTTCCTGCACCGGCTTTGCCTATCGGCTGCCGGACGAGTGCCTCGAAGACTCGTTGCTGGCTCTCTGGCAACGCGAGATGCCTTATCCCTCCTATCGCCCACACTGGCTCAGCTGCCGTCTCGAAGATGGCAGGCAGGTTCAGGCGTTGGGGTTCGTGCTGGAACGGCATTTGCCGAGCTATGCCGGCAACCTGCCGGACAGTGTGCTGAGCCAGGTGCTGGCCAGCGCAAGCGGGCGGTACGGAACCACCCGCGATTACGTCGAGCAGACCGCCATCGCCCTGCGCAGCCACGCCATGCCGGATCGGCATCTGGAGGCGCGGCTCAAGCGATGCCAGTCAGCGACGGCCTGAATCAGGCCTTGGCTTCACGCGAGGTGCTGGCGACCTGTTTGTGACGCAGCGTCGGGGCCAGGAAAACCATGGCCAGAATGCACGCGCCGATCAACAGCACGAAGCCGCCGTCCCAGCCGAAGTGGTCCACGGTATAGCCCATCGCCGCACTCGCTGCGACCGAGCCGCCCAGATAACCGAACAGTCCGGTAAAGCCTGCCGCCGTTCCTGCCGCCTTCTTGGGCGCCAGTTCCAGCGCCTGCAGACCGATCAGCATCACCGGGCCGTAGATCAGGAAGCCGATGGACACCAGCGCGATCATGTCGACCGTCGGGTTGCCTTCCGGATTCAGCCAGTACACCAGCGTGGCGATGGTCACCAGGAACATGAACACCATGCCGGTCAGGCCGCGATTGCCCTTGAAGATTTTGTCCGACATCCAGCCGCACAGCAGCGTGCCCGGAATGCCCGCCCACTCGTACAGGAAATAGGCCCACGAGGTCTTGTCGACCGTGAAGTGCTTGGCTTCCTTGAGGTAGGTCGGCGCCCAGTCCAGTACGCCGTAGCGCAGCAGATAGACGAACACGTTGGCCATGGCGATGTACCAGAGGAATTTGTTGCGCAGCACGTATTTGACGAAGATTTCCTTGGCGCTGAATTCTTCTTCATGGCTGGCATCGTAGCCTTCCGGGTAGTCGTTCTTGTAGTGCTCGATAGGCGGCAGGCCCACCGATTGCGGTGTGTCGCGCATTGTTGCAAACGCGAACACGGCAACCAGCAAAGCCACTGCCGCCGGGACGTAGAATGCAGCGTGCCAGTCGTTGGTCCAGCCCATGCCCAGCAGGAACAGCGGACCGATCAGGCCGCCACCGACGTTGTGCGCCACGTTCCACACCGACACCACGCCGCCGCGCTCTTTCTGCGACCACCAGTGCACCATCGTCCGTCCGCTCGGCGGCCAGCCCATGCCTTGTGCCCAGCCGTTGATGAACAGCAGCACGAACATGATCGTGACACTGGACGTCGCCCACGGCGCGAAACCGAAGATGAACATGATCCCGGCCGACACCAGCAGGCCGAAGGGCAGGAAATAGCGCGGGTTGGAACGGTCGGAGATGATTCCCATCAAGAACTTCGACAGACCGTAGGCAATCGCAATCGCCGACATCGCCACGCCCAACTGACCGCGTGTATAACCCTCTTCAATCAGATAAGGCATCGCCAGCGAGAAGTTCTTGCGCAGCAGGTAATAACCCGCGTAACCAATGAAAATACCCGCGAATATCTGCCAGCGCAGACGACGATACGTGCTGTCGACTTTTTCTTCGGGAAGGGGTGCCTTGTGCCTGGCAGGGCGGAAAAACGCAAACATAGAGACTCTCCGGGTTCTTATTTTTTTTGCGAAAGCGAATATTACATTTTCGTTACAGAAAAAAGCACTGCCTTTTGACCGAAAACCCGCGGGAAATGGGAGGTTACGCATGTTGTTTTGTGAACGTCAGAGAGGTTTAACGATTCAGTAACCGAAAAGGACAGGTCCTACGGCTGTCTAAGAAATGGTGTACTTATATGTTTACAGAGGCCCCTTTTAGTATCGCGACATGAATGCCATGCAGGCAGTTATGTCGCGACGAGCAGGGGCTTTGATGAAGTAGATTGTGGTTATTCTTGTGGTTTCAATGGCGTTGATGGCGCTGCCGATTTACGCAGCAGAAGCGTTTCTGGTGCCGATGTACACGCCCATGCCAACGTTTTCCGCCGAACGTGTGAAGGCCCGCTATGCCGGAAAGGTGCGTGCTCAGATGGTTATCAAATCCGACGGCTCAGTGCATGAAGCAAAGGCGATTGAAAGTGGGCATCCGCTCATGACTTCGTCGGTCGAGCAAACGCTCAGGCAATGGCGCTATAAACCCTGGATCGGAACTGTTGGTGCGCCGCCTTTCACCAGCATCACCGTGCCGGTGATTTTTGGTTCCCACGGGTACCGACGTTTCAATACCGAGGTCAGTTTAGGGTTGGGCGACATTCGCTGCGGCTACCTCAATCACGAAGTGCAGTTCGTCCGGCAGGACTCCCCCGACGAATCGTTAAGCAACGTTGATGTGTTCTGGTACACCGGCCAAGTGCTGTTCAGCAGCCATGTTGCGCAAGGCCTCCCCCATCCTGAAAGCTAAAACGTAACCGTGACCTATCAGTTCGCTGGAACGGCGCTTTTTCGTCCTCCGCTGGACGAACGCGATGCGTTGGTGGGCGATTTGTTTCAGGCGGTGCCGACGGTAATCGCGAGTTCTCGGGATAATCTTGGGCAGCGATAGGTGAGCTATTCGCCGGAGCGTGTTCGGCAGTCATCTTAAAGGCCGCTGCTGGAACCTGACGCCAGTTCGGACGACGACATCTCGAACTGGCGTCTACGGCTGTCAGCTAGTCAAATACGTTCATTTTTCCTATGGCTTCAAAATGCTCAGTATTGGACACGCCTTGAGCGCTCAGTGCGTTTGAGCATTCTGTCACCGCAAACTCAATGGCATTTTTGAGTGCGTTCAGGGCAACACCTATTTCCTTTGTTGCCTCAGGCCCCAGCATCGCTTCCGCTGTACGTGCTGATTCTGATGCCAGCCTTAGGGCTTCCTCGGCTTTTCTACGTGTAACTTCGCGCGCTGCCTCTTCAATCTGGCGTTGCGCGAGCTGCAGTGCTGCCTCTCGGGCACGCTGCTGCGCGGCGTGCTCTTCTGCCATGCGCCGGGCGGCTTCTTCCGCCTGCATTCGTGCCCGAGCAGCATCTTCGGCTGCGCGGCGTGCGGCTTCTTGAGCGACAAGCACGGCGTGCTGGTGTTGCTGCTCTTTAAGCCTGCCGTGTAACGATTCGAGGCCAACTTTGAACTCGTTTAGAAAGCGAATGCTCTGCAGATGAAAATCAGCATCGACCGTCATGGAGTAGAAGTCAGTCTGACCACCCCCCGGCAAGCTGCGCAACAAGGCTTTGTTTTCCATGTCGAGCTTTGTAGCGCGTACATCACCCCACATGAAACGTACATTATCGATGTGTGCTTGCTGCAACGGTGCTCGTTTGCTGTTAATAAGATGATAGGCCGTGTGTATGTATCGTTCGGTAATCCCTGTGTATTCAAGTCCGCTCAAGTTGCCAATGTGAGCGGCAAGTTCTGCCTGCAAAAAAATGGGCAGTTGTTGCAGGTGATGATTTAGCTCTTCCATGGTTTAAATCCTTTTAGATTGTTATGATTGCTGAAAAATAATAGTGGATAAGCGTGCGGCATTGGTTTAGTCGGGCTGCTTGAATCCCGGCTTGCCACTCTGCGCTATCCATGCCTTGATTTCCTGCATGACCCCTTTGGCGCTGTCTTCTCGATCTGCGGGTGGATAACAGAGGAGGCCTGATTTCTCGGGGTGCTCGGTCACGCCAGCTATGTGGTCGATAAGGTCAGTTATATACTGTTCCTCTTGATCTTCAGGCACATCAACCGGACCGTCGAAAAGCTCGCTAAGAATTTCAAAGAACTCGGGTTCTGTGTATTCGCTCAGCGTTGATTTAAATTTCATGTGCGTGTTTTCCTGTGGGTCTGAATATGCTCTTTGGGAGTCATTATAGTGAGGTTGTCGAGGTCGTAGACGGCTCCCCCATTGCTGATCCAGTGTTTGTGATGGATCTCTAGTTTTACACGGCTGCCTATTCTGTCTTCCGGCAGAGCATAGGGTGCGCGTTTCTTTGAAACCTCTCTATTATTAATAAAGCTGAAGTGCCTACTCAACTCAGGATCTTTAGACGCCGCTAACCAAATTGCCTCTCTCAGCCCATCAAAGCTGTTGAATTTCTGACCTCTGAGCTGCTCCGCGATACTCGATGGAATGGGTGCTCCCTGACTCTTCGCAGAGTTTTTCAGCCAGTTTGCGTCAACCGTTGCTCCATACCCGCTCGCTACCCCAGGAATCGACCTCGGGTCCTTGAATAGCAGATAGGTGTCTGGCAGCCCTGAATCAATCGGCGATACGAGAATGTAGTCATCAGGATCGTTTCGATCGATTGCCGGGTACGTCTCCAGCTCGGGAGCGACCGGAGCCACGGTGTTGCCTGGATCAGCAGGCAGCGCTGGTGGCCTCAGGGGCGAGACAGTCGAGCTGTCAGCCGGTCGTGCTATTGGAGTCCAGATCAGTGACGGTGTGGATTCGCCATCTCGGATAAATTCGTAGGTATTGTTCTGGGCGTTGTAGGTGAATGTTCGTACACGAACCTTCGTGCCGAGTTTTATTCCATCGGTTGCCGTCCACTGCGCGAGCGAGCGTTCACCATCGGTGGATTCGACCAGTCGATGAGGTACATCAATGGCACCGCCCACACTGGCGACGTAAGCCAGGTCCAGTGTTTCAGGCAGATTGAGCTGTGAAAGGGGCGTGCCGACCACGGGCGAGGGCCGTTCGGCATCGCCCAGGATCGGCGCATAAGCGGCTAGCGCGAGACCTGCATTGCGTGTGAGTGCCTTTGAAGCGATTCGAAAAAAATATTCCTTCGCCAGATGGGCCGTCTTTGTCTGTGCCGTTTCGATCCCCGCAGTGGTTGCCGACAGCGCAGGAGGTGCTACGGCATTCCATAGAGTGTTGACGTGCTTCGTGGAGACGGACTCTTCTGTCTCCCTGGCCGATCTGAAAGTGTGCGATAACTCGGCATGCTGTGTGGAGAGTTGGGTAGATCGTTCTTCGAGTAGTGAGATGGCTTGTGAAAGAAGTTGCGACTCTTGTGTATGCGTATAGGCATCTATCCAGCGTCGATGAAGCTGATGTGACAGATTTGCATCACCGTTGCTATGGGCTTCAAGAAAATGTTTGTACTGGCTTGGATCTGGATTGCCTACGCCTGTACCACTTGCAGTAAGTGCATTATTTAATGCGTCCCGATCAACGCTTTCATGGCGATCAAGTAGTTGATCTGCACTTTTTCTTGAAGGATGAGATCAAGTGCCTGCTGCGCGGTATGCGGAACCTGTTGCGAATCAATGAAGCCAATTTCCTGCGCTATCGACTCGGATAAGCTGGCAGACTTCGCTGTGTAGTGTCGTGCTATATCCTGACTTTCAGTTCGAAAAGACTCGGTCAACGAGTTGATAGTGTGTCGGTATGCTTGTTCTTTCTCGGCCTGGGCACGTGCAGTAGCTTCTGTCTGCGCTCTCGCTGTTGCTTCGGCTTTTACTCGCTGTTCACGTTCGTGTTGCGCTTTGGCCAGACTCTGCGCATGTTCCTGAGCCTGCCGCTCGGCCTGTGCGATGGCTTCGGCTTCAGCTATTGCTTGAGCAGCCTGCTGTGCGCGGGCATGCAGTCGCCTGCGTCGTCTTTTTCGGCTGGAGGAACCCGTATTGGTGAAACTGCTCCCGAAAAAGCCTGTATTTTGCGGTTTTGATGAGCCGCCGTGACTAATATTCACAGTCCCGGTGGTTGTGTCCTTTAATAAGTTGGTCTGTCTTTTTTTCTGATAGCCATACAGTTCTCCTTTCTGTATGGCTATGTTGTTTGATTTTTATGCACGCCCGATCTATATAAATATTTTAAATTGGTTTTTCTATACTGATCACTACCTTCCCCACCGCCCTCCTTTCCCCCAACGCATCAATCGCCTCCCCAGCGCGCTCCAGCGGATAGACCTGCGACACCAGCGGCTTCAACTTTCCCTCTTCAAACCACGCAAACAGCTGCTTGAAGTTTGCGGCGTTATCTTGCGGCTGACGCTGTGCAAAAGAACCCCAGAACACCCCCACCACCGAGGCGCCTTTGAGCAAGGCCAGGTTGACCGGCAATTCGGGGATGCGGCCGCTGGCGAAACCGACGACCAGCAGGCGTCCGTTCCAGGCGATGGAGCGGATGGCCTGGTCGAAGAGGTCGCCGCCGACCGGGTCGTAGATCACGTCGACGCCGTTGCCATTGGTAAGGCGTTTGATTTCGTCCTTGAGGTTTGTGTCGGTGTAGTTGATGAGTTCGTCGGCGCCTGCGTTTTTGGCGACGTCAAGTTTCTCTGCCGAACTTGCGGCGGCGATGACGTGGGCGCCCAGGGCCTTGCCGATTTCCACCGCAGCCAGACCGACGCCACCGGATGCACCAAGCACCAGCAAGGTTTCGCCGGGCTGCAGGTTGGCGCGTTGCTTGAGGGCGTGCATCGAGGTGCCGTAGGTCATGCTGAAGGCGGCTGCGACGGTGAAGTCCATGCTTTCTGGAATGGGCAGCACGTTGTAGTTCGGCACGGCGACCTGCTCGGCGAAGCTGCCCCAGCCGGTGAGGGCCATGACACGGTCACCGGTTTTCAGGTGAGCGACCTTTTCCCCGATGGCCGAGATCACACCCGCTGCTTCTCCACCCGGTGAGAAGGGGAAGGGCGGCTTGAACTGGTATTTACCTTCTATGATGAGGGTGTCTGGAAAGTTGACCCCTGCGGCGCGAACGTCGAGCAGGATTTCGTTCTTCTTGACGTCAGGAGCGGGGATGTCTTCAAGCACCAGCGTACTGGCGGGGCCGAAGGCTTTGCACAAGAGGGCTTTCATCGGGGCTATTCCTTTTCCAGAGATGGCCGATAAAGTCAGTTAAGCGGGTGTACGGGTCAATGAGCATGACTCGGCCTGATAAGTACACATAAGCTATATCCGCTGTATAAGCTATGCGGCGAACCGTATTAAGGAGTGGACTGTGAAAGCGTGGATTCTGATGTTACTGGCCTTGTCGTTGCCCGTCATGGCGCAGGAAGAAGCCAAGGAAGAAGGTCCGCCCAAGGCGGCCTATGTGTCTCTGACACCACCGTTCGTGGGCAATTACGCGCTGGATGGCGGCCCGAAGCTGCGCGTCTACAAGGCCGACATCGCCCTGCGTGTCACCGGTGCCGACGCTGAAGCGGCCGTGAAGCGTAACGATGCGCTGATTCGTAACCAGTTGGTGTCGCTGTTCACGCAGCAGACGGTGGACAGCATGAGCAGCGCCGAAGCGAAAGAGAACATTCGTCAGGAAGCGCTCAAGCAGGTCCAGCGCGTCATGAATGATGAAGAGGGCAAGCCGGTCGTTGAAGACCTGCTGTTCAACAACTTCATCGTCCAGTAAGCCCGATCAGCGTAGCGCCAGAATCGCCGCCCATTGTTCGGCGGTGACCGGCATGACCGAAAGTCGGCTGCCCTTTTGCACCAGAGGGAGTTGCTCCAGCTGACTTTGCTGTTTCAGGTAGCCGAGGCTGAGCACGTTGCCAAAGTGTTCCACGAACTCCACGTCGATGGCGCTCCAGGGATTCTTTTCGGGCGTGGCTTTGGTGTCGTGGTAATGACTGTCAGGGTCCAGCGCGGTAGGGTCCGGGTAAGCGGCTTCAGTGATCTTCGCGATCCCCGCGATGCCGGGCTCGGGGCAGCTGGAATGATAGAAAAAGAATTCGTCGCCCGCCGCCATGGACCTGATGAAGTTGCGTGCCTGATAGTTGCGTACGCCGTCCCAGCGGGTCTTGCCCAGGCGTTGCAAATCGCTGATCGAGAGCTCGTCGGGCTCGGACTTCATCAGCCAGTAGGCCATTGCGGGTTGCTCCTCAAGTAATAAGTTCATGTGAGTTTGATGACAAACCGACAGTCGGTTGGCGTCAGCATTTGCGTACTGGTTCACGTTATCGCAGAATGCCGCCATTTCAAGCACCACGCTGCTGCACGGCTCGTAGAAAACCGCTGCTGACACCGTATTGATTTGCCTAAGGAGGGCAGTCAATGAAACGCAAGCCTGATTTACTCTGGATTCTGGTCGTATTGTTTGGCTTGGGTGTCGTGACAACCGGTTATGCGCAGAGCCTGTGGACAAGCAAGGCAGACATGCCTGTCGAGATCACCCAGCAACAGCAGAAAGTCCCCGGTCGGCCTTGAGCTGACACCGAATGTCCTTCTTTGGCTCTGACCGTCTTCATGCTTTCGCAAGAAATCTGACTGGTCAGAGTGCCTTGGCCAGATACCAGCGTCTGTCCGATACCGTACCCTGCAACGGGACGTCCCAGCTGGCCTGCGCCAATCGCTCCACCTTCTGACACTCATGAGCCAGCCCGAGCAGCACCGGCTTGCGCCATGTGCTTCTGCGCGCCCGGTAAGCGAGGCTGCGGTCATAGAAGCCGCCACCCATGCCCAAGCGTCCGCCTTCGTCATCGAACCCCACCAGCGGCATCAGCACCAGATCAAGTGCCCAGATCCTGCGCTGCTTTGCGCGGTTGATACGCGGCTCGGGAATGCGAAAGCGGTTGGCTCTGAATGTCTCGCCGGGGCGCACGCGCTGAAAAACCATGCGGGTTCTTGGCCAGGCATTGAGAACAGGCAGGTAAGTCGCCTTGCCGCGACGCTGTGCCGCACGCAGCAGCAGGCGCGGATCGATCTCGCCGTCCATGGGCAGGTACAGCGAGACATGTCGGGCGCGTCTGAACAGGGGATGCTGCGCCAGTTGCCGATAGAGGCCGCGGGCGGCTTCACGCTGCTGGCTGCGGGTCAGGGATCGACGAGCCTTGCGCAACTGGCGGCGCAGTTGCGGGCGTGAGAGCGAAGGTGCGCTGGTCATGAGCAAGCGATCATGCAGGCTGATCCGGAAGATGGGTCCTTGAGGTGAGTATCAAGGCAGGATCGTCATTGCCAGACAACTGAGCTGGCAATGGATTGAATGAGGACTCCCCGACGAACCGCTGTCGGTGTAGCCCTTGAACCCGAAAGTTCAAGGTGGAGATTGCAGGAGGTTTTAAGGCTTTCCGTCGAGCGGACATGCACACCAACCCCAACGTGCAACCCCCGTGGTTGTGCGTATCGGCTCAGGGACATGACCGACTGGCAAGCACTCCAGGGAGCGGCGCAAGTATACAGAAACGCCCCGAAATAATCAGCCCCGTGTGGAATCCGGTGTTCCAGGCGTGTCGGTGGCCAGTACCAGATCGACCTTGTCGAGGAGGTCACGGACCTGTTCACGGGTCGATCCGCTGGCCTGTACGTCAGGCAGATCCTGCTTGTGCAGCAGATCGTGGGTGATATTCAGAGCGGCCATTACCGCAATGCGATCGGCGCCGATGACTTTGCCGCTGCTACGGATTTCACGCATCTTCCCATCCAGGTAGCGGGCAGCGCTGACCAGATTCGTGCGCTCCTCCTGAGGGCAGATGATGGAGTATTCCTTGTCGAGGATCTGAACGGTCACGCTGTTGCCATTACTCATGAGTCTTGCTCCAAAGCTTTGAGGCGCGAAATCATTGACTCGACCTTCTGCCGGGCGATTTCGTTCTTTTCAATGAGGTGGGCGCGTTCCTCGCGCCAGGACTTTTCCTGAGCTAATAGGAGTGCATTTTGGGATTTAAGTTGCTCGGCGTGCTTGAGCAGCAGCTCCACTCGTTTCATCAGCGCTTGCAGGTCGGTGTCTTCCATTGTTTTCCACTGAGTACTTTCTGATGAATGGCAGGGGTGTCATGTTCACGCTCAAGCCCAAACCGTCGCGTTGATGATCTTGGCGCGCGGATAGTCTAGGATACAAGGCCTTCATTCTAGACATTGCGCCGTTTGGCGACTAGCTACCCATGCCCATTCAGAATTCTCCGTACAAAGCATTCGCCACCCTGCTCAACGGCAGTGGCCATCCGGTTTCTCCCGCCGAACTTCATGGCCTGCTCCTGGGCCGCAGCTGCGCGGGGGCCGGCTTCGACAACGAAGGCTGGTTTGCCGATGCCTCAGTGCTGCTGGAAACCGAGCCAGAGGACAATGTTCGCCAGGCGCTGATCGGCCTGCAGGAGATGGTCAAGGGCGAACTCACCAGCGACGACATGACCGTTGTGCTGTTGCTGCCGGGCGATGACGAGCCGCTGGCTGACCGGGCTGCTGCGCTGGGTCAGTGGTGCCAGGGATTCCTCTCGGGCTTCGGCCTGGCGGCGGGTGACAAGGTGCTGAGCATCGAGGCAACCGAAGTTTTGCAGGATCTGGCGGCCATCGCCCAGGTTCAGGACGCGCTGGAAGAGTCCGAAGACGGCGAAACCGATTACATGGAAGTCATGGAATACCTGCGCGTTGCGCCGCTGCTGCTGTTCACCGAGTGCAACAAGCCCGCCACGCCGGAACCCAAGCCTTCCCTGCACTGATTGCCCATCATTGCGTATCGGTCGATGCCCGGATTTTCGACCGATGCGCGCCATCAGGACATACGTTGCCGATGATCCATATACCCAAGGCCGAATACGCCCGCCGACGCAAAGCCCTGATGGTCCAGATGGAGCCCAACAGCATTGCGATTCTGCCGGCTGCGGCTGTGGCGATTCGCAATCGTGATGTGGAGCACGTCTATCGTCAGGACAGCGATTTTCAGTACCTGAGTGGCTTTCCCGAGCCGGAAGCGGTGGTCGTGCTGATTCCGGGCCGGGAGTATGGCGAGTACGTGCTGTTCTGCCGCGAACGCAATGCCGAGCGCGAGCTGTGGGAAGGTCTGCGTGCCGGACAGGAAGGTGCGATTCGTGATTTCGGCGCGGACGATGCGTTTCCGATCAGCGATATCGACGACATCCTGCCAGGCCTGATTGAAGGCCGCGACCGTGTTTACTCGGCCATGGGCAGCAACCCTGAATTCGATCGCCACCTGATGGAGTGGATCAACGTCATCCGCTCCAAGGCGCATCTGGGTGCCCAGCCGCCCAACGAATTTGTCGCGCTGGATCACCTGCTGCATGACATGCGTCTGTACAAGTCAGCAGCCGAGATCAAGGTGATGCGCGGCGCTGCACAGATCTCTGCGCGTGCGCACGTGCGGGCGATGCAGGCCTGCCGGGCCGGGCTGCATGAGTTCAGCCTTGAAGCCGAGCTGGATTACGAATTCCGCAAGGGCGGCGCAAAGATGCCTGCTTATGGCTCCATCGTCGCTTCGGGGCGCAATGCCTGCATCCTGCATTACCAGCAGAACGACGCCGCACTCAAGGACGGCGATCTGGTGCTGATCGACGCGGGTTGCGAAATCGACTGCTACGCCAGCGACATTACCCGTACGTTCCCGGTCAGCGGCACCTTCTCACCTGAACAGAAGGCTATTTACGAGCTGGTGCTTGAATCCCAGCACGCGGCTTTCGAGGCCATCGGTCCGGGCAAACACTGGAACCAGGCGCATGAAGCGACGGTCCAGGTAATTACCGCCGGGCTTGTCAAGCTGGGGCTGTTGCAGGGCGATGTGAACCAGCTGATCGAAGACGAAGCCTACAAAGCGTTTTACATGCACCGTGCCGGACACTGGCTGGGCATGGATGTGCATGATGTCGGCGAATACAAGGTCGGCGGAGAATGGCGCGTGCTGGAAATCGGCATGGCGCTGACCGTGGAGCCCGGCATTTATGTGTCTCCCGACAATCTGAATGTCGCAAAGAAATGGCGAGGTATCGGCGTGCGTATCGAGGACGACGTGGTGGTAACCAAGAAAGGCTGTGAAGTGCTTTCCAGCGACGTGCCCAAAACCGTGGCCGAGATCGAAGCACTGATGGCCGCCTCACGGGTTCAGGCAGCATGAGCCGTTTCAACATAGCCATCGTTGGTGGTGGACTGGTCGGCGCGAGCCTTGCGCTTGCGTTGCAGGCAGGGGCCAAGGCGCGTGGCTGGAAAATCGTTCTGATCGAGCCGTTCGCGCCGGGCGAAACTTATCAGCCCAGCTACGATGCGCGCTCTTCAGCATTGTCGTTTGGCGCGCGTCGGATTTACGAGCGGCTGGGTGTCTGGCAACAGATCTCGCGCCGGGCCGAGCCGATTCTGCAGATTCAGGTGTCCGACCGCGGTCGCTTCGGCGCGACGCGTCTTTCGGCTATCGAGGAAGGCGTGCCTGCGCTCGGTTACGTGGTTGAAAACGCCTGGCTGGGGCAGTGCCTGTGGGCCGGGCTGGATCGAGACGTCGTCAGTTGGCGCGTGCCCGCCGAGGTGCGCAGCATGCAGCCGCTGGCGGAGGGGTATCGCCTGACGCTGGCCGACGAAACCGAGCTGGAGTGCGATCTTGCTGTGCTGGCTGACGGCGGCCGCTCCAGTCTGCGCGAGCAATTGGGCATTGGTGTTCGGCAAACGCCTTACGATCAGAGCGCATTGATCGCCAACATCACACCGAGCGAGGCCCATTGCGGCCAGGCGTTCGAACGCTTTACCGATGATGGGCCGATGGCCCTGCTGCCGTTGCCGGACAATCGCTGTGCATTGGTCTGGACGCGTCGTGGTAATGACACCCAACGCCTTGCCGAGCTGGACGACCGCAGTTTTCTTGAGGAACTGCAAGGTGTGTTCGGCTATCGCCTTGGCACCTTGCGTCAGGTCGGCGCGCGTCATGTCTATCCGCTGGCGCTGGTCGAAGCCGACGAGCAGGTGCGTTCACATCTTGTGATTCTTGGCAATGCTGCGCACAGCCTGCATCCGATTGCCGGGCAGGGCTTCAATCTGTCGCTGCGCGATGCCGATGCTCTCGCCGAAACATTGCTCGACAGCGACGCGGCGCTGGGTGATCTGACGACGCTGCAGGTTTATCGCGAGCGTCAGCGTGCCGATCAGCAACTGACTGTGGGTTTCTCCGACAAGGTGACACGCCTGTTCGGCAGCACGCAGTCGGCGGTGACCACAGGGCGCAATATCGGTTTGCTGGGGCTGGATCTGCTGCCCACTGCCAAGCGCTGGTTTGCCCGTCAGGCAATGGGGCTGGGGACACGAACCGATGTCTGAATCAGGCACTTTCAACACGGCTGCGGCCGCAAGCGGGAACGGTTTGAACATGGAAACGCGTGCAGATGTGCTGATCGTCGGTGCCGGCATGGTCGGCAGCGCCCTTGCGCTGGCTCTGCAAGGCAGCGGCCTGGAGGTCATCGTGGTCGACGGCGGAGCGTTGAGCGTCAAGCCGTTCGATGTGGCCTGCGCGTTCGAACCGCGTGTCAGCGCCCTGTCGGCGGCCAGCCAGCGGATTCTGCAGCGCCTCGATGTGTGGGAAGGCATCGTCGGGCGGCGCGTCAGCCCTTACAGCCACATGCATGTGTGGGACGGCAGCGGCACCGGGCATATTCACTTCTCCGCCTCCAGCGTACATGCCGATGTGCTCGGTCATATCGTCGAAAACCGGGTGGTCCAGGATGCGCTGCTTGACCGCCTGCATGACAGTGACATCGGTCTGTTGGCCAACGCGCGGCTGGAGCAGATGCGCTATTCAGGCGATGACTGGCTGCTGACCCTGTCTGATGGCCGCAAGCTTCGCGCGCCGCTGGTAGTGGCTGCCGATGGCGCGAACTCTGCGGTGCGCCGTCTGACCGCTACGCCGACCCGCGAATGGGATTACCTGCACAACGCAATCGTGACCAGCGTGCGCACGGCCGAACCGAACAGGAAAACCGCCTGGCAGCGTTTCACTGACGAGGGGCCGCTGGCCTTTCTGCCGCTTGATCGCGATGGCGAGCATTGGAGCTCGATTGTCTGGTCGGTGACGCCTGCCGAGTCCGAGCGGCTGATGGCGGTGGACGATGACGTCTTCTGCAAAGAGCTTGAGCAGGCGTTTGAAGGGCGTTTGGGGCAGGTGCTGGCCGTCGATGCGCGCTTGTGCGTCCCGCTGCGTCAGCGCCACGCCAAGCGCTACGTTGCCAAGGGGCTGGCTCTGATCGGCGATGCGGCGCACACCATTCACCCGCTGGCCGGGCAGGGCGTGAACCTCGGGTTTCTCGATGCCGCCGTGCTGGCCGAAGTGCTGACTCATGCAGCGGCACGTGGCGAGTTGCTGTCGGACGTGCGCGTGCTGGGTCGCTACGAGCGTCGTCGTATGCCGCACAACCTGGCGCTGATGGCGGCGATGGAAGGCTTTGAACGTCTGTTTCAGGCCGATCCATTGCCGCTGCGCTGGCTGCGTAACACCGGCCTCAAGGTGGTCAACAAGCTGCCGGAAGCCAAGGCGCTGTTCGTTCGCGAGGCGCTGGGGCTGTCGGGGGACCTGCCGGAACTGGCAAGGTTGTAATGGCTCGGCGTATCGTTCCCACGCTCCTGCGTGGTAACGCCGCTCAGAGCACATGCCCGCGCGCAGTAATGGGCGCGATCAGTTTTCTGGGCTCCTCCTTTCTGCAACATCCAGTAACGCCTCCAGCGCCTCTTCGATTGAGATAGCAAATGGGATTCACTACCATTTCGCCTCATTTGCGAACGCGAGATACCTTCATGCAGGCAAGCAAGCGTCTTCTGGCTGCTTTGACACTGACTCTGCTGGGCGGCACCGCCCAGGCAGCCGACGAAGTGGTGGTGTATTCCTCCCGGATCGATGAGCTGATCAAGCCGGTGTTCGACGCATACACGGCCAAAACCGGCGTGAAGATCAAATTCATTACCGACAAGGAAGCGCCGCTGATGCAGCGCATCAAGGCCGAGGGTGAGAACGCGACCGCCGACCTGCTGCTGACCGTCGATGCGGGCAACCTCTGGCAGGCCGAGCAGATGGGCATCCTACAGCCGTTCACCTCGCCGGTCATCGAAGCCAACATTCCACCGCAATATCGCTCGTCCACCCATGGATGGACGGGTTTGAGTTTGCGGGCGCGGACCATCGCCTACTCGACCGACCGTGTGAAGCCCGCTGAACTGACGACCTATGAAGCCCTTGCCGACAAGAACTGGGAAGGCCGTCTGTGTCTGCGCACCGCCAAGAAGGTCTACAACCAGTCGCTGACCGCCACGCTGATAGAGACGCACGGTGCCGAAGCGTCCGAGAAAATTCTCAAAGGCTGGGTCAATAATCTCTCTACCGACGTGTTCTCCGACGACATCGCCGTGCTTGAGGCCATCAACGCCGGGCAGTGCGACGTTGGGATCGTCAACACCTACTACTACGGCCGTCTGCACAAGCAGAACCCGGATCTGGCGGTAAAGCTGTTCTGGCCGAACCAGGCCGACCGTGGCGTGCATGTCAACCTGTCGGGTATTGGTCTGACCAGATACGCGCCGCACCCGGACGCCGCCAAGGCGCTGGTTGAATGGATGACCGGCCCTGAGGCTCAGAAGATCTTCTCCAGCGTCAACCAGGAATTCCCGGCCAACCCTAAGGTGGCTCCATCCGACGAAGTGGCGAGCTGGGGTGAGTTCAAGGCCGATACCATTCCGGTCGAAGTGGCAGGCAAGCGTCAGGCGGAAGCCATTCGCATGATGGATCGCGCGGGCTGGAATTGATTTAATACGCGGCAGCGCAGAGTTCCCACGCTCTGCGCGCAGTAACCCGCTCAGGACGCTCCGCGTCCGCTCTCGAATGTGACGCGGAGCGTGGGCACGATCACAAGATCACGATTCCTTTACCGACTTCGAGAATCTCTTGGCCCATCCTGTCCAACGCCGTTGGTACCCACTGGTCTTTACCATCGCCGCGCTGGTGCTTTTGCCGCTAAGCGTGTTGCTGCTTTCCTGGCAAAGCATCGATCAGCAGATCTGGTCGCACCTGCTCGAAACCCAGATGACGCGCCTGCTGGGCAACACGTTGATTCTGGTGGTCGGCGTCGGTGTGGGCGTCACGCTGCTGGGGGTGAGCCTGGCGTGGCTGACCAGCCTGTGTGAGTTTCCCGGACGGCGTTGGCTGGACTGGGCGCTGATGCTGCCTTTTGCGATTCCGGCCTACGTGCTCGCATTCGTCTTTGTCGGGCTGCTGGATTTTTCCGGCCCGGTGCAAACGCTGATGCGCGAATGGTTTGGCAGCGGCCTTCGACTTCCCCGGGTGCGCTCCACGGGCGGGGTGATCATCGTTCTGGTGCTGGTGTTCTATCCCTACGTTTACCTGCTGGCACGCACCGCATTTCTGGCTCAGGGCAAAGGCCTGATGGAAGCGGCCCGTGTGCTTGGGCAATCGCCGTTGCAGGCTTTCTGGCGCGTGGCCTTGCCGATGGCACGCCCGGCCATCGGTGCGGGTGTGGCGCTCGCGCTGATGGAGACGCTGGCGGATTTCGGTGCCGTGTCAGTGTTCAATTTCGACACCTTCACCACTGCCATTTACAAGACCTGGTACGGGTTCTTCAGCCTCTCCAGCGCGGCGCAACTGGCCAGTCTGTTGCTGTTGGCGGTGCTGATTCTGCTTTATGGCGAACGTCGTGCCAGAGGCGCTAGCCGCGCGACCAACGAGCGGCCACGAGGCAAGGCGCTTTATCACCTGCGGGGCCTCAAGGCCGTGGCTGCGACCCTCTGGTGCGGGCTGGTGTTTCTCTGTGCGTTTGTCGTGCCTGTGCTGCAACTGGTGGTCTGGGTCTGGCAGCGGGGTCGCTTCGATCTGGATGAGCGTTACACTGGCTTGATTCTGCACACCCTGTACCTGGGCGGCATGGCTGCGTTGATTACCGTCAGCGCCGCGCTGGTGCTGGCTTTCGCACGGCGCATGGCGCCCACTCCTGCGATCCGTTCGGGCGTGAGCCTGGCCAATCTCGGCTACGCGTTGCCGGGGTCGGTACTGGCAGTGTCAATCATGCTGGCGTTCAGTTACCTGGACCGGGAACTGGTCATCCCCTTGTCGGGCTGGCTCGGCGGAGCGGGCAAGCCACTGCTGCTGGGCAGCCTGTCCGCCTTGTTGCTGGCGTATCTGGTGCGTTTCATCGCTGTGGCGTTCGGTCCGCTGGAAAACAGTCTCTCGCGTATCCGTCCTTCGCTGCCTGAAGCAGCACGCAGTCTGGGCGTCAGCGGACCGAAGTTGTTTCTCGACGTGTATCTACCGTTGCTGGTTCCCGGCGCCTTGAGTGCCGCGTTACTGGTGTTCGTCGACGTGCTCAAGGAAATGCCGGCAACCCTTCTGATGCGCCCATTTGGCTGGGACACGCTGGCCGTGCGCGTTTTCGAAATGACCAGTGAAGGCGAGTGGGCGCGAGCTGCATTGCCCGCCCTGACGCTGGTGCTGGTGGGTCTGTTGCCCGTCATCGGGCTGATTCGCCGCTCTGCCCGTCAGATTAGCTAGGTGCGGGGCCACCACCTTGCGGCTACAATGCGCCGCAATTGGTGCGGTCTGTCAGACAATTCGACACGCTTTATTGGTCGCAAACCCTGACTCAGCGGGGGGCTTGCCGTGATATGTCTGCCCGCACCTTCGCCACGCCCGGAAGGAGAAACCCATGGGACAGCGTACCCCACTCTTTGACCTGCACCTCGCGCTCGGCGCGAAGATGGTCGATTTTGGTGGCTGGGACATGCCGTTGCATTACGGATCGCAGGTCGAGGAGCACCATCAGGTGCGTCGCGACTGTGGGGTCTTCGATGTCTCGCACATGAACGTGATCGATGTGGTCGGCAGTCAGGCCAAGGCCTGGCTGCGTTACCTGCTGGCCAATGACGTCGACAGGCTCAAAACGCCTGGTCGCGCGCTATACAGCGCCATGCTCGACAGTCAGGGCGGCATCATCGACGACATGATCGTCTATCTCACGACCAGTGGTTATCGGCTGGTCGTCAATGCGGCGACCGGTGCCAAGGACTTCGCCTGGATGCAGTCACGGCTGGAAGGGTTCGACGTACAGCTGGTCGAGCGCAGTGAGATGGCCATGCTGGCGATTCAGGGGCCGCAGGCCCGAAACAGAGTCGCCGAGCTGGTCTCCAGTGCCCGTGCCGATCTGATTCGCCAGCTCAAACCTTTCGAAGGCCATGACAACGCCGACTGGTTCATCGCCCGCACCGGTTATACCGGCGAAGACGGTCTGGAAATCATGTTGCCGGCCGAACAGGCCCCCGGCTTCTTCAATGATCTGGTCGGTGCCGGTATTTCCCCGATCGGCCTTGGCGCGCGCGACACGCTTCGTCTGGAGGCGGGCATGAACCTCTATGGGCAGGACATCGACGAAAACGCGTCGCCGCTGGTGTCGAACATGGACTGGAGTATTGCCTGGGAGCCTGCCGAACGTGATTTCATCGGACGTCGGGCGCTAGAGGCCGAGCGAGCCGAGGGCGTCGCCTTCAAGCTGGTCGGGCTGGTGCTTGAAGAACGCGGTGTATTGCGCGCTCGGCAAGTGGTACGCATCGCAGAAATTGGCGAAGGTGAGATCACCAGTGGTAGTTTCTCTCCTACGCTGAGCAAGTCGATTGCTCTGGCACGCGTTCCGATGGCCACCGCTGACCGCGCCGAGGTCGAAATCCGCGGCAAGTGGTACCCGGTGAGGGTCGTGCAGCCAGCGTTTGTGCGTCATGGCAAAGCCCTGATCTAACCTAATCTGGCGGGTTTTCCGCTGACCCCGATGTTGAGGATGACTAAATGAGCAATATTCCCGCCGAACTGCGTTTCGCCGAAAGCCATGAATGGGCGCGTCTGGAAGCTGATGGCAGCGTAACGGTCGGTATCTCGGACCACGCACAGGACGCGTTGGGCGATGTCGTTTTCGTCGAGCTGCCGGAAATCGGCAAAACCTTCGCGGCTGGTGATGCTGCAAGCGTTGTCGAGTCGGTCAAGGCCGCTTCGGACATTTACGCGCCGGTTGCTGGCGAAGTGATTGCTGTCAATGATGAGCTGCAAGGTGCGCCTGAAGGTCTCAACAGCGAGCCCTACGGCGCCTGGATTTTCAAGCTCAAGCCGGTCGACGCGACAGGCGATCTGGCCAAACTGCTGGATGCTGCGGGTTACAAAAGCGCGATCGGCGAGTAAACGCCGGACAAAAAAATGCCGCTCAACCGAGCGGCATTTTTTATCACGGCAATTACTGGTTTTCGGCAACCAGATTCTTGTCCAGAATCGCGTTGGCCAGTTCCATGTCGGTAGCCTTCAGGCCTGGGTTGTCCTGACGAACCTGCTGGATGGCAGCTTCCAGGAACGGGCCACGGATACCACCGTCGCTGGCAACGAAGCTGCCTGCGTCGTCCTGAGCGGCAACGATCAGTTTGTGATCCTTGAAGGTCAGGTAAGTCGAGCCAGTGGTGGCACCCGAGGAAATCACGTTACGCCAAAAGGTGTCAGCCATCGCTGAACCCATCGGGATGGAAAGCAAGGCAACGGTGGCGACAGCAAACTTGAGACGCATGGTGAGGTACTCCAACTGTGGTTGTTCTGACGGGTTGGATAGCCAAAGCCACGTACTAGTTCAATCAATGTGTACCAGCCTGTTCATTTTAGCTGCCGCGTGGCCCTGCCAGTCCTGCCCCAAGCGTTATGGCTTCACGCTTTCACCGCTGTTCGCTTTGCGGCGTCACGCGCAGCACCTCTTCAATGGTAGTCAATCCGGCAGACACTTTCTGGGCACCGGACAGACGCAAGCTGCGTGTTCCCTCTTTGAAGGCCTGTCTGCGCATGGCAGTGAGGTCCAGATCCGCGCTGATCAGCGACTTGACTGCGTCTGACATCAGCATGATCTCGTACACCCCGGCGCGGCCTCTGTAGCCGGTTTCGCGGCATTCCACGCAACCGACGGCCTGATGCGCGCCGGATGGCACAGGCGCCTGCCAAGGGCGTGTCAGGGTCTGCCAGTCGGTTTCGTTCAGGTTGATGGGGGCCTTGCAGTGCGGGCACAACGTACGTACCAGACGCTGGGCCATGACTCCCAGGATCGTGGCCTTGAGCAAGTAATGCGGCACGCCGAGTTCCAGCATCCGGCTGATGGCGCTGGGCGCGTCATTGGTGTGCAGGGTCGATAGCACCAAGTGGCCGGTCAGCGCCGCCTGAATCGCCATTTCAGCCGTTTCCAGGTCGCGGATCTCGCCGATCATGATGATATCCGGGTCCTGCCTCATCAGCGCGCGCACGCCGCTGGCAAATGTCAGGTCGATGTTGTGCTGCACCTGCATCTGATTGAAGGCAGGCTCGACCATCTCGATCGGATCTTCGATGGTGCAGAGGTTGACCTCCGAGGTCGCCAGTTTCTTGAGCGTGGTGTACAGCGTCGTGGTCTTGCCGGAGCCGGTCGGCCCGGTCACCAGAATGATGCCGTTCGGCTGGCGGGTCATTTCCTGCCAGCGCCGCAGGTCATCGCTGGAGAAACCCAACTGGTCGAAATCCTTGAGCAGCACCTCAGGGTCGAAAATCCGCATCACCATCTTTTCGCCGAACGCCGTGGGCAGCGTCGACAGACGCAATTCCACTTCGCCACCTTCCGGTGTCGTGGTCTTCACCCGGCCATCCTGCGGCTTACGCTTTTCGGCAACGTTCATGCGTCCCAGGCTTTTCAGGCGGCTGACTATCGCCATGACCACTTGCGGCGGAAACTGGTAGACGTTGTGCAGCACGCCGTCGATGCGAAAGCGCACCGTGCCTTGTTCGCGCCGGGGTTCGATATGGATATCGCTGGCGCGCTGCTGGAACGCGTACTGGAACAGCCAGTCGACGATGTTGACGATGTGCGCGTCGTTGGCATCGGGTTCCTGATCGCTGGCACCGAGCTTGAGCAACTGTTCGAAATTGCCCATGTTGCTGACTTTCTGTTCGGTAGCGCTGGCGCCACTGACCGATTTTGCCAGCCTGAAGAACTCCACCCCGACGCGCTGGATGTCTACCGGGTTGGCGACGACGCGTTTGATCGGCAGCTTCAGCACATGCTCCAGATCGGCTTCCCAGGCGCGTACGTAAGGTTGTGAGCTGGCGATGGTGACCGATTCGCGGTCAACGGCCACAGCCAGAATCTTGTGGCGCTGCGCGAAGGCGTAGGACATCAGCGGCGTGACCGCTGCGACGTTGATCTTCAGCGGGTCGATGCGCATGTAGGGCTGGCCACAGGCGTTGGCCAGCCAGGCGGTCAACGTTTCGAGGTCGAGCTTCTTGCCGGGACGTTTCAGGTCATCGAACTGCTGGCTGGCCAGAAAGGCGAGCGGGTGCAGTTGGATGTTCGCGGCGCTGCGCCGTTGGGTGACCGCAGTTTCTGCGTCGTCCTGACTGAGCAGGCCTTGAGCGACCAGATCACGGAGTACATCGTTCAGATCGAGCCAGCGATCCTGTGAAGACGGGGCCAGGGATGCCATGCACGCTCCTTGAGGCAGTTCATCATCGGAAGATGAACAAGACTAGCTGCCAAGCGTGCCAGTGTTGGGCCTTCTATGCGACCGGGAATTTCCAAAAAGCCTTCGGGGATTCAGCCAGCAGCCAGCGCGACGAAGGTTTCTGCGGGATGCAGCGATTCGCTATGCGTCAGTTCAACCGAGCATACATCGATCAGATTGCGCATTTTTTCACCGATGACACCGGCCCGATGCCAGCTCAACCCGTCCACCTGCACATCGATGGCCAGCAGTCCGTTCTCTCGCGTTGCCTCGATATGGCAGGGCGTCAGGTACTGCATCGCGAACAGGTTCAAGACCTGGCACAACAGCGCCGGCTCCGCTTCGGCAAGGATCTGATAGCGCACACAGCAGGTGTGGCTGGCGGACGACCAACTGTCGGGGCGGTGTGCAGGGGTTAGGACGGTTTCGAGAGCAGGCATGCCGGTTTCTCCTATGCAAGTGAGAGAAATTCTTGCACGCGGAAAAAGAAATATCTGGTCGATGATGGAATGAATTACGCTTGATTCGACTTGTTAATGCGTCATCGATGGTTCAGGAGAATTGTTTATGTCTGTCGAGCTGGATGCCTATGATCGCAGGATTCTGGCCTTGCTTCAGGAGGACGCGTCGCTGTCCAGTGCGCAGATCGCCGAGCAGGTCGGTCTGTCACAGTCGCCTTGCTGGCGGCGGATTCAGCGGCTCAAGGATGAAGGCGTGATTCGACGGCAAGTCTCTTTGCTGGATCGCAAGAAGATCGGTCTGAACACACAGATATTTGCCGAGGTGAAACTCAACGCCCACGGTCGCTCCAACTTCACGGAATTCACCGACTCTATTCGCGGTTTTCCTGAGGTACTGGAGTGCTATGTGCTGATGGGGTCAGTGGACTTTCTGCTGCGCATCGTGACGCCCGACATCGAAGCCTACGAGCGGTTTTTCTTCGAAAAACTATCGCTGGTGCCGGGGATTCAGGAAGTGAATTCAACCGTTGCGCTATCGGAAATCAAATCCACCACGAGTTTGCCGTTGCGCTGAACACGACGTCCGCGAAGCTCTGCGTTCCCACGCAAGAGCGTGGGAACGATATCCGGCCGCTGACTGAATGCATACCCCGTGGGAGGCGCTGTTACAAACGCAACAACGTCTTCCATGCGCGACCCTGGAATACGGTCAGTGCTTGATGTACGCGAGCGTCCAGCACTTCATCGCTGATGTCCTGATGGGCCAGCTCTTCCAGCTTTCTCAGCTCGCCATACAGGCGATCAAGGTCCGGCAGGTCCAGTGCATCGCGTGCCCAGTGCAGCCAGGACTGGATACGCTCGATACGTGGCAGCTGTTCGGCCAGATCTTCCGGCTGCTGCTGATAACGACCCAATTGCAGCGCGGTGGCTTCATCGGCCAGTAAACGCGGCAGCCAGCTGGCCAGCAGTGCAGCGCCCTGACGATTGCCACGGTTGTTGCGCTCCGCCGTCCAGCTGCGCTCCAGCAACCAGCGCGACGTGTTCAGCGAGAACTCGCCCCAGCGGGTGTCCTGCAACTCTTCAAGAAACTGCTCGTGAGCGGCAGCACGCACGTCGCCGTCTTCCTGACCGGCAAGAACCAGCGGCCGCCAGTCTTCCAGCAAAGCGTCCAGCGCAGTACGCAATTGAGCGGTCGATGCGCGTGGTGCGGCCTGACCCAGGCTGCTGGTCAGTGCGCGCAGTTCGGCAAGCAATTCGACCCAGTCCTGCAGCAGACGCCAGTGACCATTGAAGCGGTATTGCTCGGCCAGACGCTGGCTGCTGCCCAACAGATGCCAGGCCAGTGCCGAGTAAGCGTCGTCCAGCGGCGTCTCGGCCGTCAGTTCAGGCGCCGCGAGACTCAGCGAGTAGCTGCTGGCGTCGAGCAGGCGGTAGCCGCGCTCGGCCTTACTGATGTCGCAGGGCATCAATGGCAGGGTTGCTGCCAGTTCGGCGGCCAGTTCCAGCAGCGCGGCAGGCTCGCCTTCGCGCAGCTCAAGCTCCAGCTCGCAGATTTCTTCCTTTTGCTTGCCTGCCACCACCTGACCCAAGTCCAGTGCAGCCTCGATCACGACCTTGGCCTTGCCACGGCCCCAGGCGATTTCGGCTTTCTCACGCACGAAATCGGTGGTGAACAGTGGCTTGATGGTTTTCTTGTCCAGCTCGGCCAGTTGCTCGGGCCAGCAGTCGCCTTCCAGCTTCTTGAGGTCCAGCTTGGCTTTGGGCAGGTCCCAGTTGTACTCGTTGCGCTCGGACAGACCGGCCACGCTCTGACCACGCGTCTTCATGGTCTGAATGATCTGGTCACCGTCGCGGCGGATGCGCAGGGCAACCTTGGCATGGGCCAGCTCACGCTCGGGCGTATCGAAATACTGGTTCGACAGATCAAGGCGCTCCCAGCCACTTTTGTTGCGCTTCTTGAGCAACGGGTGTTCGCGCAGTGCAGCGAGGGTCTCGCGGCTGACGCGGAGTTTGATTTCTGTTTCTTTTTGCATGGCCGGGGGAATCCAAACGCTTAAGCTGATATCGGGAGCGCAGCCCGTGACTGAATGGCTGCTGAGGGCGGCAGTGTACAGGACATGGCCCGTAACGGTTTATTCCTGGGTCGTTATGACCCTATGATGGACGTGTTTCGACCCGAATACAGGAAGCGCCCATGCCCTTGCCGTCCATGAAAGACCAGTTTGCAGCCTTGATCGCTGCGCCGTCGGTAAGCTGCACCCAGCCCTCCCTGGACCAGTCCAATCGCCCGGTCATCGACCTGCTGGCCGGATGGCTCGGCGATCTGGGATTTGCCTGCGACATTCAACAAGTGTCGCCCGGCAAGTTCAACCTGCTGGCGACCTTCGGCACCGGCCCCGGCGGTCTGGTACTGGCCGGGCACAGCGACACAGTCCCCTTCGACGAGGCCTTGTGGAAAACCGATCCCTTGAAGCTCACCGAAGTGGACGGGCGCTGGGTCGGTCTGGGCAGTTGCGACATGAAGGGTTTTTTCGCGCTGGTGATCGAAGCGGTGCGCGGCCTGCTGGATCAGCCGTTCAAGCAGCCGCTGCTGATCCTCGCCACGTGCGATGAAGAAAGCTCCATGGCTGGCGCAAGAGCGCTGGCCGACGCCGGACGTCCGTTGGGTCGCGCTGCAGTCATCGGCGAGCCGACCGGGCTCAAACCGATCCGCATGCATAAAGGCGTGATGATGGAGCGCATCGATATTCTCGGGCGCAGCGGTCACTCGTCCGACCCGAGCCTGGGCCACAGCGCACTGGAGGCCATGCATGACGCAATCAGCGAACTCAAGGGGCTGCGCAAGCAATGGCAGCTCGAATACCGCAATCCCCAGTTCACCGTTCCGCAGCCCACGCTGAACCTGGGCTGCATCCACGGCGGCGACAACCCGAACCGTATTTGCGGCCAGTGCTCGCTGGAATTTGACCTGCGTCCGTTGCCGGGCATGGACCCGGATGTACTGCGCGCGGCGATCCGGCAGAAGCTGCAACCGCTCGCCGAAATGCATCAGGTGAAAATCGATTACGCGCCGCTGTTCCCGGAATGCGCTCCGTTTGAACAGCTGGCCGACGCTGAACTGGTGCGTGTAGCTGAACGACTGACCGGTCATACGGCGGCTGCGGTAGCATTTGGCACCGAAGCGCCTTATCTTCAGCGCCTTGGCTGCGAGACGCTGGTGCTGGGACCGGGCGATATCGCCTGTGCGCACCAGCCGGGGGAGTACCTTGAAATGTCACGCCTGGAGCCTACAGTGCTTCTGCTACGCCAGTTGATCGAACATTATTGCCTGACCCCGCAGTGAGGCGGGTCGGAAACCTTGAAAAGGAGAGTGCGCGTGTTGCCAAGCCTGTTCCGACGATAACCGCCCAGCGTTGTGCGTGTTTCTGCCCTTCGTCCATTTTTTCTACAGGCTCTTGCTGTCATGCCCGAATACGTTAACTGGCTTCGCCATGCGTCTCCCTATATCAACGCCCACCGCGATTGCACCTTCGTCGTCATGCTGCCCGGTGACGGCGTCGCGCACCCCAACTTCGGCAACATCGTCCACGACCTCGTGTTGCTGCACAGCCTGGGTGTGCGGCTGGTGCTGGTCCACGGCTCGCGTCCGCAGATCGAAAGCCGTCTGGCGCAGCGCGGCATCACCCCGCGCTTCCATCGCGACATGCGTATCACCGATACCGAAACCCTGGAATGCGTGATCGACGCTGTCGGTCAGTTGCGCATCGCCATCGAGGCGCGCCTTTCGATGGACATGGCCGCTTCGCCGATGCAGGGCTCGCGTCTGCGGGTGACCAGCGGCAACGTGGTGACGGCGCGGCCGATCGGCGTGCTGGAAGGTGTCGATTACCAGCACACCGGCGAAGTGCGCCGGGTCGACCGCAAGGGTATCAACCGCCTGCTGGATGAGCGCCATATCGTCCTGCTGTCGCCACTGGGTTATTCGCCCACAGGCGAGATCTTCAATCTGGCCTGTGAAGATGTCGCCACTCGCGCTGCCATCGATCTGGCGGCCGACAAGCTGCTGCTGTTCGGCGCCGAAACCGGTTTGCTGGACGAGCAGGGCCGTCTGGTGCGCGAATTGCGTCCTCAGCAGGTGCCCGCGCACTTACAGCGCCTGGGCAGCAACTATCAGGCGGAATTGCTCGATGCCGCGGCCGAGGCCTGTCGTGGCGGCGTGGGTCGCAGTCATATCGTCAGCTACGCCGAAAACGGCTCGCTGCTGACCGAACTGTTCACCCGCGACGGTGGCGGTACGCTGGTGGCTCAGGAGCAGTTCGAACTGGTGCGTGAGGCGGCGATTGAAGACGTGGGCGGGTTGATGGATCTGATCACGCCGCTGGAAGAGCAGGGCATTCTGGTGCGTCGTTCACGCGAAGTGCTGGAACGCGAGATCACTCAGTTCAGCGTGGTCGAGCGCGAAGGTCTGATCATTGCCTGTGCGGCGCTGTATCCGATTGCCGATTCCCAGGCGGGCGAACTGGCGTGCCTGGCGGTCAATCCCGAATATCGTCATGGCGGTCGTGGTGACGAGTTGCTCGAACGCATCGAAAACCGCGCCCGCTCGCTGGGGCTCAAGACGTTGTTCGTGCTGACGACGCGTACAGCACACTGGTTCCGCGAGCGTGGTTTCGAGCCAAGCAGCGTCGACCGCCTGCCAAGCGCCCGTGCGTCGTTGTATAACTACCAGCGTAATTCGAAGATATTCGAGAAGGCGATCTGATCGACGTCTGACGTAAAAACCGTGGGAGGCGGCCTGCTGGCGATGGCGTCAGTTCAGTCGCTGATGGAACGGCCGAGAAGCCGCCTCCCCCGGTAGTGCGTATTCCAGCCCTCAGTTACTGATCGCCAGAATACTCGCCTGATACGACCCGACGAAGGTGTCGAAATCCACCACTTCTTCAGTCGCTTCCAGTTCTGCCTGTTCGGCAATCGAGGTTTTCGCCAGTTCTTCGAAGTGCGCCTGCTCTTCAGCCGTCAGAGGGTGATCGCGGAAGTATTCGGCATGCAGCTGGCTCTGGCGCAACGAGAACCCGGTAAAGCCTTCGTTGTGCGCTCTCATGCTTTCCAGCACCTGCGCCGAAGGCGTCAGTGATGCATCGGCAACCTTCGCATGCTGCACAGCCATCGATTTCAGATGCTCGTCTGTGCCTTGAGCTTCGTCGAGCAACTGCGCGATCGGCGTGATTTTCTGCAGCAGTTCGTTGGCCCAGTCCTTCAGTTTGATCGGGTCGTTGTTGCGCAGCAGTTCCAGTTCCGGGCGACGCCCTTCCTTGACCACCGTCAGGAAGTTTGAGCCTGCGTTCGAGCACTCGTGGCCGGCCAGTTGCGGGCTTTCTTCAAGTGCGCAATACAGCACGAAGGCATCAATGAAGCGCGACTGCTCCAGGCTGATGCCGGTCGGCAGAAACGGGTTGATGTCCAGGCAGCGGACTTCGACGTACTGCACGCCCCGCGACATCAGTGCCTGAATCGGACGCTCGCCGGTGTAGGTCACCCGCTTGGGACGGATGTTGGAGTAGTACTCGTTCTCGATTTGCAGCACGTTGGTGTTGAGCTGCACCCATTCGCCGTTGGCGTCGTGAGTGCCGGTTTCGACATAAGGCGCATAGGGCGTGGCGACGGCCTTGCGCAGGCTGTCGGTGTAGCTGACCAGATCGTTGTAGCACGGCGTCAGATCGGCCTGAGCGTTGCTCTGGTAACCCAGGTCGCTCATGCGCAGGCTGGTCGCATACGGCAGGTAAAGCGTATCGCCATCGAACTGCTCGAGCATGTGCGGTTGCCCGCGCAGGAAGCCTGCATCCAGCGCCGGTGAGGCGCCGAACAGGTACATCAGCAGCCAGCTGTAGCGGCGGAAGTTACGAATCAGCGCGATGTAGGAGTGCGACTGGTAGTCGCGCGCGTCACCGGCAAAATCTTCGGTCTGCTTCAAGAGTGCCCAGGCCTCTTCAGGCAGCGAAAAGTTGTAATGAATACCGGCGATGCACTGCATGGTCTTGCCGTAGCGCAGGGCCAGGCCTTTGCGGTACACATACTTGAGCTTGCCGATATTCGATGTGCCGTAATAGGCAATCGGTATATGTTCTTCGTCCGGCAGCGGGCAGGGCATGGACGGGCTCCACAGCAGCTCGCGGTCCAGCTTGCTGTAGGCGAAGCGATGGATCTTGTCCAGGCTGTCGAGTGTCTGCACCGGGTCTTTGAGCGCCGGGGTGATGAACTCCAGCAGCGACTCTGAATAGTCGGTGGTGATCAGTCCATTGGTCAAAGCCGCGCCCAGAGCGGTCGGATGAGGCGTCTGCGCCAAGTGTGCCTGTTCGGTCACACGCAGGCATTCACGCTCGATACCGTGCAGGCACTGCTCGAGCAGAGAGAGGTTGTTGCGCTCGCCGAGCAAAGCCAGACGACGGTTTAAAAGTTCGCTCAAGGTGGAATCCTTCACGCATCGGTCGCCCCGATATGGGGGTGGACATGACGGTCTACAAGGGTGAAGAAAGGAACTGGCGTTTTCGCCTGGTTGGGGTCTTTGGACACCTGTTCGCAATCACGGCTCTTCGTCGTACCACCAAATGGACTCGGCACCACGCTAATGGTGCCGAAATTAACCCAAATCGGTTGCCTACAGCTAGATTCCGTTCTCAACGATCACGCTCGTTCCGTGTTCATTGAAGTCTAGATGACTGCGAAAGTACCTTGAGCCTTGGCTACAAGTTTGTCGCCCTGAACGACCTCTGCCTCCACAACCAGCGTGCGGCGTCCGGCATGCAGCACCTTGGCGATGCACAGCACCTCGCCTTCGGACACACCGCGTACGTAGTTGATCTTGCATTCGATGGTCACGCTGCGCTGGTCAAAACCGTGGGAGCTGGAACAGGCCAGCCCCATGCTGATATCGACCAGGCTGAAGATTGCCCCGCCGTGCATCACATTGCCACGGTTGCGCAAGTGCGCCTCCAGCGGCAATGCGACTTCGGCGACGCCCTCGTCCAGACGTCGCAGCTCACAGCCCAGCAGTTTGAAAAAAGCGCTGTGGGTCAGGTCTTCAGGAATATCCATCAGCGCTTCTTCAACTGCTTGGCGTTGGCGAACAGAGAAGCCATGGCGTTGTTGGCGGGCGCAGCGGTGGTGGTTTCCTTGCGTGGTGCATTGTTCTGCTGACGCGGCGACGAGCCAGGGCGTGCACCACGGGCACCATCGATTTTCTCGCCCGGCGTGTCGCTCATGCGCATCGACAGGCCGACGCGTTTGCGCGGGATGTCGACTTCCATGACCTTCACTTTCACCACGTCGCCGGCCTTTACCGCTTCACGCGGGTCCTTGATGAACTTCTCCGACAGCGCGGAAATGTGCACCAGGCCGTCCTGATGCACGCCGATGTCGACGAATGCACCGAAATTGGTGACGTTGGTGACCACGCCTTCGAGGATCATGCCCAGTTGCAGGTCCTTGAGGTCTTCGACGCCTTCCTGGAACTCGGCAGTTTTGAACTCGGGGCGCGGGTCACGACCCGGCTTTTCAAGCTCCTGCAGAATGTCGGTCACGGTCGGTAAACCGAAGGTCTCGTCGGTGAATTTCTTCGGATCCAGACGCTTGAGGAAGCTGGCATCGCCGATCAGCGAACGGATGTCACGGTCGGTTTCCGCCGCGATGCGCTGCACCAACGGGTAGGCTTCCGGGTGAACGGCTGAGGAGTCCAGCGGGTTGTCGCCGCTCATGACGCGCAGGAAGCCTGCGGCCTGTTCGAACGTCTTCTCGCCGAGACGGGCCACTTTCTTGAGCGCCGCGCGGGTTTTGAACGCGCCGTTTTCGTCGCGGTGAGCAACGATGTTTTGCGCCAGCGTCGTGTTCAGGCCGGAAATACGCGCCAGCAGAGCGACGGACGCGGTATTCACGTCCACACCCACAGCGTTCACACAGTCTTCCACCACCGCATCCAGACCGCGTGCCAGTTTCAACTGCGAAACGTCATGCTGGTACTGGCCGACGCCGATGGATTTCGGGTCGATCTTCACCAGTTCTGCCAGCGGATCCTGGAGGCGACGGGCGATGGACACTGCGCCACGAATCGACACGTCCAGATCCGGGAATTCCTTGGCCGCCAGCTCCGATGCCGAATAAACGGATGCGCCGGCTTCGGAAACCATGACCTTGGTCATTTTCAGACCTGGGTATTTCTTGATCAGGTCGGCCGCCAGTTTGTCGGTTTCGCGGCTGGCAGTGCCGTTGCCGATGGCGATCAGATCGACCGAATGCTTGGCGCACAAGGCTGCCAGCACGGCGATGGTCTGGTCCCACTGGTTCTTGGGGACGTGCGGGTAAACAGTGGCGTAGTCGAGCAGCTTGCCGGTGGCGTCTACTACCGCAACCTTGCAACCGGTCCGCAGGCCAGGATCAAGGCCCAGCGTGGCGCGCTGACCGGCCGGTGCGGCCAGCAGCAGGTCGTGCAGGTTATGCGCGAACACATTGATCGCCTCGGTCTCGGCACCGTCGCGCAGTTCGCCCAGCAGATCGGTTTCCAGATGGCTGTAGAGCTTGACCTTCCAGGTCCAGCGCACCACTTCGGCCAGCCACTTGTCCGCGGGGCGGCTCTGGTTCTGGATGCCGAAACGCTCGCCGATCATCAGTTCGCACGGGTGCATGGTGCCGGGGAGTTCTTCGCCGACTTTCAGAGCTGAACTGAGAAAGCCTTCGTTGCGGCCACGGAAAATCGCCAGGGCGCGGTGCGACGGCATGCTCTTGAGCGGCTCGTCGTGTTCGAAATAATCGCGGAACTTGGCGCCTTCTTCTTCCTTCCCGGGTACAACGCGCGCGCTGATCACGGCTTCCTGTTTGAGGAAGCTGCGCAGCTTGTCGAGCAGGGATGCGTCTTCGGCGAAGCGCTCCATCAGAATGTATTTGGCACCTTCCAGCGCAGCCTTTACGTCCGCGACGCCTTTTTCAGCGTCGACGAAGCGAGCGGCTTCTGCTTCAGGTGTGAGGCTCGGGTCGTTGAACAGGCCGTCGGCCAGCTCGCCCAGACCGGCTTCCAGCGCGATCTGGCCCTTGGTGCGGCGTTTCTGCTTGTACGGCAGGTACAAATCTTCAAGACGGGTTTTTGTGTCGGCCAGCTTGATATCGCGGGCCAGTTCCGGGGTCAGTTTGCCCTGCTCTTCGATGCTGGCAAGGATGCTGACACGCCGGTCGTCCAGCTCGCGCAGGTAGCGCAGGCGCTCTTCCAGATGACGCAGTTGCGTGTCATCGAGGCTGCCGGTCACTTCCTTGCGGTAGCGGGAAATGAAGGGCACTGTCGAGCCTTCATCCAGTAGTGCTACGGCCGCTGCGACCTGTTGTGGGCGTACGCCGAGTTCTTCGGCGATGCGGCTGTTGATGCTGTCCATAAGACCACCTGGAGTTGTGAGCAAAAAACTGGGCTTTTACGGTTTGCCTTGCCAGCGCCTGGCGCGTCGAGGTTTATTTATACGACTGGCGAACTGCCATAAGTCTGGTGTTGCCTGACTTTGAGGGCGGCGCATTATACCCGGCGACGCCGGATTAGGGGATTGGCCGACGAGCGCGACCTTTTTGCCTGCCGTTGAGCACGCTTGAGTGTGGCCCCCAGTAAAATCTGCTAACAATGCACACGGTGCGCATCACCGCAGCTACGCCATAATGCGCCCCGAGATCAAAGGAGCATCCGATGAGCAGCACCGCACAAAATGCTGAAGGCGAAAAAATCCTGATCGTCGATGACGATCCCGGGCTGAGCAGCCTCCTGGAACGTTTCTTCACCAGCAAGGGCTATCGTGCCCGCGCCGTGGCGAACGTGGAGCAAATGGACCGACTGCTGTCCCGCGAGGTATTCAATCTTGTGGTTCTGGACTTGATGCTGCCTGGGGAAGATGGCCTTTCCGCTTGCCGTCGTTTGCGTGCAGCGAACAATCAGGTGCCGATCATCATGCTCACCGCCAAGGGCGATGAGTTGAGCCGTATCAAGGGGCTGGAACTGGGCGCCGACGATTACCTTGCCAAGCCGTTCAACCCGGACGAGCTGATGGCCCGCGTCAAGGCGGTTCTGCGTCGTCAGGCTGCACCCGTGCCCGGTGCCCCCGGCAGTGAAGACGAGTCGGTCAGCTTTGGTGACTATGTATTGTCCCTGGCAACCCGCGAGCTAAAGCGCGGTGATGAAGTGCACATGCTGACGACCGGTGAGTTCGCTGTCCTCAAGGCATTGGTCATGCACGCTCGCGAGCCGTTGACCCGTGACAAGTTGATGAACCTGGCCCGTGGCCGGGAATGGGATGCACTGGAACGCTCCATCGACGTACAGATTTCCCGTCTGCGTCGTCTGATCGAACCGGATCCTTCCAAACCCCGTTATATCCAGACTGTCTGGGGCGTAGGCTATGTGTTCGTTCCCGATGGTGCCGGAAATCGCTGACAGCTCGTTTGTCAGAACAGAACACCGAAGATCCTGCCAGCCACGTCGATAATCTTGCATAGATTATCGACGTGCTGGTTTTTTGCGTTCGTACCTCGGGTCTGTCCCGCGTCCGGCAAACTTGCGAGCCCAGGCTCGCCCTGCAAAGTGTGTAGCTGCAGTTATGAAGACACCGCTCTGGTTTCCGCAAAGCTTTTTCTCCCGCACCCTGTGGCTGGTGCTCATCGTCGTGCTGTTTTCCAAGGCGCTGACGCTGGTCTACCTGCTGATGAACGAGGATGTGCTGGTCGACAGGCAGTACAGCCATGGTGTCGCCCTGACACTGCGTGCGTACTGGGCGGCTGATGAAAACGACCGGGAGGCGATTGCCGAAGCTGCGGGTCTGATTCGAGTGGTGGGCGGCGGAGTACCGGAAGGCGAGCAGCACTGGCCATACAGTGAGATTTACCAGCGACAAATGCAGGCCGAACTGGGGGCCGACACAGAAGTGCGTTTGCGTGTGCATGCACCCCCCGCACTCTGGGTGCGCGCGCCGAGTCTGGGTGATGGCTGGCTGAAGGTGCCGCTGTATCCACATCCGCTGCGTGGCCAGAAGATCTGGAGCGTGCTGGGCTGGTTCCTGGCTATTGGCCTGCTGTCCACGGCGTCCGCCTGGATTTTCGTGCGTCAGCTCAATCAACCCCTCAAACGATTGGTCTTTGCGGCTCGCCAGCTGGGGCAGGGGCGCAGCGTGCGGCTGCCGATCAGTGACACGCCGAGTGAAATGGCCGAGGTGTACCGGGCTTTCAATCAGATGGCCGAGGATGTCGAGCAGGCGGGGCAGGAGCGTGAACTGATGCTCGCCGGTGTCTCCCATGACCTGCGGACACCGCTGACCCGGCTGCGGCTGTCGCTGGAACTGATGAGCGACAACGAATTCACTGAGGGCATGGTGCGCGACATCGAGGACATGGACGCGATTCTCGACCAGTTCCTGGCCTTCATTCGCGACGGTCGTGACGAGGAAATCGAGGAAGTCGACCTGGGTGATCTGGTGCGTGACGTGGTCGAGCCGTTCAACAGTGCCGAAGACACCATCCGCCTGTGTCTGGAACCGATTCCCCCGTTTCCGCTGCGCCGCGTCTCGATGAAGCGACTGCTAACCAACCTGATCGGCAATGCCCGGCACCATGCGGGCAATGGCATTGAAGTGGCAGCCTATGTATCGGGTGACCGGAATGCGCCCTACGTCGTGCTGAGCGTTCTGGACCGTGGTGCCGGTATCGACCCATCTGAGCTGGACACCATCTTCAATCCCTTCATACGCGGTGACCGCGCGCGCAGCGGCAAAGGCACTGGGCTTGGACTGGCCATCGTCAAGCGCATCGCTGCCATGCATGGCGGTAATGTGGAGTTGAGGAATCGTTCGGGAGGCGGTCTGGAAGCGCGGGTGCGTCTGCCGTTGGGACTGATGTTGCCGAGGGATGCAGTTTAAAGCGCCATGTTGATCGTGCCAAAGCGATGCATTGGCACGATCGTATTGCCTAGCCTTTCCCTTTGGTACGCGTCATGTGCGGGCCGCTGTTCTTCTCCAGGTACTCGATGATCATCCCCGCGACGTCCTTGCTGGTCGTCACCTCGATACCTTCAAGGCCCGGCGACGAGTTCACTTCCATCACCAGCGGGCCGTGATTGGAACGCAGGATATCCACACCCGCCACGCTCAGGCCCATGACCTTGGCAGCACGCAGGGCTGTCATGCGTTCTTCCGGAGTGATCTTGATCAGGCTGGCGCTGCCGCCACGGTGCAGATTGGATCGGAACTCACCCGGCTTGGCCTGGCGCTTCATGGAGGCGATGACCTTGTCACCGACCACGAAGCAGCGAATGTCCGCGCCACCCGCTTCCTTGATGTACTCCTGAACCATGATGTCCTGCTTGAGGCCCATGAACGCCTCGATCACCGACTCGGCAGCGGTCGCGGTTTCACACAGCACAACACCGATCCCCTGAGTACCTTCCAGCACCTTGATCACCAGTGGAGCGCCGTTGACCATCTGGATCAGGTCGGGAATGTCATCCGGGGAGTGGGCAAAACCGGTGACCGGCAGGCCGATCCCGCGACGCGAGAGCAGTTGCAGAGAGCGCAGCTTGTCCCGTGAGCGGGCAATGGCCACGGATTCATTGAGCGGAAACACACCCATCATTTCAAACTGGCGCAACACCGCGCAGCCATAGAACGTCACTGAGGCACCGATGCGCGGAATCACCGCATCGAAGCCCTCCAGTGGTTTGCCGCGATAATGGATCTGCGGCTTATGACTGGCGATGTTCATATAGGCGCGCAGGGTATCGATCACCACCATCTCGTGGCCACGCTCAATACCAGCTTCGACCAGACGACGGGTGGAATACAGACGCGGGTTACGCGAAAGCACAGCGATCTTCATGCAGCACCTGAGGAAGTAGAGGCCGGGAACACCGGCTTGTCTTGTACATAAGTAATGCCCGGATTGACGACCAGCTGGCCGTCGATCAAGGCGTTGGAGCCCAGCAGCAGTCGATAACGCATCGACTTGCGGCATGCCAGGGTAAATTCCACTGGCCAGATGCGATCACCCAGGGCCAGCGTGGTGCGAATGACGTAACGCACCTGTGCCTGGCCGTTGGAGCTTTTGATGGTTTTCATGGCAACCAGCAGTGCCTCGCAGCGACGATGCCGCAACTGAACCACGGTGCCCAGATGCGCGTTGAAACGAACCCATTTCTGGCCATCGCGTTCGAAAGGTTCTATTTCAGTCGCATGCAGGCTCGATGTACTGGCGCCGGTATCGATTTTTGCCCGAAGGCCCGCCACCCCCAAATCGGGAAGCGCCACCCACTCGCGCAGGCCGATGACTGTCAGATGATCGAATGTTTTCAATGCGATTCCGTATGTATCAAGACTTCTGCCAGGCGTCGGGGCTGATCCGCGCCAGGGCTTTAAACGCAGGTTTGGCGAACCAGTAACCCTGCATCAGGAAAATGCCGCAATCCGCGAGGAAGTCCCGCTCCTCTACACTTTCTATTCCCTCGGCGATGACTTTAATCCCTAACTCCGAACACATTGTGACAACCCCACGAACAATAGCCTGACGCGCGCGATCGCGGTGGATATCGCGGATCAGATTCATGTCGAGTTTTATCAGGTCGGGTTGAAAATCAGCCAGCAGGGACAGGCCGGAATGGCCAGCGCCGAAATCGTCGATGGCGGTCATGAATCCGAACTCACGGTACTCGCGCAGAATATTGCTCAAGTGGCCGCGATCATCCACATGCTCGGTTTCGATTGTCTCGAAAATCAGGTGCTCAATGGGGAAATTATGTGCCTTGGCCGCTTCCAGTGTGCTGCGGATGCACAGCTCGGGACGGTACACGGCATTGGGCAGAAAGTTGATGGAAAGTCGTTCGTTCATGCCCAGTCGCGCGGCACCGGCGATGGCGGTGGTCCGGCATGCCTGATCGAAGCGATAGCGGTTCTGGTCCGTGACCTGGCTGAGCACCGAATGCGCGCCTTCGCCGTTGGGGCCACGCACCAGTGCCTCATGAGCAAAGATGGAGCGGTCGCGCAGATCTACAATGGGCTGATAGGCATAGTCGAACGAAAAATTCAGTTCCGGACTGTTTGTACAACCTTCGCACCCCTTCCTGGGGGCGGTCAATGAAGCTGGAAAGTCGGTCACGTCGCACTCCCTACGGGGTAAAGGCTGTGAAATTGAAGCAGGTTGTTTTTGACAGGCAAGGATCGGTTACTTCATGTTCGTGTCGATATGAGGTCTTGCATGAGCGAACGCCTGAGGGCCGTCACTGATTGCAAAACGCCTGGTAAACGTTCTGACTGTTATAAGGATGAGGAATTCATATGGCACAAAAGCCAGAAGAAGACGACAAGGTTCGTTTGGACAAATGGCTGTGGGCAGCGCGTTTTTTCAAGACCCGCGCCTTGGCCAAGGCCGCCATCGAAAGTGGCAAGGTGCACTGTCGCGGCGAACGCTGCAAGCCCGGCAAGGAGCCCCGTGTGGGCGACGAGTTTCAGATTCGCATGGGTTTCGATGAGCGCACCGTCGTGGTCGAAGCACTGTCCGTTGTGCGTCGTGGCGCTCCCGAAGCGCAGACACTTTACCGCGAAACACCGGAAAGCATTACACGGCGCGAGCATGCGGCCGCGCAACGCAAGGCGGGCAATCTGGGCGTCACGACTGAGGGGCGACCGACCAAGAAGCAGCGCCGTCAGATTTTCGATTTCCGTGGTGTCCAGCGCGACGTTTGAGTCCTGCCGCTGAACACCTGCGTGGCCGGCCTGAAATGCCGTGCGGCTTGGAAGACTACCGGATAGCTCCTAAAATGGCGGCCAAACGGCACGATGCAGAGCGTTTCATCGCGCTTTGCCCGGCGCATTCACGTCGACTGCCCTCACAGATACCCACCTCAGATACCTTCTTTTATGAACGATACCCCGGACATCGATTTCACCCAGCGCTTTATCTTTGACGAAAGCGACGTTCGCGGAGAACTGGTCGCCCTCGAACGCAGCTATGCCGAAGTCCTCGCCAAACATCCGTACCCCGAGCCGGTCGCAGAACTGCTTGGCGAGCTGATGGCCGCCGCTGCCTTGTTGGTAGGCACGCTCAAGTTCGACGGTCTGCTGATTCTGCAGGCAAGGTCCAGTGGCGCGGTTCCGTTGCTGATGGTCGAGTGCTCGAGCGAGCGCGAACTGCGCGGCATTGCCCGCTACGACGAGGCCTTGATCACGCCGGACGCCGGGCTGCAGGACCTGATGCCTGATGGTTCGCTGACACTCACCATCGACCCCCGCAAGGGCAAGCGTTATCAGGGCATTGTTGCCCTGGACGGTGTCGATCTCTCCGAGAGCCTTTCCAGCTACTTCGTGATGTCGGAGCAGCTGGGTACACGCTTCTGGCTCAAGGCTGACGGCCATCGCGCTCGCGGCCTGCTGCTGCAACAGTTGCCGGTGGCGCAGATTCCCGACCCTGAAGAGCGGGACGCCAGTTGGGAACACGTCATTACGTTGGCCAGCACCCTGACTGCCGAAGAAATGCTGAGCCTGGACAACGCGACCATCCTGCATCGCCTGTACCACGAAGACCCGCTGCGGCTGTTCGACATCCAGCCTATCTGCTTCCGCTGCAGCTGCTCGCGCGAGCGTTCGGCCAACGCGTTGGTCAGCCTTGGGCTTGAGGATGCGCAGCAACTGGTGCAGGAGCACAACGGCACCATCGAGATCGACTGCCAGTTCTGCAACGAGCGCTATCTGTTCGATGCCACTGACGTGGCCCAGCTGTTCGCTGGCGGCGGTGTCGATTCGCCATCTGACACGCGTCATTAACCGGACCGCAAACAGCCTCCAGAATACGACGTGGGCCCTGTAATCCAGTTCTGACAGGAGGGTTCTACCATTCCTGAGCTTTTCTGGCATAATCCGGCCCACTTTTACGCTGTAGTAGTGGTAGTTTTTTTACTACAAAACCGTTTGGAGCACTCGGCCACTGGCCGACGGGGAACCTCATGACGCAAACCAACACCGCTGTGTACACCGATCTGAGCACCGACGAACTGGTCAAGGAAGCCCTTGCCCGCAACGAAGGCGAACTTTCCGACACTGGCGCACTGGTTGTGCAGACAGGCCATCGTACTGGCCGCTCGCCGGTCGATCGTTTCATCGTTGAAGAGCCGAGCACTCAGGACGCTATCGCCTGGGGCCCGATCAACCGCAAGTTCCCGGCCGAGAAATTCGACGCTCTGTGGAATCGTGTAGGTGCTTACCTGGCCGAACGCGAGCGCTTCGTTTCCCACGTTCATGTAGGTTCCGATCCTGCGCACTACCTGCCCGTCAAGATGACCACAGAGACGGCCTGGCACAACCTGTTCGGTCGTTGCCTGTTCATCAACCCTGAACAGTACAACCCGGCTGGCAAGGACGAGTGGGAAATCCAGAACGCCCCCTGGTTCGTCTGCGACCCTGAGCGCGACGGCACCAACTCCGACGGTACTGTCATCATCAACTTCGCAGCCCGCAAGGTGCTGATCGCAGGCATGCGTTATGCCGGCGAAATGAAGAAAGCGATGTTCTCCGTGCAGAACTTCCTGCTGCCAGCCTCCGATGTGCTGCCGATGCACTGCGCGGCCAACATGGGCGAAGACGGCGACGTGACCCTGTTCTTCGGTCTGTCCGGCACCGGCAAGACCACCCTGTCGGCTGACGAAAGCCGTTACCTGATCGGTGACGACGAGCACGGCTGGGGCGAAGGCGTGGTGTTCAACATCGAAGGCGGTTGCTATGCCAAGTGCATCGACCTGTCCGAGAAGAACGAGCCTGTCATCTGGAAAGCCATCCAGCACGGCGCTGTTCTTGAAAACGTCGTCCTCGACGCCAACAAGAAAGCCGACTACGCCGACAGCAGCCTGACCCAGAACAGCCGTGCGGCCTACCCGCGCGAACTGATCGAAAAGCGCGCGCCGAAAAACCTCGGTGGCGAGCCAAACGCCGTGATCTTCCTGACCTGCGACCTGACTGGCGTACTGCCGCCTGTGTCGATCCTCAGCGAAGAACAGGCCGCCTACCACTTCCTGTCGGGCTACACCGCACTGGTTGGTTCGACTGAAATGGGTTCGGGGTCGGGCATCAAGTCCACCTTCTCCACCTGCTTCGGCGCACCTTTCTTCCCGCGTCCGGCTGGCGAATACGCAGAGCTGCTGATCAAGCGCATCCGCGGTTTCGGCTCCAAGGTCTATCTGGTCAACACCGGCTGGACCGGCGGCGGCTACGGCGTTGGCAAGCGCTTCAACATCCCGACCACCCGTGGCGTGATTGCAGCGATCCAGAGCGGCGCGCTGATCGGTGCCGAAACCGAGCACCTGGACACCATCAACCTTGACGTACCGAAGTCGGTTCCGGGCGTAGACACCAACCTGCTCAACCCGCGCAACACCTGGGCTGACAAGGCTGCCTACGACGAAGCCGCCAAGGCGCTGGCTGGCCTGTTCGTGGAGAACTTCAAGAAGTTCGACGTGAGCGACGCCATCAAGGCTGCCGGTCCGAAGTTGTAATTAAACATTCTCGACGCCGCGCCTCAGCGCGGCGCTCGGAAATGCTCAAGCAAACGCCTCGACTTGTCGGGGCGTTTGCTTGTCCGGGATACTGCCTGGGTGTTGCATATCATGAAAAGGAGCTGTGTTTTGACCCCGACCGACATCCTGATTCAACGTTTCGAGCCGCATCACCAGCAGGGCGTGGTTGATGTGATCCTGCCCATTCAGCGCGAAGAGTTCGGTATCGCCATCACTGCCGAGGACCAGCCGGATCTCAAGAGCATTCCCGATTTCTATCAGAGTGGCACCGGAGATTTCTGGGTCGCCACGCACTGTGGGCAGGTCATCGGAACCATCGGGCTCAAGGACATTGGTGCAGGGCAGGCGGCGCTGCGAAAGATGTTCGTCGCCGCGCCGTTTCGCGGACGTGAATTCTCGGTGGCCGCCAGGCTGTTGGACAGGCTGATCCAAGACGCCAGGATTAAGGGCGTCAGCGAAATATTCCTCGGCACCACCGACAAATTCCTCGCCGCACACCGGTTCTATGAAAAGCACGGGTTCAGCGAGTTAGCCAGGGAAAACCTGCCTGAAAGCTTTCCGCTCATGGCGGTGGACAGCCGGTTTTATGTGCTGGGGCTGAAAGGCTGACCCTTTCGCTCATTGAGCATGAAGTCGCTCTTGTGGGCTTTGCTCAATCCTTAACGTTAGCTGCGCCCTTCATTGTTGAAGGGCGCGACTTGGGAATCACGTCACCGCATAGAACTTGCGGACATACCCTGTGCTGGTCCACTTGCACGGCGCACCTTGTGCGACGAAGACGGTATCGCCGGTTTTCACCACGACCGCTTCACCGCCCTCGATGCCCAGTGTCACGCTGCCTTCGATGAGGTTCATCAGTTCGTGGATTCTGTGCGGACGCGAGATGCGCTCGTAAGGCGTGGAATCCCAGACACCGATGCGCAGGGTGCTGGCGGTGTCTTCGAAGATGTTGTTGCTGCGGCACTGCGGCAGCGCGCTGATCATGATTGCCGGATCCGGTGGAGATGACGGTGTGAGCATCGCGAGACGATCCAGGTGCGTGACGCCAGGCTTGTCCGGTCCGGTAGCCTGTGTGGCCGCGCAGAATGCCCAGACGCTGTCGTGTTGTGCTTCGATCCGTACCTGCGTGCCCTGGCCGATGACGGCGCTCTCGCCGGTGCTGATCGTAATGGTGTCGGCGCCTGAATTGAGTGTGACGGCACCACGATGCACAACCAGCATTTCGGTGTAGGGATAAGCGCCGACCGACACTGAAGTACTGGAATGAACGACACCGGCGGCGATGCCTGCCTCATCCATGAAGGCTGTACGGCGTTCGTTGGCGAAGGGGTCGCTGGCGTCGAGAGGCCCCGGTGTGAATTCGGTATCGACAGGGCTGTGATCGGCGCGGGCCAGCAGAAGTACGGTGGGTTGAGGCATGGTTCCGGTCTCGAGAATGGTGTGTGGACTGTTCGCGGACGAGGGAGGGTGGCTTGCCCGTGATGAGCGACGCGGTACTTCAGGAACATCGCGTCATCGTTTCATCGCCGGCAAGCCGCCTCCCACAGTCCGGCGTTTGCTGTGCGGCAGCGCTACGTCGTCGCGCAATGCTGCGCTCAACCAATCGCCTGGGTAATCAACGCAAACTGGCGCACGCCCTGGCTGGGCTGTGGCACCGCGCCCATGCTCATGCAAGTCACGGCATCGACGCGTTTGAGGCCGGCTTCTTCCAGCCAGTCCACCAGGCCGCCATTGGAGGGGATGTCGATGCGTACGAAGGCGTAAGGCACCTTGGCCAGTAACTGTTCGATCATATGTCTGGCCTGATCCACGTCCTCGGCAACCACCGGTCCGATGCACAGGCCGCGACCGAACGGACGCATCAGGGCGAAGGCCTTCAATTGGCTGTCGCGCTGGATGCCTACTGCATGTTCGAGGTTATCGAGCACATCGCTCAACACCTTCGAGCGATCCATGCCAGTGCCCGCATTGGCGAGTTCAAGAACACGAGCATGGTCGGTCCCGGTCAGGACGCGGAAGTGTTCTCCAGCTTTCAGAGCGGTCGGCGCGGGCAGTTGGGCCTGGCCTTGACGCTGTTGAACTTCACCAAAGCTGACGAAGCCCATCTTTGCGTAGAGCGGCGCGCCTTCAAGGGTGGCGTTGAGCACTGCTGTACGGGGAGCGACGCTGCCGACGGCCATTTCCATCAGCTTGCGACCGATGCCCTTGCCTTGATAATCGTCGCTGACAATCACCAGACCGATGGTGGAAAACTCACCCTGATGGCAGGCGAAGGCGCTACCGATCAGTCGGCCGTTGTGCAGCGCGACGAAGCCCTCGGCAACGCGTTGCAGCATGGCCCAGTCTTCAAGGCGGTGCGGCCATTTCAGGGCGATGGACAACTCGTGAGCGTTGGCCACATCGGCGGCAGTCATCGGGCGGTATTCAAGGTCGAGGCGTTGCTGGGCGAGCATGGTGTGTCTCCCATCCAGAAGGATGCACAGGCGATAAAAAGGATACGGCAGGATTGCTGTATCCCACCTGCGCGACGGGGTGACAAGAGGGGTTTGAACATTCGGTAGATTTCACGATTGGCAGATCGCCTGACCACACTTACTGCTTAAAACGGCTGAAACTCCGGCAGCAAATGCTTGAGGTTTTCCAGCGCATTCCTGCCTTATATAGCTGCGCGAATCGGCTCGTTCCGTACGCAGTACATTGTGCTGCGCCACCAGGGATGCAAAGGCGCAGTTTCTGCGGTGCAAAGCCGCGTGTTTGAGCCGGAGCGCCCTGAAAAGGGTCAAAAAAGCACCAAAAACCGGGGTTTGCCCAAGGCTGGAGCGCCCCGCAAAGTCTGCTGAGCGCGCACCTCAAAACGGTGCTTTCTATCAAGCAGCCAGCACTTTTAACGCCATCTGCTGATTTCACGGTGTTGTAATGAGGGTGTGCTGCAACGTGCAACGCGGTCCCTTGCATCAGGGCCGGAACTGCTCGTCACGCCATGACCCCAACGAACTTTCAGGACCGCACACAATGAGCTTTCTTCGACCAAAATTCATTACGTTCGACTGCTACGGCACGTTGACCAACTTTCACATGGGCACCATGACGCGCGAACTTTTCGCTGACCGTGTTCCGGCCGAGCAGATGGATCAGTTCGTGAAGGATTTCTCGGCGTATCGCCTGGATCAGGTCATGGGTGACTGGATGCCTTACGACGAGATCCTGAAAGTGTCCCTGTCGCGTGTCTGCAAGCGCTGGAACGTCGAATACCGCGGCGAAGGCCAGCTCTATTACGACGCCGTTCCGACCTGGGGTCCGCACGCCGATGTGCCGGCCGGTCTGTCGAAGATCGCCGACAAGATTCCGCTGGTGATCTTTTCCAATGCCAGCGACAGCCAGATCATGTCCAACGTCGAAAAGCTCGGCGCACCTTTCTACAAGGTCTTCACGGCTGATCAGGCCAAGGTCTACAAACCACGCCTGGCAGCGTTCGAATTCATGCTCGACAACCTCGGCTGCGGTCCGGAAGACGTGTTGCACGTGTCCTCCAGCTTCCGCTACGACCTGTTCTCGGCCAACGATATGAAGATCAAGAACAAGGCCTTTGTGGCTCGCGGTCACGAACAGCCTGCCCACAGCTCGTTCGAATATCACCAGATTCCAGACATCGGCGGTCTGGCGGGTCTGGTCGGTCTGTAAGCAGAACGATCCGCGACACGGCATTTTTCAAGGTGCTCTTCCATGAGTGACAAGGGGAACAAGATGCGCAGTGAGTCCTACTGGCTCGATACGGCTCCAGACTTTACCGGCGCGCAGGCTGGCGCGGTGGAGGGGCAGGCTGACGTGGTGGTGGTCGGTGGCGGTTTCACCGGGCTCTCGGCAGCGCGTGCATTGGCCTTGAAAGGTGCCAGCGTCGTGGTGGTGGATGCGGGCCGGGTGATCGGCGAAGCGTCCGGCCGCAACGGCGGGCAGTGCAACACGGGTGTCGCGCAGGATTACGCGTCGTTGAGCGCGACACTGGGTGCAGCTCAGGCCCGCGAATTCTACAAGGCGTACGAAAGTGCAGTACAAAGTGTCGTCAGCGTGATCGAGCAGGAAAACATTGCCTGTGACATCAAGCGCAACGGCAAATTGAAGCTGGCCGCCAAGCCGGGCCATTACGAAGGGTTGGCACGCACCTGCGAACTGATCCGTCGTGAGGTCGATGCCGATGTCGAGCTGCTGTCGGCGCAGGACATCCGCTCCGAAATCGGCTCGGACGAGTTTCACGGTGGACTCCTGCAGCGTAATGGCGTGCAGATCCATGTGGGTCGCTTTGGCCTGGGTCTGGCCGATGCGGCCGTGCGTCACGGCGCACGGATTTATCAGGACACAACGGTCAGAGACTGGAAGGCCAACCGCAACGGCTTTGTGGTCAACACCTCGAAAGGATCGATTCAGGCGAAGCAGGTGTTTCTGGCGACAGGTGCCTGTCAGCACGGCGGACTGGGCTGGTACCGTCGCCGCATCGTGCCGGTCGGCAGTTTTGTGATCGCCACCGAGGTGCTGCCGCAAGCCTTGATCGATCAGTTGTTTCCCAACCAGCGTGCGTACGTGACCAGTCGCTTGATCGGCAACTATTTCCGCCTCACCCCGGATAACCGTCTGCTGTTCGGCGGACGCGCCCGCTTCGCCATGTCCAACAGCAGCTCCGATGCCAAGAGCGGCAAGGTGCTGCAGGCGGCCATGATTCAGATGTTTCCGCAGTTGGCGCACGTGAAGATCGATTACTGCTGGGGCGGTCTGGTGGACATGACGTCCGATCGTTTGCCGCGTGCGGGCGAGCACGACGGCGTCTTTTACTCGATGGGCTACAGCGGTCATGGCGTGCAGATGTCGGTGCACATGGGCCGCGTCATGGCCGACGTCATGGAGGGCAAGGCGCAGGCCAATCCCTGGAAAGATCTGAACTGGCCGGCCATTCCCGGGCACTTTGGCAAACCGTGGTTTCTGCCTCTGGTCGGCGCTTATTACCGCTATCAGGACAGCCGTCACTGAGTGTTTTGTTTCACCGTCGTCGTGTGTGTTTGAAGGACGCTCCGGTCAACCGTGAGCAACTCGGAATTTCCCTTTTTCGACAGGTAGAACTGATATGGCTGACAAGAAAAACGATTCCCCGCTGATCACAGGCGAAGACAGCCTGCGCGTTTTCGAGGGGCTCAATCGCGGCCTTTCGCGTCGTGATGCGTTGCGTATGCTGGGCGTTGCCGGGGTTGTTGCGGCAGGCTCCACCAGCCTGTTCGGCGCCGCCGGAAAGGTCTTCGCCGATGACGACACCGCGCCTGTCAAAGGCAAGCCGGGCGGTCGCATTCGTGTGGCGGGCATGTCCAGCTCTACAGCCGACACGCTCGATCCTGCAAAGGGCGCACTGTCCACCGACTACGTGCGTCACTACATGTTCTATAACGGCCTGACCCGTTTCGACAGCCACCTGGTTCCGCACATGGAGCTGGCCGAGAAGATCGACAACAAGGACGCGACCGTCTGGACCATCACCCTGCGCAAGGACGTGACCTTCCACGACGGCAAGTCGCTGACCGCAGGCGACGTGGTGTTCTCGCTGTCGCGCCATAAAGATCCGGCCACCGGCTCGAAAGTGATGCCGCTGATGGCGCAGTTCTCCGAGATCAAGGCCACCGGCCCATTGGAAGTACAGATCACCCTCAGCTCGCCGAACGCCGAGTTGCCATCGATTCTCGCCGTTTCCCACCTGCTGATCGTGCCCGAAGGCACCACCGATTTCAGCAAGGGCATCGGCACCGGTCCGTTCAAAGTCAAGGAGTTCAACCCTGGCGTTCGTTCGGTCAGCGTGCGTAACCCCAACTACTGGAAACCGGGCCTGCCGTACCTGGACGAGATCGAATTCATCGCCATTGCCGACGAGCCATCGCGGGTCAACGCGCTGCTGTCCGGCGACGTACACATGATCAACGAGGTCAATCCGCGTTCTACCAGTCGTATCGCCGCCAGCGCCAAACACCGCGTGGTCGATGCGCCGTCCGGCAACTACACCGACCTGATCATTCGTCAGGACCAGATGCCGGGCAAGAGCCCTGAATTCACTGAGGCCATGAAGTACCTGCTGGACCGTGAACAGGTCAAATCAGCAGTGTTCCGTGGCTATGCCCGGGTCGGTAACGACCATCCGATTGCGCCCGGTTCGCGCTACTTCAACGCTGACCTGCCGCAACGCGCCTATGATCCCGAGAAGGCAAAGTTCCTGCTCAAGAAAGCCGGCATGGAAAAGATCACCATGGCCGTGGCCGCCTCACCTGCTGCCACTGGATCGGTCGATATCGCCGTGCTGCTGCAGCAATCGGCGAAACAGGCCGGGCTGACGCTCAACGTCAACCGCTTGCCGAGTGATGGTTACTGGTCCAACCACTGGATGAAGCACCCGCTGAGCTTCGGCAATATCAACCCGCGCCCCAACGCCGACGTGATCTTCTCGCAGTTCTTCCAGTCCTCTGCACCCTGGAACGAATCGGGCTGGAAGAACGATCAGTTCGACCAGTTGTTGATGCTCGCCCGTGGTGAAACCGACGACGACAAGCGCGCCAAAATGTATGGCGACATGCAGACTCTGGTCAGCCAGAACTGTGGCATCGGCATTCCGGTGTTCATCAGCAACATCGACGGCGTGGACAAGCGTATCCAGGGCTATTCCAGCAATCCGCTGGGCGGTTTCATGGGCTACATGTTCAGTGAGCAGGTCTGGCTGGACGCGTGAAAGCGGCTGTGAATCGAGCGGGAGGATGCAGATGAATAGCAACACACTCGGGTTGATCCTGCAGCGCTTCGGCGCTGCGATCGTCACGCTGTTGATCGTGTCCATGGTGGTCTTCGCCATTACGGCGGTGCTGCCGGGAGATGCGGCGCAACAAGCTCTGGGGCAGTTCGCGACACCTGAACAGGTCGCGGCATTGCGTACAAAACTGGGGCTCGATCAGCCGGGTGTGGTGCGTTATCTGCAGTGGTTGATGAACCTTCTGGGCGGCAACTTCGGTGAGTCGGTGTCCAACGCGATGCCGGTGTCCGATCTGATTGCCGGACGTTTCCCCAACACCCTGATGCTGGCCGCGACCACTGCGCTGGTGTCGGTACCGGTCGCCCTGATGCTGGGCATCGGTGCGGCAATGGGCCGGGGCGGACGTATCGACAGCGCCCTGAACTTTGTCACCCTGTCGCTGGTGGCGGTGCCTGAGTTTCTGGTCGCCACGCTGGCGGTGCTGATCTTCGCCGTAAAACTGGGCTGGCTGTCGGCGCTGTCCTACGGCGGTGACGCCAGTACGCCCCTGCAATTCATCCGCACTTATGCGTTGCCGGTCATGACGCTGTGCTGCGTGATCGTCGCGCAGATGGCGCGCATGACTCGCGCCGCCGTCATCGATCAGCTCGACAGCCCCTACGTGGAAATGGCCCGGCTCAAGGGCGTGAGCCCTGTGCGTATCGTGCTTCGACATGCCTTGCCCAACGCCATCGGGCCTATCGTCAACGCCGTTGCGTTGAGTCTTTCCTATCTGCTGGGCGGTGTGGTCATTGTCGAGACAATCTTCAACTACCCGGGCATTGCCAGCCTGATGGTCGATGCGGTGACCAACCGCGACATGGCGCTGGTCCAGGGCTGCACCATGCTGTTCTGCGCGGCTTACCTTGGGTTGGTGCTGTTGGCCGACCTGTGTGCAATTCTTTCCAACCCGAGGCTGAGAAACCAATGAATCCGATCATTGAGACATCTACGCCCGCCGTTCAAGCGCGTGCGCCTCGCAAGATCGCCTGGCTGGGTCTGGTGGGCGCGTCGGTCTGCTTCTTCTGGCTCATGATCGCGCTGTTCGGGCCATGGCTCGCGCCACATCCTGTGGGCGAGGTTGTGTCCGATAACGTCTTCGAAAACATAAGCGCGGCCTTTCCGTTCGGCACCGATTATCTGGGCCGCGACATGCTCAGCCGCGTGCTGATTGGCGCACGCTTCACGGTCGGTCTGGCGTTGATCTCCGCCGTGCTCGCCAGCGGTATCGGCACCATGTGTGCGCTGCTGTCGGTGGTTGCACCCAAATGGCTGGACGAAATCATCAGCCGTCTGATGGATGCGTTCATCTCGATTCCGAGCAAGATGCTTGCGTTGATCATGGTCTCTGCGTTCGGCTCCTCCGAAGTGCTGCTGGTCTGTACGGCCGTGCTGAGCTACACGCCGGGCGCGTTTCGCATCGCCCGCAGCATGGCGGTGAACATCGAAGCGCTGGAGTACGTCCAGGTCGCGCGCACCCGCGGCGAAGGTCGCCTCTACATTGCCTGCCGTGAAATTCTGCCGAACATGCTCAACCCGGTGCTGACGGATCTGGGCCTGCGCTTCGGCTTCATTGTGCTGTTGCTCAGCGGCATGAGCTTTCTCGGTCTGGGCGTTCAACCGCCGGATGCCGACCTTGGTTCGCTGGTGCGCGAAAACATCGGCGGCCTCAATCAGGGCGCGCCAGCCATCGTGATTCCTGCGTTGGCGATCGGCTCGCTGACCATCGGCGTGAATCTGTTTATCGACCGCTTGTCATCGCGGCGCAGCCGACGCTCGGGAGGGCACTGAGATGAGTCAATTGATTCGGGTGCAAGACCTGCGCGTGGTGGCGGACACCGACAAGGGTGAGCTGGAAATCGTCAAGGGTGTCAGCTTCGCGCTGGAGAAAGGCGAAGTGCTGGCGCTGATCGGCGAGTCCGGTTCAGGCAAGACCACCATCGCCCTGGCGCTGCTGGGATATGCCCGGCGCGGTTGCAAGCTGGCCGGTGGCGTCGTTCAGGTCGGTGAGCACGACATGCTCAGCCTGCCGGAAAGCCAGTTGCAAGGTTTGCGCGGCAATCGGGTTTCCTACGTCGCACAAAGCGCGGCGGCGGCTTTCAATCCGGCGAAAAAGCTGATCGATCAAGTGATCGAAGGCGCATTGATTCATGGTCTGGGCAGCCGCTCGGACCTGCAGCGAAAAGCCGTCGACCTGTTTCGCGACCTGGCATTGCCCAACCCCGAAACCATCGGCCAGCGGTATCCGCATCAGGTCTCGGGCGGTCAGTTGCAGCGGGTCATGGCAGCGATGGCACTGATCAGTGATCCGCTGCTGGTGATCCTCGACGAGCCGACCACTGCGCTGGATGTGACCACCCAGATCGACGTGCTGCGTGCCTTCAAGCGCGTGGTGCGGGATCGCGGCGCAACGGCCGTCTATGTCTCCCACGACCTTGCGGTCGTGGCGCAGATGGCCGATCAGATCGTCGTGCTCAATGGCGGCAGAATCATCGAACAGGGCAGCACGGCGGCGTTGCTCAAGGGGCCGGAAGACGAATACACGCGCAGCCTGCTCGCCGCCGCCCGTCCTGATGCGAAACTGTCGCCGGCCAGCGACATGGTAAAAGACAGCACGCTGCTGACCATCAAGGGCCTGACCGCAGGCTACGGCAAGAAAAACCTGCAAGGCATGCCGATGATCCGTGTGCTGGAAGACATCGATTTGACCATTCGTCGTGGTCAGGCCATCGGTGTGATCGGCGAGTCGGGCTCGGGCAAGTCGACCCTGGCCCGTGTGGTCGCCGGTCTGCTGGATCCTGCACAAGGCAGCCTGACGTTCGATGGAGCGCCGTTGTCCGGCGACCTGGCCGGGCGAACGAAAGAACAGTTTCGTCGTATTCAGATGGTGTTCCAGAATGCCGACACTGCGCTCAACCCGATGCACAACGTCAGCGCGATTCTGGCCCGCCCGCTGAAGATGTATTTCAACCTCAAGGGCAAGGCGCTACGTGATCGCATCCACGAGTTGATGGACCTGGTGCGTCTGCCACGCGAACTGGCCGACCGGCGTCCCAACGAACTGTCCGGCGGCCAGAAGCAGCGCGTCAACCTGGCCCGTGCGCTTGCAGCCAAGCCGGACCTGATCCTGTGCGACGAAGTCACCTCGGCGCTGGATACCGTGGTCGGTGCCTGCATTCTCGAACTGCTTGGCGACCTGCGGCGCAAGCTGGGCGTTTCCTACCTGTTCATCAGCCATGACATTTCCACCGTGCGCGCGCTGTGCGATGACATCGTGGTGATGTATAGCGGCCACAAGGTCGAAGAGGGCAGCCGTGACGCCTTCAGTCAGACGCCTTTTCATCCCTACACCGACCTGCTGGTGCATTCGGTGCCGGAGCTGCGTCAAGGCTGGCTGGAAGGCTGCGGCGTGACCAGCGGCAAGCTGCCACCCATCAGCGCGCCGTCGAACATCCCCGAGCTGTGCACCTTCCTCAATCGCTGCCCCGTGCGCATCGAGGGCTTGTGCAACAAGACCGCGCCGGGTCGTCGCTTCATTGCAGGCGGCAGCGAAATCCTTTGCCACCGCGACAGCGGCGAGTTGCAGGAACGTCAGAACGATCTGGACCCCGTCACCGTAGGAGCCTACGCATGAGTGGCCGTTTTGTAAGACTGGGCGAGCGTGATCGGCCGGTCGTCAACCTCATCGTCGACGGCGCGCCTGTCGAAGCCTTGCAGGGCGACACCCTCATGGTTGCGCTGCTGACCGGAGGCACTGCCTTGCGCCAGTCCGAGTTCGACTCGGGGCGTCGGGCGGGCTTCTGTCTGATGGGCGCCTGTCAGGATTGCTGGGTCTGGACCCGCAGTGGCGAACGCTTGCGCGCCTGTTCCAATGAAGTCCGCGACGGACTCGATATCGTCACCACCCAACCGGAGGCGAAATGGCCACTTCTCCACGGCTGAAAATCAGTCACGCCGCCAGCCCGCGTGTGGTCATCGTCGGCGCCGGTCCTGCGGGCACTCGCTGCGCCGAAACCCTTTTGGCGGCTGGCATCAAACCGATTCTGATCGATGAGAACCGCCGCGACGGCGGGCAGATCTACCGTCGCCAGCCCGAAGGCTTCAAACGTGATTACTCGGCGCTGTACGGCACTGAAGCGGCCAAGGCGCGCGACCTGCACGAAAGCTTCGATCGCTTGCGCAGCCAGATCGATTATCGCCCCGACACCCTGGCCTGGAACCTGACGGCAGGCCAGCTCTGCTGCGTCAGCAAGGGTTTGCATTCGGTGGTGGAGTACGACGCGTTGATTCTCTGCGCGGGAGCCACCGACCGCCTGATGCCGATCAAGGGCTGGCAACTCGCAGGAACCTATAGCCTGGGCGGCTCGCAGATTGCGCTCAAGTCGCAGTCGGTTTCCATCGGCAGCCGTGTGGTGTTCATGGGCAGCGGTCCGTTGCTGTACCTGGTCGCCAGCCAATACGTCAAAGCCGGTGCCGACGTGGCGGCGGTGCTCGACACCTCGCCCTTCAGCAAGCGCATCGGCGCGATGCCCAAGCTGTTGTCTCGTCCGGGGCTGTTGTTCAACGGCATGAAGTTGCTTGCTGAGTTGTATCGCGCCAAGGTGCCGGTGCACTTGGGAATCACGCCTGAAGAAATTCTGGGTGACGAGAAGGAGGGTGTCACCGGCGTGCGCGTGAGACTCGCCAATGGCAAGGCTCTGACTGTCGATTGCGATGCGCTGGCGCTGGGTTATCACTTGCGACCTGAAACTCAACTGGCTGATCTTGCCGGTTGTGGCCTGCGTTTCGACGAAGCGTCGGGGCAATGGGTGCTGGCAGTCGATGACGACGGACGCACCTCAGTCGCAGGCGTTTATGCCGCAGGCGATGGCGCGAAAATTCGCGGTGCCGATGCGGCCGAACAGGCCGGGCGACTGGCCGCGCTGACCGTGCTGGCCGACCTCGGCAAGCCTGTGGATAACCAGCGTGTGGATAACCTTCGCCAGAATCTGGAGGTCATGGATCGCTTTCGTGTCGGGCTGATGGAAGCCTTTCCGTGGCCGTCTGCGCAGGCGAAGGCGTTGCCTGATGAAGCCATTATCTGTCGTTGCGAAATGATCAGCGCGGGCGAACTGCGCGGCGTGGTCCGTGAGAAGGGCGCCTGCGAAGTCAACCGCGCCAAGGCCTTCAGCCGGGTCGGCATGGGGCGCTGCCAGGGGCGTTATTGCTCGCAGGCCGGGGCTGAAGTGATCGCTGCCGAATCCGGCGTACCGGTCGAGCAGGTTGGCCGTCAACGCGGTCAGGCTCCGGTCAAACCGTTGTCGATGATGACAGACGAGGTGGTGTCATGAAGCAGCCCAAGGTCGATGTAGTGATTGTCGGTGGCGGCGTGATGGGCGCGGCGTCTTCGTTCTTTCTGCGCCAGCGCGGCAAATCGGTGACGCTGCTGGAGCGCGACGTGATCGGCCAGTACGCCAGCGGCGTCAATTTCGGCAACGTGCGCCGTCAGGGTCGTCATCTGGATCAACTGGAGTTGGCCAACCGCTCGTTTGCGCTGTGGAAGCGACTGCCGCAGCTGATTGGCGAGGACCTCGAGTTTCTGCCAAGCGGCCACATGCGGGTCTGCTATCGCGAAGATGAAATCGAAGAGCTCGACGCCTATGCTGCGGCACCTCAGGCGCGAGAGCTGGACCTGAAGGTCTACCGTGGCAAGGAACTGCACGAACGTTTTCCGTTTCTGGGGCCGGACGTGAAAGGTGGCTCTTACGCGCCACATGACGGCCACGCCAACCCGCGTCTCGCCGCACCTGCCTGGGCTCGTGCTGCGATACGTGCTGGCGCTCGCATCGAAGAGCGCACCGAAGTGCTGCACGTCGAAAAAGTCGGCAAGGAATTCCAGATCACGACCACCGATGGCCGAGTTTTCACTGCTGATCAATTATTGATCACCGCCGGTGCCTGGGGCGAAAAGCTCTCGTCGCAGTTCGGCGAGCCGGTGCCGCTGGAAACCTTCGGCCCGCAAATGTCTGTCACCGAGCCAGTGCCTTACGCGCTGCCGACAGTGATTGGCGTGTTCACCAAAATCCCCCACGAAGTGGTGTACTACCGCCAGATCGCGCGCGGCAACATTGTGATCGGTGGCGGCGTGCGCACCAGGCCGGACATGGTCAACCGCCGTGCGTACTTCGACCCGAACAGCCTCATCAATCACATGCAGCAGATGCGCCGTCTGTTGCCCGGCGTCGGTAATCTGAACATCATTCGCGTGTGGAGCGGCATCGAAAGCTACACGCCGGACTCATTGCCGATCATGGGCCCCAGCGGCAAGGTCGACGGCCTGTACTACGCGTTCGGCTTCTGCGGCCACGGCTTCCAGCTCGGCCCTGGCGTGGGCGATGTGATGGCTGAACTGATCAGCACTGGCAGTACCAGCACGCTGATCAGTCCGTTCGATATCCGCCGTTTCGCCGCCTTCTCAGAACTTGCGAGTAAAGCCTCATGACACCGCGTGCGCTGGACATCTTCAAACGTCTGATTGCCTTCGAAACCGTGTCGTCTGAGCCGAACATGGCGCTGATCGAGTACGTTCGCGACCTGTTGGCGACCAAGGGCATCGAGTCACTGATCGTCAGGGACGAGACCGGCAAGAAGGCCAACCTGTTTGCCAGCACCGGTCCGCAAGAGCAGCCCGGCGTGCTGCTCTCCGGGCACACAGACGTCGTGCCCGCCGCTGGACAGGCGTGGACCGTACCGCCGTTTCAGGCAACTTTGCGTGACGGGCGCATCTACGGGCGCGGCACCTGCGACATGAAAGGCTTCATCGCGCTGGCCATCGACGCCATGCTCGATGCCGCCGACATGACCCTGACCCGCCCGCTGCAACTGGCGTTGTCCCACGATGAAGAAATCGGCTGTGTCGGCGTGCGGCGTTTGCTGGATGTGCTGCATCTGGCGCCTGTACGTCCGTTTCTGTGTGTAGTGGGTGAGCCGACGCTGATGCAGTTCGCGGTCGGTCACAAAGGCAAGAGTTCGTACCGCACTTACTGCCGGGGTCAGGAAGCGCATTCCTCGCTGGCACCGCGTGCGGTCAACGCCATTCACCTGGCCAGCGACTTCATTGCCGAGCTGCGCAAGAGCCAGAAACAGGTCGAGCAACAGGGCGTGCGTGACGACGGCTACGACATTCCCTATAGCACTGTACATATCGGCCGTATCGATGGCGGCAAGGCGCTGAACATCGTGCCGAACCTCTGCACCCTGGAATTCGAATACCGCAACCTGCCGGGCGATGACCCTGACCAGTTGCTGGAGCAGTTGCGTGAGCGCGCCGAAGTGCTGGTGCGTGAAGCCAGGCAGCTGTCCGGCGTTGCAGCCATCGACATCGAAATCATGAACGAGTATCCAGCGCTGGAGACACATCCCAGCGTTGAAGCCGTGCGCATGCTGCACGCCTTCGCCGAACCGGGCACCCGGCACATCAAGGTCTCGTACGGCACCGAAGGCGGCCTGTTCGCCGGGCGCCTCAACGTGCCAGTGGTGGTCTGCGGGCCTGGCTCCATCGAGCAGGCGCACAAGCCCGACGAGTTCATCGAAGAAAGCCAGATGAATGCAGGCGAGCGTTTTCTGCAAAGTCTGCTGGGCTCGCTGAAGCAGTAGAGGCTGCCGTGCGGGCGCGAAATTCAGCATCGTTTGCCGCCCGCATTCCCTGCTTTCAGCATCCTGGACTGTGATGGCTGCTTAGACTGGCAGTCATCCCGGAACAGGACTCGACCGACCATGCTCAAGAACCATTTGAAAGACCCCAGCCTGCTGGTAGAACGCGCCTATGTCGATGGGCAGTGGATCGTGGCCGACGATGGCGCGACGCTGGACATTACCGACCCGGCTACCGGCGATGTGATCGCACAGGTCCCGGCGCTGCAAGGCGCTGAAACCCGTCGCGCCATCGAAGCCGCCGAGCGCGCATGGCCGGCCTGGCGAGCCCGCCCGGCCGCCGAGCGTGCAGGTCTGCTGGAGCGCTGGCATCAGGCGATGCTGGAGAACGTCGAAGACCTGGCGCTGATCATGACCCTTGAGCAGGGCAAGCCGCTGAACGAGTCCCGCGGTGAAATCCGCTACGGCGCCAGCTTCGTCAAATGGTTCGCCGAAGAAGCACGCCGCTCTTATGGCGAAACCATTCCCGCGCCGAGCGCGGACCGCCGGTTGATGACGCTCAAACAGCCGGTCGGCGTTTGCGCCGCCATCACGCCTTGGAATTTCCCCAACGCAATGATCACCCGCAAGTGCGCGCCAGCCCTGGCGGCGGGCTGCCCGATCATCGTCAAACCCTCGGACCTCACGCCACTGTCGGCGCTGGCACTGGCGGTGCTGGCCGAGCGCGTGGGCATTCCGGCAGGCGTATTCAACGTCATCACCGGCATGCCAGCCGGCATCGGTGAAGAACTGACCGGCAACCCGGTGGTGCGCAAGATTTCGTTCACCGGCTCGACTGCGGTCGGTCGCCTGTTGATGCGCCAGAGCGCCGAACACATCAAGCGCCTGAGCCTTGAGCTGGGCGGCAATGCCCCGTTCATCGTGTTCGACGACGCCGATCTGGAACAGGCGGTTACCGGCATCATGCTCAGCAAGTTTCGCAACGCCGGACAGACCTGCGTGTGCGCCAACCGCATTCTGGTGCAGGACGGCATCTACGACCGTTTCGCCGCGCGTCTGGTGGAAGAAGTCGCCAGGCTCAAGGTCGGCAACGGTATGGAAGACGGCGTGACCATTGGCCCGCTGATCAACCCGGCGGCCGTCAGCAAAGTGGCCCGCCACATCGACGACGCCCTGAGCCAGGGGGCAACACTGCTGTACGGCGGTATACCGGACGGCGACAGCCAGTTCGTCCAGCCGACCGTGCTGGGCGATACCCACGCAGGCATGCTGCTGGCCAACGAAGAGACCTTCGGCCCGGTCGCACCGCTGATGCGCTTCACCGATGAAGCCGAGGCGCTGGCACTGGCCAACGCCACGCCGTACGGCCTGGGCGCGTACTACTTCACCCAGGACCTGCGTCGTTCATGGCGCTTCGGCGAGGCGCTGGAATTCGGCATGGTCGGCCTCAACACCGGCATCATTTCGATGGAGGTCGCGCCGTTCGGCGGTGTCAAACAGTCGGGTCTGGGCCGTGAAGGTTCCAGTTATGGTCTGGATGAGTACCTGGAAGTGAAGGCGTTTCACGTCGGCGGGCTGTAAGGCGTATCTGAAAAAACTTCAGGCATCATGAAAAACGCCGCAGCGCTCAAAGAGCCTGCGGCGTTTTTATTGCTCAGCCTCAATCAGACTGTATGCAGATACCAGTTGTACTCAAGGTCGGAGATGGAGTGTTCGAACTCCTCCAGCTCGCTCTCTTTACAGGCCACGAAGATGTCGATGTATTTCGGGTCGATGTACTTGGCCATGACGGCGCTGTCGTCCAGCTCACGCAATGCATCGCGCAGGTTGTTCGGCAGGCTTTGCTCATGCTGCTCGTAGGAGTTGCCTTCTACCGGCGCGCCTGGCTCGATCTTGTTGACGAGGCCGTGGTGTACGCCTGCCAGCACGGAAGCCATGAGCAGATACGGGTTGGCATCGGCACCGGCCACGCGGTGTTCGATACGCACGGCATCGGCTGTGCCCGTGGGAACCCGGATGGCAACGGTACGGTTGTCCAGGCCCCAGGTTGGCGAGTTGGGCACGTAGAACTGGGCACCGAACCGGCGATACGAGTTGACGTTCGGGCACAGGAACGCCATCTGCGCCGGCAGGGTCTCGAGCACACCGCCGATCGCATGACGTAATGCGGCGTTCTGCTCGGGATCCTCGCTGGTGAAGATATTCTTGCCATCGCGATCCAGGATCGAGATGTGGACGTGCAGACCATTACCCGCCTGACCCGGATAGGGCTTGGCCATGAAGGTCGTGTCCATTTCGTGGTCGTAGGCGATGTTCTTGATCAGACGCTTGAGCAGTACGGCGTAGTCGCACGCCTTGATGGCGTCGGCCACGTGGTGCAGGTTCACTTCGAACTGGGCCGGGGCGCTTTCCTTGACGATGGCGTCAGCCGGAATGCCCTGCTCTTTCGCACCTTCCAGAATGTCCTGAAGGCAATCGACGTATTCGTCGAGGTCGTCGATCAGGTAAACCTGTGTCGAATGCGGGCGTTTGCCGGAGATCGGCGAGCGCGGAGGCTGTGGACGGCCGTTCACGTTCTCCTGATCGATCAGGTAGAACTCCAGCTCGAATGCGGCGCAGATGGTCAGGCCCATTTCGTCGAACTTGGCGACGACCTGGCGCAGCACCTCACGCGGGTCGGCGAAGAACGGGTCGCCTTCGAGTTCGTGCATGGTCATCAGCAGTTGCGCGGTAGGGCGCTTTTGCCACGGCTCGTTGCACAGGGTGTCGGGGATTGGATAGCAGATTCGGTCAGCATCACCGATGTCCAGGCCCAGGCCGGTGCTTTCCACCGTGGAGCCATTGATATCCAGAGCAAATAAAGAGGCTGGCAGGTTGATGCCTTTCTCGTAAACCTTATGGAGGCTGGTGCGTTCGATGCGTTTGCCACGCACCACACCATTCATATCTGCAATAAGAAGGTCAACGTACAGAACCTCAGGATGTTCCTTAAGGAACGCGTTCGCTTCATTAAGCTGAACGGCACGCGGGGGTACCGACATGATGCAACACCTTTGTTGTTAAAAATATCAATCATCAATGATTACGGGTCTCAGTCAATCCGAAAGCCATGATGAAGTCAATAGAGCCTTTATGTGCCCTAAAAATGCTCCAAAAAGCCATTTTTGCTGCTATTTGGGGCATTTTTTCGGGCCTTCGGCTGCCTTGGAATATGCGCCAGGACTGCCTGTCTTCTATTTTTAACGGATTGTTGTATAAAAAAATGAACAAGGCTAAGCTCGATCGCAACCCATAAAGCAATAATACCGGGGGTTCAATGCTGCGCCTTCCCTTGACCGGCATGACTAGGTCCAATCCGCAGAACGGTCATCATGCCGGTGATATCAGTGCTCATGGTGCGCCATCGCTGATGATGAGGGCACCCGGACTGCCATTGCGCGTTACCCGTTTCATTCTCAATACTGGACACTACCACTATAGCGGCCTCGTCAGTGTGACGGCGGCTGTGTGGAATTGTGCCCGTGCAGGTGTCACCTTACGCCTTCTTGGCTCCTTAAACGAGTTGTACACCATGACGCCGATGCGTCGAAAAAACGCCTGATCGCGATCAGGACACCAAAACCCTGAGGTATTTATGAGTACCAACCTCGACCAGCTCACCGATTGGTTGAAAGAACACAAGATCACCGAAGTCGAATGCATGATGTCCGACCTCACCGGGATCACCCGCGGCAAGATCTCTCCGACCAACAAATTCATCGCTGAAAAAGGCATGCGCCTGCCTGAAAGCGTGTTGTTGCAGACGGTCACCGGCGACTACGTAGAAGACGATATCTACTACGAGCTGCTGGACCCGGCCGACATCGACATGATCTGCCGCCCCGACCAGAACGCGGTGTATCTGGTGCCTTGGGCCATCGAGCCCACTGCGCAGGTGATTCACGATACCTACGACAAGCAGGGCAACCCCATCGAGCTGTCGCCGCGCAACGTCCTCAAGAAAGTCCTCAAACTCTATGCCGACCAAGGCTGGCAGCCTATCGTGGCGCCGGAGATGGAGTTCTACCTGACCAAGCGTAGCGACGACCCGGACTATCCGCTGCAGCCTCCGGTCGGCCGCTCGGGGCGTCCTGAAACCGGCCGCCAGTCATTCTCCATCGAAGCGGCCAACGAGTTCGATCCGCTGTTCGAGGACGTCTACGACTGGTGCGAGCTGCAGAACCTGGACCTGGACACGCTGATCCACGAAGACGGCACTGCGCAGATGGAGATCAACTTCCGTCATGGCGATGCACTGTCGCTGGCCGACCAGATTCTGGTGTTCAAGCGCACCATGCGCGAAGCGGCGCTCAAGCATGACGTTGCAGCAACGTTCATGGCCAAGCCCATGACCGGCGAGCCCGGCAGCGCCATGCACCTGCACCAGAGCATCATCGATATCGAGACCGGCCAGAACATCTTCTCCAACGAAGACGGGACGATGAGCGAGCTGTTCCTCAACCATGTCGGCGGCCTGCAGAAATTCATTCCTGAACTGCTGCCCCTGTTCGCACCCAACGTTAACTCGTTCCGACGCTTTCTGCCGGACACCTCCGCGCCCGTGAACGTGGAATGGGGTGAAGAGAACCGCACTGTCGGCCTGCGTGTGCCGGATGCCGGGCCGCAGAATCGCCGGGTGGAAAACCGCCTGCCGGGCGCTGACGCCAATCCGTACCTGGCCATTGCCGCCAGCCTGCTGTGCGGTTTCATCGGCATGGTCGAAGGCATCAACCCGAGCGCGCCGGTGGTCGGTCGCGGTTACGAGCGCCGCAACCTGCGCCTGCCGCTGACCATCGAGGATGCGCTGGAGCGGATGGAAAACAGCAAGACCATCGAAAAGTACCTGGGCAAGAAATTCATCATTGGCTACGTCGCGGTCAAGCGTGCCGAGCATGAGAATTTCAAACGCGTGATCAGCTCCTGGGAGCGTGAGTTCCTGCTGTTCGCCGTCTGACCCGGCAGGGCGTCGCCGCATGAGACGGCGATGTCCCGCTTACTGACCTGATTAAAAGGAAGTGCTGCATGAGTGCCAACCACAACCCGCAAACCCTCGAATGGCAAGCCTTGAGCAGCGAGCATCACCTGGCACCGTTCAGCGACTACAAACAACTGAAAGAGAAAGGCCCGCGCATCATTACCCGCGCTGACGGCGTTTATCTGTGGGACAGCGAAGGCAATCGCATTCTGGACGGCATGTCCGGCCTGTGGTGCGTGGCTATCGGCTATGGCCGCGAAGAACTGGCCGATGCTGCCAGTAAACAGATGCGCGAGCTGCCTTACTACAATCTGTTTTTCCAGACCGCCCACCCGCCGGTGCTGGAACTGGCCAAAGTGATTTCCGACATTGCGCCTGAAGGCATGAACCATGTGTTCTTCACCGGCTCCGGTTCCGAAGGCAACGACACCATGCTGCGCATGGTTCGTCATTACTGGGCGCTCAAGGGCCAGCCGAACAAGAAGACCATTATCAGCCGCATCAACGGCTATCACGGCTCCACCGTCGCGGGCGCGAGCCTGGGCGGCATGACCTACATGCACGAGCAGGGCGATCTGCCGATTCCCGGCATCGCCCATATCCCGCAGCCGTACTGGTTTGGCGAGGGTGGCGACATGACGCCGGACGAGTTCGGCGTATGGGCAGCCGAACAGCTGGAAAAGAAGATTCTGGAGCTGGGTGTCGATAATGTCGGTGCGTTCATTGCCGAGCCGATTCAGGGCGCGGGTGGCGTGATCGTGCCACCTGACACTTACTGGCCGAAGATCAAGGAGATCCTGTCGCGCTACGACATCCTGTTTGTCGCCGACGAAGTGATCTGTGGTTTCGGGCGCACCAGTGAGTGGTTCGGTAGCGATTTCTACGGCCTCAAGCCGGACATGATGACCATTGCCAAGGGGCTGACCTCAGGATACGTGCCCATGGGCGGTCTGGTGGTGCGCAACGAAATCGTGGCAATACTCAATGAGGGCGGCGATTTCAACCACGGTTTCACCTATTCGGGTCACCCCGTGGCCGCTGCCGTGGCGCTGGAGAACATTCGCATTTTGCGCGAAGAAAAGATCGTCGAACGGGTCAAGTCTGAAACGGCACCATACTTGCAAAAGCGTCTGCGTGAGTTGAGTGATCATCCGTTGGTAGGAGAAGTGCGCGGCGTCGGCCTGCTGGGCGCTATCGAGCTGGTGAAGAACAAGGCGAAGCGCGAGCGATACACGGACAAGGGCGCAGGCATGATCTGTCGAACCTTCTGCTTCGACAATGGCCTGATCATGCGGGCCGTGGGCGACACCATGATCATCGCGCCACCGCTGGTGATCACGTTCGAGCAGATTGATGAGCTGGTAGAGAAGGCTCGCAAATGCCTGGACCTGACCCTGGCGGCGCTGGAAGGCTGAACCGTGGCGGCGGACGGTCCACGCCATGGGCGTTTGTTGAGTGGAATAAGGGTGTTCGACAGGTGTCGGCTTGAAAGCCTGCCCATGAACTTGCCAGACTAATGGCTACAAGCCGCTAATCTAATCGGTCAGTGATAAAAAAACATTGGAGCTACGCATGAAAAAATTTGGCAAGACCCTTCTCGCCCTGTCCATGATGGGCGTTGTGGCCACCGCTGCGCAGGCCGATGACAAAGTGCTGCACGTCTATAACTGGTCCGATTACATCGCGCCGGACACCGTTGCCAAGTTCGAGAAGGAATCGGGCATCAAGGTGGTCTATGACGTTTTCGACAGCAACGAGACGCTCGAAGCCAAATTGCTGGCCGGCAAGTCCGGTTACGACATCGTTGTCCCGTCCAACAACTTCCTCGCCAAGCAGATCAAGGCTGGCGTTTATCAGGAGCTGGACAAGTCCAAGCTGCCTGACTGGAAGAACCTGAACGAATCGCTGCTCAAGGCAGTGTCGGTCAGCGACCCGGGCAACAAGCACGCCTTCCCGTACATGTGGGGCTCGATCGGCATCGGTATCAACCCGGAAAAGGTCAAGGCTGCGCTGGGTGCCGATGCACCGGTAAATTCCTGGGACCTGCTGTTCAAGCCCGAGAACGCGGCAAAGCTGAAATCGTGCGGCATCAGCTTCCTCGATTCGCCAACCGAAATGCTGCCGATTGCCCTGCATTACCTGGGTTACCCGACCGACTCGCAGGACAAGAAGCAATTGGCTGAAGCCGAAGCGCTGTTCATGAAGATCCGTCCATCGATCGGCTACTTCCACTCGTCCAAGTACATCTCGGACCTGGCCAACGGCAACATCTGCGTCGCAGTGGGCTATTCGGGTGATATCTACCAGGCCAAATCCCGTGCTGAAGAAGCGGGCGGCAAGGTCAAGGTTGCCTACAACATTCCGAAGGAAGGTGCTGGCAGCTTCTACGACATGGTCGCCATTCCCAAGGATGCCGAAAACGTCGAAGGCGCCTACAAGTTCATGACCTTCCTGATGAAGCCGGAAATCATGGCCGAGATCACCAACGCGGTGCGCTTCCCGAACGGCAACGCAGCGGCCACGCCTCTGGTCGACAAGGCGATCACCAGCGATCCGGGCGTTTACCCGCCTGCTGACGTACAGGCCAAACTGTATGCCATCGCAGATCTGCCTGCCGCGACTCAGCGGATCATGACCCGCAGCTGGACCAAGATCAAATCAGGTAAATAAGCCTGTCATGAAACCTGTGGAAGCTGCGTAGCCCTCGGTGCGCAGCTTCCAACAGACAGGAAAATTGCCGAAAACTTTGCTGGTTGGACTCATAGACGGTAAGTTGCGCGCCGGTTTTGTCGTCCGGATGCCATCCGGCTTTCAGGCCTCTCTGTTAAAAGGATTCATGTTGTGTCTATTTCTAATCTTTCCAAAGCCTTGCTGGTGACTGCCGGGCTGACACTGGCAGCCAGTGCTCAGGCCGAATCCACCGTGCATATTTATAACTGGTCCGATTACATCGGCAAGACCACGCTGGCGGACTTCGAAGCGGCGACCGGCATCAAGCCGATGTACGACGTGTTCGACTCCAACGAAACCCTGGAAGCCAAGCTGCTGGCCGGTCGCACCGGCTATGACGTGGTGGTGCCGTCCAATCATTTTCTCGGCAAGCAGATCAAGGCGGGCGCGTTCCAGAAACTCGACAAGTCGCTGCTGCCCAACTACAAGAACCTCGACCCGGCGCTGCTCAAGCGTCTGGAGAAGAACGATCCCGGCAATCAGTACGCCGTGCCTTACCTGTGGGGCACCAACGGCATCGGTTACAACGTCGAGAAGGTCAAAGCGGCGCTGGGCGTCGACAAGATCGATTCCTGGTCGGTGCTGTTCGAGCCTGAAAACATCAAAAAGCTGTCCAGCTGTGGCGTAGCGTTCCTCGACTCTGCGGACGAAATGCTGCCAGCCATGCTCAACTACCTCGGGCTTGATCCCAACAGCACCAAGGAAGCCGACTACAAGAAGGCCGAAGCCAAACTCATGGCGATTCGTCCTTACGTGACTTACTTCCATTCCTCCAAATACATCACGGACCTGGCCAACGGCGACATCTGTGTTGCGGCCGGTTTCTCGGGCGATGTGTTCCAGGCCAAGGCCCGCGCCGAAGAAGCAGGCAAAGGCGTGAAGCTTGCGTACAGCATCCCGAAAGAGGGCGGCAACCTGTGGTTCGACATGCTGGCGATTCCGGCTGACTCGAAAAACGTCAAGGCCGCCAGCGCCTTCATCAACTACCTGCTCGACCCCAAGGTGATCGCTCAGGTCAGCGATGAAGTCGGCTACGCCAATCCCACCCCGGCCTCGGGTGAGTTCATGGATCAGGCGATCCGCACCGACGAAGCGGTCTACCCGCCTCAGGAAGTGCTGGACCGGTTGTTCGTGAACAGCGAGTTGCCACCCAAGGTGCAACGTCTGATGACCCGCAGCTGGACCAAGGTCAAGTCGGGCAAATAACAATCCAGCGCCCGGCCGTTTTGGCCGGGCTGCCTATCATGTTGGGAGTTTCACCCATGGCAGTTGCCTCCGGCGCCTACAAGAAAGCCCTCGAAGGCGGTCAGCAACCCAAACAGGTGCTGGTCAAGATCGATCGCGTCACGAAAAAATTCGACGAGACGATTGCTGTGGACGACGTGTCCCTGCAAATCAACAAGGGTGAGATCTTCGCTCTGCTCGGCGGATCGGGCTCCGGCAAGTCCACACTGCTGCGCATGCTGGCAGGCTTCGAACGTCCGACCGAGGGTCGTATCTACCTCGACGGCGTCGACATCACCGACATGCCGCCGTACGAACGTCCGATCAACATGATGTTCCAGTCCTACGCGCTGTTTCCGCACATGACCGTGGCCGACAACATCGCCTTCGGCCTCAAGCAGGACAAACTGGCCAAGTCGGAGATCGACGCCCGCGTAGCCGAAATGCTCAAGCTGGTGCAGATGACCCAGTACGCCAAGCGCAAGCCGCATCAGCTTTCCGGTGGTCAGCGTCAGCGTGTGGCCCTGGCCCGCTCGCTGGCCAAGAAGCCCAAACTGCTGCTGCTCGACGAGCCCATGGGCGCGCTGGACAAGAAACTGCGTTCGCAGATGCAACTGGAGCTGGTGGAAATCATCGAGCGCGTGGGGGTGACCTGCGTGATGGTGACCCACGATCAGGAAGAGGCCATGACCATGGCCGAGCGTATCGCGATCATGCACCTGGGCTGGATCGCCCAGATCGGCAGCCCGATCGACATCTACGAGACCCCGACCAGCCGTCTGGTGTGTGAATTCATCGGCAGCGTCAACCTGTTCGAAGGCGAAGTGATCGAGGACATGGAAGGCCACGCGCTGATTCGCAGCCCGGAGCTGGAGCGCAATATCTACGTTGGCCACGGCGTGAGTACGTCCGTGGAAGACAAGAGCATCACCTACGCACTGCGCCCGGAAAAACTGCTGGTCACCACCGAGCAGCCGGGCTTCGAGTACAACTGGTCGCGCGGCAAGGTCCACGACATCGCTTACCTGGGCGGTCATTCGGTGTTCTACGTTGAATTGCCCGGCGGCAAGCTGGTGCAGTCCTTTGTGGCCAACGCCGAGCGTCAGGGCGCGCGTCCGACCTGGGGCGACGAAGTCTACGTGTGGTGGGAAGACGACAGCGGCGTGGTACTGCGCTCATGAAAATCCGCAAGATCAAGCGCGCCTTCGAGCGCATCAAGCCCAACGGCCGACAGATCGTTATCGGTGTGCCGTTCCTCTGGCTGTTTCTGTTCTTTGCGCTGCCGTTTCTGATTGTCATCAAGATCAGCTTCGCCGAAGCCGACGTCGCGATCCCGCCGTATACCGAGATATTCAGCTACGCCGAAGAGAAGTTGCAGTTGGTGCTCAACCTCGCCAATTACACTTTGTTGACCGGCGATGACCTGTACGTTTCGGCCTACCTGGGTTCGCTGAAAATGGCGTTCATCAGCACGCTGCTGTGCCTGCTGATCGGCTACCCGATGGCCTACGCCATCGCCAATGCGCGCAAGGACATCCAGACCGTTCTGTTACTGCTGATCATGATGCCGACCTGGACCGCGATCCTGATCCGCGTCTATGCCTGGATGGGCATTCTCAGCAACAACGGCCTGCTCAATGCATTCCTGATGTGGCTGGGCCTGATCGACCAGCCGTTGCAGATACTCAACACCAATCTGGCGGTGTACATCGGCGTGGTGTATTCCTATCTGCCGTTCATGATCCTGCCGCTGTACGCCAACCTCGTGAAGCACGACACCAGCCTGCTGGAAGCCGCGTCCGACCTGGGGTCGAGCACCTTCAACAGTTTCTGGAAAATCACCGTGCCGCTGTCCAAGAACGGCGTGATCGCCGGCTGCATGCTGGTCTTCATCCCGGTAGTCGGCGAGTTCGTAATCCCCGAACTGCTGGGCGGGCCGGAAACCCTGATGATCGGCCGTGTGCTGTGGCAGGAATTCTTCAACAACCGTGACTGGCCCGTGGCTTCGGCGCTGGCGGTCATCATGCTGCTGGTGCTCATTGTGCCGATCATCCTGTTCAACCGCAGTCAGGCCAAAGAACTGGAGGGCAAGGCATGAAGACCTTTCGATTCTCGAACCTGGTGCTGATACTCGGCCTGCTGTTCATCTACGCGCCGATGGTCATTCTGGTCATCTACTCGTTCAACGCTTCGCAACTGGTGACCGTCTGGGGCGGCTGGTCGGTGAAGTGGTACGTGGGCCTGCTGGACAACTCGCAGCTGATGGGCTCGGTGATGCGCTCGCTGGAAATCGCCTGCTACACCGCCATCGCGGCGGTGGCGCTGGGCACGATGGCAGCGTTCGTGCTGACCCGCATTACACGTTTCAAGGGCCGGACCTTCTTCGGCGGGCTGGTCACGGCGCCGCTGGTGATGCCGGAAGTGATCACCGGTCTGTCGTTGTTGCTGCTGTTCGTGGCGATGGCGCAGTTGATCGGCTGGCCACAGGAACGCGGCATCGTGACTATCTGGATCGCCCACACCACGTTCTGTGCCGCCTACGTGGCGGTGGTGGTGTCGGCGCGCCTGCGCGAGCTGGACCTGTCGATCGAAGAAGCGGCGATGGATCTGGGTGCGCGTCCCTGGAAAGTATTCTTCCTGATCACCATCCCGATGATCGCGCCATCGCTGGCGGCGGGCGGCATGATGTCGTTTGCGCTGTCGCTGGACGACCTGGTCCTGGCCAGCTTCGTCTCCGGGCCTGGCTCGACGACCCTGCCGATGGAAGTGTTCTCGGCCGTGCGACTGGGCGTCAAGCCCGAGATCAATGCGGTGGCGAGCCTGATTCTGCTGGCCGTGTCGCTGGCGACCTTCCTGGTCTGGTTCTTCACGCGCCGTGCGGAAAACAACCGCAAGCGCGCGATCCAGCAAGCCATCGAGGAAAGTGCTGCCGACGCCTGGAAACAACCCGACCCACGCCGCGCTCCGGCGGTGTGATGGGCAAGGCTGCTGTCTGCCCTGTCTCGCGGCAATAAGGGACTCATGGAAGGCGGCTTGCCGGCGATGGGGTCAGTTCAGTCACAGGTCAGTGCCTGGGAAACCGAATCGCCGGCAAGCCGCCTCCTACAAACTGGCGTCGAGTCAGTCAGTCCAGGTTGTTGGCCATGCTTTAGCGTGAAAACGCCTCTGAAGACGCTCGGCGTCATGTACGCGGTCAGGGTCTCCTGTCACCGCTCCGGCACAAGCCTTAACACCCCTTCGGTATGCTCGGCCACGTCCTGTTCGCTGAAGTATTGCTTCATGTATTCGCCGTTGATGTAGGCCTTGGCCTGATCCGAGTAGTGCTTGTCGAACGGCACGCCGCTCTGACCCACGGGGTTGATGCCCAGGCTGTTGGCGGGGGCGGCGAAGTCGATCAGGCGCCGCGTCGAGGGGCCGTAGTTCACGGGCCAGGGCGCAGGACGAATGCTGGATGACAGGTTGTTCGGCACCTCATGCGTACCCGGCGCGGGATAAGGGCCGACGTTCAGGACTTTATCCAGTGGCTTCTGCGAGCCCAGTGGATGGCCTTGGGTCAGGGTATGCGCTCTGCCCCAGACCCATTCGTCCGGGTTGTTGCCGTACAGGGATTTGAGGTGCGAAACGCTGGCGCGCCAGGCCACCTTGACGGTATTGGCGCGGCTTTCCTCGTGAGGTGAGTTGCGGTTGTTCCACCAGGGCGAATCGGCATCGGCGGCCAGGCGTGGCAGGGCCATGTCCAGCGACCGTGTTGTCAACAGCGTCTGGAACAGGTCATCGCCCAGTTCGTCGTGGAAGGTTTCTTCGGTGATGTCGAACAGGAACTGGTTGAACAGCGTTGCACCGACCGAATCCAGCGAATATTCACCGTTCCAGCTGGCCATCCGTTCCACCAGTGCCCGTTCTTCGGGGTCGCTGACCACGCTGCGCAGCACCGGAATCAACGGCCGGAGAATGCTCGGCGCGTAGTCGGTCCGTGTGCCCAGTTGCAGCTTCTTGCTGGCCTCCAGGTCCCACTTGACCGAAGCGTCGCTCAACTGACGGTCAAGCTGCTGGCCGCGCTCCGGAGGGTTGTAGTAACCCGGAATCTGCATACCGGTAGGCGAGAGCGGCTGGAAGTTGGCAGACACGATGTAGCCACGTGCCGGATTTTCCTCCTGCGGGTTGGCGCTGAAGGGATAGAAACCCGGCTTGTCGGCCTGCGCCGTGCTGCCATCAAGGATATAGGTCGGGTTGACGCCTTCCGGGCGGATCGGCAATTGCGCCGTTGCCCACCAGCCGATGTCACCCTTGGCGTTGGCCCAGACGATGTTCAGGCCGGGCGCCTGGATCTTTGCGGCCGCATTGCGCATCTTTTCGCGTGTATCGGCGCGGTTGGCCTCGTAGAAACCATCCAGCACCGGGTTTTCCGACACCAGGAACGACCACCACATGGCGATGGGCACTTTTCCTGCATTTTTGCCCATGGCGTCGTTGACGATAGGCCCATGGGGCGATTCCAGAAGGCTCAGCGTGACAGGCGCTTGGCCCTTGACCGCAATCTGCTGCTCGGTGCGGGTCATCTCGACCCACTGACCGTGATACCAGACCTGATTGGGGTTTTCGGGATTGGTCTTTTCGGCAATCAAGTCCATGTCGTCGTTCTGGAACATGGTCAGGCTCCAGCCGAAGTCCATGTTGTGGCCCAGAAACGCGAACGGGTTCAGCGGCTGAAAATGCCCGTACAGTTCAAAACCCGGGGCCGACAGCTGCGCTTCGTACCAGGCCGCAGGCACCGAGAAGCGAATGTGCGGGTCGCCCGCCAGAATGGGTTTACCGCTTTGCGTGCGGCTGCCGGAAATCGCCCAGGCATTGCTGCCTTCGAACTGCGGCAGACTGGCCTGTTCGAACGCTTCGTTGCTCAGCTTCGCCAGCGCGCCCAGGCCTTTCCAGTCCGCACCGGTCAGCGCGGGTTTCTGGTCCAGTACGCCGTCCGGGTGCCAGTCCAGATCGAACACCTTCAGGTATTGCGGCCCCAACTGGTCGCGCACATAGGTCATCAAAGGCTCGGTGCGCAGTGCCGAGGCAAAACTGTAGGCCAGATAGCCGCCGATACTGAGGGTGTCTTCCGCGCTGAAAGGCCGCTTGGGGATGCCCAGTGCGTCGGACTCCATCGGTCTTGCGTGGGTGTCCTGGTACTGGTTAATGCCGTCGATATAGGCTTCCAGGGCCTTCCACATCGGCGTGTTCCTGTCCTGACGCGCTACATAGGCTGCTGCGTGCTCACGGATGCGCAGGCTGCGGAACAGTTTGTCGGTCTCGATCAGATTCGGCCCCAGGATTTCGGCCAGCTCGCCACGTGCCAGACGCCTTATCATTTCCATCTGAAACAGCCGGTCCTGAGCCTGTACATACCCCAGAGTCCGGTAAAGGTCCGCTTCGTTTTCGGCACGTATATGGGGCACACCGCGCTCGTCGTAGCGCACGCTGACCGGCGCCTGCAGATGGCTCAGGGCAATTTCGCCATCACGCACCGGCTGCTTGCTGTGGATATACCAGCCTGCGCCACTGGCAACGACGGCGACGATGGCAAGAACGATCAGGCTGCGTTTCATCCGGGTCCTCAATGGTTGGCGTATTGCGGGGATGAAGGCTACCGTTTTGACTCAGGGCTGGGTAGTGAAGATACCAGGCAGATACAATGCATGAATTTTGTGAAAGACAGTTGACTGTGTCAGCCGATCAGGCTTGCCAGGCCCGGGCAGACAGAAGACTATCCCTGCATCATCTGCTCGCGGCGCTCGCCCGAAACTGGAAAGCCCATGTCCGTTACGTTCGACCCCGATAATCTGCGCGCCAGCCTGTTGCCACTGGGCGTCATCGATCCGCTTTCGCCGGACGGACAGGCGTACCAGCGCTTTTATGGACTTGGCAGTCTGGGTGGGGAGAATGTCATTCGTAGCTGGCTGGGTCGGCTGGATGTCGCGGGATACGAGATCGTCGGGCAGGTGTGGATGCCTGAAAACGCTGTCGCGACGCTGTTTCTGTTCCACGGTTTCTATGACCATATGGGTCTGTACCGGCACGTGATCGAGTGGGCACTGGGGCAGGGTTTTGCGGTGATCTCCTGCGACCTGCCGGGGCACGGACTTTCCAGCGGCAGCCGTGCGAGCATCAACGATTTCGCGGAATATCAGGCCGTGCTTCAGCAACTGTTGCTGGAGGCGCAGGCACTCAGACTGCCGAAACCCTGGCACCTGTGTGGCCAGAGCACCGGCGGTGCCATCGTAATCGATCATCTGCTCAATCAGGGCACTGACAGCCCCGCGCAAGGGCAGGTCATTCTCCTGTCGCCACTGGTGCGGCCGCGTGCCTGGGGCTGGTCACGGCTCAGTTACCACCTGCTCAAGCCCTTCGTGACCGGCATCGCCCGGCGCTTTACCGAAAACTCCAACGCACCGGCCTTCCTACCGTTCCTGTTGGCCGACCCGTTGCAGCCCACCCGGCTGCCGACCGCCTGGGTCGGTGCGCTGGCGAAATGGATCGTGCGTATCGAAAGCGCGCCACGCAGCAAGCGCAGCCCGTTGATCATTCAGGGGGAGGCAGACATGACGGTGGACTGGCTGCACAACCTGAACGTTCTGAAGGACAAATTCAGCGAACCGCAGATCCTGATGCTTGGCCCCGCCCGCCATCATCTGGCCAACGAACTGCCGGAGCTGCGTGCGCGGTACTTCGATTTTCTGGCGGCGCGACTGCGTTAAGGCTTGCGGAGAGTAGGGGCCGAAAACGCTTTGACCTGACGGCGCAGACGGAAGTTGTCGACGGCCAGCGTCACAGTCGTGATCAGGCCAAGCACAGCAAATGCGTCCTGCCCCAGTTCGTTCCAGAACAGCGAGGCCAGAAGCGCCATGGCGATTGCGGTGGCGAGCAATGCGATCGAGTCTTTCATAACGTCCTTTTTGATAACGACCGCAGGCTTACTGCGCGGGATTCAAACTTGATGTGCTTTGTCCGACCGCAAGCCCTGCGCGGATCGCGGCGAGTGCCGCCTGATAATACGCCTGACCTTCCGGCGATTCGGCGAAGGTCGAAAACTCTTCCAGCTCCGGGTCGGACAACTCGCGATAGACGTACAGCAACGTGTTGTTCAGGTCGGCACTGATCTGCGCCATCAGGCGCTCGCGCTGGCCTTCGAGCATGCCTTGCGCCTGACCGCCGCCCAACAGGCCAGGAATCATCTGGCTCAGGCTGTCGGCGGCCACTCCGGCGATGGCGAGGCTGACTTCGGCACCGGCCTGCTTGGCGGGCAGCGCTTGCGCCAGATGGCCGATCAACAGTTGGCGAGTGGCGTCGGCTTCGATGTGTGGCAGCCCTTCGGCGTGCTTGGCCAGTTGATCGGCGCGGGTCGCGGTCAGTTCGGCATTGACGATCTTGCGACCCAGAGGCGACTGGAAGAATTGCAGCGAGGGATTGGGGTCCTTCAGGCTTTCACGCAGGCGACGTGCGGCACGCTGATCCATGGCCTGCGGCGCAAAACGTTGATTGCTGTTATTGACCAGCGCCTGAAAAACCGCAGGTGGCAGGTTGTCCCGGTAGCGCTGCTGCGCAGCTTTCAAGGCATCGTTGAAGTGCGCACGCTGGTCCGGCCAGCCTGCAGCCTTGTACAACTGGTCATAGCTGTCCGCCCAGGCAGGCGCAGTGCACAACATCAACAACAAAACAAACAAACGGCGCATTAGGGACTCCTGTCGGCAGGTCGCTATTCTCCGGGTGTTACCGGGGACTTGTCGAGTTATCACTGCCCTTGCGCAGCGAAATCTACCGCATATGACGCGCCACATACGCGCCTCTGTCGGATTTCAGGGCTTATGGATATGATGCGCCGCATGCGCATACCCTCCGATCACCCGCTGCTGCTACGAATCGTCGACGACCTGGCCGCAAACGGCTGGTCGCAGCAGAATATTTTCCTGCCCGCCAGTCTGACCCTCGAACTCGAACAAGAGTGCCGCAAGCGTGCTGCCGAAGGTGAGCTGGAGCCTGCCGGTATAGGCCGGGGGCTTGCGCATGAGGTGCGCGAGGGGATTCGCGGCGACCGCATCCAGTGGCTGGAGGCCGGTCAGGCAGACTGCTGCGACAGCTATCTGGAACTGATGGACAGCCTGCGTCTTGCACTCAACCGCGGTCTGTTTCTGGGGCTTGAGGATTACGAAAGCCATTTCGCCCAGTATCCGCCCGGCGCTTTCTATCTGCGCCATGTGGACCGTTTCCGCGATGACGACAAACGGATGGTGTCGGCGGTGCTGTACCTCAACAACGCCTGGCTGCCTGAACATGGCGGCCAGCTGCGCATGTACCTGAAGGGAGAGGTCGCGTATGACGTGCAGCCTGCGGGCGGTTGTCTGGTCGTGTTTCTTTCCGGCGAAATCCCCCATGAAGTGCTGCCCGCAACCCGGGACAGGCTGTCACTGACCGGCTGGTTCAGGCGTCGTGGCGACGAGGTTTTCCCGTAGTCGCGTCCCGAATGCAGCCGCGCTCGGATTCATGAAAACTGTTTCATCAAGTCGTTCAGCTGTTTTCACGTGGCTCGGGCTATCGTTGCACAGCCCGACATCACGTCGATCACGTCTGGAGAAATCATGAAGTCGCTATTTTCTGGGGCTGTCGTTGCGAGCGTTCTGCTGGGCGCTTCGATGCTGGTCAGCGCTGCCGACATCCCGCGCACTGCATCGGCGGCGGGAGCCGAGGTCTACATCATCTCGCCGAAGGATGGTGAGACCGTCACCTCGCCCTTCAAAGTGCAGTTCGGCCTCAAAGGCATGGGCGTCGCGCCTGCCGGTGTGGATGTTCCAGAAACCGGGCACCATCACCTGCTGATTGACGTGAAGGACCAGCCCGCGATGGATGCGCCGTTGCCGATGACTGACAACATCCGTCATTTCGGCAAGGGCCAGACCGAAACCGAAGTGAACCTGCCGCCCGGCCAGCACACCCTGCAACTGCTGGTCGGCGACAAGAGCCACATCCCGCTGAACCCGAGCGTCGAGTCGAAGAAGATCACCATCAATGTGAAGTGACGCGCAGTTCACCGGATTGTGGGAGGCGGCCCATTGCTGCCGTCGTCACCTGCAAGAACTCCCGCGCCCTGCGGGCACAAGCGGGTTTCAGCCGCCTGAAGGTCTGGCGTTCAGCCGAACACCAGCCCCGACGAGCGCAGCAGCTCCTGTGTGTAGGGCTGCTGCGGGGCGGCAAAAATCTCCCGCGACGGGCCTTGTTCGACCACCTTGCCGTCCTTGATCACGATCAGGTCATGCGCCAGGGCGTGTACCACCGCCAGGTCGTGGCTGATAAAGAGATAGGTCAGGCCGTGACGAATCTGCAGATCACGCAGCAGCGCGACGATCTGTTTCTGCACGGTACGGTCCAGCGCCGAGGTCGGCTCGTCCAGCAGGATCAGGTCCGGTTCCAGCACCAGCGCGCGTGCAATGGAAATGCGCTGGCGCTGGCCGCCGGAAAACTCATGCGGGTAACGATGCCGACTGGCCGGGTCCAGCCCGACTTCGCCCAGCACCCTGATCACCGTTTCCTCCCGTTCCCTGGGCGTGCCGATGTTGTGAGTGACCAATCCCTCGGCGATGATCTGCGCCACCGTCATGCGCGGACTCAGGCTGCCGAACGGGTCCTGAAACACCACCTGCAACTGGCGACGCAACGGACGCATCAGGTGCTGGCTGTGCAGACTCAGTTCCTTGGTGCCGAAACGGATACTGCCTTCGGAGTCGACCAGCCTCAGGATGGCCTGGCCCAGCGTGGACTTCCCCGATCCCGATTCACCGACGATACCCAGCGTCTTGCCTTTGAGCAGTTCGAAACTCACGCCATCCACAGCCTTCACATACTGCTGCTCGCGGTTGAACCAGGACTTCGTCAATGGAAACCAGACTTTAAGGTCCAGCACCGACAGCAACGTGTTGCTGTGCGTTGAAGGCACCGGCTCGCCGTCGGGCTCGGCGTTGATCAGCAATTGGCTGTAAGGGTGCTGCGGGCTATTGAACAGTGTTTCGCAGTCGGCCTGTTCGACGATTTCGCCTTCGCGCATCACGCAGACCCGCTGCGCAATGCGTCGCACCAGATTAAGGTCATGGCTGATCAGCAACAGCGACATGTTCAGCCGCTGTTGCAGGGACTTGAGCAGTTCGAGGATCTTCACCTGCACCGTCACGTCCAGCGCCGTGGTCGGTTCGTCGGCGATCAACAGGTCAGGCTCGTTTGCCAGCGCCATGGCGATCATGATGCGCTGGCGTTGCCCACCAGACAGCTGATGCGGATACGCATTGAGGCGCGACAGCGGATCCCGGATGCCCACCAGTTCCAGCAGCTCAAGGGTGCGATTGCGGGCCGCCTTGCCTTTCAGGCCCTTGTGGGTGACGAGGATTTCACCGATCTGTTTCTCGACCGTGTGCAGCGGGTTCAGCGAGCTCATCGGCTCCTGAAAGATCATCGCCACCCGGTTGCCGCGCAGGCTGCGCAGTTGTTTGTCGCTCGCGCTGACCAGATCCAGTCCGTCATAGCGAATCGAGCCCTGGGTGCTGACCGTTTTGCCCGGCAACAGGCGCAGGATCGAATGCGCGGTCACCGACTTGCCAGAGCCGGACTCGCCCACCAGCGCCAGGCACTCGCCGCGCCGGATGTCGAGGCTGACGCCATGCACCACTTCATGGCCGTTGAAGGCAACGCGCAGGTCGCGTATTTCAATCAGGTTATCGTGCATGTCAGCTCCGGGGATCGAACGCGTCACGGCAGGCTTCGCCGATGAACACCAACAGGGACAGAATCAGCGCCAGTGCGACGAAGGCCGTCAGGCCCAGCCACGGCGCCTGCAGATTGCGCTTGGCTTCGCCGATCAGTTCACCCAGCGAGGCGCTGCCCGCAGGCATGCCGAAACCGAGAAAATCCAGCGCGGTGAGGGTGGCGATGGAGCCTGTCACGATGAACGGAAGGTAAGTCAGTGTGCTGGTCATGGCGTTGGGCAGAATGTGTCGCCACATCAGCGCGGCATCGGTCAGACCCAGTGCGCGGGCGGCTTTGACGTATTCCAGATTGCGGCCACGCAAAAACTCGGCGCGCACTACGTCCACCAGCGACAGCCATGAGAACAGCGCCATGATCCCCAGCAGCCACCAGAAATTCGGCGACACGAAGCCCGACAGAATGATCAGCAAGTACAGCACCGGCAGGCCCGACCAGATTTCCTGAATGCGCTGGCCGATCAGGTCGGTCATGCCGCCGTAATACCCCTGAATCGCTCCGGCACAGACTCCGATCACCGTGCTGATCGCGGTCAGCAGCAACGCGAACAGAATCGAAATCCGCGCCCCGAACAGCACCCGCGCCAGCACATCCCGCGCCTGCTCGTCGGTGCCCAGCCAGTTATGGCTGTCAGGCGGGCTGGGCGAGGGCGCGTCCAGGTCGTAGTTGATGGTGTCGTAACTGAACGGGATCGGTGCGAACATCATCCAGCCGTTCTTCGCCGCGATCAGCTGGCGCACATAGTCGCTGGAATAATCGGGCTCGAAGGGAAGCTCGCCGCCGAAATCCGTTTCCATGTAGGTGTGAAACGCCGGGTAATACAGCGTGTTGTCGTAACTGAGCAGCAGCGGCTTGTCGTTGGCGATCAGCTCGCCGCACAGGCATACCAGCATCAGTCCGACGAAGATCCACAACGACCACCAGCCGCGCCGGTTGGCCTTGAACAGCGCCATGCGTCGCTGGCTCTGGGGAGAGAACTCGAACATCAGGCGCTCCTCGCGGAAAAATCGATGCGCGGATCGACCAGCATGTAGCACAGGTCGCCCACCAGTTTGATCAGCAGGCCGAACAGGGTGAATAGAAACAACGTGCCGAACACCACGGGATAGTCCCGCGACACCGCCGCCTCGTAGCTCATGCGCCCCAGCCCGTCGAGGCCGAAAATGGTTTCGATCAGCAGCGAACCGGCGAAGAACACCTCGATCAGCGCCTGCGGAATACCGGCGATCACCAGCAGCATGGCGTTGCGGAAGACATGGCCGTACAGCACGCGGTGTTCCGTCAGGCCCTTGGCCCGCGCCGTGACCACGTACTGGCGGCTGATCTCGTTGAGAAAGCTGTTCTTGGTCAGGATGGTCAGTGTCGCGAAGCCGCCGATCACCAGCGACGTGACTGGCAGTACCAGGTGCCACAGATAGTCCTTCACCTTGCCCCAGGTACCGAGGCTGTCGAAGTTTTCCGAGAACAGGCCCTGCGCCGGAAACCAGCTCAGATAGCTGCCGCCGGCAAATACCACGATCAGCAGAATCGCGAACAGAAACGCAGGTGTGGCGTAGCCGACGATCACCAGCGTGCTGCTCCACACATCGAACGCGCTGCCGTGCCTTACTGCCTTGCGAATACCCAGCGGAATGGAGATCAGGTAGGTGATCAAGGTGGCCCACAGCCCGAGTGACAGCGACACAGGCAGTTTCTGCGCGATCAACTCGGTCACCGGCGCGCCACGAAAGAAGCTGTTGCCGAAGTCCAGTTGCGCGTAGTTCTTGAGCATCAACCACAGGCGTTCGTGCATCGGCTTATCGAAACCGTAATGCTCCTTGATCGACTCGATCAGTGCCGGGTCCAGCCCGCGCGTGCTGCGGCTGGCGGTGCCGCTGGAAGCCACTTCGCCACCGCCGCCGCCCACGCCATTGGGGCTGAAACCCTGGATGCGTGCGATGGCCTGTTCCACCGGCCCGCCGGGGGCGGCCTGCACGATCAGAAAATTCACAATCAGAATGGCCAGCAGCGTAGGAATGATCAGCAGCAGGCGTCGGATTACGTAAGCCAGCATCTCAATGCTCCTTTGCAGCGGTGGTCTTGCTGCCGAGCGCAGCGGCCTGGGCGTTGGTCAGCGCGGTCGGGCTGATCTGCCACCAGGTTTCCAGGCCAACGTCATAGACGGGCGCGGTGTCGGGCCTGCCGAATCGGTTGGCGTAGACCAGCGGCGTGCCCTTGGAGAAGTAGTTGGGGATCATGTAGTAACCCCACTGCAGCACGCGATCCAGCGCTCGGGCGTAATGCACCATGTCGTTGCGGCTGTTGGCCGCTACCAGCCCGTCGATCAGCGTGTCCACGGCCGGGTTGCGCAACACCATGGCGTTGGAACTGCCAACTTCCGTGGCGCTTTGCGAGCCGTACAGGTTGTACAGGTCTCGACCCGGCGAGATCAGCGGATTGCCGCTTTTGGGAAAGGTGACCACGATCATGTCGTAGTCCCTTGCGTTGAGCCGATTGATGTACTGCGCCGAGTCGATGCGCAGGAAATCCAGTGTGATCCCGATCTGTGCCAGCGTGCGTTTGAACGGCAGGATCAGGCGATCAAAACCGCCTTGGCCGTCGAGAAAACTGAACACCATCGGCTCGCCTGCGGCGTTGACCAGTTTGTTGTTCTTCGGGTGCCATCCGGCTTCGGCCAGCAGCTTGAGCGCCTGCACCTGCTTGTCGCGGATGTAGCCGCTGCCATCGGTCTTGGGCGGCTGGTAGACCTGAGTGAACACCTCGTCCGGCACCTGGCCACGCAACGGTTCAAGAATCTTCAGCTCGGCTTCGTCCGGCAACTGGGTGGCGGCCATTTCGCTTTTTGGAAAGTAGCTCTGTTGGCGCAGGTAGAAATTGCGCATCACCCGGCGATTGATCCAGTCGAAGTCCCACAGCATCGACAGCGCCTGCCGCACGCGGCGGTCCTTGAAGATCGGGTTGTCCAGGTTGAACACAAAACCCTGCGCGGCCACGGGGCGCTGGGTGGCCAGGATGTTCTTCTGCAACCGCCCGTCGTCGATGGCCGGGCCGCTGTAGCCCACGGTAAAACCCGCCGAAGAAAACTCCCGGTTATAGTCGAACGCGCCGGCCTGCAGCAGTTGCCGGGCGATTTCCGTGTCGCCGTAGAAATTCACGGTCAGGGTGTCGAAGTTGTACAGGCCACGGCTGACCGGCAGGTCCTTGCCCCACCAGTCCTTGACCCGTTCGAAGACCACGCTGCGTCCGGCGTCGACCTTGGCGACCCGGTACGGCCCGTTGCCCAGCGGCGGCTCGAAACCGCCGCCGTTGGCGAAGTCCCGGCTCTTCCACCAGTGCTTCGGCAAAATGTGCAGGCTGGCGATGTCGAGGGCCAACATGCGGTTGAGGTTGTTCTTGAAGTCGAAACGAATCTGCAGCGGCCCTTCGAGGGTCACGTCCTTCACGTCGGCGAACATCGGGCGATAGCTGAAGCTGGCCTTGGTGGTCATCAACTCGTAGGTGTAGCGCACGTCTTCGGCTGTGACCGGCTGGCCGTCGTCGAAGCGCGCCTTGGGGTTGAGGTAAAACCGGACCCACAGACCGTCCGGGTCCACTTCCATTTTTTCAGCGATCAGCCCGTAGACGGTGTAAGGCTCGTCGAGCGAGCGATAGGCCAGTGGCGAGTAGACCCAAGTGTCGACCTGGACGACCCCGATGCCTTGATCGACATAGGGATTGAGGTAGTTGAACTGACCGATTTCTTCGGCTGACCGGGTCAGCGATCCGCCCTTGGGGGCGTCCGGATTGACGTAATCGAAGTGCTTGAAGCCGGCCGGGTATTTCGGTGCCTCGCCATAAACAGTCAAGGCATGCGTCGGTGTGGCCAGCGCAACCTGCCAGCAGGTGCACAACACCGCAACACCCAGCAGCAGGCGTCGCAGAGAACGGATTTGACGCGACATGATGGGGCTATCCTCGTACGCACGAATGACGCCATGCGGCGAAAAAGGCCTCCGGCCGGGGAAGGTGGATGAAACCTGTGGCCGGAGGGGGCGAGCTCGCAAACAGGACGCGACCCACGGAGCGTGTATGGGTCGCGCCTTCACCCTTAGAAGTGATACGTCATGCGTGCGAACAGCGTGCGTCCCAGCGGATCGGCATAACGCGGGTCATAGCCGGACTGGAAGTTGTAGGCCTGGTTGGAGAACGGCGGGTTGCGGTCAAACATGTTGCGCAGGCCCGCATCGACGTCCAGCACCTTGTCGAAGGTATGGCCGACCGACAGGTCCCACAGCGCATACGAGGCGACCCGCGCATTGGTGGTGCGGTCGTAATCGTTGTAGCCAGTGGTGAAACGGTTGGTGATGGATGCGCGGGTGTTGCCCAGCGACCAGGAGCCCACCAGCACGTGTTTCCAGCGCGCAATCACGCCATCGCCCTGGAAGTCGCCGACCTTGTCGGTGTAGGGACCGTCGATGATGTTCTGGTAGTCGTAGCGGTTGACGTAGGTGCCGGTCATGCCCAGGCCGAACTGACCATACGGCGTGTTCGGGAAGCGATAGTCGAGGGTCACGTCCACACCGCTGGTCTTAACGATGCCCAGGTTGGCGTTGCCGGTCACAATGTTGGCGATCGAGCCGTCTGCGGCACGAATATAGCGGTCGGCGTATGTGTTGGGGTCATCGAAAACAGTCGATTCAGGGAACGACTGAATCTGGTTGGAAATGTGAATCCACCAGAAATCCAGCCCCATCGACAGGCTGCTGACCGGCTGATAAACGAAGCCCAGCGTCACGTTACGGGCCTTTTCCGGCGCCAGCTCGGTATTACCGCCGCTGTTGTTGAGGAACTGCTGCGCACAGTCACGACCGGCATTGCCACCGGGCTGCACGGTGCCGCCCGCACACAGTATCGGGTCGTTGTAGTAGCCCTGAGTGAAGGTAGTGCTGCGCGGCGAGTACAGCTCATAAAGCGACGGCGCGCGGAAACCTTCGCTGTAGGCACCACGGACCACCAGTTGCTTGACCGGCTGATAGCGGAACGAGTACTTGGGGTTGGTGGTGCTGCCGAAGTCGCTGTACTTGTCGTGGCGAACGGCTGCGCTCAGTTCGAGGCTGTCCAGTACCGGCACGCTCAACTCGGCGTATTCGGCTTTTACGCTGCGCTCACCCTCTGCGCTGCCTGCGGCATCCGCACCCAGGCTACTGATGTCGTTGACGAAGGCTTCGTACTGCTGATGCATCTTTTCTTTGCGGTACTCGCCGCCCAGTGCCAGCCCGGCCGGGCCTGCGCCGAACCAGTCACCGATTTCCCGGCTGATGCGCCCGTCAATACCGGCCACGCGGCCCACGGCACTGGAATATTGGCCATGGTATTCGCTGGCATCGATCAGCGCCTGACCAGCCGCCGTCTGTGGCCCGAACGGATTGATCACGCCATTGGCCAGTCCGTTGATCATCGCTGCATCGCTGACATAGCCGTTGGTGACGTTGGAAAGCACCTTGTTCTGGTTGTACGAAGCGCCGACGTTGTAGTCCCAGCCGCCCACCAGACCGTCGAAATTCAGCAGAAAGCGCTGGCTGGTGTTCTGGTCACTCTGCGCCCGTGGACCGGCAGCCGTTTCGCGCCAGGCGGTGTCGACCGGTTGGGTCGGATCGATGGTGAAGTTGGTCGGTGCCGGGGTGATGCCGTTGCCGGGGTAGAACGGTGAGGATGAGTCCAGTGACAGGCCGGTGAGCGGTGCCGGGCCGATGCCCACCTGGTTGTTGTTTCGCGCCCAGAAGTATTCCAGGCTGACATTGTGGTCTTCAGCCAGCTTGCCGGTGGCCTTGCCGAAAAACGAGGTTTTCTCAGTCTGCGGGATCAGATCAATGTATTCGCGGGTGCTGAACCGGCAGATGCCGTTGCGGGCGATCAGGCTAGGCCCGGAGCAGTTGGCGCCCAGCGGGTTGGAAGAGTTGTCGCCCTGGAAATAGTTGCCGGGGTACGCCGTGCCGGAAGTCTGGTTGAGGCCGCGGCCCGGTACATAGTCTTGTGCGAACGAGCGATCATTGGCGTCCAGGTTCTGCTGCTTGTTGTAGTTGAAGACGCCCATCACGTTGAAGCGGTCTTCTTCCAGATCACCGAAGCCCCAACTGGCGCTCATGTCCTTGGTGGCACCGCCGCCGCTGTTGGTCGGGGTTTCGCCGCCCAGGCTCAGGGTGCCGTCAGTGAGTGTTTTCTTGGTGATGAAGTTGATCACCCCGCCAATGGCGTCGGTGCCGTACAGCGCCGATGCGCCGTCACGCAGCACTTCGACGCGGTCGATGGCGGCAAACGGGATCATGTTCAGATCGACTGCGCTGCCGCTGGGCACACCTGACAAAGCGTTGTTTGCCAGGCGACGGCCATTGAGCAGGACCAGTGTCTTGTTCGCGCCGATGCCGCGCATGTCGGCGAAGGACGCACCACCGGTGCCTGCGCCGACCGAGCCTGCGCTGTTGTTGATCGACTGGCTGCCGGTGATGCGCTGAACCAGGTCCTGAGTGGTGGTCACACCCTGTTTCTTCAGGTCATCGGCGCGCAGGATGGTAATCGGAACGGCGGTTTCGGCATCGACCCGGCGAATCGCCGAGCCAGTCACTTCGACGCGTTGCAACTGGGTCGTGGCTGGCACGACGGCGGCGGCGGAGACGGACTCACTGGCGGTGTCCGCCTCGACAGCGTCTGCCGCCTGGGCACCGCTCGTGCCCATTGCCAGGGCGCACAACAGCACGCGAGGATGACGGCGGACCGCGAGGGCCAGTGGCTTGAGGGTGTATCCGGGAAGATTCATCAGCATGGTTATTTCCGACCTGGTCCAGACATTATTGAAATGGCCTTGTGAGCCCTCTATTCCCTTCCCGGTTATGCCGGGTGGGCATTCCACTGCTTTGGTTTTCCAGCAAGCCGCTCCCCTCCAGGGGCCTTTCGGCCCACGGACGATCCTGTACACGGGAGTCGGATCAGCGGGTTTCGCGGGACGAAACCCTCAATTCATTTGGCCGTCATGACGGATATCTTCGTGATGCCGGACCGTTCGATAGACGCCATGGCCTTGGCCACCTGGCCATAGTTCACGTCGGTGTCGGCCTGTAACTGGACGCGGATGTCCGGGTCCTTGGCCTTTTCGTCCTGCAGGCTTTTCTCCAGCAGCTCGGGGGCGATTTCCGACTTGGCGAGGAAGAACTTGCCGCTCTGATCGACGCTGACCACCACCGGGTCCTTTTTCTCGGCCGGGGCAACCGAGTCGGTCTTGGGCAGGTTGACCTTGATCGCGTTGGTCATCAGGGGGGTGGTGACGATGAACACCACCAGCAGCACGAGCATCACGTCCACCAGCGGCGTGACGTTCATTTCGCTGAGCACTTCATCGCTGTCTTGAGTGGAGAACGACATTAGCTTGCCTCCCGCACGGCGTGGCCCTGCTTGCTGGCGATGGATTGACGGGATACCGCGAAGGCACTGCGCTGAGCCAGGGCGTCGAAGTCGTGGGCGAAGTCGTCCATGTCGGCGACGGCCAGCTTGAGGCGGCGCAGGAAGAAGTTGTAGATCAGTACCGCAGGCACCGCGACCGCGATGCCGACGCCGGTGGCGACCAGGGCGTGACCGATGGGGCCGGCGACCGCTTCAAGGCTGGCCGAGCCGGTCAGGCCGATGCTTTGCAGTGCTTCCATGATGCCCCAGACCGTTCCGAACAGGCCGATGAAGGGCGCGGTGCTGCCGATACTGGCGAGGATCGCCTGGCCGCTTTCCAGCGAGCGACGTTCCTTCTGGATCTGCTGGCGCAGGTTGCGTTCCAGGCGGTCCGAGCGGTTGATGGTGTGTGCCAGTTGCTGCGTGGTGCGCGGTGACTCGTCCACGGCCATGGCCTCGAAACCGCTGTTGGCGATGCGTGCCAGCGAGCCTGGGTATTGCGATGCATGTTCGGCGGCGGTCAGCAGGTCCGGCGCGCCCCAGAAAGCTTTGGTGAAGTGTTTGTTCTGGGATTTGAGCTTCACGTACTGCGCTGACTTGATCAGCAACAAGGCCCAGCTCAGCACGGAAAACAGAATCAGCGCCCAGAGCACGGCGGGGACGATCATGGAAGAGAGCGATGCGTTCATGGTTTACACCTCACCAGCTTTAATAGAATTGTCAGTGGTCATACGCCGGATCATTCCGGCAGCTTGAAATCGATGGTCTGTGTGGCGAAGCCTTCAATCGGTGTGTCGCCGCGCTTGGCCGGAATAAACTTCCAGTTGCGCACTGCTTCCACTGCAGCCTCGTCGAGAACCGGTTTGCCGCTGGATTTGGTCACCTCGACCGTGCCTGCGCGGCCGTTTGGCAGCACCTTGATGCGCAGCACCACGCGGCCTTCCCAACTGCGTCGCAAGGCCAGCCCCGGATATTCGGGTGGCGGGTTGCCCAGGCTGGCGAGCCCGGAGACCGCTGCGCTTTCCTTCACAGGGGCTGCTGGCGCTGCCGGAGCGGGTGGCGCAGGTGCCGGCGTCGGTGGTGCTGGAGGCGCGGGGGCGGCTACCGGTTTGGGTGGCGCAGGCGGCGTCGGCTTTTTCACAGGTTCAGGTTTCTTGACCGGCTTGGGCTTCTCGACCTTCGGCTTTTCGATGGGCTTGGGCGGCGGCTCGACTGCGTCCGGGTCCTCGACCGGCTGCTCCGGTTCTGGCGGGGGAGGCGGCGGAGGTGGAGGTTCAGGCGGCGGCGGTGGCTCCGGGGTTGGAGGCGTCGGGCTGGTCAGTTCAATGGTCATTTCCGGAACTTGTGGCGGAACTTCGGGCACTTCCGGTTCGGCCGTCTGCATGTACCACCACACGGCACCGTGAATAAGTACCGAGGCTGCGATCAACACGAAGACGTGCGATTTTTTCAGGCCGCCAGGTCGCGAAGTATTGGCCTTGAAGGGGATGCTCTGCCACACCGTCGGACTTTCCTCCGGCGGTGGAACAGGGACCGCTTTCATGATTACCGCATCATTCATTAACGCTCCCTCGGGTAGTTGAAGGGCAATAAAAATCCGTTCAAACATTGGCGAATGTTCGAATGATGGAGACCTGCACATTCGTTGAGGCGCACGACACCGCCGAGCCTGAAAGAGGCACAGACTCAATACGGTAAAGCGCATGTTCAATCAGGGCGATGGCATTGCAAATCCTTGCTTATTAGTTGTGTCCACCACGAGCAAACTTGTTGCTTGATAACAATTTCACTTTGCAACCGCTGTGCCAGAAATGGCAAGTGATACGCCTGTATGCGGCGTTCCAGAGCGGATGTCGCATTCCTGTACTTTTTTTTCGATTGAACGCCGTTTCAGTTGACATGACCTTCAAATGAATAAGAGTCCTCGTGATTCAAAGGGCGTAGTACACCCCTCCGAGCAGTCAGACGAATTGAAAAATACATGACCATTCGGTCATAAAATCACATGCACCAATACTGTAAGGCTTGGTTCAAGTTGGTGCGTTAGTTGATCAGTTTTTCAAGATGGATGCCCCGGCTTTAAAAAGATTGAAGGTCGAGTTAAATATAAAGCTCAGCAATGGGCTGAGTAATGGCTAGATGATACTAATCAAAATAAATTGTCGGACGATAAACGCGTTAGTGAGAAGTTTCCATTGTGGGTTAGTAATAGGCACACAGCATTCCGCGAGCCCTTGCCAATAAGGCAGGACAAGGTTGTTCGGTTATTCAATCAAGGCTGGCGCCCTGTGTTTTATTCAGTCGGAAAGATACGTCGGCGTGGTCAGACATGAAGCCATGGCAGATGGCGGGCCCATTGCGGGCGCAACCCTTTCCAGCGGGGATGGATATTGCAGTGGTCTGGCATCAGCGGGATGTGGCATGTGTAGACTCCTTTCCTGGCAAGGCGCACGACTTGTGGTCTGGCGCTGCACTGTTAATGGACGACTCTGCGTCCGAAAACTGCACATTGGTGCGTGTGGGCACCTCCTTTGTGCAGTGCATGCCACTGGTTCATGGCACGGCCGTTCCACTTGGAAGATCTGTGCCAATTGTGTCTTTTTGTATCATGAAGATTACAAACGGCAGCAAATGCCCTGTCCAGACGCACTCGTCATCTGGATCGAACCCTTTGCGTTCGGGCACGTCCACTTTCTTTGGCAAGACAAAAGAGGTGGCCGACATGACAACCGATTTCATCCTGACGAACGAAGTGCCTAAAGAAGATCCTGCCAGTCCGCAGTTGGGTCAGTACGATCGCGAAGCCGATCCGGTGTTGAACATGAACGCCAACAGGCCGGGAGCCGGCCCCGCGAAGGGAGATGAGATGCTGGAGCGCACTGAAGACGAGGAAGCCTACGAGGATGACGAGCCGGAAGTGTATTCGGATGACCCGGATATCGTGGCGGATGAGGGCGGGGGTGTGTTGCCCGGCTGATAGAAACTGCACAGCTCAAGCGCCCCTTACAGAGACCTTGAGCTGGTTGCTTTGAAAGCGGTAGTTACCAGAACGCAGCGGGTGCAGTGAGTGCCTTGCTGAACACCTCGATGGTGCGTTCGACATCCGCTTGCGTGGTATAGCGACCGAGGCTGACGCGTACGCTGGCCAGTGCCTTGTTGGTATCGAGCCCCAGTGCAAGCAGCACGTGCGATGGTGCGTTGCTCGCCGAGTTGCAGGCCGAGGTCGAGGACAGCGCCAGAGCATGTGAGAGCTGCGCACTGGTGAATCCGCTTCGTGTGATGCACAGGTTCAGGGTGTGCGGGATGCGTTGTTCAGGGCAGCCGTTAAGTTGCACGTCCGGCAGCGCCAGCAGCCCTTCACGCAGATGACTGCTCAGCTCCGCGATACGACGGTTTTCCGCATCAGCCTTGTCGATTGCCAGCGCAAAGGCTTCACCCATACCGACGATCTGATGCGTCGCCAGTGTGCCGGAACGAAAGCCGCCTTCATGTCCACCGCCATGAATCTGCGCCTGCAGCAATGCATGAGCACGCGGGCCTATGTACAGCGCACCGATGCCTTTCGGACCGTATGCCTTGTGAGCCGAGAACGACATCAGATCGACCGCCAGATTTGCCAGATCCACCTTCACTTTCCCGACGGCTTGAGCCGCGTCGACGTGAAACAGCGCCCCATGTTCGCGCACCAGCGTGCCGATGCTGGCGATATCCGTCAGCGTGCCCAGCTCGTTGTTCACCAGCATCAGTGACACCAGCAACGTGTCTTCACGCAATGCCGCCTGCACGGCCTGTGGCTGGATCAGCCCATTGGCGTCCGGCTGCAACCAGGTCACCGCAAAGCCCTGGCGCTCCAGCGTTTTCACCGTATCGATGACGGCCTTGTGCTCCAGAGCGCTGGTGATGATATGGCGACGTTGCGCCGTGCTGTCATGGGCAATGCCCTTGATTGCCAGGTTATTGGACTCGGTCGCGCCAGAGGTCCAGATCACCGTCTCGGCAGGCGCATTCACTGCGTCCGCCACCTGACGCCGCGCCTGCTCGACTGCCTGCCGCGCCACCTGCCCGTAACCATGCCCGCTGGACGCCGGATTACCGAAATGCCCTTCGCGCCCCAGACAGGCAACCATGGCTTCAATGACCTGCTCATCGACAGGCGTGGTGGCGGCGTAATCCAGGTAAAGGGCGGTCGTGGTCATGGGCAATTCGCTTGGTTATCGGGTCAAGGTTGATGGTGAAAAGATTACCGACGCCGACGCGAAAAAATTTTGATATTTGAGCAGATTGACTGGCTATCAGTGAAAAATATTTCTGATTTGGGCGTTTTATGGTGAATAAAATTTTACACCTCTATTGGCAGGGGGTAGTTTTATGCCAATAGTTGCGCAAGTACCGGTTGCACGGCGCCGTTCAGGATGCGTCGCGTCCGATACAGAGCCCGAACCACAAACACGGAACACGTCCATGGACAAGTTCGACCGCGCCATCCTCGACAGCCTGCAAACCGACTGCACCCGCTCGGTCGCAGACATCGCCGAGCGTATTGGCCTGGGCAGCACCGCCTGCTGGCGACGCATCCAGAAACTCGAAGAAACCGGCATCATCGACCGCCGCGTAGCCCTGCTGAACCCGCAGCGCCTGAATGTCTCCGTCAGTGTCTTCGCCGCCATCCGCACCAACCAGCACAACGCCGCCTGGCTCGAACAGTTCCACAACGCCGTTGGTGACTTGCCCGAAGTCGTCGAGTGCTACCGCATGGCTGGCGACACCGACTACCTGCTGCGCATCGTCGTGACCGACATCGCGGGCTACGACGCGGTGTACAAACAACTGATCAGCATTCCCGGTATCACCGACGTCAGTTCCAGCTTTGCCATGGAGCAGATCAAATTCACCACAGGGCTGCCGTTGCGGTATGCGTCGTTTGGTGCCTAAAACCGTGAATGTGCAGCCCGGTCTTCACCGTCGCTTCACACGGGCCTTGACCTCCACCTAGGTAGAGGTTTCACACTGCCGACTCCTTCAACATGGAGTTGACCCTATGCCAGTATCCCCCGACGCCGAAAACGCCGCGTTCACGCTCTGCAATCCACAGGGCCTGTGCAACCCTCGAGTAAACGCGTATTCCCACGTCGCATCAGTCAATGCCGGTGCCCGAATGCTGTTTGTTGCCGGGCAGGGCGGCGAAGATCAGCAAGGACGGTTGTCTGCCGACTTCACCGAGCAGGCCATCCAGGCCCTGGCCAATGTTGAAACCGCACTGCAATCCCAGGGCGCAAGCCTGGCTCAGGTGTTCAAGCTGACCTTGCTGATCGTCGACCACAACGAACAACGCCTGCACAGTTGGGTCGAGCAGGCGAACCGGGTGTGGGGTACAGGGCGCCATCCGGCCTGCACCCTCATTCCGGTGCCCCGCCTGGCGATGGACAACATGCTGATCGAGATCGAAGCGATCGCAACAGCCTGACCGAACGCAGCCGTTGGCGCAGATGAACGGCCGATGCCGGGAACGACCCGCCACGCCTGCACGTCTGACCTGTATCGACTCACTTGAAGGTACAGCGCAATGGACAAGACAATCACCGTGGACCAACTGGCGACCACCGATCTTGGATCAATCAACGAGATCTGGCTCGGCGGCACTCACACCCAGTTATGCCTGTGGCGCGGCGAGCAGATCGTCACCCACGACATGCTCAGCGAAGGCACCCACGACCAGAACGCCCAACGCTTGTGCCTGCAACTGGTCAACCCTGACGATCAGGCCGCAGTGGCCAGCGTCGAGGCGATCGTGCGTGAGCGGCTGGAGGGGAGAGAGGGCGAGTTTTATCCGGCCGAGGATGTGGACACTTATCAGTGACTGGCTGCCTCCCAGTGTTCTTGCTGCTGCGGGCCATCACAGCAGCAAGGAGGCAGGTCGCGTCACTTTACAGATATCAATCCACGCTCTGTATTACGCAACGCTTCCAATGCCTCCAATCCATCACGCAAGAGTAGATGCGCCACCCTGTCGTGACCGAGCGATAGGTGGCGGACTGTGTGCAGGCTGGTCAACGGGTAGCACGAACCGGCACACCCGAAGGGCGGCCTGCACATGGCCGCCATGACGTCTGTAGGAATTCAAAGTCTTCAGGATTCCAGGCAGCACATTACACATCAAACAGTTATCTATTTTATTGCAATTATAATGTGTCAATTTGATATTGCTCTCGCTGCTTGTCGATAAGCCCGTCTAAATAAATCTTCATCCCTCCTCGTAAAAAACTGATGTCTGATTAATACGCTATTGGCCAGCCATGAATGATGGCCATTTCCAATAAGAGTGTTTTGCCAGGCCTGATGGCTAATTAAGCAGTCTGCCTTTACGTGGAGAAGTAAACGATGACGTATACCGTAAAACAATACGGCTGGATTCGTGACGTACCGGATCATCGAGATCATTTGTACGCTGCGCCCGTCGAGCAGTTGGCCGCGCTTCCACGTCATGTGGATCTGCGTCCTCATTGCCCCAATGTCTACGATCAGGGCCAGTTGGGCAGTTGTACAGCGAATGGTATTGCAGCTGCCATTCAGTTTGATCGCATGAAGCAGAAGCTTGCCCCTGCATTCACGCCATCCCGTTTATTCATTTATTACAACGAGCGTGTTATCGAGCACACGGTGGAGTCGGACAGCGGTGCAATGATCCGTCACGGTATCAAAAGCGTCGCCGAACAAGGCGACTGCGATGAAGCCGAATGGCCGTACGACATTACCAAATTTACCGTCAAGCCAACCAAATCCTGCTACGCCCACGCCAAGCGGTACAAGGCGGTTTCCTACCAGAAAGTCGCCCAGAACCTGAACCAGATGAAAGGGTGTCTGGCCGCTGGATATCCTTTCGTCATAGGTTTTGGCGTCTATGAAAGCCTCGAAAGCGATGAAGTTGCCAAGACGGGCATTGTCCCAATGCCAGCGCCCGACGAAAAATTGCTGGGCGGTCATTGCGTGCTCGCAGTGGGCTATGACGATGCAAAACAGGTCTTCATCATGCGCAACTCCTGGGGCACCAAATGGGGCATGCATGGCTACTTCACCATGCCGTACAGCTACCTGATGGACCCCAATCTGGCGTCGGATTTCTGGACGATCAGGATTGTCGCGGGCTGATGCCGAGGCAAGGTGTGGTCAGCGACCACACCTTCAGGGAACGCTTGTTATTTGGGGCTGGGGCCGAATCGATTGGCGTCGCGATGCCCCTCCAGGCAACTGAATATGATCGGGACTATCGGTACCAGCATCCACCAGCCACTGCGATCAGTGTCATGAAGCCTGCGAACGCCCACCGCAAGCCCTGGAATGAAAACAGCGATTGAATAAAAGGTGGAGATCAACTGGTCAGTGCCCAAAAGACCATCGAGAAAACCGAGGACCACGGAGATCAGGAGGTTAGTCAAAAAAAACATCCAGAATTCTTTTCTGCGCGCTCTGCCGCTGAAAACGGCATATTTCCTCAAGACTTCAAAATACCAGAATGTCGATTCTGGAGCGTCGGATGAAACTGCGCCGGGTGTCCATATGATATCTCTCGATGCATTGCAATGTGGGCAAGTATCCCCCTTTTCAGTCAGTTCCTTTGCGCAGTTGTGACAATAGGCCATGTCATTCCTTATGAGGTTAAGTCCAGGTTCGGTGGTGTAATGGTTTAGTCTGCGATGAATGCGGGTTTTTAGTACATGTTGCAGGCGTTGCAGTGGCGCAACGGATAGAAGGCCATAGTAATTGTTTTTTGAAGGCTGTTTTTATGGATGATTCCGTATCTCGATGGGATGCCGGAAATCCTGAGGCAAAAAAACAAAACTGCCAAGCTAGAATTGCCTCCGTTAACAACTATGTAGGCTCGGAAACAATTTGAATGGCGAACACGCTGTAAAGGTATCGGTGTTCAATTGGATGCTTTGGCAGTTGGGCAGAAATTTAAACTAATACTATTTGGCACTTTTGAAACATGCTCTTATAAAATCGATAACTTCATACCTTGGGCTGCACCTGGATACGACGTGCACGTCGATCGCGCCAGGGTTTGTTGATAGACAAGTCGATGCCGAGTCGACGGCCGCACGTGAATGGCTGTTTAGCCGACGGTCTGCTTGCACGCCGGGGCCGACGCACAAAGGTAGCGCGGGTTCTTCGCCCCCTTTTTGAACTGCCCGGAACGCGTCGCTGCGCGTCCTGGGTCTGGGCTCTCTGACTTTACTCAAACGCTGCCCTCGCGTTCGATAACCAGAATCCGTGCCTCTCCGCGAGGATGTGCAACATGTTCACATCCAGCCTCTGCGAAAAACACGTCGCCAACCGCCAATGTCACGACGCGCTCGATGCCGGACTCGCGATAATGCATATCCACCGTTCCGTCGAGGACTGCGAAAACTTCCTCACCGTCGTTGATATGCCACTTATACGGCTGGTCGGTCCAGTGGAGACGGACGGTGGTTCCACCCATGTTGGCTATGTCGTCAGCCCCCCAGGCCCGAGTGGCGGTAAAGTCTTTGCTACGAATAACTCTCATTGATCGCCGTTCTCGAACAGGTATTTCCAACAATCTATCAGAACCCTTGACCCTGTACTGCCGTCCACGAACGCCCACCTGAACGTCACGCCTCATTCCGAAGTCATAAACCTACTTCAGCCATGCTCCCCAAGGTGCCTCATGAGTTTGATACCCGAACTGAACAGTGACGCAAACGTGCTGATATGCGGAGCCAGCCGAGGCATTGGCCTGGCACTGTGCGCAGCCTTGCTTGCTCGCGATGACGTCGCTCAGGTGTGGGCAGTGGCGCGAGAAGCCAGCACCTCTGCAGGGCTGGCAGAGCTTGCAGAGCAGTATGGCCAGCGCCTCAGGCGAGTCGACTGCGACGCGCGCAATGAACAAGCTCTCGAAGCGCTTGTGAGCCAGACGCTTGAAGGATGCGAACATCTGCACCTCGTCATCAGTGCGCTTGGCATTCTTCATCAGGACGGCGCGAAACCCGAAAAGGGCCTGGCACAACTGACGCTTGCGAGCATGCAAGCGAGCTTCGCAACCAACACTTTTGCGCCAATCCTGCTGCTTAAACACCTGCTCCCGTTATTGCGCAAACAACCTTCTACCTTCGCAGCGCTTTCCGCGAGAGTCGGTTCCATTGGCGATAACCGACTGGGCGGCTGGTACAGCTACAGAGCCAGCAAAGCGGCACTCAACCAGTTGCTGCATACCGCCAGTATCGAACTGAAACGCCTGAACCACGCCTCGACCGTGCTGGCCATACACCCAGGCACGACTGACACGGAGTTGTCGCAACCATTTCAGGCGAACGTACCTGAAGGACAACTCTTCGAACCGGCTTTCTCGGCAAAGCGCATTATTGAGGTGGTAGGCGCGCATGGGCCGGCTGACAGTGGGACCTTTTGGGCTTGGGACGATAAGCCTATTGTGTGGTGACCTGGCCGACTGGCTTTGGAATAGACGCTACATGGTGTGTCATTCGAACGTGATGTCTATCACCGGACGGTCATGGTCCAGCAGATATGCATGATGGCGGAGATACAATTGTGAGAGCAGGCAAGTATCGGGGCCAGCCACACTCATCTTTCTATCGTCTTATGGAAAAACCATGACGCGCTTATTCAAATTGAACAGATAGGAAGCACATCCGGGGCCAGGCGTGCGTCACGCTGCAGTCTTTCGCCAATGCACACCCAAGAAATTGTTGGAGCAGGTTCATAGGCGCTTCGAATGCCATGTTGATTCAATTGGCCAGCGAGTTTGCGACGGTCGAGCTTAAAACGGGCCCACCAAAAAGGGCCCGTCTGGGCCCTCTTTCGCGAGAGACTGTTTTACTTCTTCAGCCATCCCTCAACAACATCCGCACCGTGCTCCGCCTTCCATTCCTTCAAGGCCTTGTGATTTCCACCTTTGGTTTCGATCACTTCACCTGTCTTCGGATTTTTGTAGACCTTGAGCTCGCGTGGTTTGCGTGTGCCTTTAGGTTTGTCTGCCTTTTGACCGCGAGCCGGTGCCTGTGGACCCAGCAGATTAATGATGTGCTTGAGGCTGAAACCGTAGTGCTCAAGGAGCTTGCGCAGCTTCGTTTCGAACTCGATTTCTTTCTTGAGCCCCTCATTGCCCTTCATCGTTTCCAGTGCCTGAAGCTGCTCGGCGAGGTGCTTTTCCAACTGGCGGTACTCTGCAAGCTTGGACATTATCTTTCCCTATAGATGATCGTATGTGGTTATTACGATCGATTGAGTCGTTTACAAGTTCAGCCTATTTGCGGGCGTCAGGTGTTTCCTGGCGCGAACCGATTTTGTCCTGACTGTCCAAAACCCGGCTACCAAATGAGGTGCGGCTTACAAGCGATAGCAATGCGCAGGGCATAGACTGTTGCTGCAAGCTGTTGCACGCCCTACGACGGAGAAGCCTCATTTATGGACAATAAACTGACATCCAGAATCGCGATCATTACAGGGGCGGCTCAAGGGATCGGCGCCGCGACTGCACGACGGTTCGTACAGGAAGGCTGCTTTGTTTACGTCACTGATATCAACGACGTGCTCGGAAGAGCGACTGCAAGCGCACTGGGAGATCGTGCCTGTTATCTGCATCTTGATGTGCGGTGCGAAGAAGATTGGCTGCGGGTGACAACGCATGTCCTGAAGGCGCACGGCCGCGTCGATGTGGTGGTCAACAACGCTGGCATTACCGGGTTTGAGCAGGGTCCCGTCCAGCATGACCCAGAGCACGCGAGTCTGGAGGACTGGCAGGCCGTGCATCGCACCAATCTGGATGGTGTGTTTCTTGGATGCAAGTACGCTATACGCGCCATGCGCCACACCGAGGCTGGTTCCATTATCAATATTTCTTCTCGCTCCGGACTGGTTGGTATTCCTGGCGCAGCGGCATACGCATCGTCCAAGGCCGCCGTTCGCAATCACACCAAGACGGTGGCGCTTTACTGCGCCGAGCAAGGACTTAAAGTTCGATGCAACTCGATCCACCCGGCCGCCATCCTCACCCCTATGTGGGAGCCAATGTTAGGTGCTGATGCTGGTCGTGAAGAGCGTATGGCTGCACTCGTTCGAGACACGCCACTCAGAAGATTTGGAACGCCCGAAGAAGTGGCTGCGGTAGCCCTGTTATTAGCCAGCGATGAGGCTACGTACATTACCGGCAGTGAGTTCAACATCGATGGAGGTCTGTTGGCGGGGTCGGCAGCGAGGCCGGTGGTATTGGATGAAAGCGAAGCTTGAGAGCTGCCCGCGCGAATAGCTGCAATTGGTCGATTCTGTTGAAAAAGTCGGAGATGGTTTTCACGGCATAAAAGTGAGTGCATGAGATTGAAATCTTGAATTGCCGCACAGGCATTCGGACACAGATTTCACGTAGCAACGCCTTCACCGATCAGGTTTTTGGCAATTCGAGAAAACCGACTTTTTCAGCATGATCGACCGATAGCGGCCGTTTTAGCGGTGCACTGGCTGCTGGGATCAGGGGGATGAGGGCTTCGACGCTGATCTCTAGCGTCGGCAGACATTTCCTGTGTTATCGCTGATACACTATGTTTTAACCATACACCTATTGGCTGCCAATTCACTGGGTCGTGAGATGGATATCAAAGAGTTTTGCCTTGCTCATGGATTTGATATGAGCAAATGTGGAGTCGCGTTAGGCGGTGGTGGTTTTGGAATGACAGAGTTGAATACCTCACCTATCGATTTTTTGAACTTGGCGGAAGACGATTTTGAACGGGGCGGTTTGGCGGCTCTCGTCAATGCAACGACCAATGCAAAACGCGCCATCGTCTGTCAGCTTGATCAGTTGTTGATCTCTTTTGGTTACCCGTCACTTCGATGGAACGTGCCAAAGAAGATCGAACGGCTAAGGAGGCTTGGGTTATTAGCGCCCAGTCTGTTGCGTAAAGTCGTCGATATACGAAATATTCTTGAGCACGAGTATGCGACTCCTGAGCTTGAAAAAGTTGAAGAGGCGTTGGATATCGCGAGCCTATTTGTTATGTCCGCTTCCGCTATGTTCATTCCATTCGATGATGTCTTGGAATTTTCACTTCCTGACTTGTGCGTGAGAGATAGTTCTGTCACTCGTGTCTCGGCAGGACTGAATCGCGAGTCCAGCAGGGCTTTTTACACTGTCTACGCTTATGAGTCTGGGGAGTATGCCGGGCGTTGCGTCGGTCAGTGTGAAATTCAATCAGGGCATGTCTTGTTCGAGGCAATGGTAAAGCTTTCCGCTTCGCTGATGCTTCGATACAAAGTAAATCAAGCGCTCCGTGATTTTGAAGCTGTGTATGCCAAGCTTTGAGTCGTTGAATCACGGTTGCTGCTTTCATTAAAACACGATTCCATTTGGTAATCGATCTCAAGATAAACAGTTTTAAATATTTTCAGGTTATGAACTCATTTCGACCCGTAGGGTGTATCAGATTTTTAATCTAGTATGAAGAGCCTATCGAGTATCTGAGGGAAAAGTATTGTTTGGCTTGACGTGGCTGTAATAATCTATAATTATATATTTTGAGATTTCAATTTATCACCGTAAATCGGTTTCGTCAGTCTAATAATTTAATTAAAAGGATGTAGGATGCGCCCACAGATAGAGTTTAGGCATGTGCTCGGTGAGCTGTCGGTTAATAGGAATGATCCTTGTGAGGTTCTAAGGGAGTTGATTTCAAACTCTTATGATGCGCAAGCAAAAAATATATTATATATCCCGGTAAAGGATCGCGCTGGGTTAATATTCTTTGATGATGGTTCGGGACTTGATATTGAGTCTGAAGTGCATGGTATTACTCCTTGGGAAGCTTTTTTTTCAATAGGAAAGTCTACAAAAAAGCAAGGAGATGCTATTGGTTATAAATGTCAGGGTTCTAAATTGTGTTTCGCTAGCAGTCGTATTTTAGTAGCCTCAACAGGAGATTGGAAGAAAGGTGTTTGGCACTATAAGGTAGTCGAAAATCCAAGGAGTAATCTAGATACTTCATTTGATATTACACCCGAGAAAACTGATTCAATAAAAGACGTGTTCATCAGTTTTTTTTCAGGAGCATCTGCTGATACTGCTAACTCTGTAGAATATTTAAAGTCACGCGTTAACAATCCGACTTCAAAATCAGCCACCCTGATTATGATTGATGGGTTGGAAACCGAGGGCTACAACAAATATTTTTCAGTTGGTGATGATCCTGCGTTGTCGTATGTTATTAATTATATTAGATATTACACTAAGCATGGGGATGCGCGATATATTACGGATAAGCAAGGGTTTACTGCTAGTCATAGAGCTCAAGTTTCCGCAGGTTTAAAGCCGGCAGAGCTGGTTGTTTATTCTGCAGGCTCTGAATTCCACGTCCCTTTTGGGTATCCGTATTTAGATAGAGGCAATCCAGATCTGAGCTTAAAAAGTCCTGCTCAGATTGCACGATTGAGAGATGGACGATTTTACAGTCGTGCTGCAAAAAAATTCAGCGTCGGCTCTAGCAAGTTTTCAATAATTTTAGCTATTGATGGAAATAGGCGTGCTCACGATGAATATACCACGCTAGCGCGTAAAGGACGTACTAATTCTGGAATAAAGCTAAGCGATCAAAGAGGGCTTTTCGTTTCCGTTAAGGGTATAAAGATATGCAAGTATCCTGAGTTGCTTTCCCTGATCGATGAGTACAAAGTTTTGTCAGAGGGGGATAGCGCTAGTCATTATACTATTATTGTTGATGGGGATTTTGATTTAGTAACCAACCGAAATGCTTTAAGCAAAAAAGCTTATGATACTCTGAATGATTCGGATTTTCTGCAAGAGGTAAGAAAGTTTCTTGATGCGCAAAAGAGTTCGGATAAGACTTTTTCTGAGCTTTTAAATAGACTGCGTCGAGAAAGTTCTGAGATTCTTCTAAATGAACAAATTGAATATCTTGAAAAAGCTAAACAGGAAGTTAAGACTCGGGAGCGGTTCCGTTTAACTGATACTCAAGGTAATGAACATTTGTTTTTATCGCCGCGGCCCGGAGAAGAATATTTGGTAGGCGTTCTGTATTCGCAGCTATCATCCTTTTTACCAAAAAAGACCGGCATGGAAAAATATTGGCGTAGAGTTTTGACTTTCTCAACGCAGGGCATTGATAGCTTAGGCATGCGCACAGAAGGTACGTCTGCTCCGTTATCCGAAAAAAATGTTTGCTCGATTGAGTATAAGTATGAGTTTAATAATCTAGGGCCTTTTAATCATGCTTTAGCAGTTGTAGATTTTATTGTGGCTTGGGACGTTGATGTTAAAGATGGAGAAAAGGTTTCGGATTCGTTTACATGCTTCGGCGTGATAAATAAAGTCGCGGGTAACGATTTTGAATGGGAGATTTCCGGTATAGAGAATTTGGATGGCGGAACCTACAGTCAAACTATTGTGGTAATTAATCTAAAGCGGTTAATTGCCCAAACCTTTGGTGCAAAGTTTACAGCGCCTTGAAAGGCAAATGGCTGTCTCATGAAAGAGCATTTGAACGTCAGGCTGTAGGATCTTTGTTTTAGTCACTTGGATCTTTGATTTAGCGTGCGCTTTAATCATGTTAGGGCTGGTGGAAAAGCACCAGCCTTAGCAGTTTTGCTTGTTAGTCAAGACAGATTTAAATTTATTAAATTTTGCGATGCGCGATTATTTTACGCCGGCAATCGAATTGCACTCTGAACGCGAAAAGCTTTTTTTAGGTGAACGTTGACGTGGTGTAACGTAATCCATGATCCTCACCGAACTCAAGGTGACTGTCGCACTCGATGCCATACAGTTTGTTGATCAGGTTCCAGAGCGTTATTTTGCGCGCCCTGTTTTGCGTCTTAAGTGTAGCAAATTTTTGGCCAAAACGACTTTCAGTACTAGGACAGGTTTCTATCAGGAGCGCTATGCCCTTGTAATACAAGGCATAGAAGATGGCGCACCAGGCGGGATTCGAACCCACGGCCCCGGCCTTCGGAGTCCTAAAAGTCGACGTTTAGAATTAATACGTTCGCGGGGATTAGCCGGAAAATCAACGGGCGTGTCAGCTGGAGTTAGCGAGTTTCGCACCGGTTAGTGGGGCAAGTGTGGCAAAAGTGTGGCATTCGCACGCTATACCTGCCGCGTGGCCGACTACAGTAATCACGATATTGAATCTATCATCTATTCCTATCGTAATTAAGCATCTGTCCCAAGGATCGGCCTGAGTGATGCAATCATCCATGCGGCCCACGTAAACGGCCGCAATCGGCCGATTCTGTTGACAAAGTCGACCTTGGTTGTCACGGCAGAAAAGTACGCGTCTGAGATTGAAATCCTTACTTTTGGCTGAGGCTTCTGCACTAGGATTTCACGTACTAACGTACTAACGTACTAACGTACTAACGTACTAACGTACTAACGTACTAACGTTGCATTTTTCCCGGTCAATATCCGAGCAGTTTGAGCGGAGCGACTTTTTCAACACAAACGGCCAGAAGCGGACGTTGCGAGTGCATTAAATAAATCTGCCCCCTTTTCTATTGAACGGCACCTCGAAAAATTTTCTCGACCTGATCGTGCTACCTCCACGCTCCACCTCCCATCTCAACCTTCTATTGCACTGGCACACCGGCTAAGACATCATTTAGCCACCACCCATAACAAGGATGCAGTGATGCTGGAGCGATTAAGGAAAGACCGTGACGAGTTGGTCGAACAGCTGATGGTGCAACCGCTGGTCAAACAAGACAGGCAACGTGCGGATTATTTGGCAGAGCACGGGGCGCTGAAAGATTTCAAAGCTGGCGAGGCGCTCATTACGTTTGGCGAGTCAGCCACGGACGTTTTCTTTCTGTTAACGGGTTCTGTGGTGATCAGTATCGGCAAACGTGTGCTGGTTGAGAATTTCGAAGCGGGCAATCACGTCGGTGAGATTGCTGCCGTCCACGTCACGACGCGTACGAGTACCGTGATCGCTCGCGAAGAAGTGGTGGCAGTTCAGCTTTCAAAAGAGCATTTCAAAGGTTTTCTCCTGCAATTTCCCGAAGCAACGCTGGCCTTTGCAAGGGATCTCGCAAAACGGATCGCCGTACGCAATGCCAACGTCGCCCGGCCGCGTGAGAAGCATCGCATTTTTGCGATCTCTTCTGCCGAAGCCCTCTCAGTCGTCGACAGCGGAATCCAGCATTTCGCACATGACTCCGACCTTGAATACGCCCCATGGAGCATGCCTCAGATATTCCAGCTATCTAGCTACCCAATGGATGACCTTGAAGCGGAGCTGATCAACTCGGACTTCGCAGTAGTTGTCGCCAACGACGACGATATCGTTAAGTCTCGGGGCACAGAGAAATCCATGCCTCGTGACAACGTCTTGTTCGAGCTCGGTCTTTTCGTGGGTAGATTTGGCCGCAAGCGCACAGTGTTGATGGCGCCTAGCGGTAAAGAGGTGAAGCTCCCCAGCGACCTCATAGGCTTGAGCATCATCTATTACCCTCAAGAAATGACAGAGACCGTTGAGAAGCAGGTCTGGGACAGGGTTAAACGTCATTTCAGGAAGCTAGTTAAATGAACAACCATCAACTTGCAGCCGTCCGCAAAGCAGCAGTCGACGGCCTGGAAGGCGCTGTGCGGACGTGGGAAAAGGTCGGGATGATCATGGACAGCATAAATGCCTCCATTGAATCCAGGGCGGGAAATGAAAGCAACATTCCTGGGCATCCGCATGTACAACCGGGAAAGCCAGAGGTGACAGAGTTCGTCGCTCTCGTCGTTGACATGCGCAACTCTTCCGATCGCCTGCAAAATCTTCAGAAATTTCCGGCGATCGATAGCGGTTTCCAAAGGGTGTTCTACGAGACGTCAGCCTTACTGCCGGCATTAGCCACAACAGCCTTGTTTGAGGATGGCCACGTCACGGAATACCTTGGTGACGGGGCGCTCATCCTATTCAAGGTCGACGCTAACGATCGCGTCAAATCTGTTCGAACCGCTTATCAGGTAGCTGACAACTGCGTTACGCAGACCAGGCAAATCGTCAATGAGCTTCTAGCTGAGAGGTTTGAGCTACCGAATCTTTCAATTGGTGCAGGCCTGTCTCTCAGCAAAGCCATCGTGACGCTTGTCGGCACCTCGGCGTTTATGCAGCCCAAGGCCATCGGGCAATGCGTTTGGGAAGCTTCCAAGTTGAGCTCTGGAACAAACACAGTCCGGGTCTCAGAGAATCTCAAGCAGGCATGGCCACCCGCTCCCGGTGGCACGCTACGCTTTGAAAGGCTATACGACCTCCCAAAAAAAATGGTGGGATTTGAAATTCGCAAGTCCTGAACCACTCCTTTGCATACACCAACGCCTCTTTTCTCTCAAAACCTCTCTGCTTGGGCGTCACAGTTTTCTTAGCGTTCAAAGGTATAAAGACAAAGGGTACAGTTTTTCCAGCAGCAACTGTCAGCTTTGGCCGACAGTTGCTTGTCAGGTCGCACTAGGTGCACTGACCAAGCCCTATACAAACAAACTTTCACGTCGAATGCCAATGGGTGGGCAAGTGCAATGCAATTGCAGCCCATCGCGATCAGAGGCTGTTGGCCAATAGCGGACAGTCTCACTGGGACTGGGCTGGTATCCCTGAGGCTCGAAAGCATCTATGAAAATCGTGGCGATTCAGAGTATGTTGCCTTTCTCTATGCATAATCCTGTTTTACCAACTTAAGCAGAGCGCCAAAAATGCCGGAAAACTCACTCAGTAAGATTGAAAAAACCCATATTGGAATTCAAATCCTAGCCCAAATCACAACAATCATAGCGGCGATCGTCGTTGCGGTTTGGGGTTATTATTCAACTGTATACGTGAAAAAAGAAAAGGAAATTACAGAGTACACACTCATGGATTTGCAGCAGAAGACTACTCAGAAACCGCATATTCAAGCGAAAGTCGAATCCACAGTTCAACCCCTAGCGGATGGCCAGAACCTGCTTCAAATTAAAGTGATCCTTTCCAATCTTGGTAATAAAGAAAGCAAGGTTTCTCTGGACGATGATGCACTGACACTGGTTCCGGTACTCTTCGATGAGGGAAAGCCGATTTACGGAACCCCTATCAATCTCCAGTCGGGGCGGTATGCTGGGACCTATAACCGAGTTCCGCTAAGATTCGTGAACGTTGGGGCAGGTGAGAGCTACGAGATTACGTATGTGCATAACGTAGGAAATCCGGGTACTTACCTAATTCATTTCCTCGCGCTCAATGGTGTCAACCCTTCCCCCGAAGATATTATCGCTATGGGAGGGTTGCCATACAAATACTCTGTAGGCATGGACCAATACCTAGTTATAAAATAGATGGTCGGGCTCAAAGTATCTGTTCTTGGATCGGAAGGAGCAAAAAATAGTTCACCGTAATCGGTCGGGCGTTTCATATCTCGATTGCATATGCGATATATCGAAATTTAGCTTAATTTTGAGCAGTGTACGGCCACGTAGTTACTCGCGATTGTGAGGATGTATACCTTCACGCGCCCTAATGGATCATGTGATGAGCTACCGCTTGTCTGAAAATGCCCTGTGCTTGTGAAAAAGATGGGGTTATGGCCTGTAGCTGGGTTATACAGCAGTTTCGCTGCGCATTTCTGTTAAAGGTTTTGAGTCTTCTGCCGCTAGCCTGATGGTATTGGCTGGAAGGCTATAGCTGTACGATTGGGCAGGGCTTATGTGCTCATAAACGCTTCCGTGCGAGAGTTTTCAGTCAAGGGCCAGCGATTCACAGTCCATCAACGTCTACAGAGCTGGGCTAATGTGAAGATCACGAGAGTCGGGTGCAAAAAATGCAAGGTTGTACTAGCATGCGGTGTTATTATCGAAGCGCTTCCGAGAAAGGGCTTTCTAGGATCAATCGAGGCTTAAAATGAAACTTCACGATATCTTGTCTAGTGATCTTCCAGAAATTGATGACTCAGTCAAAGAGTGTGTAAATTTGGGGGAGTGGCTGCTATTCAAATCTGATGGGTCAACTGCGAGTCCGTCGTCTTTTTACCTGAAGACCGACTCTAAGGTGTATGAGCTTGATGAGCGTGGGAAGTTGCTTCATCAGATAGAGGGCTCATCAGATAAAATTGAAATAGATGAGATCTATTATTTTTCTGACATTCATAGACCGGCTTCGCTTAGTAATACCCGTTTGTGTTAGGTTTTAGATTGTAGTATAAGGATATTTACAGTGAGCTTGATCGGCGGGAGCACTAAATGGGTTCTATTTTTGGCTGCACAAACGGAGCCTGAAAGTCGCCATGTTACAGATGTTGCTTATGGGATACTCTGCTTGGAAAAAGCTGGAGTTAGCATTAGAGATATTGCAATTTATATTGATGGTTCCGATCGGGCTTCAATTGAGAATTTTCTTAGAAGCGGTACTGCTTCCAAGTTTGATTTGAGAGAGTCTAAAGATTTCTTTGCAGATCAAAAAAACAACACGCATGAGAATGTCGTGATGTTTGTGACCGGGCACGGCGGACCTCGAGGTATTGATGCTGCTACACCGGTAACTCCTCATGTCCTTTTGAATTGCTTAAAGTCGTCACCTGGATTAAAGCATGCCGTAGTATATCTTGGGCAGTGTTATGCCGGTATATTCAATTACATAGGTGCCGGTAGTAAGAAAAAAGATGATGGGGAAGCGGATCCTGAGATAATTTTTCTTGGGGCTACGAATCTTCATGAAAGTCTCAGTCTTCACACCACTGAAGATTTTTTGAATGGGCCAGTCTCTTGGCTTGCCAATATTTTCCTATTGTTTTCTTTCAAATGGTTGTCTTCCCCTGTTGATATAGACGGAGATGGGAGGTTTACTATTATGGATTCTTATAAGTACGCTGGCGTTTGTTCCAATGGTGCTAATAAAGAAATGAAAACGAGTGCTCTGGTACATTCGTCAGATCTTCAGGCAAAATTTGTTTCCGCCAAAAATGCCTATGAATTGGATCAAAATCCGGCGACTGAATTGGCTTTTCAGGCGGCTTATACGAATTATTCGATGAAAGCTTCGTTGTTATATGTCCACCAAGAATGCTGGATACTGAATGCTATACCATCACAAAGGATAGAGGCCGTGTAGGTTTCTTAATGTTCTTGTTGTGTCGTGAGTTTGATAAGAACGTCACAACATCGATACGCCGACTCAGATACATACATAGCATTGGTAGGATAGGCAGCGTGTTAATCAGCACGCTCCCTTTCTTGTCTAAGACTGGCAGTCATGCCAGCTCCTCCGCAGTAATGTTGTAGTACCGCTTCAGCATGTTCATCTCCCGATGCCCAGTCACGCTCGCGAGCTCGATCAGATTCGGCAGCTTGGTCGCGAGCCGACAGGTCGCCTCATGCCGCAGGTCGTGAAAGCGCAGATTGATCAGGATGTCTTCCCGAGGTGTGACTTGCGCTACGTCGCAATCTCCCAAGTATTTCAGCCTTGCACGCTCCAGACCTTTCACAAACGCCTTCTTGAGAGCATCAGCCGTGGTGGGGAAGACTCGCCCGCACAGTGAGCGCGGCAAATCCTTGAGCAACTGAATAGCCTTCGGCGAAAGCGTGACGGTTCTCGGCAGTCCGTTCTTCGTCGCAGGCAGGTGCGCAGTCCTACGATCCAGGTTCACATGCTTCCAGCGCAGCTCGAAAATCTTGCCACGGCGCATCGCTGTCTCAATCGCCAGTTGGACGATGGGCCGTATCCAGGGATTGTGTGAGGCATCGGCGTAGGTCCCATCAGCGCGTCGCTCACGAAGCTCTAGCGCGCCGAGCATGTATTGCTCTTCAATGGTATGCGATCCATAAACCCCACCTGCCAAACGATGGGTTAACGGTTTACTGTGGCATTTTTGGCGAGCAGTTCCATGGCAGCAGCGCTTCGTAGTCTGC